>NZ_JBHTJL010000009.1:560-150253 GCF_042675765.1 Winogradskyella litorisediminis | reverse complement strand
AAATTCTGAAATTTTATAACGCTCTACACTATTAATAGAATCATTAAGATACAAAATCATCAAGTTGTTTTGACGAATATAATCACCAGCTGTTCCGTTGTAATTAAAACTACCATTTTTAAGTTCAAATGTTTCTCCCGAATTGAGTTGCCATTTTTTTTCAATGTCTTGAGCACTAAGCGTAAGACCAAAAAAAATAGCTGTACTAGCTAATAAAAAATGTTTCATAACAATGGGATTAACGTTTAGAAATTTCGTCTCTAATTTTTGCAGCAGTTTCGTAGTCTTCGTTCTCAACAGCCTCATCGAGCAACGTGTTTAATTCTTCTAACGATTTATCTTTATAAGTATCTTCACCAAAGGCTGACGTTTCAATTTCTTCAGCAACAAGTTCATCCATTAGAATATTGTCATCGTCGCGTTCATCCTTATTTGGATTTACTTTTAGGTAAATTCCGGCTTTATCTAAAATATTCTTGTAAGTAAAAATAGGTGCCTGAAAACGTAATGCCAAAGCAATAGCGTCACTCGTTCTTGCATCTATAATTTCCTCAATGCTATCACGTTCGCAAATAAGGCTAGAATAAAACACGCCATCAACTAATTTGTGAATGATAACTTGCTTTACTACAATTTGAAAACGGTCTGAAAAATTTTTGAATAAATCGTGAGTTAATGGACGAGGTGGACGTATCTCTTTTTCCAGAGCAATTGCAATAGACTGTGCTTCAAAAGCGCCAATAACTATTGGTAGTTTGCGGTCGCCATCAACTTCATTTAATATTAAAGCATAAGCGCCATTTTGGGTTTGGCTGTAAGAAATGCCTTTTATGTTTAAACGTACTAAACTCATAATTTCCTCGCTAATCGAGAATTAATTGGTAACAAATTATAGATATATTTTTTACCTTTTGTAAAATACAAAGAACCGTTTAAATTTTGAATTTACCAACTAAGGTATAATTTAAACGGTTCTTTATTATATATATTAAGATTTTAAACTACGCGTTTGCGGCTTTAAAAGCTTTAAGTTTTTCTGTTAAAACTGGTACCACTTCAAAAGCATCACCAACAATACCATAATCAGCGGCCTTAAAGAAAGGTGCTTCAGGGTCAGTGTTAATAACTACTTTTACTTTTGATGCACTAATACCAGCTAAATGCTGAATAGCTCCAGAAATACCAATAGCAATATATAAGTTGGTTGCTACAGGCTTACCAGTTTGTCCAACGTGCTCGCTATGAGAACGCCATCCTAAATCACTCACGGGTTTAGAGCATGCAGTTGCAGCGCCTAAAACTTCAGCTAAATCTTCAACTAATCCCCAATTTTCTGGACCTTTGAGTCCACGACCTCCAGAAACAACAACTTCAGCATCGGCGATTGTTACTTTACCTGCTGCTTTATCTACAGACTCTACCGTAACACCCGAGTCTGAAATTGATGGCGAAAAGTCTTCAACTGAAGCAGAACCTCCAGATTCTATTAAGCCAAAAGCATTGTTAGATAAGCCGACTAATTTTACATCGGTACTAATTTCTGTATTGGCAAAAGCTTTATTTGTAAAAGCGGTACGCTTTACGGTAAAAGGTGCTAAGCTTGATGGCTTCTCCACCACATTAGACACATAACCTGCATCTAAACCAACAGCTAACAAGGGCGCTAAATATTTACTATCTGCACTAGAGCTGACTACAACTACTTTAGCACCTTCTTGTTTTGCAGCTTCTGCAATAACATCGGCATATTTTTTAGCGTTGAATTTTGCTAAATTATCATTGTTTACATTTAAAACTTTTGATGCACCATAGTTACCAAGACTTTCTGCATCATTAGCGTTTACGGCAACAGCTGTAACACTCGTTCCCATTTCATCGGCAATAGCTTTGGCGTAAGATACACACTCTAAAGCCGCTTTTTTTAATTTTCCGTTTTCTGATTCTGTATATACTAAAACTGACATAATTTTTTCAAAATTTAAATTTCAAAAAATCTAAATTCCATAAGTTGGAATTTGAGATTTAGAAATTGTGATTTATATGACTTTTGCTTCGTTATGAAGTAAATTAATTAATTCATCTATATTATTCGCATCCACCAATTTAACAGCACCTTTTGGCGCTGGTTTTTCAAAACTATTTGCTGAAGTTTCTGCATTTGCACCAATAGGTTCAACGACGTTTAAAGGTTTTTTACGCGCCATCATAATTCCTCTCATATTTGGAATACGTAAATCACTTTCTTCAACTAATCCTTTTTGGCCACCGATTACTAAAGGTAAAGATGTGCTTACGGTTTCTTTTCCACCGTCAATTTCTCTAACCGCTTTTGCAGTTGTACCGTCAATTTCAAGGCTAATACAATTTGCAACAAAATTTGCACCAGTAAGTGCAGATAACATTCCAGGTACCATTCCGCCATTATAATCAATAGATTCTCTACCAGCAATTACTAAATCGTAACCGCCATCTGTGACTACTTTTGCCAATTCTTTAGCTACTGCAAAACCATCTTTAGCTTCTGTGTTAACACGAATTGCAGAATCTGCACCAATGGCTAAAGCCTTACGTAAAGTAGGCTCAGTTTCTGGTCCACCAACATTAACAACATCAACAGATGCTCCTTGTTTTTCTTTAAACCACATAGCACGTGTTAAACCAAATTCGTCATTAGGATTAATAACATATTGCACACCATTAGTGTCAAATTTTGTATCACCATCTGTGAAGTTGATTTTCGAAGTTGTATCTGGTACATGACTAATACACACTAAAATCTTCATAATCTTATTCTTTTTTTGTTTGTAAAACTCTATTTAAATTTACGATAACGTTATCGTAAAATGTTTTAAAAAGCTTTGTTTATAAGGCTTTTACAAATAAAAACAGCCTTTAAGTTAAGCGGTTACGAAGATAATCACTTTTTTTCGAATATTTACTATGCGTGCATAATAAATTTTTAAAAAATTTCAGGTCTTTAATTTTTGTTTTATTCCTATTTTTGTTCTCCTAATAAAGAAAAAGAATGAAGACGATTCAATTTAGAGAGGCAATTGCCGAAGCGATGAGCGAAGAAATGCGTCGTGACGAGAGCGTTTATTTAATGGGCGAAGAAGTTGCGGAATATAATGGTGCCTACAAAGCATCTAAAGGCATGTTAGATGAGTTTGGAGCAAAGCGCGTTATAGATACGCCAATTGCAGAGCTCGGTTTTGCAGGAGTTGCTATTGGTTCTACAATGACTGGAAATAGACCTATTGTAGAGTATATGACGTTTAACTTCTCTCTAGTTGGTATTGACCAAATTATAAACAACGCTGCAAAAATTAGACAAATGTCTGGCGGACAATTTAAGTGTCCAATAGTCTTTAGAGGTCCAACAGCTTCTGCAGGTCAGTTAGCAGCAACACACTCGCAAGCTTTTGAGAATTGGTTTGCAAATACACCAGGTTTAAAAGTGGTTGTTCCTTCAAATCCATATGACGCTAAAGGATTATTAAAATCTGCGATTAGAGATGACGACCCAGTTATCTTTATGGAAAGTGAGCAAATGTATGGCGATAAAGGTGAGGTACCAGAAGGTGAATACACCATACCTTTAGGTGTTGCCGAATTAAAACGTGAAGGTACTGATGTAACCATTGTTTCTTTCGGAAAAATTATTAAAGAAGCTTACAAAGCAGCAGACGAATTAGAAAAAGAAGGTATCTCTTGCGAAATTATTGATTTAAGAACGGTTCGCCCTCTTGACAGAAAAGCAATATTAGAATCAGTTAAGAAAACAAACCGTTTAGTAGTTCTTGAAGAAGCTTGGCCATTTGGCAATGTTTCTACAGAAATTACTTATTTGGTACAATCTGAAGCATTCGATTATTTAGATGCTCCAGTTATTAAAATAAATACGGCAGATACGCCAGCACCATATTCACCAGTTTTATTAGAAGAATGGTTACCAAACCATACCGATGTTATTAAAGCGGTAAAAAAGGTGATGTACAAATAAATAATCTGCAGATTTCTGCGTTAATAAACTTCATTCGCTATTGTTTTAAATTTTAGCACAATAGTTGATGAAGTTTTTTAGTATGAAACACAAACTACTCTTACTCATTGCAACTTTAAATATTTTCTTTGCTTTTGCACAAACAAAAGTGAGTGGCTATATTTTTGACGAAAGTAATCAGCCTATAGCTTATGCCAATGTTATATTTAAAGGGTCTACAACAGGTACGATTAGTAACGAAGATGGTAAATTTTATTTGGAGTCTGATGAAAACTGGGATACTCTCGAGGTCTCTTTTTTAGGTTTTGAAATACAAACAATCAAGTTAACCAAGCGTGTTAATTACGATTTAAAATTTATTCTAAAAGAAGAAGCTGCTGCTTTAGATGCCGTTGTAATCGTAACAGGAAAACAATCAAAAAAAGCATCAGAAAATCCTGCGATACGAATTTTAAAAAAGATTTGGGAACGCAAACGCCAAAATGGATTAACTCAGTTTAAGCAATACGAATACGACCAATATGAAAAGGTCGAATTTGATTTAAACACCATTGATTCCTCGCTTATAAAAAGCAAACTTTTCCGAGGTATGGAATTTGTTTTTGAAGAAGTTGATACCTCACGTGTTACTGGTAAAACGTATTTGCCAATTTTCTTGAACGAATCTGTAAAAAAGATTTCTGGAGACAATATCATCAATAAAAAACGCGAAGATTTAATAGGAAACAAAAATTCAGGTTTTAGTAACAATCAAGTCATCATCGATTTTATTGACGATTTATATTCAGAGTATAATGTCTACGACAACTACCTCAAATTTTTCGATAAAAGCTTTGTAAGTCCATTGAGCCGTACTGGTATTCAGACTTACAACTATGTGCTGTCCGACAGTGCTTTTATAGATAACAAATGGTGCTATAATATTATTTATTATCCAAGGCGTAAAAATGAACTAACTTTTAAAGGAGATTTTTGGGTCAATGATACTACTTACGCAATTAAAGAAATTAACCTTCAAGCGTCAAAAAGTGCCAATATTAATTGGGTAAAAGAAATTTATATAGAACAAGAGTTCGAAGTGTTAAATGACTCTCTTTTCTTAATAAAACGTGATTACTTTCTATCTGATTTCGCCCTAAATAAAAAGGAAAAATCTAGAGGTGTTTACGGAAAACGAACCACACTTTACGATAATTATAAGTTTGATATTCCAAAGGAAGAAGACTATTACGATAAGGTTGTCTATAATTATGATGCTGACGTTTACAACAGAGAAGAAGACTTCTGGAAAGAAAACCGACTCGAAGCTTTAAATAAAGACGAAAAAGGAGTCTACAAAATGTTAGACACTTTAAAAACAGTAAAAAAGTTTAAACGTCTTTATAATTTGGGAAGCATTTTAGCATCAGGTTATATAGAAATTCCAAGTCTTAAAATGGATTACGGACCTATTTTTTCAACCTTTGGATTTAATGAGGTTGAAGGATTACGTTTACGAGCAGGCGGAAGAACCTATCGCGGGCCTAATGATTTATGGCGTTTAGAAGGGTTTTTGGCTTACGGTTTTAGAGACGATAAGTTTAAATATGGAATAAGCGGAAAGTGGCTTTTAGATAAGAAAAGCCGATTTACCATTTTCGGTGGAAACCGACGAGATATAGAGCAAATAGGCGCAAGTCTCACCAGTTCTAGTGATGTTTTAGGCCGAAGCTTAGCCTCATCTGCAGTTGTAGGAACAAGTGTTAATGATAAATTAACAGACATTAATTTAATAAATTTTGGGGCGTCTATTGAGCCAATGCGAAATTTTGAAATCCGATTAGACGGAAGCTATCGCGAATTAAAATCGGCATCACCAACATTTAGTTTAGATTACAATGACCCAGATTCGCCAACCGGTATTTCTTCTGAAGTAGACCAGTTTGAAACCCGATTATCTTTAGGCTATTATCCTAATCGACAAATGACAGGTTTTGGTGTTGAGCGCAAATTTAAAAATGATAATTTCTCAAGTATATTTCTACAAGTAAGTCGTGGAGACGAAGGATTTTTAAACAGTGATTTCGATTATACAAAACTGCAATTATCTTATTTTCAGCCATGGCAATTAGGTGGCTTAGGACGTTTAACTACATCTATTGAAGCTGGTAAAACCTTTGGAGAAGTACCATTAGCATTATTGAGTGTTGTACCAGGAAACCAATCGTATTTTTCGATATATAATACATTTCCGCAGTTAGATTTCTACGAATTTGTCACAGACACTTATACATCAATGCACGTAGAGCATAATTTTAACGGACGTATATTTTCTCGTATTCCATTTCTTAAAAAATACAATTTAAGGGCCATTTTAGGTGTTCGTGGTGTTTGGGGCGAATTGTCTGATGAAAATCGTATGCTGAGCATGACAGGAAACCCTGTAGAAACACCATTGATTGCGCCAAATTCTAGAATTTATTACGAGTACAGTTTTGGTGTTGCTAACATTTTTAAAATCTTAAGAATTGATTTTAACTTTAGAGGAAACTATTTAGATGTGCCAGAGGCGAGACCTTTTGGCGTAACCGGAAGTTTTGGGTTTTTCTTTTAAAAATAGGTTTTGAGTTAATCCAAAACACCTTCCTTCTTCACTCGAACCACATAAGTCGATACCAAAAAATCATCGATATATAAATGCACATCATAAAAGCCACGTCTTGTAAATTGGTAACTAATGTTGAGGTTGTTGTCAAATTGTTTTACGCTGTCTGGTAAACGTGTTTTTACATTACTGCCATCATCAATTTTAAATGTAACTGTTTTGTAGCTAATTTTAGGTTTTAAACGAAGGCTAATATTTAATGAGTATTCTTGTATAATTTCATTATACAAACGTGTTGGAGAATTGATATCTTCCAAAACTTTATACGCATCGTTATAAACAATAGGAGCGTCTAAAAAATTATTAAAAGTTGGAATATCTTCGGTTAAAAACCAACGTTGTTCTAACGGAAAATGATTAATAGCAAACAATTCTGGTGACGCTAAAAATAGCCCATTATTATAACTGAATTTAAAACGTCCTGTTTCTAAATCTTGGATGCCACTCGACCAAGTTGGGTCGCACAGATACCACTTGTTATTTAGTTTTACGACATTCCAACTATGGTTTGGGTATTTTAAATCGTCAGGATTTCCTGAGCTTGTTTTTGCAAAACCGTTGACGATTTCACATTCAATATCAGCAAGCTGACTCATTACCTTAATAGTATATGCATAACCAGTGCAAATGGTACGTCTGCGCTTACGGAGTGTTTTAAAAATCTTCTTTTTAAACTTTTCGTTCCATGCTTCTAGCTTTATACTATCTTCACTAAACTTATTTCGTTTTTGTTTGTTTTTTGCATACAATCCATAATCATTTTTTATGTTTTTACATACCCAAACATAGATAGCTCTAAATTTTTCGACATCAGTTTCAAGTCCATTGGTAAGAGCGTAAACCAATTGCGGCATGTCTTCAAGAGATTCACCTTTATTGACCGCAGCACGTCGGTCTGCTTCGGTAAAAGAAACATCATTAAAATCCCATGATTGCGTATGACTTATAGAAGAAAAAAATAACGAAATCGCAAAAAATTTGAGCCATTTTGCCATAAAATTATTGTCTGCCTTTAGGTCGTTTGCTCTTGTAAAGTACGTTGCTGTTTGGTGCGCTAAGAACATCAATAGGAGCTTCTTCCATAAAAACTTCTAAATTATTAGAGTTTTTAGTTACAACCACAGATTTTTTCACATATCCGAGATAGCTAAAAACAACTATATCTCCAATTTTTAAAGGCTCTCTAAAAGCAAAGCTGCCATTAGATTTTGAAACTGTGCCAACTGACGAGTTTTTTAAATAGATATTTACACCATCTAAAGGACCAACTTCACTTGTAACCACGCCTTTAACTTCAATAGTTTCGGTCTGAGCATTTATTGAATTAGTAAAAAGTGAAACAGCAAAAAGTAAAACAAATGCTGCAGCTGCCTTTAAAAATTTTTGGTTTTGAGCTTGTAAAGTTTTCATGATTTTATGTTTTTATTTTACTCTAAATTAGAGTTAAACGTTTGTAGCCACAATAAAGAATGCTTAAAACAGCAATCTCATTGAGTAAATATAATATATTGTAGAGGAAACTTATTTTGAAAAAATTATAAAATTTGTTTTTTGAATGGATTTAGATTGTAAATTCGTAATACCAAATTGTAAATCGACTAATTACTTTAGAGATGAAAGATAATCTAAAAAGGGTCATTGTTGACTTTAAAAAGCTTACGCCAGAAATATTGGCGCTACTTGTTGAAAAATATCCTGATGGTTATGATGATGACCAAATTATTTCATTTAAAAACATGAAAAATGAATTGGTTGAAGCTGTTGAAGTAACCACTGAAGACACTAAATACCTAGTTAAAGTAAGTACAAAACTTGCAGTAACTATGGAAAACTACGACGAAGATGATTACGAAGATTATGATGATGATGACCCAGATGCAGTACAAGATCCAGATTTAGAGCCTGGTGACGAAGAAGACTTTGATTAAATTTTAAAAAATTAAGACAAGCTGCTAAGAAATTGGCAGCTTTCTTTTTAAGATGACTTCCCAAACAAAAGCTGAAAATACAATAAAATACTCCAAACCAATAATCCATAAATTTTCAGATTTTGATGCTGTACCGATGCTTAAATAAGACAAGTAACTCAACACAATAACCACACTCCAAACCAGAGGAAATCGATAATTAGTAAATACACAAAGCGCTACTAGAGTGGCAACATACCATGGATGCACAGTAGTGCTTAAAAACAAATAGCAACTAAAAGCCAGAACTATAGAACTTGCCAGTTTTGGGATGTCTGTATTTTTTTTTAATAACGAAAATGCTAAAATTAAAATTAGAGCAATTATTGGCAGAATCTTACCAATAGTTTTAATCTCGTTATAACCTGTAAACCAAAATCCAATTTCTCTTGCGAGATAATAAATGCTAGCGTTAAACTCGAAATTATTAAACCAAAGACCAACAGTTTTAGAATAGTTATTTATGAATTCCATTGAGAAAAACGGAAGGAAAAGAAGTAAGGTTGTAATGATTACTATGAAATAAAATATAATTAATCTAAAAAACCCTCTGCTTTCTAAAAGAGCAAATCCGAAGTTTTGGAAGAAAGGTTGTGAAGCTGATTTGTCTTTGTGATTAAGTTTTTGTGTTTTTGGTTTTTCTATTACGAAATACCAAAAGAAAATTGGTAAAAACATTAACGGAATCAATTTTACCGAAATGGAACACGAAAAAACAACAGCTGCCCATTTCCATTTTCCAATTTGAAGTAAATATAAACTCCAAATGAGGAAGAAAATCATGACGCCTTCGAAGTGCAAATTTCCTGTAAGTTCTATGATAATGAACGGATTGAGGATGTAAAGCCAAATTCGGTTTGTTGGTAGTTTAAGATTTTCAAGAAGTTTTTTGCCAAAATAAATAACACCAATGTCTGCGCTAATAATTATGAGACGTAAAACAACAACTGCTCCTGCAATATTTTTCCCGGAAAATAAGGCAGCAAAGTAAAAGCAAAGTTGATTTATTGGTGGATAATTTGTAAAGTGTGACGCACTTAATTTACCCATGCCATTGTACAGTTCTTGTGCTTCGGCAATAGAAATAATACCACTATTTATAATTGTGTCTGGTGTTTGTAAATAAGGATTAAACCCTTGGAAAAGCATGCGGCCATCCCAGATAAATCGGTAAAAATCTTGTGATAAATTAGGAATGGCAGGTAAAAAAACAAGTCGAACTAAAATTGATGCTAGTACTAAGAATGGGAAATTGAGGCCAGCAGATTTTTTTAAAACATAAGCAATAACGAATAAGGATAAATATAAAAGAATAAGTTTAGTCGCTTCTGTACGAACCAAATTATAGGCAAAACTCGCGTAAAAAACCAAGCTTAAAATCAGACAGATGATTGGCGCTTTAATATATTTTAATAACGTAGGTTGTAAAAGCATACATTAATATTTCGTTATCCTTTGCTAATAAAGACAAAACAGGCTTAAGTCTGCGTTAGCGATGGAGGTTTTGTTGGAGCTCGCCCGATAGGGAAGCGACTACCGAGAGCGCGGTGCAACCGAAGCTAAAGCGTAGGTGCAAACGCCCAAATACTTATACCTTTGAAGTTAGTGATTTAAAAAACACATACCCAAAACCAATGCATAACATAAGGTGAAAAGGGAACAATCCAAAATCGCCGCCTTGGTCTCCGATGACAAACGCTAAATACATTCCAAATGCAAAATACAGCATCAGTGCACCTTCTATAATAACGTGTGGTGATATTTTTTTACGAAGGTATTTGTTGCCTTTCCAGCTGTCCTTTAAGGTGCTGATGTTAAATTTTGGTGTGCGTACAAATTCGCTTCGCTTGCCTGCAAGACCTTCTAAAACTGCAATAGAATTATGAAGCGAAAAGCCCATGGCTATTGAGAAGAAGGTGAAAAACATGCCTATGTAACTGAAGAATTTTTTGAAACCGCTACCGTAAATGTTACGGTACATAAACCAATAGCAAACAAAAAATATTAGCGTACTGGTGACAAAGAAACTCATAATGTAAAAATAGTTTCTAAGGTGTGCATATTCATTTTTTATATAAAGCATCGGAATACTTAAAATAGCCACCGTAAATATGCTTAAAAACATGGTACTATTAAGTAAATGCAATAACCCATGAATTTTAGTTTTTGTCGAAATGTTTTTTGATGTTACAACGCGTTTTAACATCTTTCTGAAATTTTCCGCGCCACCTTTATTCCAACGAAATTGCTGTGAGCGTGCTGCACTAATTACTACTGGGAGTTCTGCTGGAGTTTCAACATCTTCGAGATATTTAAATTCCCAATTTTTTAGTTGCGCGCGGTAGCTCAAATCTAAATCTTCGGTTAGTGTATCGCCTTCCCAATTACCAGCATCGATGATACATGCTTTACGCCATATACCAGCGGTACCGTTGAAATTAATAAAATGACCTTTACTGTTTCTACCAACTTGTTCTAAGGTAAAATGTGCATCTAAAGCAAAAGCTTGAATCTTAGTAAGTAATGAATAATTTCTATTAATATGTCCCCAACGCGTTTGTACAACACCTACTTTTTTGTTTTTAAAATAAGGTACGGTACGTTTTAACCAGTTAGGTTTTGGTAAAAAATCAGCGTCAAAAATGGCAATGAATTCGCCTTTTGCAATTTCTAAACCCTCTTTAAGTGCGCCTGCTTTAAAACCGCTTCGGTCTGTACGTCTAATGTGTTTAATATCTAAACCTTGTGCTGCTAATTTTTTAACATGTGCAAAAGTAGTTTTAACTGTTTCGTCCGTAGAATCGTCAAGAACCTGAATTTCTAATTTATCTTTTGGATAATCAATCTTGGCAATATTTTC
Organism: Winogradskyella litorisediminis; assembly: GCF_042675765.1. Taxonomy (NCBI): domain Bacteria; kingdom Pseudomonadati; phylum Bacteroidota; class Flavobacteriia; order Flavobacteriales; family Flavobacteriaceae; genus Winogradskyella; species Winogradskyella litorisediminis. The sequence goes on along the minus strand of NZ_JBHTJL010000009.1, from coordinate 138,779 downwards.
TAACAATCTATCCATAACATACATCTCGTTAAAGACAGGAAGTTGAATGGTGACTACAGGTATTTCGTTTGGATTCGAAAAATCAAATTGCTCTGAATTATCCTTTTTTTTCTTTGATGAAAGATAGTTGAAAAGTAAGTTAAGTTGTGCTAAAGCGTACATAAAAATAAGTACGATAGCAATCGTGTAGATGACGATTATAGTGTATTCTAAAAACATTATTTAAAACTGTATTTAAAAATCCATATTAGGATTTTAACGCCTGCAAATATAGCACCTTTTACCGTACCTGAAACTTTTGAGACACCTATTCTGTTTCTATAATTTACTGGGATTTCTTTGTAGGAGTAATTCTTTTTCAAGGCTTTAAGTTGCATCTCAACCGTCCAACCATAAGTTTTATCTTCCATATTTAGGGCTAAAAGCTTATTATATTTTATAGCTCTAAATGGTCCAAGGTCTGTAAATGTTGAACCAAAAAAAAGTTTCATTAAGGTTGTAGCAAGCCAATTGCCAAAAATTTGTGGACCTGTCATGCTGCCTTCTTCTCGTAGTTTTTTGTCTCTGGCACCGATGACAAAATCTATATCTTTTTCAATAATTGGAGCAACGATTTTTATAAGCTCTTCTGGATAATCGCTATAATCACCATCTAAAAACACTACAATATCTGGTTGTTTTTTAGTATCAAGATTGGCGATGTAATCCATTCCTTTTAAGCAAGCATAACCGTAACCACGACGCGGTTCTGATAAAACTGTTGCACCAGCTTTTTTTGCATTAATTTCGGTGTTGTCGGTTGAATTGTTACTAACCACAATAATTTCATCGACTATATTAGGAATATCCGCAATAACTAATGGGATAGAATCTTCCTCATTGTATGCGGGAATAATTACTTTGATGCTTTGGGTCATTGTAAATCTCTTAGTCGATTTTCTTTTTTAAATGATTTAAAATCTATCCACTCTTTTATTCGTTTTCCTAAAGAATATTTTACGGCCGAAGTGAGTTTTTTATTTTTATACATTAAACAATATCCGTTTTTCTTATTATTTTTTAGTTGACACTTATGATTTACAGTTCCGTTCGTGTCATAAAAAATCCACCATTTTATTTTTTTGTCATTTTCAAAATGCCCTTCACTTTCAATCTCTCCAGATGAATAAAACGTTTTCCAATACTTGGTTTTTCGTCCTTCTTTGTAATGACCTTGCGCCTTTAATTTTCCGTTTTCAGAATGATAAAATCGCCAATATTTAGTTTTTTCTCCGTTTTCTAACCAACCTTCAGACTCAATTTCTCCGTTTTCAAAAAAATAACGTTTGTACTGTTTTTGGGAAAAGGCAAATGTACTGATGAAAAGTAATAAAATAGTAATTCGCATTATTTTTGGTTAATTAAATCCATTAGATTTACATCGTTTCCTAGTAATATTTCTGTTGGGTTGATGCGTCCTTTTTCAGAATCATTTTCCAATTTTAAAACGCCACGCGGACAGACAGCCGAACAAACACCACAACCTACACAACTTGAACGTATAATGTTTTCCCCTTTTTGAGCATAGGCGCGGACATCGATTCCCATTTCACAATAAGTAGAACAATTCCCGCAAGAGATACATTGACCGCCATTTGTTGTAATTCTGAATCTTGATTTAAAACGTTGTACTAATCCTAAATAAGCAGCAAGCGGGCAACCAAAACGGCACCAAACACGATTACCGAAAATAGGGTAGAAGCCTGTACCAATAACACCTGCAAACCATGCGCCGATTAAAAAGCTGTACGTGTCTTTTATCCATTGACTATTAATACCAAGAAATGATTGAGCGCCAGAAAAATAACAATATAATGTTACAACTGTCATTACAATAGAAATTAATAATACTGAGTGAATAACCCAACGTTCCAATTTCCAAGCATTTAAGCTTTTATCTGAATGTTGTCTATATGGGTCGCCTAAAGTTTCTGCTAAACCACCACAACCACAAACCCAACTACAATACCATCGTTTTCCAAAGAAATATACCATCAATGGTACAATGATTAAGGTTAAAATGGTTCCCCAAACAAGGATAAACAATCCAATGGCGCCGCTTTCTGTGAGTGATTTAATATTCCACTCAAAAAAGAAATCGTAATCTAACGGAAAAGCATTTTTAAAATCGTAACCAGGCATATTTAGGCTGGTCATAATTTCTGGAATTAAAAATGCAAATACAATTTGAAAAAACAACACTGAAGTAGTTCTTAAAATTTGATATTTGTTATGACGGTATTTTATATACATACGCACCGCCATTACAACCATGATGACACAATATAAAAAGCCATAAACAAACCATTGACTTGCTTCGCCACCATTAAGTGCTTTACTGATTGGGTCTAAAATAAATGTCCAATTGACCACATAATCAGCAGCAAAATAAAGTACGAGATAAAACCCTACAAGATATACTAACACTAGCCATGCAATCCATCCACGATTGGTTGCAGATTGATGGTAAATGCCATCGTTTTTTATACCTGGTTGACCCAATAAAATAAGATTAGGTAAAATAAACAATAATGCGCCAATAATGCCCAAACCAAATGTAAGCCACCACATTAATCCTGTATTTTCCTTAACAAAGCCAGATCCTGCTTTCTTTGCCAAGTTAAAACTTAGTGTATGTGGTTTTCCAAATATTTTATATTGGTATTGTGCGCCTTTTTTATCCCATTTTTTCTCAGCATCGTATTTAGCAATTAATTTATCGTAATGTGAATTTGATGCTTCAAAAGCGGCTCTTGCCTGACTCGAAAACTCGATGATATTTAGAGGTTTGTCAGTAACAACAGCTTTTTTTAATTCTGAAGCGATGACTTCACTTTTAAAGCCTTGTTCTTTAACGTAGTTGTCAACTTCTGTTGCAGTCATACTAAAATCCCCTGTGAATATGCTTCCTGTAAAAATGGTAAGACCAATTAGGAAAATAGCGAGACCTATATATTTTATAATTTTCATTTTAATGCTTTTGGTTAGATTTAATTAAGCAAAGATTTTACGCCAGTGTTTTTTACTGAGATTGATTTTACTTCCGGTTTCTTGATTGTATTTATTTACAATCTCTTTTTCATGAAGCGTGTAAAATTCTGGGTCAAAATTTGCAGCCTTTAGATGTGTCATTACTTTGTCAACTGACCATTTTTTGGTAAGAACGTTATCAAAAAATTCATGACGCATTCTAATTCCGAAGGTGTTGATGCCGAGAAATAAGTTTGTATTTTTATCGTAGGCTACAGTGATACAAATATTTTGGTTTGGATGTTTCCAGTGAAAATGCGCTTCATTATCTTTTTTATGTCTTTCGCTAAATACCCAACCGTAGGTTTGGTACTCAATATCTAAGAATTTAGCCGAGTTAAACCAATGACCAGGATTGTATTGCATTCGGTTTCCACAGATTGTTTGTGCTAAAACTTCGCCCATCATTCGGCCAGTGTACCAAACAGCTTCAATTGGTCTTCTGTTTCCGATAGCTTCGTGTTGCTCGGCACAATCGCCAATAGCGTAGACATCTTCAATATTTGTTTCGAGATAGCGATTGACTTTTACACCGCGACCTAAATCAATATTAGAGTCTTTTAAAAAATCGATATTTGGGGTTACACCAGCTGTAAGTCCAACAACATCACAAAGAATTTCTTCTCCAGTTTCTTCGACAATTACAGATTTTACTTTACCGATATCGTCTGACTTAATTTCTTTTAGGTTAACACCTAAACGCAAATCAATGTGGTGACTTTTAATATGTTCGTTAATCATTTTGCTCTCACCATTTGGCAATACGCCATTCCAAAAACTATCTTCTCTTACTAAGAAAGTGACTGGGATTTTTCGGCTAACAAGCATTTCTGCAAGCTCAATACCTATTAGTCCACCACCAACAACAACGGCACGTTTGCAGATTTCATTATTTGGAGCATGCTTTTCGAGATTGTCTAAATCTTGTTTGTGATACATGCCCATAACGCCGTTTAAATCTTGTCCTGGCCAGCCAAATTTATTGGGTTTACTTCCTGTGGCAATAACGAGTTTATCATATTGTAATGTGTCGCCATCTGCAAAATGAAGTGTCTTCGATTTTGTCTCAATAGTTTTTACATACCCTTTTTTAAGCTCAATTCTGTTCTTTTTCCAAAACCAGTTTTCGTAAGGTTGCGTGTGTTCAAACTTCATATGTCCCATATAAATGTACATGAGTGCAGTTCGCGAGAAAAAATAATCTGTTTCAGCAGAAACTATAGTGATTTTTTTATCGGAGTTTTTGCGGATGTGTCTCGCCGTTGTAACGCCAGAAATTCCGTTTCCGATAATAACGATGTGTTCCATAAATTGATTTGTTAGTGGTTGGTGAGTCGAATTTAAAGGTAATAACTTAACGCTAATAAATAATTTAGAAAGATTTTAAATAGGAAAAACGTGTAAGGTTTTGATGTTTAAAGAGACCCGAAAAATCTTTTAATATTTATGTAAGTCCTAAGATTTAGTAGCGACAGAAGTGGCGTTACAACAAATTAACCAAACAATGTTATGAAAAAATACATCCTAATATTTATTACAATTGTAGGGACAAATCTACAAGCTCAAAATCTAGATTCCTTTTTTAAAGATGCAAACATTTTCTTTAAAGCGAATGTTAAACATGGAAAAGTGGCTTATGATGCCATACATAAAAATCCAGAAAGATTAAATGCACTTTTAGCTAATGCCGAAAAGATTTCTGTAAAGGAAAGTGATGCCAAAAACTACCAAGCGTTTTGGATTAACGCTTATAATCTTTCGGTAATAAAAGGGATTATAGATAATTACCCAACAAGTTCGCCATTAGATAATAAAGGCTTTTTTGACAAAACAACGTACAGTTTAGCTGGAAAAAACGTCACCTTAAATGATATTGAGCATAAGTTATTGCGCCCCAAATTTAAAGACCCAAGATTTCACTTTGTCTTGGTCTGCGGTGCTGTTGGTTGTCCGCCATTAATCAGTGAAGCCTATTTACCAAGTACCTTAAACGCTCAATTAGAAGCACAGACAAAAAAAGCTATAAATGGGAATTTTCTTAAAGTGAAAAAAAATAAAGTATCAGCTTCAAAAATTATGGAATGGTACAAAGAAGATTTTACCATGAATGGCACTAAAGAAATTGATTTTATAAACAAATACCGAAACGAAAAAATTTCAGACAACGCAAAACTTAGCTACTTTGAATACAACTGGAATCTAAACAAACAATAACATATTACTACTAACAATTAAAAACCAAAAACTCTTAAAACGAGTTTAAACCAAACAAAAAATGAAAAAAATAATCATCGCAGCAATTGCAATTGCTATAAGTTTTACTGGATTTTCACAAGAAGATGAAGAATCTACAAAAAGTGTTATTCAAGAATACACACCATCAATTTTATTAAAAAAAGGCCAATGGGATATCAAATGGTTTAATAATTTATATACCGAAACAAAAGCGACTTTTAATGGTGTTGAGTCAGATATTCCGCGTAATAATTTCTTTACTTCCTCGGTTGATATTTTTACTGGTATTTCAGATAATAATCGCCTAAATATTGGTTTGCTTTTAGAATTTCGTTCTAATGCTATTGGCGGAAGAGATGCCTTAGATGTTTTTGCTTTTGATGGCGAAAGCGGAACAGCACGTTCTGGTTTTACGTCTTTTGCACCAGCTATTAAATTTAATCCTATTAAGAGCGTATCTAATTTCACTATTCAGACTACATTTCATATTCCACTGATAGATAATGAATCAGAAAATGGTGTGTTTTTAGACCAAGATGGTTTTATTTTTCAAAATCGTTTTTTTTATGATTACAGTTTTGCAGGCGGTGATTGGCAATTATTTACAGAGTTAAATACTGAGTATAATTTTGGTGAGCAAGATAGTTTTGCTTACAACAGTTTACGTTTAACGCCTGGTGTGTTTTTAAGCTATTTTCCAAGTTCTAAGTTTACTGTTTTAGGATTTGTACAGCACTTACAATTAATTTCTTTTGGAGGAAATGACCAGGGATTTAATGATTTTAGCCAAGATGCATCTATTCTTGGAGCAGGTGCAAAATATCAATTATCTGATGAGTTAAACGTTGAATTTCTATACTCTAACTTTGTAAGAGGAAATGATACTGGTCTTGGACAAACATTCAATATAGGTTTAAGAGCCTTGTTTTAAGAAAATCATTTTTCAACAGAAAAATGTATAGTAGAATTATTCCGAATTTATTTAGGAATCTCATTATCTTTCATCAAAAATTGAACAATGAGATTTTTCGGAATATTTCTACTTTTTTTATCCCTATCATCTTGCACTAGCCAAACTAAAAAAATTAATGGTGCGAGTTTTGTTGCTTACGGTATACCAGTTGATGAGTCGCACACTGAGCCTTTAGTCACTAAAATAAATGCCAATTTTGCGGCCGTGATGCCTTTTGGATTTATTAGAAGTTTAAACAATCCTGAAATTATTCATAATACAGAACGCCAATGGTTTGGCGAAACTCGAGCTGGAGCAAAACAATATTCTGAAGAATTGAGAAAGCAGAATATAAAAATAATGGTAAAGCCACATATTTGGATTAGACGTGGAGAATTCACAGGTTTTTTGAATATGGAAACTGAAGAAGATTGGAAAGCTTTAGAAAATTCGTACACCAATTTTATTCTTGAATATGCGCAATTAGCTCAAGAAATTGATGCAGAAATTTTCTGTATAGGAACAGAGCTTGAAAATTTCACTTTAAAGCGACCAAAATATTGGAATAATTTAATTGATGATATTAAAAAAATCTATAAAGGAAAACTAACTTACGCCGCCAATTGGGACGAATATAAACGCACACCATTTTGGGGTAAGTTAGATTTTATTGGTATAGATGCTTATTTTCCTGTAAGTGACGAGCAAACACCAACTTTTGAAAAAAGCATGGAAGGTTGGTTGAAACACAAACCGGTGATTAAAAGTTATTCGGATAAATTTCAGAAACCTATTTTGTTTACAGAATATGGTTACCGAAGTGTCGATTATTCTGGAAAAGAACCATGGAAATTTGACCGTAGTATGACCGAAGTTAATCTTGAAGCCCAAGTAAACACAACAAAAGCTCTTTACGAAACCTTCTGGCAAGAAGATTGGTTTGCTGGCGGATTTATTTGGAAATGGTTTGTAAACTACGATAAATCTGGAGGAAAAGAAAACAATCAATTTACACCACAAAATAAGCCTGTAGAGCAGGTGATAAAAACATATTATAGTTTAGAAAAATCTTAAGTAAGGTTATGATTTTCTTACGACAAAAGTCGTAACCAATCTTAATCATGAAACATTTATTCTACTTATTTCTTTTTTGTGCGAGCGTAATAAATGCCCAAATTGTAGCAGATTTAAAAGTACAAGGCAACAAAAAGCTTAAAACTTCATTTGTAAAAAAAGTCTCTAAAATAAAATCTGGAGTAAAATTAGATTCTGCAATGATAGAAGCAGATATAAGATTGTTAAAACGATTACCTTCTATTGCTCATGCTTATTACCAAGTATTTCCTGCAAATAAACCTAATGAATACAATGTTTTTTATAATATAGAAGAGAATTTTACCATAATTCCTTCAGCAAATATTTATACAACAAATGATGATGAATTTGCATACAGATTGGGTTTGTACGAATTTAATTTGTTAGGACAAAATATAGCGTTTGGTGGATTTTATCAGAAGGATGTTTTTGATTCTTATGCCTTAAACTTTAGGGCGCCATTTTTATTTTCAAGACGCTTTGGTTTAGCAGTAAACTACCAAGATTTAACCACATTAGAGCCTGTGTTTTTTGATAATACAACCGCAGACTATAGGTATAATAATGAGTCTATTGAAGCACTTGGTTTGTTTCAAATCGATTTTAATAATCGTATTGAGATAGGTCTAAATTATTTTATTGAAGATTACCAATATATAGCAGGCGCGACAAACCCAAGTATTCCTCAAGAACTTCGCGTTAAAAAATTGCTTTATAAGGCTATATATGCTTACAATAATCTCAATTTTAATTACCAATACATAGAAGGATTTAGGAGTGTATTTAATTTTCAATACGTAACATCAACCAATACTCAGCAATTACCAGATTTTTTAATTGGATGGAACGATTTTTCATATTTTAAAAGAATTGGAGAAAAAGGAAATTGGGCAAACCGATTGCGGCTAGGATTATCCACAAATAATGACACCCCATTTGCACCATTTGCAGTAGATAATAATTTAAACATTCGCGGCGTAGGAAACTTAATAGACCGAGGAACTGGCGCTATAGTTTTAAACACGGAGTATAGGCATACGCTTTACGAAAAGAATTGGTTTGTACTACAAGGTAATGCTTTTATAGATGCTGGTAGTTGGCAGAATCCAGGAGGAGATTTTAGTGATTTTATAGATCCAGATAACTTACGAATTTATCCAGGTGTTGGGCTACGATTTATACATAAAAGTATTTTTAATGCCATATTTAGAATTGATTATGGCTATGGAATAACGCCAGATGCGACCAACGGTTTTGTGTTTGGTATTGGACAATACTTTTAATATAATCTAAAACAGCCAAAAAAATTGTTAATACTGCTAAAGCTTGTAGCTTATGTTATTTACATTTGCTGAAACAAATACAATAAACATGAAATCAATTAAAATTTTAATACTTGCCGTTTTAGCTTTAACATTAAATTCATGTGGAGATGACGATTCTCCTGGAGTTGAATTGACTTCAGAAAATTTAGCAGGCACTTACGATATTACTTTTCTTAGAAGTTCTTATGAAGAGACTGTTACGGCATCAAACGGAACAACGTTTGTTTCAGAATCTGGTACTACAGTAGGAGATACTTTCACAGATGCAATTTGGCAGTTTAATACAAATGGCACTTATTCTGTAAGCGGAAGTTATAGAGTTACAGAAACTACAACAAGTAATGGGCAAACCGAAACGGATACATATATAGATTTTCTAGATGATTCTGGGTCATTTATATTAAATAATATGGATAGGACTATCGTAGCAGACGGACTGTTTTATGATGTCACTGTTTTTGATGGCACAAACCTTTATTTAACTTTTGAAGAGACTGATACTTTTGGAAATGAAGTGGAAGTTAGTAGAGGAGAAATACGTTTGGTAAAACAACAATAATCATTAATATAAGAATTAAAAAAACCACCTTTCAGGTGGTTTTTTTATGCAATATACTTTTTATAGTACGCCAATAACTCATCAGCCGAAGCACCAAACCATTTTTTTACATAAATAGCCCAAAAATGATATTGTAATTTCCAAACGCCATGACGCTCATAAAGACGTGCCGAAGTTTTTATTTTTTTGTTGATGACTACAAACTCATTTCGTTTGTAAAGTTCATTTATCAAAATGTTATCTTCATAAATAGTGTAAGATTCATCAAAACCACCAATTTCATCAAACAAAGCTTTGGTAATAAATTGACTTTGGTCGCCACCGCGACATGCACGCCACCTAAACTGTGTTAACCAACTGGCCAGACGTAACCACCAATGGCTATTATCAAACTGAAGTCTAAAACAGCCAGCATTATTTCCTTTTTTAACTTCATCAATGATGTGCTTGTCGTAATTTAATGGAGGAAACGAATCAGCATGTAAAAAATAAAGAATATCGCCTTTGGCTGCTTTTGCACCATTATTCATTTGCTTAGCTCGCCCTTTTTCTGAATTTATAAGTTTAATATTTAAGCCCAGATTTTTAACAATGTCTATTGTATCATCAGTACTTCCGCCATCAACCACAATGATTTGCGAAATGTTCTTTAATTCTGAACAATCTATAAGATAATGAAGAAGTTTTTCAATGGTTTCAGCTTCATTTAAAACAGGAATAATAATACTTATCATATAGGTATTTACGAAGAAAGTTCAATATGAGTTTTAATCATTTAAATCCCAATCATAATCTAGAAAACTTTTTTTTGCGTTTGAAGAAATTTCAATTTCAGAATAAGTGTTTAAGAAATCAATTAAACTACCATTAGTTTCAAAATCTTTTCTAAACCATTTAAATATTTTAGAAAGTTGAAGCTCATCTGAGCTGATTATATTTCGGTTTGTATCTGCTAAAAAGTCTTGAGTTGCCTTCGTTAATTCTACTTCAAGATTTTCACCAGTAAATGCACTATTTTGTAATTTAGGACAAGAATACGACGCGCAAACAATAGCAAAATGTATGCGTGGTTCTTCCATTTTTCTAAGAATTTCGTGTTCTATTTGGTTAAGATTTATCCACTTATTGCCAAACTTCCACAAGCGTTGGTCCCAAGGGTCTTTTATGTCTTTGATGCTGTTTACAGGATAATTCCTGAGGATTAGGTCTATGGTTAAGGCGTTGTAAGCGTTAATCCAATAGGCTAGTTTTTCGTTTTTAGACCAACTTTCTTCAGGGAGATTTTCCGAAATGTAGTCTATGTAAATATCTAAATCTGTACTATTGTTTTTAATTTTAGAGTAGTTCACTTCGCCTTTTGCAGAAACATATGTATTAAGAATATTATTCAATCTAACGTCAAAATTAATTTTAGAATTAGTTTCAATTTTAGGTGGTTCTGGTGGTAATGGTAGTTTAGGAATTTCGCTTGTAGCAGCTGAGTCTTTTTGTATGACTCTCGTATCAATATCTTCGACTGCTACATCTTCGGAAATTACGTTTTCGATATCTTCTTTAATCTCAGTTTCAGCTTGAGTTTCTTCAGACTTTTCAGTAGCTTTTTTGCTTCCTCCACAAGAAAACATTGTCACAAATACTATTAGTAGTAAAAATTGCTTCATTTATTTTTAATTGGATACAATTCTTGACTTAAAAAATCCTTAGGAAACTGCTCATCGCCGTTAAAACCCAACTCGATATCTCTGCCATTGTGAGGCACATAATCGGTTTTGAATAGGTAATCCCAAACGCTTAAAGTTAATCCATAGTTGACACCATATTTTGTGTGTTCTGGCAATTCTTTTGCATGATGCCAAATGTGCATTTTCGGATTATTAAATACGTATTTAAAAATACCATAATCCCAACCTAAATTAGCATGATTGAGATGCCCAATGGCAATGCTAACGAAGTAAACAATTGCTACATCTTGTGCATCAAAACCACCAATTATGGCAATAGGAATATAAAGTAGAGATTTATAAACCACAGGTTCCATCCAATGGTAACGCAAATGTGCTGCAAACCCCATTTCTTTTACAGAGTGGTGTACTTTATGGAAATTCCACAACCAAGGTATGCGATGCAATAAGCGATGTGTATTCCATTGCACAAAATCAGATACCAAAAAGAAAATTAGTAAACCTAACCACCTTGGAAGATTATCAACATCAAATAGTTGAAGGTTTCCGATATTTAGACCAATTAATTTGAGAATATCATTAAAAAATTCTGAAACTGTATTAGATAGCGCAATTAGAATTATTAAATTCAAGATAAAGAAGTTGAAAAACATATAAAATGTGTCTAACCAAAAATCTTTTCTGAAAATCGATTGATTTTTTCGCCATGGAAAAGCAATTTCTAATAACCAAACCCCAATTGAAATGATAATTAAGCCATAGAAAAAGTTATCCCAATGATTGAGGTCAATTAACTCATACTTTAAATAATTCCAATAGTTGGAATAGGAGTTTTTGAATATATCGATATACTTTTCCATAGTCTTTGAAAGCTTTTTAGCTTAAAGCGTTTTAATCAATTCTGTAAACAGCGTAATCATATTTGGCTCGGCTTTTCCTGCCATGGCAATAATTTCAGCAATATCTACAGGTTTTAGATTATCTGGGTCGCACTCATCTGTTAAAACTGACACGGCAGCGACTTTTAAATTAAGATGATTGGCTACAATCACTTCTGGTACTGTACTCATTCCTACAGCATCAGCACCAATAGTTTTTAGCATGCGGTATTCTGCACGAGTTTCGAGCTGAGGTCCAACAACAGATGCGTAAACTCCTTCGTGTAATTTAATACTGTTTTTGTTGGCAATATCTTTAATCTTTTGATTTATTTCAAGGTTGTACGGTGCGCTCATGTCTATAAAACGTTCACCTAGTTTTGAAACACCTTTAAATGCTAATGGCGAACCGCCTTGGAGATTAATGTGGTCGTCAATAAGCATTATTTCGCCTTTTTTAAAGTCAAGATTGATAGCGCCTGCTGCATTAGAAACTAAAAGGGTTTTTATGCCGAGTTTTTCCATAATACGAACCGGAAAAGTCACATCTTGTAAAGAATAACCTTCATAAACATGAAAGCGACCTTGCATAACAACCACTTTTTTTCCGCCTAAAATTCCGTAAATGAGTTTACCTTTATGAAACTCTACAGTTGCTGTCGGAAAATTTGGAATATGATTATAACTTGCTTCCGCAATCACTTCAACTTTGTCGAGTAATTGTCCTAAACCTGTTCCGAGAATGATACCAACTTCTGGTTTATCAAATCCCTTACTTTGTAAATATTCTGTACTTTCTGTTATATATTTTATCATAATAAAAAATCGTAATTATAGCATCAAATGTATCTATAACTACGATTGTAAGCAATTTTAAAATTATAATTATTCTATAATTAGTCGTTTCGTAGTTTGTTTACCCTCAGTTTTAATTTTTACCAGATAAACACCGGACTTGAGGTTTGTTCAATTTAATTCTATTTAAAGAAAGGCTTAGTTTTAAATATGCAATAAAGAAAAAACCTTAAAAATAGGAGGTCTTAGTTTAGAACAAATATTTAAACGCTTCGTAAGGTTTTAAATCCTCTACAAAGTCTATGTCGTTTAAAGTTTCTAAAACATACAAACTTTTGTTAAAAAAGTCTTTTTTTGTTTGTTCTAACACTGTATCGTTGCCCCAATTTTTATTTCTAAAAGCGTTTTTATTTAATGATTTCATCCCAAGTAAATAATAACCGCCATCTTCTGCTGGACCAATAACAGCATCGTTTTCGTTTAGTTTTTCAAAAGCATTTTCTATAATGTTTTTGTTCAGGTCTAAAAGGTCACTGCCAACAATAATTATTTTTTTAAAATCTTTTAAAAATAAAGTCTCAAAAGCGTGTTCCATGCGTTCGCCCAAGTCATTTCCGTTTTGAAGCAATTTATTAAAATGTTCAGCATCCCAAATATCATCTTTTATAATATCTTCAGAATAAAACACAAAACGCTCTGCGTCTACTTTTTTAGCAACATTTGCTGTGTGTTGAAGTAAATATTTGTAGATTTTTAGGGCTTCTTCATCACCTATAGATTTTGCTAAGCGTGTTTTGCATTTTCCTAATTCTGGGTTTCGGGTGAATATTATTAGAGCGTTGGTCAAAGTGAATGATTTTAAATTTTGAGGCAAAAGTATATAGAAATTTTCATAGATATTTTTTCTAGTGAATTCAAACATCTATTAAGTTGGCTTTTTATCTATTCCTATAGGTGCTTTAAGAAAAAAAAATTACTTTAAAACCATAAAGTATTAGTTATGAAAAACATTATCTCACTATTTCTATTAGTTTCGACTCAAATAATATTTTCACAAGTTAATATTGTTACTGTTGGAAATGGTTACTCTGACTACGTAAAAATTATAGACATTTACAACCTTTCTAAATTAAATGAGACCGTAGTTAAGCTAAAGTTTACTCCTAAGACAGCAATTTCTGCAACATTGCATTCGCCAAGCGGAACATCACCTTTTGTTTTATCAGACAAAAGAGGAAATCGTTACGCTTTAAAAACTCAAGAAGGTTGGAATGGTGTTTTAGCCTCAGGTTTTGGAACTATTAACCTTAAGGCAAACCAAACTAAGACTGTTAGCTTGTATTTTAATCAATTAAAAAATATTGAAGATATTTACTCTTTAACGGAGCTCGATTGTAGCAGCAAAACAAGCTGTTGGAACTTTTACGACATTAAAGTAAAAAAAGGCAATAGTACTATTAATACCTTGACTGCAAGTGATGGTGATTCTAAAGTTTCAGCAAAATATGAAAAGACTTGGCTTGAAAATGATGTTTACGATGCTGATAACAAATTTGGCATAAGAATACACAATAAGTTTTTTATTTATGGTTTAAAAGATAACAGTTGTTATTTAACCATAAGAATTATGGAGGGCGATAAATTTATTAAGACTACCCAATTTGGATATGAAAATATTTCAGGACAACTAGAAATTAGGAAATCATTAAACCCAAAATACGAATCTACCGTTTACAATGACACAAAGCTTTTTCTTCCTTACGAATTACTAAGTAATAATTTACCAATAGGAAAACATAATTTAAAAATCGATGTAGATCTTTTTTATAAAGATGGTAGTTTATTAAAACATTTAGGGTTTAAAGAATTTGTTTATACAAAACGTTAATTAGCAACTTTAATCCCTTTTCTTAGCCATTTGCTCCAAGTTTTTGAAAACGTATGGATGCTATCTGTTTGTTGTTCTTTGGAATTATAGACCTCGAAACCTTTGTTTTTCCATTCAAAAATGCCACCGTATAAATTATAAACGTTGTTATAGCCAGCTTTTTGAAGTTTTTTTCCAATGGTTTCAGAACGAATACCAAGCGAGCAATACACTACAATTGGTTGGTCTTTATCTGGAATAGTTTCAGTAACTTTTTTTAAATCGAATTTATCATAACCCACGCAAATAGCATCTTTGAGATGACTTACTTCGTATTCAATCGGTTCACGTGTGTCTAAAATTATTGGGTTGCTTTTCGGCATTGCCAATTCATTAACATTGACATAAGGCACAGATTTATCATTAAACCGATTCAGTAAGTTATCTAATGATTCTTGAGAAAATGATAATGTAGTAGTTAAAACGAATATAAAAATTAGAAGCTTTTTCATATTTATAATGTTATTCCAAAACCTTGTAAGCCCGATTCTACTGGCGGTAAAATTTCTGTGTTATCCCAAATACCAGTTTGTATAGTTCGGGCATATTCTTCTGGTAATAATCCATTTTGCATCAATTTACTTGCAAGCTTGTAATTATAGTCCAAATTCTGATGTTTAAAGGTGAAGTTTTTATCAGAATCATCTAAAATAGCATACCAAACGCTTGGGTTTCCATCATTTGCTGGCATGCCAATAACACCAGGATTTAACCAAAGTTTATTATCATTTTTATGATAAAATGGTAAACCGCAGTGACCGCCAATAATGACATCACTATTTGTTTCTAAAAAGTTTGCAGATTTTACAGACCAAGGTGATGACTTAAAAATAAATTCAGATACATTAAAAAATGAGCCATGTACTAATGTTATTTTTTTATTTGCATAATTAAAACTAATATGGTCTGGAAAACTAGATAAATATTCTAGCGAATTATTAGATAATTTACTTTGCGCATAAGGATACCATAATTGCGAAAAGTTATCGCAACGAGAGCCTTCTCTAAAATCGCAACCACAATCTTCGGCGCCATCACGTAGTTGAATTTCAACATTACCTAAAATACTTTTTGCTCCCCAAATTTTTAATAATTGAACAGTTTCTTCGGGTTGAGCACAATAGCCAACCACATCACCAGTACTTAAGCAATTTTTTGGTAAAATATTTTCTTTTTCAGCCACATGCTTAAGCGCTTCTAATGCTTGAAGATTGCTATACGCACCACCAAATAATAAGACTTTCCCTGTCAATAACCCGAGATGTTCTATTTTTTTATCCATGTAGGAATGAGGTATAAAATGATACAACCTGTAATGCCAAAAACATTAGACCATAGTAAATCGGCATATCTTCCAGTTGTAAAAATTAATGATTTTGGAAACAGATTTAAAACCAAAAGTATGCCAACAAATAAGCCGAAACCAATACTTAGGTAAAAACTAATTTTAGGTGCTTTAATTTTCCAAAGTATAAAAATTGGAGTTAAACCAATAACCATAGTGCCAGAAATGGTTGTTGCTGATAAAATTTCGGCATTTAAAAACACTGGGATTGTACCCAAGACAGCTAATACCGCCATTGACCAACGCCCAAAACTAACACTATTTCCTAATCCTAGATCAACCGATAATAATTTTGAAAATGAAGAAAAGGTAGAGTCAAGTGTTGAGGCAGCTGAGGTTATCATAATAAAATTTATAATTAATAACAAAAGGATACCAAAGGCTTTACCGACTTCAACCGCAGCTTGTCCTTTAAGACCTTGCGACTTAGCGTAAACCCCAATAAGACTAAATAAAATAATACAAAGCGCTCCCAAAAGACTTGCCCATAAAAAACTTCGACGAGTTACCTTTGGTGAGCTTATAAATCCACGGTCTGTTAAAACTGGGTCGTGAAAGGGATAACTAAAAGATTGAATTATGGCTGCAAAAAACAGATTTAATCCAAGCTCAAAACTCCATGTGCCTGTGTTTAAACTCTCTGAAACTGAAAAGCTCTCAACACCATAAATTTGAGAAAGAATAACAATCAACAACACCGAAAATAAAATCATTTGAATTACGTCCGTAAAAATAGAACTACTAAGTCCGCCTTTGATGGCGTAGGCTAGCGTTAAAACGGTAAATAATAAAATAGCAACATAATAATTACTGCTGCCCATTTCACCAAAATAACTTCCTATTACCATGGTGTTACTCCAAACTTCGTTAAAAAGTCTGAAGGCAATTAAAATTGAAAAAATAGCAACGGCTTTTTTACCAAATCGTGTATTCAAAAATTGATGAATACTTTTAAATCCACCTTTTACTCGAAGTTGATAGATAATGACTCCAGCAACGGCAAAAGACAAGTAGTAACCAGCATAAGCAATACCACCAACTATTCCAAAATCGAGTCCAAGGTTTGCAGCGTTTGTAATGCTTTTTGCAAATATCCAAGAGATAATGAGACTGCCTGTTAGCACCAATGTGTTTGGTGCTTTTTTGTTTGAAACTGCTTTAAAAAATTGGTCGGTTGTTTTTGCTAATGGCGAAATAAAAAACAATACTAAACTAGACCCAATGATTAATGCCCATTGTATCCACGAAACGGTTTCGGTTGAAACAGTATCTTGAAGAGATGCTATTAATATCGGTAGTGTTTTCATTTTATTTTTTTCCGCAGATTTTATTTATTCATTTTTCCATAAAGATTGCTCAACGATTTCATAACTTTTACACAAGAGTGTCTTTCTCCTTCGGAGGAATTAAAGGAGGCTTTTTTTATTCGTCCCACCAAACAGGAACATTTATACTGTTATTATTTGTGGCTTGCGCCGCCACATTATAATTTTCAGCATTTAAAGCTTCTTCTTCCGCTGGATATGGCATACGTACAGGAATTAAATTGTTGTTTAAACTTGCTGAAACTGTTCGTAATTCAGGGAAACCTGTACGGCGATATTCAATCCAACCTTCATAACCATTAATAATATTAGCAATCCATTTTTGAGTAATAATTTGCTCTAATGGACTTGTGTTTGGCGCATTAAAGGCTGCTGGACCTATCAAGTAATTCGCAGGTAATTCAGTTTGCCAGTAATCAAAAGCTAAAACAACACCTTCATTATAAAGCGTTTCTGCATCTGCTGAAATTAATCCTCTTTGAGCGGCTTCTGCTAAAGCAAAATGAACTTCCCAAGCGGTGATAAAATTAGCATCTAATGAAGAAGTGTCTTCTCTAAAAGCAGTACTTGCTAAAGATAAATCTCCGAGAATTGCTGGAGTTGAAGACGCATCAATACCATTAAGTAGTCCCTCAAATTCTCCAGAATTTGAATTGGAAAAAGGACGAAACAAACGACGTAATCTAGTATCGTTTAAGTCTTTTAAGATATCTTCCATTGTTTCAGACAATACAAAATTATTAAAATCGCCAACACGTAATTGTGCCAATCTAAAGCTATTAGGGTCTGTATTTGTAAAATTGAAAACTGCATTTTGGCTATTTGTTTGAATATAATTTCCTGAACTAAAAATGGACTGCAAATCTGCGGATACATCAACTTTATCTGAAATACGAATGAGATGTTTAATACGTAGTGAATTGGCAAATCTTACCCAAGCATCTAAATTTCCATCAAATAAGATGTCGCCTTCTAACGGAATCACATCATTATAGTTTTCTATAGCAGCAATCCCTTTTTCGAGTTGGTCTAAAATGCCTTCAGATTCTAAATAAATATCTTCTTGCAAATCGTAAGCTGGAGTTACAAAGCCTTCTGTTCCGTTAAAAGCTTCAAAATACGGCACATCACCAAACAAATCTGTAAGACCTGCTGCCATGTAGGCTTTCAAAATTCGGGCTGGACCTTCATAAACAGCAAAGGTTTCAACAGTTAAACTTTGCTTCAAAATAATTTCGTTGTCTCTTAAATTCATATAAAAAATCGGCCATGGATTTCCGCCTAATTGTGGTGACTTTAATGCATGTCTGTCAAATAAATTAAAATCTAACGCGGTTCTGTGTTGGGATAACAAATCACCCGCAACAAAACCTTCATAACTCATGTTTTCTCCAAAATCGTAAATGACCTGACGTAATAATAAACTTGGTTGTACACTACTTGGTGCATTTGGATTTGTGTTGATTTCTTCAAAATCTTTGGTGCAACTTGTTGTTACCAATAAGATAAAAATGGAAAATATATATAATGTGTTTTTCATAATTTCTAAAAATTAAATCCAGCTTTAAAACCGATACTTCTGCTTGTGGCGTAACTCATATCTTCAACACCGCTTACAAATCCGTTACCTTGTACGGCAATTTGTTCTGGGTCAAAGTGTGGGTTCTCTGTAAATACGAAAAGATTATTTCCTATGATTGATAATCGTAATTCTGTTGGCTTTTTAAGGCCTAAAAATCCTTCATTAATATTGAAGGTGTAACCAATCGCCATTTGTCTCAATTTTAAAAAAGAAGCATCATAAATGTTGTTTTCTTCATGATTTCTATCGTAAAATTGACGGTAATAACTTTCTGCTGTTACTGCGACCGTATTTGGTTGGCCAGTATTTACGTTGACACCTTGTGCTACAATACCATCTTCTGGTCTAAAAGTGGTTTCTGCTAATTGCCCGCCAACATTACCTAGCGCGCGAGTTCGTGAAACGATTTCGCCTCCTTGACGCCAATCGAATAAAAAACTAAAATCCCAATTTTTGTATTGAAAATTATTTGCCCAACCTAAGGTAAAGTCTGGATTATAATTGCCTAGTTTTTGTAAATCGTTATCGGCAATAAGTCGTCCATTATCATCAATAAGAAATTCGCCATTTTCATTTTTTTGATATCCAGTTCCGTAAAAATCGCCAATACGTCCGCCTTCTTCTACCTGAAACCAAACGGTTTGGTTGGCACTGTCATAAATTCGGCTAAAGGCTAAAGTTAGTCTTCCAGCTTCTTGTGGCAAATCTTGAATGGTTGACCTGTTTGTGGCAAAATTAAACGTTGATTGCCAATTAAAATCTTGAGATTTTATTGGTTTAAGTCCAAGAATAACTTCAAGACCTTGAGTGTTAACTTCACCGCCATTAACTACTTGTTGGTTAAAACCTGAAGAAATTGCAATGGGTAAAGAGATGATTTGGTCTCTAGTTGTAGCATTGTAATACGTTACATCGAGATTAATCCGGTCTCTAAAAAAGCGTAAATCTGCACCAAATTCGTAAGACGTTGTGCGTTCTGGTTTTAGATTAGCATTAGGGATAAAATTTTGATTACTAAACGTTGGTTGCCCATTAAAAGGGGTTTGCGAAATAAAAGCACCAGATGTTTGGTAAGCACCAGTGTCGTTACCGACTTCTGCTACACTTGCTCTTAATTTTGCAAAAGATAAAGCCTCAGGTAAATCGACAACGTTAGAAAGTATAAAACTTGCCGATGCTGACGGATAGAAGAACGATGTACCATCAACTGAAAACGGTGTTGCTAATGCACTAGACCAATCGTTTCGTCCTGTAATGTCGAGATATAAAAAGTCTTTGTATCCTAATTTTGCAATACCGTAAACAGAATTAATTCGTTTTTGACTTTCAAACTGAAATACTTCAATTGGTGATGCCGCATTGTTTAAACTAAAAATACCAGGTTGCGCTAAATTAACTGTTTGCGACTGTTTGGTAGACGCCGTTTGGTCTAAACGATTTGCACCCAAAAAAGCATCTAGAGAAAAGTCGCCAAATGTATTTTTGTAGTTGACTAATAGATCTGTATTAATTTCTCTAAAACGAACATCGTGCTCAGCATAACCACCATTTCTAAAACGGTTACTGCTAAAAGCGCGTCGTAATTCTCTTTTTTCGGAACTAAAATCCATTCCGCTTCTGAGCGATATGGATAAATTATCTGTAATGTTTTGTTTAAAAGAAAGATTTCCGAAGATACGGTCGCGCTCAAAAGAGTTTCTGTTTTCAAACAAAATAAAATATGGATTATCAAAAAAGGTATAATTAAATGAGTATTGCTGTACGCCTTCTAAGCCAGGTTGCCAATAGTCTCTTAAATTATCAATATTTAATGATCTTGGACCCCAAGCAACTAGAGAATAATTAACGTTTTCACTACCATATCCATTAGATGGTCTGTTGTCTGAATTTGAATTTACATAATTTATAGACGCGTTAAATGCTGTTTTTTCTGAAGGTTTAAAATTTAATTTGGCCGCTACAGTCTGACGGTCTAGATTAACGCCAGGTATAATAGATTCGCTTCGTAAATCAGTAAATGACAAACGGTAATTTCCGTTTTCAAAACCATTACTTAGAGCAATATTATTAATAGTAGTGATACCAGTTTCGTAGAAATTTTTGAGATTATCTGGGTTAGAACGAAATTCGGTTGGCGTAATATCTAATCCGCTGTAAAGTGAAGTGTCGCCACCTCTTACAATGGTGCCATCTGGTAAAATCACAGGACTGTCAAACTGAGGAATTAAAATCCCTTGGTCTAATCTTGGACCCCAAGAATAGGTGATTCCGTCACTAATTCCACCGCCAAGTCCGTCGACATACTCAAAAACACCGCCTTGACCTTGGCCAAAATTATTTTGAAAATCTGGCAAACGAAATGCCGAATCGAAAGTAACAGAAGAATTTATGCTAAAAGAAAACCCTTTGTTTTGGCTTCCATCTTTCGTTTCAATAACAATGACACCGTTTGATGCACGAGTACCGTAAAGTGCTGCAGCACTTGGGCCTTTTAGTACTGTAACAGATTTAATGTCGTCTGGATTTACTTCCGCAGCACCATTTCCAAAATCGATTTCTTGGAATCCTGCGGCAGCTTCGTTAGTGAAATTGAAAACAGTTTCATTATTTATTGGTACGCCATCAACTACAAACAAAGGATTGTTGTTAGAAAACGACGCTTCGCCACGAACTGTAATTTTTGAAGATGAGCCAACACCAGTAGCACCTTGTGTTACAGTAACACCAGCCACTTTTCCTTGTAAATTGTCTAAAAAGTTGACTGTTTTGATTGTGTTTAGCTCTTTGGAAGAAACAGTTTGCAAGGCGTAACCAAGTTCCCGAGATTCGCGTTTAAGACCTAAAGCGGTAATAACAACTTCGTCTAGAGCACCAGCATCCTCTTCTAAGTTGACGTCTATAGTGCGATTTTCGCCAATAACAATACGTTGGGTTTTGTACCCAACATATGAAAAGATTAAGGCTTCAGTGGTTTTAGAAACATCGATGGAATACATGCCATCTTCGGATGTAATTGTTCCTTTGTTATCTGTCGTCAAAACGTTTACAAAAGGTAAAGTTTCTTGGGTTACAGCATCCTTAACTGTTCCTGAAATTGTAATTTGTGCATGGCTGATTCCAAACGTAAACAGCATTATGCAAATAAGTTTTTGCTTCATTAAATAAATTGATAAATTGAGATATGAAGACCAAATAGGTCTTTGAGTTAGTCGTTAAAATGAAGCTAAAACGGGTGACCCTTTGTTAAGAACAGAAGTCTTAAATAGATAACTATAAAAGTCTTTTGAAAAGAAAAATGAAGTGTTTATAGTGTATAAAGCTTGTTTAAGAAGCGCTTTAAGTCCTTTATTTATGTGTTTTGAAACTTGAAAAATTAGGCTAATGTCTGACGCTTCATCTACATCAACTAATTTTTCCAAATAAGTAATAGTCAGATTTTGTTTCTTGACTAGCCGATTGATACTTCTGTTTAAAGCTGAAGTTTGCCAAGGTAATTTTAAAAAGGTTTCGGTTTTAAATTGCGCTTTATTTAATCCCATTAAGTAAAAACCGCCATCTGAAGAAGGCCCTAAAACAATTGGATTTTCTTCTAATAATTTTACGGTTTTTAGGATATGTTTTGTACTTAAATGAGGCGTATCATTACCAATAGTAATTACATTTTCATAGCCTTGTGCGTAAACTGTGTTTAGAGCATAAGTAAACCGCTGACCAAACGTTTGTCCAATTTGCTCTGATTCTGAAAAATGAATTACTGGCAATCCACTGTTTTTTGCAATCTTAAACGTTTGCTGGTTTAAAGATTGAAAAAGTGCTTCTGAACCTTTAAAAGGTTTGGATTTTGCTTCGGATAATGCCGAATTAGCAAATATGAGTATGGCGGTTTTTTGGTTCAAGCTTTGGTTGGTAAATAATCTTTTAAATTTAAATTAAGCGACAACGCCTTGACAACTGCTTCCTGCGCCAGCGGTACAGCCATAGCAATGTTGAGAAATAACAATGTTTCTACCAGATAGTAATTCTTCATTATATTCTGAAATATGTTTCGCTTTACTATTTACTGGTAATTCTAGCATTTGGTTAAAATCACAATCAAATAAATAACCGTCCCAACTTACGGATAATGTATTAGTGCACATTACGTTTTCTACAGCTGCCGGATTATAAGCTTCAACCAAACTGTACATATAGTCTTCGTAATTTTCTGAAGCAATGAGATAATCTAAAAATCGTGCAATTGGTAAATTGGTAATGGCAAATAAATTGTGGAACTGTATGCCGAAATCCTCCATTAACGCGTTTTTGAAATCTTTTTCCATCGATGTTTGGTCTCCAGGTAAAAAAGCACCAGACGGATTGTAAACCAAGTCGAGTTTTAAGTCGCTTCCTGGCATACCATAACCAACGGCATTGAGTTCTTGTAAGGCTTTTATGGACATATCAAAGACGCCTTCGCCACGTTGTTTGTCAGTTTTACCACGCGTCCAATGTGGCATAGAACTGACGACGTGTACATTGTGTTTTTTAAAGAATTCTGGTAAATCGTAATATTTTTTATTCGCTCTAATAATGGTGAGGTTAGAACGAACTATAAAATCTTTTACTCCAATTTTGGATGCTTCCTCTACAAACCATCTAAAATGGGGATTCATTTCTGGTGCACCACCAGTCAAATCTAATGTGTGCGCACCTGTATTTTTTAGAACATCTAAAATTTGTTGCATGGTCTCACGCGTCATAATTTCTTTACGGTCTGGACCAGCATCTACGTGGCAATGCTCACAAACTTGGTTGCACATATAACCAACGTTAACTTGTAAGATTTCTAAAGGTTTTGCCTTTAAAGGAAATTGATTAGTTTCTGAAATCTTAGATTTAAATGTCGGTAACTCGCCATTGGCAAAAATGCCATTAGATAAAATTTCTAGTTGTTTGTTTGTATTTGCTAAATCGCTATGTCTTTTTTGTAGCGATTGTATTTTAAGTTTACCCATTAAAAAATTGTAATGTAATTATCTTTAAAAAATGCTAACATTTTACTTACGTAAAAACTAGCCATCCAGTTTGTTTACCTTATTCATCATTTGCACACCATGTACTAAAGTTGCACCACTTTTTATAGCTGCACCTACATGTATGGCTTCCATCATTTCCTCTTTAGTTACGCCACGTTGTAATCCATCTTTCGTATAAGCATCGATGCAATACGGGCATTGCTCGGTGTGTGCAACAGCTAACGCAATAAGTGATTTTTCTCTTGCGGTAAGTGCACCTTCTTCAAAAACTTTTCCGTAATATTCAAAAAATTTATTGCCAAGTTCTTCACTCCATTCCGTGATTTTTCCAAATTTTCTTAAATCTGACGGGTCGTAATATGTTTTAGACATAATGTTAATTTATAAATAAGGCTTCAAGATAAAGGTTTAGGTCGAAAATTGAATAATGCCTTACATTATTTTTAAATTATTTTCGCGAAATCAGTTAATATTAAATTCCATAGAATTATTTAGATTTTTAGACTTAAATTAGATTGCGAATTAAATCAAATCAATCAGATATGTTAGACATATTTCAAAAAGCAGCCGATTACGTCGAGAATTTTTATAAATCTCGCGGTGTCACAAATCTTACGTATCACAACTATCATCATACTTTAACCCTTTTAAAACGTGCTAATAGTGTTTTTGAAGCTGAAAATTTTTCGCCAAAAGATAGTGCTGTAGTAAAGTTAGCATTACTATTTAGTAATACGGGTTACGTTACTAATTATGAGAATCCGTTTGAAGGAAGTGCTCAATCGCTTGATGATTTTTCTAAAATTGAAGAAATAGACGTCGCTACTATAGATAAGGCAAAAGACTGTATTAAAGCGATTTGTTATAATTCTCCCGAAAATCAATTAGAAGAAATTACCTCTGATATTTATTATTCTGATTACGGAAAAAAAAGCTACAGCAAAAACAGTTTGCTTTTAAAAAATGAGATTTCTGCTGTAAGTGGTGAAACGCTCTCGCAAGAGAATTGGACAGACATGCAAATTGATAGTTTTACAAAGCATGCATACTATTCTAAATTTGCAAAATTAGAATGGGAAAGTAGAAAACGAAAAAATCTTGCAAGTCTTTTAAAAGACCAAGATAAACTTGTGGCCACTGGAAATAAAGAAAAACTTAAGGCAAAGTATAAGCAAAAATTTAAAAACGAAAGTCCGGAACGAGGTATACAAACCTTATATAGAGTTGCGCTCAGAAACCATATAAAACTAAGTGATATTGCAGACACAAAGGCTAATATTTTACTTTCTGTAAATGCAATTATTATTTCATTGGTTTTAGCTAATTTAATATCAAAACTTAACCAGCCCGAAAATAGATTTATGATTTTGCCAACTATTGTGTTTTTAGTTTGCTCGGTTGTTTCTATGATAATGTCTATAAAAGCAACACAACCAAATATTACCGAGGCTAATTTTTCTCAACAAGATTTAGAGGACAGAAAAGTAAATTTGGCATTTTTTGGTAATTTTCATCAAATGGAGCTAGAGAAGTACCAAAATGCTTTTAAACATTTAATAGAGAGTAGAGAAGATGTATACAATGTATTGACCAAGGATTTGTACTTTTTAGGTGCAGTTTTAAGTACAAAATATAAACTACTGCGCTATACGTATTACGTATTTATGGCAGGCATAGTATTGTCTATTGTAGCCTTTACACTATCATTTATTTATAGAGACACAATTACGCTTTAGCTAATGGGTTAATGAATTGTTTAATGCCATTAAAATCAACATAGACTCTAGGTTACTTTTGTAAAAAAAAGTAATTATGTCTATACTAACTATAATTTTAAATATTGTATTTCCACCTTTATCTGTAGGTCTAAAACATGGATTTGGAGGTACATTTTTAGTAAACGTTATTCTTACCTTATTAGCATGGTTACCAGGAGTTATACATGCATTTATGGTTAATGATTAATTAATTTTGAATGAATTTAAAGAACATATTATACAGTTTTCTGATATTGATAGGTGTAATTATTGTTCTCGTATATGCAAAATTAGCTACTGAAAATACTGACCAGAACGTTTGCGAAATTCAGAATATATCTGATTTAGAAAATATAAATTTTAAAGATTTTCAATTCGTAAAAATTAAGGCAAGCGATGCTTATCAAAGTGATGCTTTAAAAGATTTACTTCAAGGCGAAAACTATAGAAAGGCTTGGCAAACGGTTGTCGAAGTTCCTATTTTATTTTTAGATACACTTTACGGAGGTGTAGAAATTGAAAAAATTGGTGGTGGAAAACAAACACAATCTTTAAAATTACTAAGCAATAATGGACTTATGCTTACTTTGAGAAGCGTAAACAAAAATCCAGATGCTTTAGTTCCTGAAACTTTAAGAAAATTAAAACTAGATAACATAGTAAAGGATGGTGTTTCTGCACAACATCCTTACGCTGCATTACCTGTAGCTAAATTAGCTGATGCAGTTGGCGTAATACATACAAATCCTCAACTTGTTTTTCTTCCGAAGCAGAAAATCTTAGGTAACACATATAATTCTGAGTTTGGTAATAAACTATATTTACTAGAATACGAAAACAAGGGCACTATTAATTGGTCTAATTATCCCAACATAGAATTTGTTACAGATAATGATAATTTGCAAGAGCTTAAAGCAACTGGCGATTTAAAAATTGATATCGATAAAAGACAGCTTGTAAAGTCGCGTCTTTTTGATATTGTTATTGGAGATTGGGATAGACACGCTAAACAATGGGGTTGGCTTATGCAAAAACAAGATAGTAGCTATAACGCAATTCCGTTTCCAATGGATAGAGACAATGCTTTTTTTAACGTCCAAGGATTGATACCAACAATTATTTCGTCTGAAGAAATTACGCCACATTTACAATCATTTCATTCAGATATTGATATGGAAGGTTTAGTTTATGATTTTGATGTTTACTTTTTACAGAATACATCATTGGAGATGTTTCTAGAAGAAGCAAAGTACATTAAAAAACATCTTACAGATGATGTTTTAGAAAACGCTTTTAAAACTTGGAATGAGTCTTTATATAATCTAGATGCAAGAACTATCATTGCTACAATAAAAACGCGGCGAGATCGCTTAGTCAATATTGCAATAAATTTTAAAAAAACATTAGACAAACAACCTCTTTTAAATGAGTCATTGAAAGGATCTTTGTTAAAAGATACTCCAGGCTCGAGCTTAAAATGCTTTGAGTGTTAAACATTAGATGGCGTAAATGCTTTTATATTTTTATTTTGTTTAACACTTATACATAAAATATTCACTCTTCATATCTTAAAATAGTATATCTTCACTATGTTTTTTTATACGAGAAGTTATGCCATTACATTCTAAAATTAATGACGAAGAGCCAGGAAGTATTCTTAATTCAATGGCAAAAGCTTTAAACGCTAAGATTAAACAAAATCTTAATGAATGCGTTTTAGAAATACCTGAAAATCATGGTAAAGGTGAAATTCGTTTAATGTCTTTTTCTCAAGGCATTTCGATAATGTCTATACATTTAAATCTAAAAAATAGTTTTGAGCTTGTATATAATGACGGTATAGTTCACCCATTAAAAATTATTCTTTTAAAGAATGGAAGTATAAAACACGCTTTTAAAAACACAAATAAGGAGACTAAAATTAACAAGTTTGAGTGTGTCATCATTGCAAGTACTCCAGATAATAATCATTACTTTAAAATTTCAAGAAATAAGGATGTTACGATGTTAAGCATTCAAATAAACAGAAAGTTATTTGAAAATAAAATTGAAGATTTTATTCCGTCGATGCACAGAAATTTATCCAAAATATTTAGAGATGTTAATGGAATACAAGAGTTCTTCTACAAAAATTTTTACAACCAAGAGTCGTTAAAAATTATAGATGATATTTTGACTAATACAGGAAAAGATTTCATAGAATCCATCATTGTTGAAGGTCAAACATATCAGTTAATGATGCTACAATTAAAGCAGTATTTGGTAAATCAGAAATCGCCAGAAGTCTCAACAACTCTTGCTTCTAAATCGAGATTAAAATTATCTCAAGCTATAGATTTTATAGAGAATAATATTGAAGATTATACGACGGTAAAAGATTTAGCCAAACAAATTGATATTAATGAAAAAACGCTTCAGTCTGCATTTAAACAATTTTATAATTGTACTGTAAATACTTATGTAAGAAATTTTAGAGCGCATCATGCCAGAATGTTGGTAGAAACTACGGATTTATCAATTTCTGAAATTGCATATAAAGTTGGTTTAAGCTCACCAAACCACCTTACAAAACTCTTTAAGTTGTACTACGGTGTTTCACCAACAGAGCATAAACGTAAAACAAAGGAAGCTAAAAATATCTAAAAATGGATTTTTTAGATTGTTCTTTAGCGTTAGTGGATTGATTTTCGTCGCTTAAAGCACTAATCCAAGGTGCATTTCATCATTAATTTTGCTGGAAATTAATAACAAAAGATGACTGATATTATTATTGATGAAACCCAAGGTGGGTTTTTAATCAAGAAGCTGAAGGATATCTTTAAACCTTTAGTGATTTCTGAAGATATTGAAACCGATTTGGTATTTGATAATGACTTGGGTCAAGGAAAATTTAAAATACTTAAGTTAGATAGAGATATTTTAAGTCTTTATTTTACAGGAGTGATGCATCAAGAATTGAAGTTTAAATTTTTGAATACCAAATTACCCGTACTAAATCTTATTTATTTAAATAAAGGAAAATTAAGTATAGAGTTTAACGAAGCAGTTTATAAACTCAAAGAAAACGAAACGCAACAGTTTATCTACAATTCTGACATAAAAGAATACGAAATTCTAACTTGGCCAGCTAATACGCAAATTGAATTTAGTTTTACCAAATTGTTTGATTTTTCATATTTAAATTCCAAGGGATTGCAAGAGAGATTTAAAAATTCATTTGAAAATTCTAAATCTTTAAGAATCACGGCTCCAAAAAATATTTCAGTAAAATCAGACAGTAAACTTATCGACTCCAAAATGGTTGGAAAGCCACGAATGAAAGATTTAGAATGCCAGGTCTACAGTTTATTAAACATACAATTAGAAGAAATTCTAAGAAAGTAATAGCTAATCTATTCCCCCAAGATTAATAGCTATTGTATTATAATTTTAAAATATTATAATACACTTAAGAGAAAGCCCATAACTTAATGTTATGGGCTTTCCTACTAACTAAACTAACTTACTATACGTAAATTTAATATACTATGCTGTGGCAGCTAACTTATTTTGAGCTTTATACTGACTTGGTGAACAGTTATATTTTTCTTTAAAAATCTTAGAGAAATAACTTCTACTAGAAAATCCTAATGTGTATAAGATTTGAGAAATGTTCATATCCGTAGTTTTAATTAATTCTTCAGATTTTGTGACGCGCACGTCTCTGATATAATCGTTAACTGTTCTGCTATGCATTAGTTTAAACCCTTCTTGAAGTTTTGATGGTGTTAAACCAATTTTATGTGCAAGTTCTGTAACTGTTAAGTTTGTTTCTGGGAAGTTGTTGATATATTCCGATAAATCTTTTACAGCTGACATTTCTTTGCTTGTTAATGAGCCAGTATTTTGGTTTCTTTTTACTTTATCTATGCTGTGCTGCTCAATTTCTAAAGCTAGTATTACGTGTACTAAACCTTCTACTAAAAGTGTACGCACAACACCTTCTTGTTTTATTGCTTTTAGTTGTTTTATTTTTTCTGCAATTTTAAGATTGTAAGAACTTACGTAAGCTAAATCTTCCGTTCTGTCAGTAATAAACAATTGTCTCAATTGTTCATTAATCATGTTAATATCATTAGTGTCAGAAGCTGTATTTACACCAATTATAGATGCAGTAGTTGTCAGCTCTCTTGAAAAATATAAACAATTTGTCTCTTCATTTATATTTGAAAGTATACCAGTTTGAAATGTTTCTAGCTCTGTGCGATTTTCTCTATTATTAAAAGAGTGCTCAATTTTACCCTCTGAACAGTATGCAAAATTCACTAATGTTTGTTTTGGAGTCGTGAAAACTAATTTTACGTCAGTTGCAAAGGTCACATTAAACTGAATAAATGATATTGCACCTTTAAGTTTCATGCCTTTGATAGTACCATATCCTAAATCTGAATCGAATTTTAAGGTATGTTCTTTAAAATCTACACTGTACTCTGCTGCAAAAATATTTTGTAGTTGGTTAAAGGTTTCTTCTAAGTTTGGAGCTGTAATTTGTATAGTTTTCATAATGTGGCTGATTTATTTGTTAATTTGATATCACAAAGTTGCAACCAAACAGCTCATTTTCTGTTACACAATTTTCTTATTTTGTTGCATAATTTTACAAAAACTCTAAACAATTTGTTAAAATGAGGAAATTAGAAAATTTTACTAACTGTCTAAACACTTAATAATTAGGGGAATATTAATGATAATTAAATTGTAGGAAAATAAATTACAAATTCTGCACCTTCGTTTTTTACGCCTTTAGCAGAAATATGGCCATTATGTTTAGACACAATTTTTTCGCAAATGGCTAAACCAAGGCCTGTTCCTTTATAATCACTTTTAGAATGTAGTCTGTGGAAAAGCGTAAATATCTTTTTGCTTTCTTTTTGGTCAAAACCAATTCCGTTATCTATAATTTTAAACTGATAATAACTTTTATGATTTTTTTCAAAATCTTCAGAAATGTTTTGCGCCTTTATTTTTGAGCATTCAATTTTAATTATTGTTTTTCTATCTAAAGCTCTGTATTTAATGGCATTTCCTATAATATTTGTAAATAGCTGTTCTATTAAAAATGGGATGGCAAAAATAGTTGGCAAATCGTTTTTATTGATTTGAATATCAATATCGGTATCTGATTCTGACGTTGACTCTGCAAAAGTTTCTAAGACATTATCAAAAATTTCTTTTAAGTCTACATTTTCAAATTCATGCTCTTTATTGTCAATTCTTGAGAAAGCAAGCAGATTGTCAATAAGTACTCGCATGCGCGTTGCTGCACTTTCAATTTTATTAAAAAATACTAAACTTCGTTTGTCAAAAGTATTATCATTAGAGTCGTTGATACGAGATATAAACATTTGTATTTTACGAAGCGGCTCTTGTAAATCATGACTGGCAACTCTATTAAAGGAGTCTAGCTCTGAGTTACGTCTTTTTAGTTCTGCATTTTGCTGTTTAAGCTGTAATTCATTTTCAATTCTATTACTTACATCTTGTAAAACACCTACCATAATTATCTCACCATCACGTTCACTAAAATCACATTTAGAGAAAATATGCTTAACGCTTTTACCCTTTGTAATTACTCTAAATAAAATTTCTATAGGTTTGTCTTTTTTATAGGCGTTATTTAAACTAGCATCGTACATTTCTAAATCTTCTGGATGCGTAAATTCTCGAAATTTAGCTGCTGACATTGGAAACTCTTGCGGTTTATAGCCAAGAATTCTATAAATATTATCCGACATAATAGTTATGTCTTCTTGCATGTACCATACAAAGCTACCGAGTTGAGCAACTTCTTCAGCCTCGTGAAAAATTCTATTGGTTAATGATAATTCACTATTTATTTCTTCGAGTTGATGCTGTTTTGTAAAAAGGCTTGTCAGTTCTGTAATCATCACTTGTATACCATTTTTTACAGGAACATATCTTGCCTTATAATAATGTGTTTTACCATTTATTGGCGCTTCAATTGTTTTTTCGAAATATTGTTGACTATTAAATGCAGAAACCAATTGGCTAAAAATTGCAGATGTTTTTAAAAAAGGGTATGCGACGGTGGCACGTTCTCCTACGAGTTTTTCGTAAGGTAGATGTGTTAATGAAGCATTGGTTTTACTTGCATATGTTATTTCAAAATCCTCAATAGTATTGTTGGCATCGTAAATGGGTTCGTAGAAATTGGCAATATCATTAGTGTTTTCTAAAATTGAATCCAGGATACTAGATTTTTCGATAATTGTAATTCTTGCCTCTACAATTTTTAATAGCGCCAATCCTAAAATAATAAAGCCGATGATAGTTGAGGCAATAAATATTTGAGCAAAAAACGAATTATCTTCACTAAAGCGTTGAGTACTTTTTTCTACCTCTTGACTATACCAATCTAATAACTCCTTTTTTATTTGCTTTGTGCGTTTGGCTAACGGTAATGCTAATGTCGAGTTTAAACTATCTTTATCAAATAGGTTATACTCCATGACGTTGAAAAACTCCTCTTGATTTTTTTTGTAATTAACTAATTGCGATTTGTCAGATTCTAATCCATTGAATATTCGATTGTTTTCGTCTTTTATAGAATCTAAATATTTAGTATTTAGATTATTGTCGTCAAATTTTTCTTCAACCAAAAACAGATTTGATAGTAGCTTATTAATTTTTTTAGTTTCGTTGAGATTGGTTACAATCTCATTTCCAGAATTTTGAAGTTTCAAAATCTGAGATAAGACAAAAAGAAATAAAAATACTAATACTACTAAAGATATAATTAGAGATATCTTTACGTTGTTACTGCCACCAAATAAATAACGTTTATTTCTCATATTATATTCGGTATAAAAAAGTCTCGCGATTAAGGTTAGAAGTATGGTATTGCCAATTTAATTTTACCACTTTTGCTATTGCATTTTTTAAAGCGGCAAAATTAGTGGGTTTGTTAATGTAGATATTTGCACCATTTATAAATGTACGCTCAATGTCTTCTTCAGACGATGAGGTAGAGTAGATGGCTACGATAATATTTTTTAATCTTGGATTGGTTTTGATTTCCCTTAAACATTCCATTCCGTTTTTTATTGGCATATTTAAATCTAAAAAAATCAATTCTGGTAATGTGCTATCACTTTTATAAAGATAATCCATAACGTCTTGCCCATTATTATAAAGAGATAAGGTGACATCTACATTTACTTCTTCAATGGCTTCTTGAAAAAACAAACGATCGTCTTCATCGTCATCTACTAAAAATACGTTGAGCATAAATCGTCTTTTTTATATTAACTAAGCTTTTTTCTATGACTCATAATTCTTTGAAATGCGGAAGGTGTTAAGCCTGTTGTTTTTTTAAATTGTCTCGACAAATGTGCAACACTGCTATAATTTAGTTTGAAAGCAATTTCTGTAAGTGTCAACTGAGAATTAATAAGTAAATCTTTAACTATATCTACTTTACGTAAAATAACATAGCTCTCAATTGATGCATGTGTAGCCTCGGTAAAAGAAGTTGATAAATGCTTATAAGAATAATTTAATTTTTCTGCTAAATAGTCTGATGTATTATAGCGTAACACATCGTTACTTTCTAGAAAATTATCTATTGTTGCTTTTATTCTATAAACCAAATCTAGACTCTCATTACTTTTAATTGATATTCCATAGGGTTTTAAGACTGCGGAGATATCGTTTAGGTCTACATCAGCAAGTGCGTCTGTAATTGTAATTTCATTGGTGTTAGAAAAACTATAAGATACGTTTAACGCATTAAGTTTTTCTGTTACAATAGCTTGAAGCATCTTGTTATAATCTGATTTTAAAAATAGTTTCAAACTAATAAGTAATGGTTGTGAACAAATTTAATAAAATGAATTTACGTGAATTTGTTTTGTCTTACTTATAAATAAAAAAGCAGAAACTAAACGTTCTGCTTAAGGTTTTACTTTTTAGTAACTTCACTTTCTAATTTCAGCACTTTATCACCATCGTCTTGCTCGATGTATAATGCTTTATTACCGCTTTCGCCATCACGCGTTACGGTATTTCCTTTAATGGTTTTGGATACAGACTCAGTATAAGTTTCTATAACTTTCCCTGTTGCTGTTCCGTTTCCCCATTTCCATTGAACTTCTGTTCCTTCTCGTATCATATTAAAATATTTTTTTAGCCATTCTGTAAAGACCTAATTTGCCAAGTGTTTTTAATACCATTGGCACCCAATTTGCAACTGAAAAATCTTCTTTAAATTCTTGTTTAACCATTTTAAGTTCTTCAATAGAAATATCTCTTTGTAGTTTTAAAATTTGCAAATCTTTATTTATGTCTTCAATGTTGTTGTAAACTCTCATGACTTGGTTTCGTAAATTTTGGTTGATAGTTTTTTAACAATTAAATTTTCAATTGACTTTCTAAACACAAATATTAATAATCCTAAAAATATAAATATTCCAGCTGTTGCTAAGTAACCTTTAACTACGCTATCTAAAGCGTCTCCAATGGTATTTGCAATAGCTGCTGCTATAAATATAAAGGCTATTAAAAATAATGCGCCAAGTAAAGTAAACTTAATAATTAAACTAAGAGAAGACGAAAGCATTTGAAAAAGTTTTAGCTCATAATAAGCCTCAGAGCTTTTTAAAAATGCTTCAGTCCTATCTATTGCATGGTCTGTTGTTTCGTCTAACGAATCAAAAATTGCCATTATTTAGATTGTAAATTTTTATTTTTTGCTTTTAAAATCTTTAATCGACGCTCTAACGATGTAATGATGTCGTCTGCTTTATAAGATGCATCAGTTACAATAGTATCTAATTGAGAGTCTAAACTAGCTTTCTTTGTAGCGACTGTATCTGCAACTTTGTTTCTTAAGTTTTCTGCTCCTACAGCTACATTAGATTTTAATTTATCAGCTTCTGTTAAGATGGTATCTTTAGCTGCGTTTGCATTTTCTGCAATACGTTTTCTTGTTTCGCTACCTTTATCTGGTGCGAAAAGCATCCCGATTCCTACACCAACTGCTGTTCCTAATAATACTCCTAATATGTTGCTATTTTGGCTCATTTGTTATATTTTTTAAATGTTAATATTTATTTATTCAAATTTACATTTTAAGTACGCTAAGCCTTAACTAGATGGGATTTATCATTAACTCTAAAGCATAACAGAAATAACACAAAAAAAGGCACAATAAATTGTGCCCTTTCAATCAAATCAACCAAATAAACGGACTACTGAATTGCTTCTAAATAATCCGCTTTGTTGTAACTACTCTGTATAGTATTACGTTGTGTTCTTAATATATTTTCTGTAGTTGGAGGCAATTGATTATCTGCTAAAATATCATCATAATCATTTAATGCTGCTTTCTCGCCATTTCTTACTTCCTCTAAAATAGCTTCTTCATTTTCATTATAAAAAAGGGCTTTTGTGTCCATCCAAGTTCTATGTAAAGCACCTTTTATACTTCCACTATCTTCTTTAATATCACAGCCATTTGCTTTAAGTTCTTTTCTCAACTCGCTTCTAAAGGTTAAACGCTCTAAAGCTTTATTATTAAAAAACTCTTTAAGCTGACTGTTTTCAACATTCTCTGCCGCTTTTTTAAACCCTTTTTCAGAGTCGTATGTACGCTCTAATAATTCATTTAATTTGCTTTCTGTATTTTCTGAAAAAATTCCCATATTAATTTGTTTTAGTTATTTCACAATAATAGTTAATGCATACTGTGTTACATTGTTTTAATAATCAAATTTACATATCAAAATGCTATTCTATTAATGCTATCAATTGGGTTTTTAACTCTTTAACTAATTGATTTAAAATGATTTAAAAAATTAGTTTTTGCGTTAAATTATACTTTAAATGCATTAGCTTAATTAATTAAGTTTTGTTAAATAATATTATTTTTTGACGAGTTAAATGAATACGCATTTGAGTTAACTAAAAAAGAAACTTATCTATAATTTGCTCTAAAATTTTTAAATATGGGCTTTATATCTAAGGAAAATAAACAAATGATATACATTTTTTCTGACGACTCAAGATTAGGAAGAAAAGGATTAGAGATTGTAGAAGCTCTTGATTTACCAATACGTGTAGTAAATATAAATAAAGACAGTCTGTCTAATATCATTTGGTTAGAAATTGTTGCAATGCTTAATTGCGAACTAAAAACTATATTTAATATTGATAGTGAATTGAAAATTGAAGGATTGGATGCAGATAATTTTGTTAAGGCAGATTATCTGAATCTTGTAAAAGAAAATCCGTCAATTTTAAAAAATCCTATTGCAATTAAGGGTTCAGAGGTTTTAAGAATTTTTGATAAAAAAGAAATTTTTCAATTTTATAGCGAAATTAAATCTGAAGAAACTTTTTACAATGTATCTTTACAGCAAACTCAAAAAATAAATAAACCTTTAAGAGCTATTTAAATTTACCAAATATTATGAAACAAGGAAAAGAAGATTTTGATATCGTAAAAGACGATAATGACTCAAAAAGAAATTACATCTTTCAAAAAGACGGTCTTACAAAAAAGATTTTTGTTTTTGTTGCAATTGTTCTCGTTGTTTTAATTATTGCTGTTGCACTTACCTACGGTAATTTAGGTTAATTATAAAAGAGGATTTTTTTCGCTAAGATATTTCCAGTAGCGTTTAGGGACATGTTTTACATGAAGCTGAATATTTTTTCTTGATTTTATGTTAGTGCTATCAAAGTAGTCTTTCCAAAGTTTTTGAAATTCTTTTTCGCCTTCTGTAAAAAAGTCGGTTGATGTCTTTGTAAAATCAAAATCTTCACAAAACTCGAAGCTTATTATATCAAGCGTTTTTAAATCGTACTTAAGTCCATATTTCCTTTTTATATCATAAATAATCCATTTTTGGTCTGCATATCTATTTTTAAAATGTTTTGAGATGAGAGGCAGCACATCAAAATCAGGAGAAATACTTGCAAAGTAATATTCGTCTTTAGTAAGTCTAAATCTTACAAAGGCTTCCATCCGATGTTTCTCTCGTCCTACAGATTTAGCAGTTTTTGATAATTTTAAAACCGAAGGATTAGCAAAATCAGATTCGATATTTTTTGATGAAGAAAAGACTTGTTTTATATAATTTAAAATAACATTTTCAATTTGGGGTTGCTCGCTTAAAAAAGAATAATATATTGTACTTCGGCCTCTTGGAGAAAGCTTATTTTTAAGTCCTGTCCAAACTCTATTAGCTTGTGTCTCATCAGTAATTATTATAGTGTTGTCATTAAACAGAATTGACTGATTTTTTGATTGTTTCTGTATGTTGACATCAACAGCTTTTTCTTCATAAATTTTGAAAATACAGGTCAGTAAACCATCAAATGTTCCATCGTAAATAAAATTTTTCATCAGCCAAATAAATTGACTTGATTACTGGTTAATTTTCTAAATTTACTTTTAGAATTTTGAAGTATTAATCCTCTAATGCGTTCGGGTTCTAAGTCTCTTTTTTCAAACACATTACTATTACAAACCAAGAAATATTTAGCTCTATTTAGTGCTACACCGAGCTTTGCTAAATGCTCCCAATTAAGTTGTCGATGTTTTCGTGCATTTAAAATCTTATGTACAGATTTTAATCCTAAACCAGGTACACGTACTAACATTTGTTTTGATGCTAAATTTACATTTACAGGGAACTCATGCATGTTTCTAAGCGCCCAAGCTAGTTTTGGATCAATCTCTAGGTCTAACTGCGGAAAGTTTTCATTTACAATCTCATTAACATGAAATCCGTAAAACCGCATTAACCAGTCCGATTGGTACAATCTATTTTCTCTAAGCATTGGTACTTCTGTCCCGATTTTTGGTAACCGGTCATCAAAACTTATAGGCACATAACCAGAATAGTAAACACGCTTAAGATTAAATTTTTTGTAAAAAAAGTTTGAAGCCGTCATTATTTGATAATCGCTTTCATCACTTGCGCCAATAATCATTTGTGTGCTTTGTCCGCCAGGTGCATATTTGGGTGTGCTTTTTATAATTTTTTTCTCAGACTTATATTGTAAGATTTCATTTTTTACCTTTTTCATTGGTTTTATAAAATCCTCACGATTTTTATCTGGCGCTAATTTTTTTAATCCTTCTCGAGTAGGTATTTCAATATTTACACTTAACCTATCTGCATACAAACCAGCTTCGCGCATAAGTTCATCGGATGCGCCAGGTATGGATTTTAAATGTATGTAACCGTTAAAATTTTCTTCAAGTCTCAATTTTTTTGCAACAGCTACCAAACGTTCCATTGTATAGTCTGCATTTTTAAAAATTCCTGAACTTCAAAAAAGACCTTCTATATAATTTCGTCTGTAAAAATTAATGGTGAGTTTTACGACTTCATCAACCTTAAAAGCAGCACGCTTTATGTCATTACTTTTTCTAGTAACACAGTAGGCACAGTCAAAAATACAATGATTGGTTAGTAAGATTTTTAATAATGATACGCAGCGACCATCTTCGGTGTAACTATGGCAAATGCCCATACCGGTTGAGTTACCCAATCCATTATTTTTGTTTTTTCGAGTACTTCCACTAGAAGCACAGGAAACGTCGTATTTTGCGGCATCAGCTAAGATTTTTAGCTTTTCCTGAATACGTTCAAAAGACATAAAAATTTCCTCCTTAAATTTAAAAAATGAAGTTATGAGAGTTTTCAAATATACATTCAAAAACTGATTTTTATAGGTGGAAATCTGTTAATGTTTTGTCTTTTAAGAATTGCGTTTGAAACAAAAAATGGCGAAGAAAAATCTTCGCCATAAGTAATTTAAAAAATCAAATGTTTTTAAAGTGCAAACGAGAACCCGAATGAAAATCGTAAACCATCATCACTGTTGAAGAGGTTAAAAGTACCTGCAAGTGACTCTGCTGTAGATACCCAAAAACCGCCACCGTAAGAGTTATGCCATACATTAGAATCTTCGTTTGTTGCCCAAACTCGACCTACATCGTAACCTGCAAAAATTCCAATCTGAAGTGGTAGTGCTCTTGTTTTAAATTTATCAAAACTGTAACGCAAATCTGCATTACCCACTAATGAATTTTGACCTGTAAAACGTTGTAACCTATATCCACGCAAACCAGTTCTGCCACCAATGTTTGCTGCTTGGTAAAAAATAATATCTCCACCAAACCGTAATTGAGTTCTTAGGTCTGTTTTTAAAACTAATTTTTTGTTTTTAGAGATACTGTTGTAAAATCCTAGATGCGAATCTAAGAATCCAAAAGTTTGGTCAGCGTTTCCTAATTCTGTTTTAGCACCCAAATCTACATCAAACGTCATTCCACGAGATGGATTTACTTTATTGTCAAAACTTTCGTATTTAAAAATTGCCTCTAGACCAGCAAAAAATGTGCGGTCGTAAAATTCGCTATCTGTGTTTGGTTCTACTTGTGTAATAAATCTATTTGCAGTAGGGTCTAATTTTATGCCTTCAAATATTGCTCCGAACCCGTAATCGCTTCCAAAAGGCGCTTTTTTAAGAACACCTAATTTTAAGTCGTAAATACTAGTGCGTACACGATTAAAATCAAAGTCTAATTCGTCATCATTATTTACTGTTTCATTTCCAAAACCAAAGAAGTTTCTCGCAAAATTGTTTGAAGTATATCTTGCATTAACGTGTAAATTCCAGCTTTGAGCAACATTATACTCACCGTTATATTTTAAATCGAAACCACTTGTTGCAAAATAGTAGCCAAACTGAAAATTATGTCTAGTAGAAAACGGATTTCTTTCAAAACCATAAGTGGTATTTGTTACACTAACACCAGTTAAGATTCCGTCATCTGGATTAAATCCTAAAAGCGGTGTAAATGCACCAGCAGAAGAATTATATTTTTTATAATCGAAATTATTAAAATTGTAAAAATCGGTAAAATGTATATCGGCTCCATTCTTTGAAAGTACTGTGTTTGGTTTTGTCTTATGGTCATATACTTTAATTTTCCGACCTTCTTCAATGGAGTAAATATCGTTGTTTTGACCTCCAATTAATCTTATTTTTATTGGATTATTGGCTTTTTCTTTTACAAAAAACTGATCGTCATCATCTAGACTATAAACCCAAATTTCTTTTGTGATTGATTTGTCGAAAACTCGGTCCACAATGACTTCTCCACGTTTTCCGTCTTTATTTCTAGAAATTACAATTTTGGTTTTACCATTGTCAATTCTACTTATATCAATATAATCATCTTTATCCGTACCAGTTAAAATTACAAGTTCATTTAAAAACTTATAATAACGCTCAGCGATATCCGTTAAATTCTTTTTCCGTTCTACAAAATGCCCACGAATTTCTTGTAACGTTTTGTCTTGGACTTCTTCTGGTAAAGCTGAAAATGCTTTATCCATTATCTCTTGGTCAATATTTTTTTGAATGTATTCTGCTTGTACTATCCAATTTTCTAAAGTGGCATTTTGTATTAAGATGCGGTCTAATTTTACTCCGGCATTATTCATCCACTGTAAATCACCATCGTCAATATTGTCATCGTAAACTTGAAGTTGTTTAGAAGAACTCGATAAAAATCGCATAACATCTAAAAGTCCACCATCAAAATTTGAAAACACTTGGTCTCTATCTCTTGGTATTGGTCTATATAATTTATCACCGTTCGGTTGGTCAAATTGTGCCCAACGCCATTGGTCTTCGTGTCTGTCCCAGTCACCAATAAGCATATCGAAAAGGCGAGCCCTAATAAATGCATTTTCATCTATTTTATATTTCTCATCTTCTCTGATTTTTGCAATAATATCATGAGTGCTTTCAATATCGTCCGCGTAACCAAAAGTGCGTTCTTCGCTATAATTTTCTTCTGGGCGTTCTTCAATCATATATAATTCGCCGCCGTATTCATCATTATATTCACCTAATGCTTTATGTTTAGGTATGTAATACAACTTTGGTTTAGGATGAAGTAAATCTATAGCCTTAGAAAGCTCTGGTATGGCTAAAAAAGCATAAGGATGTGCAGATGTGTAAAAATCAAGTATTAGACCTTCAACATTAGTTTGTTCAAAATCGTCTTTTATTTGTTTATCTTTAAACAAAACAGTTTGTAAATACTGTGTGGCACTTTTTTTAAGCGCTCGCATGTTGTATTCATTTCCTTCTTTGGTTTTTAGCCTTAAAGAGCGAGTTTGGTGTCCACCACCTTTTCTTACAACTTCTAATCCACCATGCAATGTGTCTAATGTGGCAACAGGTACAGTTATTTTTTGGCTGTACATATCTCTGTAATGATCGCCCCAAATGGTTTCGAAAAAGTCAGTACGCTCAGTTTCTTCTTTAGTATAAACTGAAGCTTCGATAGTTTGAGGGAAACTTTCAGGTAAATTCGACACATCATATGTTTTGTATGGCGGAAATACTTCTTTCTGAAACATTAATTTTGGTGCATTATTTTCTAATATGAAAAATTGAACCCAAGCGCTACCGTCTTTATATATTGTTAGCTCAGCAAATCCTTGTTGACCTATGGAAAAAAGTCCGTTTTCGCTTAGTGCAGCTTCAGATTGTTTTGAAGCAGCTCCAGAAACTATCTGTTTTACAAATTCATCTTTTATGTATTGAAGAGAATGCTCGTGCCCACTAACAACAACTACATTATCGTAACCAATTAGTAAGGTTTCTAAGCGATTCATTAAATTATTATACCTTTCGTTATATCTATCTTGTATAGAAACGCCACCTTGAGAACGTATTTGTGTAATGAGAGATGCTAAACCTGGCATTGGTATTTTACCTTGAAATGGGTACAAATGTTTTTTAGCACTATAGAATCCTCCATGAATTCCGTTTGTAAACATTGGATGATGCATTGCAAAAAGAACTCTTTTATTTTGCGCTTTTTTAAGTGCACTTTCTATTTCGAGAAAAAATCTATCTCGTGTTTTTATTTCGCATTCATCGTTTATGGTTGGGTGATTATTCCAATCCTCTAGATACCATTGACTATCTATAATAATAATTTCGATGTTTTCTCCAATATCAATAGTTTCAAGCGGGCAACCATTTTCGGGCTGAAACGTGTTTTTTCCTAAAGCATCTTCAATGTATTTTTCTTGATTTTTTAATCCTCTTAAACCTTCAGCATACCAATCGTGGTTTCCTGGAATAAAAACCGTTTTACCATCATAATCTTTAACAGCATTAATTTGCATGTTTAAGCTCACTTCTGCCTGTTTTCTTCCTTCTTCTTTTTTATCTGGTAATCCATCAGGATATATATTATCACCTAAATATATAGTGTAATCTTTCTTTGTGTCTGGTTGACTTTGTAGGTATAGTTGAAACGCTTTTACACCATCTTCTGGTTGACCATTTTTGGCTCTTCCGCCGTCACCAACTAAAAATATTCTGTTTTCTACAGTTTTGTTTGGTAAGCTTGTAAATTGTGGAGTAGCATTATCCTCTTTGTATAATGGTTGTTTAGTTGCGCATGAAAATAACAAAGCAACACTTAATAAGTATAAATATTTTTTAGGAGTCATTTGGACTTTTTTAATTAAAATTTGGTTGAAAATTTTCGATGAGACTTAACAAGGCCAGTTCGTTAGGCTGCAATTCTGTTTCATCTTTTTTTTCTAGTTTATCTGCTTTGCTAAAATACGACTTAATACTACTATCTTCATAACTACTAAATATTTGCGGATGTATGTAATATTTTCTAGAAATATTGCGAGTATTATTTAATGCTTCTGCAGCTGCATCAACGGCTTTTAATATTTCTTTATTTTTAGTTTCACTTTTTATTTCTGGGTCATTTTGTTTTAAAGTTTCAAAAGCAATCAAGGAAGCTGACCAAGTTCTAAAATCTTTCGCAGAATATATCTCTCCGCATGTTTCGTGTATATAATCGTTAATCATTCCACTATCTATGGCTTGCTTTTTTCCGTCTTCATCGTAATATTGAAACAATTCCCAGCCAGGAATTTC
The DNA here is from genome assembly GCF_042675765.1 of Winogradskyella litorisediminis. Lineage (NCBI taxonomy): Bacteria > Pseudomonadati > Bacteroidota > Flavobacteriia > Flavobacteriales > Flavobacteriaceae > Winogradskyella > Winogradskyella litorisediminis. The sequence goes on along the minus strand of NZ_JBHTJL010000009.1, from coordinate 96,234 downwards.
TTCGCATTTATTTAGTAATCGTAATAATTTTTTATTTCGAAGAGTAACTTCGTGCTTTTTGCCTTTTTTTCCAATAAATTCAAGTTTAAATTTATTTTTAAAGAGGGTTAAATGTCGGGTGCGTAAGGTGGACAATCCATACGTTTTATTGCGTTTTTCGTAATAAGTATTTCCAATGCGAATATGAGATTCTTCGAGCAATCGGATAACGATAGCTAAAACTTTTTCTTTATTCCATGATGCGTTATCTATGTTTTCTAAAACACGCTTTCTTAATTTTGGTAATGCCTTGGCAAAACCTGCCATTTTGTAAAACTTGGTCTGGTTTTTAATTTTAGACCATTTAGGATGGTATCTGTATTGTTTTCTTTTTTTTGCATCATAACCCGTAGCTAAAAGGTGTGCGTTTTCGAGCTTTGCTATTTTTACATTTTCCCAAGCAGGTGGTATGGCGTAAGAGTCAATTCTTTTAGTGATCTTTTCATCATCTAACAAGGTTGAATTCATCTTATAAAGAAACTTTTTTGCTCTTTTTTCTCTAGATATACATAAAATTTTTGGCGTACTGTAAACGAGGTTATAATTGCTTATAACTGTTTTGGGATTGTTTTTTAATTTTTCAATTTGGAGTAATTTCATTTTGTTTTTCATCTACTTGTACAGCGCATCAGAATATACAAATTTACAGCAGTTTTAGACTTGGACTTTGCTCATTAGCTTGTGTTTTTAACTCATAAAATCGGTTTTAGAGTTAAAAGAGTTTTTGATGTAGCAACTACATTTTAATTACTTATGATTACTTTGTGGTCTATGTTGACAACATTAATAATAGTATATCTAGTTTTAGCGCTTTGGGCCATTTTCAGTATTTTTTTATACGGAAGTAGGCCTTCACGTTCTATAGCGTGGCTTTTTATAGTGGTGGCACTGCCTGTTTTTGGTGTATTCTTGTATGTGCTTTTTGGTATTAACAGAAAACGCTTTAAATTTTTTACGCTAAACCGATTATCTAAACGTCGTTTATATGATATAAATAATAAGGAAGAATTAATTGACGAATTTCAACATAATTTTAAAGGTAGTAAATACGAAGCATTAGGTAAGTTATTGCTTGAAAGTTCAGGGTTTCCTGCGGTCGATGGCAATGAAGTAGAATTATTACACGACGGAAAATCTGCTTTTGAAGCTATTTTTGAAGCTGTTAAAAATGCCAAATCCTTTATACATCTTCAATATTACATTATTGAAAAGGGTGAAGTTTTAGACGAGTTAGCCTCTTTGTTAGATGAAAAGTTGAAAGAAGGCGTTGAGGTAAGAATTATTTATGATGCCATAGGAAGCTACAGCTGGAAAAATGAAGCCATTTTTCAATTAAAAAAAAGTGGCGCAAAGGTATTTTCCATACTACCTATAAATATTAAGACCATCTTGTCAACCATCAATTATAGAAACCACAGAAAACTGGTGATTATTGATGGCGATGTTGCCTTTACTGGTGGTGTAAATATTACGGATAAATATATAAATGCTGATGAGTCAGCAATGGGTATTTGGGAAGATATCCATATGAAAATTGAAGGTCCGGCCGTAGATCATTTACACCGCATCTTTATAAAGGATTACTATTTTGCAAGCGATGAAAAATTGCTAGCAGATAAAAAGTTTTTACCACATCACAAAAATGAAGGTAATCATCTTGTACAAGTTGTAGCTGGTGGACCAGATTTAGAAAATTCTGCGATTTTACACCAATATGTTATGATGATTCATAGTGCTGAGAAAAAGATTCAAATACAAAATCCATACTTTATCCCTAACAAAAATCTTATAGAATCCTTAAAAATGGCAGCTCTAAGAGGTGTTGAGGTTTTTATAATGGTACCAAAGCAGAACGATAGTATTATTGCTAAATACAGTATGTATTCAAACTTTGAGGAGTTGCTCAAAGTTGGTGTTAAGATTTGTGTGGTAAGCGAGCATTTTTTTCATAGCAAACTTATAATTATAGATAATTGTATGGCTTCGGTAGGTTCAGGAAATTTTGACTATAGAAGTTTTGAGCATAATTATGAACTTAACGTGCTGTTGTATGATGAAAAAATATCTCAGGAACTATCCTCAAATTTTGAAGAACTGTGCGAAACTTCAAATCACCTTAAATATGAATCTTACAAAGATCGTCCTTTAAAGGATAAGATTCTTCAAGGAATGGCTAAAATCTTTAGTCCATTACTTTAGTTTGCTATAAAGTCAATCAATAAATCTTTTCAGCAAGCCATAAGTCTCAATACATTGTAGTTTTGTCAAGAACGCAAGATAATCTTGTGTTATTAATTAAAAATTCCAACTCATTATGAAAAAATTATTTATACCATTTGTAGCGCTTGCATTAGTATTTGCAACTAGCTGTAAAATGGACCAGACAAAAGAAGCAAAATTACCAGAAGTAGATGTAGATATTGATACAGAAGCAGGACAACTTCCTGCATTTGATGTAGATTGGGCAGATGTTAATGTCGGAACAAGAACTGAAATGGTCGAAATACCAAAAGTAGTTGTTGTTATGGAAGAGACTGAAATTGAAGTGCCATATTTAGATGTAGATATGCCAGACGAATATGGAGAAAAAATGGAACGCACCATCATGATTGAAGCTGAAGTAGATGAATTTGAGCATAATCTAGAAATTGAAAAAGTATATGCCAGCGGTAACAATTTAATTGTGGTCTCAAGATTAGAAAAAATGGAAACATCTTTAGGAGATAAAAAGGTAAGAATTTCTGACCAAATCAAATTAAATGCTCCAGACCTTAACGTAAAACATTACGTAGTAGGTGTAAAACCAAATAGAGTTTTTAATGATGCTTACATGTATGTAAATAACGAAAGTGACTTTAGTGATAAGGTTGCAGACTATAAAGTTATTTATTCAAAATAATAAACTAAAAATCGAAAAAGGTTTTAGCTTTTATAGCTAAAGCCTTTTTTTTAATTCAAGATTATGAAAATATTTGAAGCCATAAGAAAAGACCACGATATACAAAGACATTTACTAAATGTTTTAGTAGATACATCAGGCGATCACGTAAGAAGAAGAGATGTGTTTAAAAAGTTAAAACACGAACTATTAATCCATGAAGATGGCGAAGAACGTCATTTTTACAAACCATTAATAAGTAATGATATGATGCAAGAACATGCTAGACATGGTATTGCAGAACATCATGAAATTGACGAATTGGTTGAAAAGCTTGAAGAAACCGATATGGATTCGTCAGCATGGTTAAAATACGCCAAAGATTTAAAGCATAAGGTAGAGCATCATCTTGAAGACGAAGAGCATACTTTTTTTCAATTAGCCGGTAAAGTGCTTTCAGAAGACCAGAAAAACAGTTTAGCTACTAGCTACAATAATTATATTAACGAGGTTAGAAATCACTCCGTAGAAGAGGTTCTATCAACCAAATAAATAATAAATTACAATAAATGGATTCATTAAACGCATTAGAAAAAATAAGTGATAAACTACAAGGATGGCTAGATGCTATAATTAAAAATTTACCAAATTTTGGTGTTGCACTTTTAGTGCTCATTATAGCTTATATAGTGTCTCGTTATGTGTTTAAATTTAGTTTTAAAATAGCCCAGAAAAAAATTAGTCAAAGGTCAATTTCTTTGCTTGTTGCAAGATTTATGGCTGTTTTAGTAGTCCTTTTAGGGTTGTTCTTAGCTCTCGGCGCTTTAAACTTGGGTAAAACCCTTACAGGATTATTGACAGGAGCAGGAATATCTGGTTTGGTTATTGGTTTGGCGCTACAAGGCACACTTTCAAACACTATTTCGGGTATTGTTTTAGCTTTTAGAAAAAATATTCGAATTGGCGATTGGATAGAGACCAATAGTTTTGCAGGAGAAGTAATGGATATCAATCTCAATTACTTTGTTATGAAAGAAGCAGATAATAATTATGTAGTTATTCCTAACAAAGATATTTTAGAAAGTCCGTTTAAAAATTATTCGCTAACCACTAAAATGCGTATTACCATTGAATGTGGTGTGGCATATGACTCAGATTTAGAACGTGTAGAAGAAGTGACAGTTTCAACAATCCGTAAATTTTTTAACCAAAAAAATATTGGAGAAGAAGTCGAATTCTATTATACGGAATTTGGAGCGAGCTCAATAAACTTTATGTGTAGATTTTGGATTGATGCAGAACGAAGTTTAGAAAAACTACAAAGCAAGAGTAAAGCCATAAAAGAAATTAAGCGTGTGTTTGATGCGGAAGGCTTTAATATTCCTTTTCCAATTAGGACTCTTCAATTTGATAATAAATTATCTGTTGAAAATCACTCGGAAGATAATAACTCTTGATAATCATATTAAGTTATTGAGAATTTATTTAAAAAATATTAATTAAGATTTAGGTGAGTTTAAATCTTCAATTGGCGACATCGAGAGGTGTCGCTTTTTTAATTGGGGGTTTTAAAGTGATGTCTCAAGAAATTCTTAAAATCAAAATACAAACTTTGATTAATATTGTTAAATCAACTTCGCTTAAAAAACCCGAAGCTATATCAACATTGTATGCTTTTTGGAATAATAGATTAATTGAAAATTTAGAGATAACCACACAATTGCTAAAACAAGGTTTTATTACTGGAGTGCTAATAAGCGTTAGAAGTTTAAAGATACAGATATTACCAATGCAATGGATATTTTAAAACTAAATGATATTATACTTGATGGTTGGGGAAGTTACATTGGAAAATAGAAACAACTTAAAATTAGTGAAAAATGATTTTAAGCTAGAGGTAGTGAATTATAATAAATAATTGGGTTATAGTTTTAGAAGTAAAATAAGTGTTGGGAATTGTTGCGGACGGCACAAGTAGAAAAAATAAAAAGCAAGAAAATTCATTTCAATCAAGAACCAACTTACCAACGATGATTAGAGAGAAACAAGGTTAAAGGATATTTATTGAAATCAACTGATATTGTTTTATGTTGTAGAGAATAAGCTAAACCCACCTTGGAGTTTAGAAAACGGCAACTAATAATTTGTGACAAAAAGGATAGAAAAACAGATATATTTAAGATTTTAAAAAAAAAATTTTACCCTCGCATTTAGTACTGATTTTTTAAATCCATATAGCTTTGAAAAATGTACAAATCTATAGAGTGACAATTATTTTATATAATATTTCTGTTGTTCGCCTCTTCGATGGCACTTTCCCTGTCATGCACTTCTAGCTTATCATATATGTTTTTCACGTGGTATTTAATAGTATTAGGGCTGATTTTCATTTTTTGTGCAACACCTTTGTAGCTATTGCCTTTAGCCAAAAGTGTTAACACTTCTGTTTCTCTATCAGTTAGAACAGATGTCGGAGCTTTACGAAAAGAATCCACAACCATTTTTGCAATTTGTATGCTCATAGGTGCACCTCCATCGACTGCTTCTTTTAAGGCAAATTCAATTTTAGTTCCAGTTGCATTCTTAGTTAAATAACCACATGCACCTGCACAAAGTGCGTCAAAAACATATTTCGAATGCTCGAAAACTGTAACCATAATGATTAGCGTTTTTGGACGGATTTTTTTTATTTCTTTTGTTGCTTCAATGCCGTTCATATTTGGTAGCTCTATATCCATCAAAACAATATCAGGTTTATTGTTCTTGATATTTGTCAAAGCATCCTCAGCATTTAGATAACTTCCGCAAACTTTAAAACCGTCGATGTCATTCACTGTTCGGCTAAAGATATCGTTTAGGGTTTCGTTATCTTCTATAATTATTACACGTTTCATTAGAGGCTATTTCTTAGATAATTATAATTTAATATTTCACCTTCAAGCACGACAGTAGTCCCTTTTTTGGTTTCTGATTCTACACTTATTGAGCATCCAATTTTTCTTGCTCTCTGCTTCATGTGAGAAATGCCATTAATTTTATTAACCTTTGTAATGTCGAAGCCTCTTCCATTATCTACACATTTAACTAACAAAACATTTTCTCTACAATAAAAACTCAATTCGATTTTTTTTGCATGACTATGCTTAACAGCATTAGTAATTGCTTCTTTAAAGATTAATATTATTTGACGATTCCAATATTTAGGCAATAATTTTTCTTCTTCTAAATTGTGGTTTAACTCTAATTCAATATCGAAACTACTAACGTATTCTTGAGTAAAGTCCGCTAGATAGAAAAATGTAGACTCGGCAGCATCGCTATCAGATTTTAACGAAAACATGAAATCCCGTGTACCATTATATAAATCGTTTGCATCTCTTTTTATAATCTGGAAAGCATCTAACATATCTGTCTTGTTTTTTTCCTTATTTTTCTTTAATACATAATCCGAAAGAGTTGTAATTCGCGCTAGTTTATTACCTAAATCATCATGAAAATCTTTAGCAATATTGTCTCTAATAATGTCTAGCTCTTTCTGAAGTTTTACGGTTTGTTCTATTAATACTTTGAGCTTATAATTTTTGTTTTTGAACCTATATAATTGCCATAGTACCATCAACACTATTATGGACGCAGTAATAATAAAAAGTAATAATATTAGGTTGTTTTTTTTAGATATCGTTAAGTCTTTATTAAATGCTTCTGCTTTTAGTTCGGCATTTGCCTTCTCTTTTTTTTCAGTTTCATATTTTCTTTCTAGTTCAAGGATTTTTTCCTTTCTTCTTTCAAGATCAAAGCTATCTTTCAATTTAGTTACTTGTCGCTGTACATCTAGTGCAAGTTTGTAATTATTTTGCTTCTCAAAAATCTGACTCTTCAGATTAAGTGCGTCGAGTATGGCAGGGTCTTGTTTTTGAACGCTAGATAATGCAAGTGCTTTTTCAATTTCATTTAAAGCTCTACTAAAATTTCCTAACTCAAAATTTGCTTTTGCTTTATAGTAAATAGCATCATCTTTTTGATTTTCACGAAGATTATTCCACAACGAATCTTCGAGGATGTTAATTATTTCTATTGTACCTTTATAATTCTTTAGATCTAAATTGTTTTTAGCCATAAATTTTAAAATAGCTGCTTCTAATTCAACTAATTTTGAAATTCGACTCAGTTGCAAAGCTTTAGCTAACGCAACATTTGAGCTATCGATTTGTTTTAAAGTGCTGTAGGAAGACCCTAAATTTGAAAGTGTAGATATATAACCTACAGTATCTTCTTTAATACTTGACTCCTTTAATATCTCTTTGTAAGTCTTTTTTGCTTTTTCATATTCATCTAGTTTACTAAATATTGCACCAATATTATTCTGAAGATCAAAATACATTTTTCTATACCCAAGACTTTTAGCTATAGTTGATGCATCGTAAGCATATTTTACGGATTCATCATAATTACCTTCTAAAAAATGATAGAAAGCGAAACGCTCTAATACTATCATATTAAGAGAGTCTTTTTTGTTATTTTCAGTTTCTTTCTTTAAAAAATCTAATATTTGCTTTCCCTTTTCAGATTTATTATTTCTGATGTAATATGAAGCACTATCCAATAGCGTTGAATAATCAACTATTGTTTGTGCACCTCCAATAGATGTAGATAGACCAATAAAAACAATATAGAAAAGAAATGTTTTCATGCAAAAAAGATAAGCAATATTAAAAAAAAACCCACTCTGTAACGAGAGTAGGTTTTTTTACTATTAATTTTTAAATATAACCTAAAACTTATTATTAATTTTTTTGAGTAAGAGATTTTTTTATTTGTTATATATAGTTTTTTAAGCCTATAATTTTGAATTTGATTTAAATTAAAAATTGTTTAAATACTGATTACAAAATATGAATTTTTGGTCTAAAATAGCATTAATTATCACTTGTAATACTACCCAAAATGGGTAGTGTAGTAATGGCTCTTACCTACCTAAATTGGGTGGTTCTTTGAAAAGACCAATCGCTTAGATTTGATTAGTATTAAAATTATCAATCATGAAAAAAACTTCTCTAACCATTTTCTGTATTATCGCAACTTTGGGTTATATTAAAAACCTTGAAGCACAGGGCGTTTTAAAACGCTTAGAAAATAAGGTCACTAAATCGGTAAATGACAGTATTAAAAAGAAAGAAGAAAAATTAGAAAACAAGATTCTGGAAAAAGCGGATTATAAACAAAAACCGACCACGAAAGTACCCTTTCGTACCACAACTATAAACACTAAAGCAAATGGAGTAACAGATTGTGAAAATCCGGGCAATGAAACCATAGCTAAGGGTCACAAAGCCTACATGCAATATAGAAGTGTAGAAAAAAAATTGAAACTGCAGAACGCTACGCGAAAAGCAACAATTGGGATATGGTTAATAATCAGTTAGATATGGCTAAAAACTCAATGAAAGCTTTATTAAATAAAGCACCAAATGCAGATATTTCCAAACTTTGTGAAAGAATAGCAGGTTTAAAAGGCGAAAGTTACTCTGGTGCTTCAAAAACTCAAGATATTAATACGCTTATTAGCTTTTTTAATCGTTATCATGGGAAAAAAATGCCAGGTGGTCAGCATACTGCCAATCCAGACCGTTACAATTTTTTAAATAACGGCGGTGACTTTCTAAAAGTAGCTTCAAATTTTGATAGAAAAGCGCTTTTACAATCATTACAAAATTCTACCAACCCAAGAGCTAAACGCTTAGAGGAGATACTATTGGATTATCCAGATTTTATCAATCGAGAAAAAATACCTGCTTTTTTAATGAGCAAACTAGATAATGCCAATAACGATGCAGGTTTAGATTTATTAGCTACAGCAAAAAGTATTAAGGAAGTCGCAGAAGGCTTGCTTAATATTGCAGGAGCTAACCAAGCGCTTCAAGATGTTATAAATTTTAGTGACAAACAGTTAGCGAAGGCAGAGCTTTCTATGGCATCAATTTATACGTCAGACTTTCATAAAGAAAACCTTGGTAAAGTCATTTTTACAAAAAAAACATTCACTCCAGGTAATGAAAGTAGCGTTGAAATCAATCCACAATTTGTTGCCGGAGACCAAATTATCGGAACAATTTATTTACCCGTAAGTATAGAGGATGCTGTGGGCAGTTGGAACCTAAGTACGGGAAGTGGCAATCTTGAAATTGTTTTAGAAGACGAAGCTTATAATCGACTTCAAGGTTCTTACGATACTGGACTTATAGCGACTAATGCAGACTATACTGTAAAGGTCGCACCAGAAACTCCAAAGTCACAAAGCTGGGTTCAGTTCGTACTACTACCTAACATGACTTCAAACATTAAAAAGGATATTGACAATAAAAATATCACACCTATTTTTACAGCAGATTGGATGGCGTTGCAACCCGAGCGGAACAAGAAATGGAACGTAATTATAAAAGCCAAAGGACCAAAAACCAAAAGCCAGACTTATAAAGGGGAGTTTTATATAGATCTTAGCAAGAATGAAGGAGCAGATTACTATAAAAAAGCTGCCAACAAAATGATGGATAACTTTATTGCAGATACTCCACTTCCTAGTGTCGCATATCGTGATTCTGAATTAGAGTCGCAATTACTCAACATTATGAATGCAAAGAATTGGGAGGAAAAATTTAAAAAAGCGTATCTGCAAACCAAATGGCGCTGGGTAAGACCCGTTGGCGTCGAGCCTTGGCAGGAAATGGATGCCACGTTCACCTACAAAAAAGATGATGGCTCGTGTGGCTACCATACGTACACTTTTAGAAAATACGGCCTTAACCAGCCACAAAGTTGGGGTGCCGCCAAATCAAAAGTGCGCTTCAGCTGCAAAAAGATAGGATAGCCACCCATTTAAGGTAGTACAAATACTTATAAGCGCAACTACATTTGTATCAGTATTAATCAATAAAAATTATTTATTATGGTAGGAACAATTCTTTACGCACTTTATCTAATGATAGTAGGTGGTGCTTCAACAGTTGAGATGCATGACGCAGGTTTTAACGACCAACAAATTGAGGAGGTGCAAATGCAAGTTGATGTCGATAAAGGCATTAGAAGAGAACTCCAAGAGATTGGTAGTTAATAGCGGATTAATTAGTTTTTTTTAAAGTGTGCAGTGATTTTCACTGCACATTTTTTTTGTTAAAAACTGATAACCTACCCATTGTAGGTAGTCCAATTAGATTAAATAGATTGTTTATTTGAGAGGTACAATTTTAAAATTAGATGATTATGAAGGTTATTAAATTACTTATTTGTTTTTGTTTAGGCTTTTGTTCCATAATGGCTTATTCTCAGAAGTTTTATACTGGACTTCAGGGTGCAGTTATAGAGGATAACAACTCGCTTTTTTATGAGGGTTGGTTGAATTCTCAAGTACCTACAAACTATACCGTGCCTTTTCAAACCCCAGCAAATGCTTCCGGTATTAAGAAAGTAGCATTAGGTGCAGATTTTCACAATATCTTATATAACGATGGGACATTAATTTCAATAGGAAAAAATGATAAAGGACAACTAGGTTTAGGCTATACTACAAATAGCGGTGTTGCCATGACATCATATAGCGCACCTTTGTCACCTGTAAATTCAGGTGTATTAAATAATGTTATAGACATATCAAGCGATTATTATGGCAGTTTGGCGCTAACATCGAATGGCCATGTATTAATGTGGGGCGAAAAAAACGGAATGCCCTTAACATTACTGTCGCCAACTTTTGTAAAAATTGACAACACAACAAAACTTAGTGGAATCCAGAAAATTTACAATCCATTTGGGTCATATACGTTTTATGCCATTGATAATAACCAAGATGTTTGGGTTTGGGGAAATAACAGTAATGGTCAATTTGGTAATGGCACTACCACTGGTGTTAGTTATGTGGCTAGAAAAATTCCCAATTTAAGCGGTGTTGTGGATATCGCCGGAACACAGGTATCCACTCATTTTTTATTGTCAAACGGAATCGTTAAGTCATTGGGAAGTAATTTTAATGGTTTATTGGGCAACAATTCTACGGTAAATTCAAGCACATCGCCCGTTAATGTGTTACTGAAGGATGGTAATAAGACAGTTACGCTGTCTGATGTAATTGAGATTGAGGCTACCAATTATTCTGTCCAAGCACTTTTGCAGAATGGAAAAGTTGTTTCTTGGGGCTCGAATGCGTTTGGCGATTTGGGCATTGGAAATATGTCTCAAGCAAATTCTTCGGTAGGGCTAGAAGTTAGAAATCCAAACAATACTGGTCTTTTGACGGGTATTAGCGAATTGTACAGCTCAGGTTTTGGAATGATTTATGCAAAGCGTGGCGATTGCGACTATTTAGTTTGGGGTAGAAGTTTTGAACCTGCTAATTCTGTTTTTGATGATTTGCCAAGAACGAAAGACTACTCGATGTTGCCTTCATGTAACGTATCCTACAGCGCTTCCTCAACACGTATTTGCCCAAATACCTGTATAGACATTGAGGCCAGCTTAGGCAGTGGACTGTCGGGTGCTACAATTTCATGGTCATTCCCTGGAGCGGACACTACGACTGGAAGCGCAGTCACGGAAAATGTTTGTTACTCCAATCCTGGTACTTATGATATTTTAGCCAGTATCAATGGCGCACCACTGAACAATACAGGAATTTCAATTGAAGTATTACCACCAAATAATAGAGTCTGCCAAACCAACGGCAATACAGGTGGCGGTATTGGGAGTGCCAATAGAACGATAATCTATCCAAATCCTACAAAAACCAATTTTAAAATTAAAACAGAAAGAAATAAAAACATTAAAAACGTTAAAATCAAAGATCTACATGGTAAGGTTTTACGGGAATTTGATGGCCAAACTAAAGATTATTTTACAAAGGGACTTATTTCCGGTGTTTTTATGGTTGAAATAAGCTATGACAATAATGAAAAAGAACAATTAAGACTTCTAATAAAGTGAGTTTGTACTATAAATTGAGTAGGTTAAATGCTAATCATTATTTTAAAACATTGATTAGAATTTTATTGCCTAACTAAATAATTATCATATATGTTCTCTATTTAAATAAGATATTTTTTTGTTAATGGCGCGTACTCTGATTACAAGCTTTAGACTAAAAAATTCAAAAAATAATAGCTTTAGTATATAAATATTTCAACATTTCTAACTTTCATTTATTAACATATGAAATTATTAATTCCAGTATTAATCCTTTTTAACTTTTTAAAATGTCATGCTCAATATCAGCCAGAAAGTTTCGGCTTTAGACACTTTCAATATGTTATGGAAAATGACACGCTCGATGTTATAATCAAATCTAAGAAAGGTGAGGAGCATATCAAAAAACCATTATTGTTTTCTGTTCAGGGATCTAGGGCTGTTCCACTCATCATACACAATGGCACACAGCGCATATATGCGATTGCGATGGAAGAAGGCTTTTTTGAAGATGATTATCACATTGCCATCGTCAACAAGCCTGGAGTACCTTTAGTAAGTCATAGAGATAGTCTAGATAGAAGGAAAGAATATTTTGTTAATAAGGAAACTAAAACATATTCACGGGCATATATCGAGAATAATAATCTTGAATATTATGTAAAGACCAATAAATTTATTGTTGAGAAACTATTAAAAGAGTCATGGGTGGATTCAAATAAATTGGTTGTTTCCGGCCATTCACAAGGGAGTAGTATAGCCTTGGGTATGGCGAATGAAATCCCTGAAATTACTCACTTGATCTATTCAAGCGGATTGCCCTACTTTTCCACTATTCTATCCATTATTGCACGAAAGCGGATTCATGGAGAAAGCAACGAGGAAATTGAAAAAGACTTTGATTATTGGGAAGCTATTGTTAATGACCCTGTAAGTATTTCTAATAAAGGAAGGGATTCTTATCGCATGATGAGTTCGTTTTCTAAAAACGAAAATGAAATTTTAAAAAGTCTCAATATACCTGTTTTAATTTCTTATGGTACAAAGGATGAATCCAGCCCCTATCAAGATATGTTTAGGGTTGAATGTATAAAAGATAGCATTTCCCACATTACTTGGAAGGTATATCAAGATTTGGGACACAGTTACCGATTACAGAGAGAAACTACTTCAGAAAATGAAAAAAAAGATTATTTGGCAGAGGTAGTCAGCGATTGGATATCATGGTTGAAGGAAAATTAAAAAAGACTTTTTGCAAAAGGTTTGTTATTCTTCCTAGTCTAAGATTTAATAATACCTCTCCCTACCCATCTCGGGTAGTTCATCATTTTTGATATAGGCATAAATTTGTGTTTTAATTATAAACCCTTTATATCATGAAAAAAATTATTATGTTTTGCTGCTTTTTAATTACAGTTGCAGCTATTTCACAAAATTCCAAAACGGCTCGACTATTATTCGATTTTCATCCAGGAACTGCAAATGGTTCTCCGAGAAATTTTAAGGTTGCAAATGGTAGAGCTCTATTCAATGCAACAGAATTTTCTACGAGTAATTATCATCCTGTTTGTGTAACTGATGGTACCGTTTCAGGTACAGCTTACGTAGGTACTGGAAGCCGTGCATTCCCTGATACAGATCCAAACTTAAATCCCAATATTTTTGCAGTAACTGATACCAACATTCTTATTACCCCAAGAAGGTTCCCAACTACGACTGACATAATTGACTTTTTTGATTTGGGAACTAACACGTTCTTAAATAATACATCAACAGCAGGTTCAGGAAATTCTAATGAAGCGGGTGGTTTTATTGAGGTTGGTGGCCAAGTTATATTTCATTCCAAAGATAGTTCAGGCGATATGGAACTTTATATTTCTGATGGAACTACTGCTGGTACAGAATTGTTTCAAGATATTAATCCAAACGGTTCATCTAACCCAGGTTGGGAAATAAAACATACTAATGATACAGGTGGTGAGTTATATGTATTTACCGCTGCTACTGATAACAATAATACAAGACAAGTATTCGCTGCATTAGAAATTTTCTCAATAAAACTTTTGATACCTACAACAAACTTCTCCGCAGGAGCAGCACCTCAAAATTTAAAGCAGGTTGGTGACTTTGTATACTTTTCAGCAGTAACACCAACAGAAGGAAGAGAATTATGGCGTGTTGATTTATCAGATATTAATAACATACCGCCCGCAGAATTAGTTGCCGATGTTAATCCTGGTGCAGCATCAAGCAATCCAATTGATGTTGTAGAATATAATGGTGACATTTATTTTTCAGCTATTGGTGCAACTGGAGGCAGATCTCTTTTTCGTCATAATTTATCCTCTAGTTCTACGCAACAAATCCTAACAAATAATCCTACTGTAGAGGTACTGGGTGAGCCACAAAGTTTCTTGGTCGTAAATGGAAATTTATATTTTACAGCAATAACTTTTGGAGGAAGTTTTGGTGCTAGAAGACAACTTTGGGAAATCGACAACTTCGGCACTACCAATAAGTTGACCAACCTATCTGGTGAAGTGTTGGGTGAAAACTTTAGCCAGATGGTGGTAAAGAATGATGATATCTATTTTGTGGGTAGACGCTTATCCAATGCTGGGGCGGTTTTCGTATACGATACAACAAATAATAGCTTAGAAAGAGTTATATCTAATAACGATGCGGATGCATTTCCACTCAATTTACAAATAGTTAACAATAATGTAATTGCATCTTTGGATAGAGTTGATGTTGGTCAAGAACTTTTCGTTATTGAAGAATCTAACTGTATCAACCCCACTTTAAGTGGCTCAAATATTACATTTACACCGTCAGAAAACAGTGTTGATATTTCTTGGACTCCACCAAACGCTATGGTAAATAGTTATAAATGCTATGTGTTTACAGACAACGCTAATCCTGAAACAGATACACCAGTAGATAGTTTTATACTTTCTGTTGGAAATAATTTAGTTAATGGTCTTGATGCAAATACACCTTATGATGTTTATGTAAGATCTGTTTGTAACAACACCGAATCCACTTTCAGCAAAGTGTCTAATAAATTGGAATTTACCACAGATTCAGTTCTGAATTTGGAGGATATCACGCAATTAAATTCAGCGACTCTTCACCCAAATCCTGTAAAAGACAATTTCACAATCAGAGGCAATGATCTAAACATAGAAGCCATAAAAGTTTTTGGAATACTTGGAAATCGCGTGCTGACTTTGATGCCAAATGATTCAAATGTCTACAACGTTTACAACTTAGAAAAAGGCATCTATTTTGTAAGACTGCAAACCGCAGATGGTAAAACCTTTACAAAAAAGATTGTAAAAGAATAACCCACGATGTTAAATACTATCAGTCACACGAGAAAGGGTTTATGGTAGTATCTAGACCTCATGGTCGTTTGGTCATGAGGTTTTTTCATTCATTAAACTTATAATCATGAAGCAAAAAATATCACAACAGGAACAATTTATTTATCTCATTCTCTTATTCGTTTTAGTACTATTTCTATCATGGGTGACTGCATGCACCACGGACAAGGAGAAATTTGTTTTAACAGGCAAAACAAAGGGTATTGATGATGGAGATAAAATGTATCTTAGATATAATAATAAAACAATAGATTCTGCAATCATTGAAGATAATAATTTTATGTTTTCTACCAAACTGGACACAACGCCAGTACAGCTATTGGTCCACGACAAAACTTTGAAAAATTACAGGTTTTTTTGGGCAACGGACAATAGCATGACATTTGATGCATCTAAAACAGATTTTAAAACGGCTCCTATTACTGGCTCAGCGCCTGAGACTCTAACTATGTTTTTAAGGCAAAAAATTAAAGGATTAGAAAGGGAAGAACGTCTCGAAGTTGAAAAAGAATTTGTTAAAAACAACCCCAATAGTATTGTAAGTATCTCTATACTTGATGTCTATACTACTACTTGGGGAAAGCAACAAACACAAAAGTTGTTTGAGCCAATGTCCACGCAAAACAAAGAATCAGAGTTTGGGCGAAATGTGGCAAATTACTTGTCCTTAAACAAACAACCTAAAATTGGAGATAGCTATGTTGATTTTACCTCAAAAGATACAGATGGGAATGAAAAGAGCCTGTCTGATTTTGAGGGGAAAACAGTGCTGTTGGAGTTTTGGGCATCTTGGTGTTCACCTTGCCGTAAAGAAAACCCGAACTTGGTAAAAACTTACAAGAAGTATAAACCTCTCGGTTTTGAAATCTTTGCCGTCTCACAAGACGGTAAAAAGGATAGTTGGTTAAAGGCTATTGAACAAGATAGTCTTCCATGGTATCACGTATCAGATTTCAAAGGAGGAAAAGATGATGCCTCTATGATTTATGGTATCAATGGCATTCCTGATAATTTCTTGATTTCTAAGGATGGCAAAATCATAGGACGAAACCTGAGAGGAGAAGAATTGGATAAGAGACTTGAAGACATTTTAAATTGAGAAATGTAAATCCTATTAAGCTATGAGTTCAAGAAATAAAAGCTATCCTTCTGGATAGCTTTTATTTTATATTAATTAATCGTTCTAATTATTAATTAATAAATCAACATCCTGCGCACTTAGAGTTCTGTTGTAGATAAAAATGTCGTCGATAGCGCCGTCCAAGTAATTAGCAGATCCCCAGCCACCTATATGTAGTATTGTGTTTGTCCAAAGATTATCCTCATTCATGGTTGTCTCGTTGACAACAACACCGTTGACATAAGTCGTCCATTTTAGATTGGGATCTTTTGTGATGGTTACATGAGACCATTGATTTTTTGGTAATAATATTTCATCATACACTTGTAGAGTAGTTGTAGTCGTACTGCTATAAAATAGTTTTAATTCAACATTATTTGCATCAAATGAGGTGGTTTCAAGAAACAGATTTTGCGCGGCCGCTGTACCTTTTCCGATAATAAATCCATCATTCTTTGGATTTACCCAAAGGCCAATGCTAAAAGCACTGTTATTTTGAATTCCGTTCGAAGGGAAATTGATGTTGCTAATTGTATTTTCAAAATCATATGCGTTTCCAAATACACCAGTAATTATATTTGGTAAATCACCGTTTTGAAATGTGGCATCTATTCCATTTATAGACGAGTCTGAGCAAATATCGTTTATTGTGTTATCATTGCGGTAGTGGGCTACAAGTTCTTGTTCAGACGGTCTAATGTCGGTAAGGTTTACAGTTATCTGTACAGTACTGGACTGAGAACCATTACTTATTGTAACATCTGACGTTATCGTTGTGTTCAGTTCATAATCAAATGCACTGACATTATTAACAAATAGCTCACCAGATGCTTCACTAATTCGTATAGCGTTTACATTGCTTTGGTTGTTTAAAATAAAGGTAAGGTCTAAGTTTTGGGTATCTGTAGCCAAAACGGAACCTATACTTTGATTAGGTAGCGGATTCTCGACAATAGTGAACATTTGGTTTTCGGCGATAGGTGGATCAATTGGAATTAGGGTGTCGTCATCATTGCTACAGCCAATCAATAGTGCATAAATTAAAATCAATGCAATGCTGTGCTCAAGGTTAAGCTCATTTGAAAAATTAATAATTTTCATAATAAATATAATTTAGATTTAAGAGTTTAATATTAAAATTATATTTAAGTATTTGTACTACCTGAAATAGGTGGGATTCAATTAATCAAAGGTCAAAGTATTTATTAATTTTCAATTAATAGTTAGTTTTCATCTTTAATGGGCATCTATTGAAGTAATGTTTTCTGTAAATGAATTTTTTTTTTTTTCATGGATAGTAGGTTTTAGGTTTATATAATTCTTCATCTAGTTAAAAAGTATTTATAGGCAATAGTTCCGTAAATAATTCTATGGTCCTAAAGTATTTGTGTTATTTTAATTGGGGCATATCGAAGCTGTGAAAAACATGAGAAACTTGATTCTTATCGCTTGCATAAATTTCAAATCCAAATTGTAGTGATTTTATAATTTGAATATTTTAGTGTCTCTATAACTGTCTCTTAAAAACTAAAAAACCCTGTAAATCAAATGTTTACAGGGTTTAAAAGTGGTGCCTCCAGGAATCGAACCAGGGACACAAGGATTTTCAGTCCTTTGCTCTACCAACTGAGCTAAGGCACCAGTTTACTTCATTACTGAAGCGGGTGCAAATATAAATTCATTTTTAGTTTTACCAAAAAGATTTTTGTAAAATTTACTTTTATAAATTTGTGTTTTCCTAAATGCCTATGAATCTTATAATAGACGTTGGTAATACACGTGTAAAATTTGCTGTTTTCAGTGAGAATAATCTTATTTGGAAGCATAATTTTAGTTTAAATGACTTTAAAAAAGAATTTAAAACAACTAGAAAGCAATTTCCAGAATTAAAACAAGCCATTGTATCTTCCGTAGGTCGATTGCAAGAACAAGAGATATCCTCAGTTAAAAAGCACTTAAAGCTTTTACAATTAAACGCTTCAACCAAAATACCGTTTCAAAATAATTACGAAACACCTACTACATTAGGTGTAGACAGAATTGCACTTGTTAGTGCTTCAATATTAGGTTTTAGCAACTCAGATGTTTTAATCATAGATGCAGGTACTTGTATAACTTATGACTTTATAACTTCAAAGAATATCTATTTAGGTGGTGCTATATCTCCTGGTATTCGTCTAAGATATATGGCACTAAATAATTTAACAGCAAATTTACCGTTATTAGAAACTGAAGTTCCTACAGAAATTATAGGTACTTCTACAAAAGCATCAATTCACTCGGGTGTAATCTTTGGAACAGTCAATGAGATTGATGGTGTAATTGAAAAATACAGGGAAAAATATTCAGATTTAACAGTTATTTTAACAGGTGGAGATGCTAAAATGTTGTCTAAACAATTAAAAAGTAGCATATTTGCCAACTCGGATTTTCTGCTTGAAGGTCTAAATTATATTCTGGAATTTAATTCATTATAATGATTAAAAAATCTGTTGTAGTTCTTATAGCAATAGCTAGCTCATTTTCATATGCTCAGCAAGGAACAGCTTCCCCTTATTCTTTTTATGGAATAGGAAGTTTAAAATTTAAAGGCACAGTAGAGAGCCGCGGAATGGGAAGTATTGGTTCTTATATTGATAGTTTACACATTAACCTAAGAAATCCTGCATCTTACGCAGGCAAAAATTTAGAAGCTACACCTTATGATGGTGAGAGTAGACCAGTTAAATTTTCTGTTGCTGGAACATTTACAGACCTTACTTTAAAAAGTAATACAGAATCTCAAAGCACAAGTAGCTCAGGTTTTGATTATCTAGCAGTTTCTATTCCTTTAGGAAAATTTGGAGCAGGTTTTGGCTTAATACCTTTTACTTCTGTAGGCTACAAACTTCAAGACACAAACCCATTAGAAAATGATAGAGTAGATTATAGATATGAAGGTGAAGGTGGACTTAACAAAGCTTTTTTTAGTTTAGGTTATTTAGTTACCGACGAATTATCTGTTGGTATCGACGCCAATTATAATTTTGGTAACACGCAAAATGATGCTATTCAGTTTGTTTATGATACAAATGGTAATCTTGTGCAATTTGCAACGAGAGAAAATAACCGTTCAGATTTAAGTGGTCTAAATTTTAATTTTGGTGCAGCTTACAGAACTAAAATCACGAATAAATTAGAATTATCTGCAACAGCGACCTATGCACCAGAAAGTAAACTTAATTCTATTAACGAAAGGTCTATTTCTACAGTAATCGTTTCTGCACTAGGAGATGAGTTTGAACAAAATACAATTGATGTCGATTTAGGAAACCGAGAAGAAACAGAATTATCGTTACCCAACAGATTATCTTTAGGTCTTGGTTTAGGGCAAACATCAAAATGGTTTATTGGTGCAGAATATGTTTCTCAAAATACAAGTGTTTTTCAAAATCCATTATTAGATTCAACAATTAATAATACAACCTTTGAAAATGCATCTTCATTTGCAATTGGTGGTTTTTATTTACCTAACCATCGTTCGCTCTCAAGTTACTTCAAAAGAGTGGTTTATCGTGCTGGAGTCCGTTTCGAAAACACAGGTCTCGTAGTTAATAACGAGTCTATAAACGAGTTTGGCATATCTTTTGGACTAGGATTACCAATCGGACCACAAACAGGATTGTTTTCGGAAGTAAATCTTGGTTTTGAGTATGGACAAAGAGGCACAAAAGACCAAAATTTAATTCAAGAAGACTTTTTCAATTTCAACGTAAGTTTATCCTTAAGTGATAGATGGTTCAAAAAAAGAAAATATAACTAACAAAATTTAAAATGATGAAGACGAAAATTACATTACTACTTTTAGCTTTAGTTGTTGGCTTTAACACCAGTTACAGTCAGCAAAATGAGGAGTGTATGAACAATCTGTCTATATTTAGTTCTTACGCTAAAAACAAAAAGTTTGATGAAGCTTATGATGCTTGGAAAATAGTACGCACAAAATGTCCAGGTTTTAACCAATTGGTTTACGCTGATAGCAAAAAGAATGGTGGCGGACAGAATATTTTAGAGCATAAAATAGATAATTCTACGGGTGCAGAAAAAGTAGCATTTATTAAAGACTTATTGAAATTATACGAAGAGTATAATCAATATTACGCATCTAAATTTCCAAAGGGTGAAATGTTATCAGAAATGGGTAAGCTATCTTATAAATATAAAAAAGATTTAGGTGTATCTACTGCTGAAGTTTATAATATTTTCGACCGAGCATATAAGGAAGATTTAAAAAACTTCGATGACCCTAATGCATTATATACATACTTTACTTTAAAAGTTGAAATGTACGATGCAGGTGCTAAATCTATAGAAGATACACAATCACTTTTTGACAAGTATGATGATATCAATGAGAAAATTGAAGCTGAAGTAAATAAAGCAACTGAAAAGCTAAACAGCTATGTTAAAAAAGAGGAAGCTGGTACAGAATTGACTAAAAAAGAAGGTCAGTATAAAAGATATTATACTCAAATATTAAATGCTTTTGATACGGTTTCAGAAAGTTTAGACGGTATTGTAAACGAAAGAGGAACATGTGAAGTCTTAATTCCTATCTATCAAAAGAATTTTGAAGAGAACAAAAACGATGCACAGTGGTTACAACGTGCAATGAACAAAATGGGGCAAAAAGATTGTACTGATGACCCAATGTTTGAAAAATTGGTTGCTCAAAAAAATACAGTTGAGCCAGATGCAACTACAGCATACTATTTAGGTGTATTAAATGAGAAAAAAGGAGACAATGCTGCTGCAGAAAAATATTATGCGCAAGCTGAGCAATTAGAAACTGACCCATTAAAAAAGTGGAAGTTTGTTTTCGCTAGAGCAGAAAAAAATAAAAAGAAAGGCGCTTATGCTAAAGCTAGAAGTTTATATAGAGAAGCCTTAAACTTAAACCCTTCAAAAGGCACACCGCACTTACGCATTGCAGCGATGTACGCATCTAGTGCAAATAACTGCGGAAATTCAGTTTACGAAAAAAGAGCGACCTATTGGGCAGCAGCTGATGAAGCAGCAAAAGCAGGTCGTGTAGATGGTAGATTAAAAAGTGCTGCAGCAAGAACTGTAGCAAGCTACGAAGCTACAGCTCCAGATAAAACAATGAATTTCTCCGAAGGTAAAAATGCTGGCGACCCAATTAAAATTGGATGTTGGATTGGTGTTACCACAAGAGTGAGATAATTAGTGTTGAAAACTAAAAAATTACATATCATTTTAAATACAGTCACAGCTTTAGTTGTGACTGTATTTTTTTCATGTAAAAACAACTTTAAAGATGTACAGCAAGTTGGCGTGTTGCAAAACGAACCTATTGGCATAGCAGATACTATCAATTTAAAGTACACAGATTCTTTTCAGCTTAGGGCAAATTTGCTCAGCCCAAAAATGTTAGATTTTTCTAATCGTAGTTTTTCATTTTCTGAGTTTCCTGATGGTATAGAACTACGCGTTTACGATGAGGCTCAAAACGAAAGCAAAATATTTGCAGACTACGCCATCATTTATAACGAAACAGATTTAATAGACCTTCGTGGTAATGTTATTTTAGCGACTTACAAAAATGACTCATTATTTACACCTCAAATGTATTTTAATCAAAAAACCAATTGGGTGTTTACCAATGAAGCCTGCCGATTAGTATCCGATGGTGCTGATTTAACAGGTCGTGGTTTTGACTCCGATAGAAATTTTGATAATCCATCACTGCTAGAGATTTCTGGCGATATAGATGTCAATACAGACTAAAGCTTCAATACTCATATTTACTTAATTTTGACCTGCAGTTGAGAAATCTTTTAACGATAATTATCGTTTGTATTTAGATTAAGTTCAATTTGATAAATCAACTTTTAAAAGTATTTCAATTAAAATTTGATGTACTTTTGTGCTATAATTATTTAACTTATGATTAAAGCGCTTAAAATTTTTCAGTATGTTTATATAATATTTGGAGTCCTTTTTATTTACGACGCCATAAGCAATTGGAACATCAACAGAAGCCGTAGCTATATATCTTTATTATTTGCTGCTTTGGCAGTTTTTATGTTTTTTTTTAGAAAACATTTTCGTAAAAAATTTGAAGACCGAAACAAAAAATAATATATGTCTACCGACGCTATAATTATTGTTGCTTCACTTTTACTCTCTGCCTTTTTTTCAGGTATGGAAATTGCCTATGTTTCTGCCAATAAAATACATATTGAATTAGAGAAAAAACAAGGAGATTTTTTAGGTAATCTTTTAACCAGACTTACTGCAAGACCATCAAAATATATTACCACAATGCTTATTGGTAATAATATTGCTTTGGTTATTTATGGTTTTAAAATGGGTGAGGTTTTGGTGCGTTGGTTTCAAGGATTTTTACCTTCAGATTATACCATCGTCAACTACTTGTTTAATGATTTACAATTGCTCTCGCAAACCATTATTTCAACAGTTGTAATTCTTTTAACGGCAGAATTTTTACCAAAAGTTTTTTTTCAAATTTATTCAAACCGATTATTAAAACTCTTCGCATTACCTGCGTATTTATTTTATTTGTTGTTTTCTCTAGTTTCTGAGTTTGTAATTCGTATTTCAGATTTTATTCTTAAAATATTCTTTAAAACTGAAGGCGATGCTATGGAATTAGCACTTACTAAAGTTGAACTTGGCAACTTTATTACAGAACAAATGGAATCGGTTGAAGAGCATGATGAGGTTGATAGCGAAATTCAAATTTTTCAGAATGCTTTAGAGTTTACTGAAGTAAAAGCGCGCGAAGTTATGGTGCCACGAACCGAGATTATGGCAATCGAAATTTCGGACTCAATTGAAAATCTTAGACAATTATTTGTAGATACAGGTTATACCAAAATTTTAGTGTATAAAAATTCGTTAGATGACATCTTGGGCTATGTGCACGCGTTTGAATTGTTTAAAAGGCCAAAGACCATAAAATCTATTTTAATAAAAGCTGTTTTTGTTCCTGAAACCATACTTATTAAAGACGTTTTAAGCCTTCTTACAAAAAAACGAAAAAGTATAGCTGTAGTTATTGACGAATATGGAGGAACATCTGGAGTAATGACTGTTGAAGATATTATTGAAGAATTGTTTGGCGAAATTGAAGATGAGCATGATAGTGTTGAGCTTACAGAAGAAAAGTTAGATGACAGCTCTTATAATTTTTCTGCAAGATTAGAGGTCGATTACATCAATGAAGTTTATAAAATAAATCTTCCAGAAAGTGAAGCTTACGAAACTTTAGGTGGATTAATTGTTAACCATACACAAGATATTCCTAAACTAGACGATACTATTATTATCGAAAATTTTAGATTTAAAATTACCGAGGTGTCTTCAACAAAAATAGATAGCGTTAACCTTAAAATACTTACCGAAGATTAATACCTCAAAACCGAACTAAAAAAGAAGCTTCTAGCTTTTATTATTTGGTTTAAAATGTTATTTTCGCACACTAATTTTTAACAAAATACATACCATAAAATGGCAGTTTTAAATAAAATAAGACAACGTTCGCTAGTATTAATCCTAGTAATTGCATTAGCATTATTTGCTTTTGTAATCGGTGACGTTTTTAGAAACTTAGACGGAAACGGTGCAACAGGAGATGTTGTTGCAACTGTAAATGGGCAGGACATTAAAAGAGAGCCTTTTATGTTAGCAGTGCAAAACCAACAACAACGTGTTGGTCCAAATGCATCAGATACGCAAATTAAAAATCAGGTTTATAACCAAGAGTTAGAGCGTATTATTATGTCTACAGAGTATGATAAACTAGGTCTTTCGGTTGAGCAAGATAAAATGCGCGAATTATTAAAAAATAATTTTAATTCGTACCCAGAGTTTCAAAATCAGGATAGCATTTTTGATGTCAATAGAATGAATGCGTTTATTGCAAACCTTAAAGACATTGCGCCACAACCTGCGCCATTGAGTACATTTTCAATTAACTACGCACAATGGACAAATAATGAGCAAGCTTTAGCTAGTAATGCACTAAGACAACAATATTACAATTTAATTAAAGCAGGTGTTAATTCTACTTTAGCAGAAGCTGAACGTGAGTACCTTAAAGATGCAGAGTCTGTAGATGTTAAGTATGTGCAAATTCCATTTTCTTCAATACCAGATAGTACAATAACCGTATCAGAATCTGATATTAAAGCTTACATGAAGAAAAATAAAAAAGCTTATACAGTAGACCAGACTCGCGAAGTATTGTTTGTGGAATTTAGAGAAGATGCATCAACGGAAGATGAAGATGCTTTAAAAGCAGAATTATTAGCATTGAGAAGCGATAAAGTAGAGTATAACGAAGTGTCAAAATCTACCGATACTGTTTTAGGTTTTGATAATGCAAAAAATATTGAAACGTTTGTAAACTCTAATTCAGATTTGAAATACGTAGAGGCGTATTCAAGATTATCTCAATTAGGTGACGCAAAAGATGGTTTGGCAGAAACCGAAGTTGGTGGCTATTTTGGTCCTTACAAAGACAACGGTTATTACAAATACTCTAAAGTTTTAGATAAAGCAGTAAAACCAGATTCTGTTAAGGTTCGTCATATTTTAATTCCATATGCTGGCGCAACAAGTGCAGCAGCTGATGTTACAAAAACAACTGAAGAAGCAAAGAAAACAGCTGATAGTATTTTAGGTGTGGTTAAAAACAATCGTTCAAAGTTTGTGGATTTATTAGATTTATCTTCTGATAAAGTTAGTAATGAAAAAGAAGGTGTCATCGAGTTTACATACAACCAAGGATTTGCTCCAGAATTTAAGAGCTATTCGTTTGATAATTCTAAAGGAGATATTGACGTTGTAGAAACAAGTTTTGGATATCACATTATTGAAATTTTAGACCAGTCTGGTTTTAACGAAACTTTAAAACTAGCAACAGTGGCACGTAAAATTGAGCCATCAGAAAAAACAATTGACGATGTGTTTAATGCAAAACAAAAATTTGAAATTGCAGTAGAGTCAGGTGATTTTACAGCATTAGCCGAAGAACGTAACTTAGCTGTAAAGCCAGTAACATTTAAGGAATTAGATGAAAACATTCCTGGTGTCGGTAGCCAAAGACAAGTAGTACGTTGGGCATTTAATGACGATACAGAAGTTGGAGATTATAAAAGCTTCCCTGTTGCAGGTTTAGGATTTATAGTTGTACAATTAGTAGATATCAATGAGGAAGGTTTAATGGACATGGAAAATGCAAAGGTTCCAGTTTCTATTGCCGTTAGAAAAGAGAAGAAAGCCGAAATGATAAAAAACAAAATTTCTGGCTCTACTTTAGCCGATATTGCAAGTAATCAAGGCCAGACTGTAAAAACAGCAAATGGCGTAAAAACGGCTAATACTACATTAACAGGAGCAGGAGCAGAGCCAAAAGTTGTTGGTGCCGCTGTAGGTTTACAACAGGGTCAAGTTTCTAAGCCAATTGTTGGTAACTCTGGTGTTTATGTAATTGAGGTAACTAAGCGAAACGAAGCTACAAAATTAGAAAATTACGCAGCAATTTTAGCGCGTCTTAATAACGCACGTAAAAATACGGTACAATCAAAAGTGTATACGGCGTTACAAGAATCTGCAGAGATTGAAGATAACAGAGCAAAAACAGTTTACTAAAAAGAAGTAAATATTTAGATAAAAAAAAAGACTTCGTTTAGCGAAGTCTTTTTTTTTATGCCTTTATCATTTGAGAATAAGGAATTATCGTTTTGTAACCTTTACTCTTAAAATAGACCTCAGGATTTTTTTCAGAAGTAACCATTACAAAATCTCCGCCCCAAGCGCCAAGACTTTTTATGGCACCTTTAAAGTCGCTAAACAATAAGTTTTTTATAGGTTTTTGACCTATAATTTTTGCAATAATCTCTTCGTGGGCAGTAATTAAACGGTCAAAAGATTCTATGTCATTGCAAGTAATTAAAGCTTCTGTTATAGCATTTATATCTTTTATTGGTTGTGTTAAGTCACCTTTAAAAGCTTTATACGTTTTTATGCCATCTCTACTATTTTGTTTCTGATTAAGATATACAAAATAAATATGGTCTCTAAAATAAGGTTTGAATTTTACTTCGGTAACATTTGGTTTATTTTCTGTTAATTGATAGATAATGGCGCTATCGGATTGAGCGCAAGCAATATCATATCCACTGCCTCCAAAAGTGAGTTCTAGTAATTCATAAGCATCGACATTTGCCCAACTTGCTAAATTATTAATTAAGGTTGAAGAGGTGCCCAATCCCCAAGTACGATTAAAATCTTGAGTAGTTTTAATATTATAACCAATATCAGAATCCAGAAAATTAGGATTCAATTGTTTAATGCTTTTAAAAATCTGAATTAAGCGTTCAGAAACTTGATTATCTGATTTAATACTATCCGAAAAAATCGCAGAAATAGAAAATACATCTTGAAACCAAATGGCGTGTGTTTCATTGTAACTTTCCCAAGAAATTATAGGTTTGTCGATTTTTTCAACAATCAAGGATTGTCCAAATTGTGTCGGCAACGCTAAAGCTTTAGCACCATCGAGAACCAAATATTCGCCAGTTAAAAGAAGTTTACCGTTGCTTTTAAATTCCATTAAGCTCTCAATTTTTCAATAGCCTCAACAACAGCACTGTGCGTTACCGTGTTACTTTTAAAATGATTTACTAAGTGTTTTCTTTCGGTCTCTGTAGCTTCAAATTGATTGAGAATATTCATCAAATGCATTTTCATATGACCTTGCTGTATACCTGTAGTCGTCAGAGATTTTAAAGCTGCAAAATTTTGCGCCAATCCGGCAACAGCTACAATTTTCATTAAATCTTTAGCAGATGGTTTTCCTAACATTTGCAAAGCAAACTTCACCAATGGGTGTAAACTTGTTAAACCGCCAACAGTTCCAAGTGCTAATGGAATTTCTAGCCAAAAACAAAACTCATCATTATCAATTTTACAATGTGTTAAGCTTGTATAATGTTGCCCTTTTGAAGCATAAGCATGTACGCCTGCTTCAATAGCTCTAAAGTCATTTCCTGTGGCCAAAACAACTGCGTCAATACCATTCATAATGCCTTTGTTATGTGTTACGGCACGATGAGGTTCTACTTCTGCAATAGCGACAGCTTGTTTAAATTTTTCTGCAAAAGCTTCAGGATTTGGGATGTCTTTATCTTTTAAATCTTCAATTTTGCATCGCACTTCTGCACGTACCAAACATTGTGGCACGTAATTAGATAAGATGCTCATCACAATATTTAAATTTTGAATATTATGAGTTTCAGCTTCAGCTTTAAAAGTTTCTGCAAATTGCTCCAAACAAGAATTGATGAAGTTTGCACCCATCGCGTCAAGTGTTTCAAAAGTGGCGTGAAGCTGATAATAATTAGCAAGTACATTTGTTTTGTCTCGTAGTTCAATATCTAAAATTCCGCCACCACGACGTTCCATATTTTTCGTAATTGGCGAGGCATCTGCAATTAATTTCGGTTTTAAAGCTTCAAAATAACGCTGTAAATCTTCTTTGTTTCCAGAATAAGTAAAATGCACCTGACCGATTTTTTCGGTAGAAATGACTTCAGCTTTAAATCCACCACGGTTATACCAATATTTTGCTGCTTTACTCGCCGCAGCAACTACTGAGCTTTCTTCAATTGCCATTGGTATAGTGTAAAGGCTGTCATTGATTAAAAAATTTGGAGCAACACCAAGCGGCAAATAGAAATTACTAATGGTGTTTTCAATAAATTCGTCATGTAATTTCTGGAGTTTATAGTCAGAATTAAAATACTGCGTCACAGTTTTTCGAGATGCTTCATCGTTATTGAAATAGGTGTCTAAAATCCAATCGATTTTTTCGGCTTTGGTAAGTTTAGAAAATCCAGAAATGGTGTTATGCATAACAATTTTTTAATTTGAAACACAAAGATACTAGGATTGGTACAATATGTGTTGCATCATCGATAATATTGCCGATTTACTGTTAATAATTCGTGTTTTTTGCATAATTTTTAGTAAACTTGGCCTTGTTCTATTAAAAACAAAATGTTAATGAAAATCTCCCGCATCTTTGCCATTGTTGGTTTTTTAGTTACAAGCTTGGTAACTGCTCAAAATAAAGAAATTACATTAGAAGAAATTTGGAATGGCACCTTTAGAACCGAAGGCATGCAAGCCTTACACTCCATGAATAATGGAAAACAATATTCGGTTTTAAATTTTGACAGGTCAACACGTACAAGCTCTATTGATATTTACGATTACAAAACTTTAAAAAAGGTTGAAACTTTAGTCAATTCTTCTAATCTTAATGATGTACAAGCTTTTTTTGATTATAGTTTTAGTAAAGACGAATCAAAAATTTTATTAACGACACAGTCGCGCCCAATTTTTAGACGCTCAACCTTAGGCGAATATTTTGTTTACGATAGAAAAACAAATACAGCAACAAAACTTTCTGATAGGTTAGTTCAAGAACCAACGTTTTCTCCAGATGGAAATAAAGTGGCTTACGGTTTTGAAAATAATTTATACGTGAAGGATTTAATTAAAGGCGAAACAAAACAAATCACGTTTGATGGTAACAAGAATAGTATCATCAATGGTATTACAGATTGGGTTTATGAAGAAGAATTTTCATTTGTGCGCGCCTTTGATTGGAATGCAAATAGTAATAAAATAGCGTTTATACGTTTTGATGAATCTGAAGTCCCAGAATTTTCAATGGACGTTTACGGTTCAGATTTATACCAAACACAACAAGTATTTAAATACCCAAAAGCTGGTGAAACAAATTCTAAAGTATCTCTGCATTTGTATGATTTAGAAACTGAAAAATTATCTGAAATAAAAGTCGGTAAAACTTATAACGATTTTTATATCGCAAGGTTAAACTGGTCTAACGATGCTGATATTTTAAGTGCGCAATACATGAATCGTCATCAAAACGAATTGGATTTATGGATGATAAATACTCAAAATAACACTTCAGATTTGGTATTAGCCGAGAAAGATAAGGCATACGTTGATGTGACTTTCAATTTAACGTTTCTCGAAGACAATAGCTTTATTTGGACGAGTGAGAAAGATGGTTACAACCATATTTATCACTACGACAAAAGCGGAAAGTTAATTAATCAAGTGACCAACGGTAACTGGGAAGTTACCGATTATTATGGTTTTGATGAAGACTCAAATACCATTTTCTATCAATCTGTAGAGAACGGTTCTATAAATAGAGATGTGTATTCCATCAAATTAAACGGAAAAAATAAAAAGCGATTAACGCAAAAAGACGGAACAAACAATGCGTCTTTTAGTGCGGACTTTACGTATTTTATCAATACACATTCAAGCGCAAATTCCCCACAAGAATATACACTTCATGATGCTAAATCTGGTAAATTGATAAAATCAATAAAAGATAATAGTGACTTAGTAGAAATGCTAAAAGATTATAAATTATCAAAAAAAGAATTTAGTACACTTTCAGTTAATGGTAATGAACTAAACATGTGGATGATTAAACCAGAGGATTTTGACCCTAATAAAACATATCCATTATTTATGTATCAATATTCTGGTCCAGGTTCACAACAAGTAGCAAACCGTTGGAATGGTGCTAACGATTATTGGTACCAGTATTTGGCGCAACAAGGCTACATCGTGGCTTGTGTGGACGGAAGAGGAACTGGTTACAAAGGTGCTGATTTTAAAAAAGTAACTCAAAATGAATTAGGTAAGTACGAAGTTGAAGACCAAATTGAAGCGGCTAAAAAATTAGGAAATCTACCATATATCGATGAAGAACGTATCGGAATTTGGGGTTGGAGCTACGGTGGTTTTATGAGCAGTAATGCATTGTTTAAAGGTAACGATGTGTTTACAATGGCAATCGCGGTTGCACCAGTCACAAGCTGGCGTTTTTACGATAGTATTTACACGGAGCGTTATATGACGACTCCTCAAGAAAATTCTAGTGGTTACGACGAGAATTCGCCAATAAATCATGTAGATAAGCTAAAAGGCGATTTTTTATTAATTCACGGAACAGGCGATGATAATGTCCATGTGCAAAATACAATGCGTATGGTTGAAGCTTTAGTACAAGCTAATAAGCAATTTGAATGGATGATTTATCCAGATAAAAATCATGGCATCTACGGCGGAAATACCCGTTTGCATTTATATACAAAAATGACAAACTTTATCAACAAAACTTTGGGTGATAAAAAATAATTAAATAAAACACTAACTAAATACAATTATATATGGAATTTAAATTTGGAGGCTCGGAAATTAATCAGAAGACAGTATTAGGTCATCCATCAGGCTTATTTGTACTGTTTTTTACAGAAATGTGGGAACGTTTTTCTTACTACGGAATGCGTGCACTTTTGGTGTTATTCTTAACAGCTGCTATCCTTGGTGAAGGTGGTTGGGGTTGGGAACGTTCTGAAGCATTACTCCTCTATGGATGGTACACAGGATTGGTTTACATAACACCAATTATAGGTGGTTTTATAGCAGATAAATTTACAGGTTATAGAAAAGCTGTTGTACTCGGTGCGTTGTTGATGACTTTAGGTCATGCATCAATGGCACTAGAAGTTTCAGCAGATATGTTTTTCTACATAGGTTTAGGGTTATTAATTATTGGAAATGGTTTATTTAAACCAAATATTTCTTCAATTGTTGGTCAATTGTACAAATCTCAAGGAAAAGAGAAAGATGCTGGTTATACAATTTTTTATATGGGAATTAATGCAGGAGCATTTTTAGGTATTCTTTTATGTGGTTATATAGGAGAGTCAGTAGGTTGGCATTATGGTTTTGGATTAGCAGGTATTTTTATGTTCTTTGGGATGTTGCAATTTTATTTCGCTCAGAAAATATTTGGAAATATAGGTTTATCTCCAAAAGATGCTGAAGATTTTGATGATGCAATTGAGGATTCTCTAGAAGATACAAAAGATGCAATTGAGGCTGTCGCAGAACATGCTTCTAAATCTAAAATAACAGCAGACCGATTAAAAGTTATTGGTGTATTTTCATTTTTTACTATTTTCTTCTGGTGGGCATTTGAGCAAGCTGGTGGTTCCATGACTATTTTCGCAGCTGATTATACAGACCGTGTTTTAACAGGTGATGGCGCAACGACTTTTAAAGTATTCAATACTGTTTTAACTGTCGTTCCAATGTTGATTATTACATGGGTTTTAGCGATGTTGTTTAAGCAAACATTTGCTAAATATGCTGTTTCTAACATATTATTAGGAACAAGTTTTGTAATTATTTGGGGAATTGTAATTTGGATGTTAGTAAGAGAATTCAGTGCTGAAGTTGCAGAAGTAAAAGCTTCATGGTTTGGGATTTTAAATTCATTCTTTATTATTGCATTTGCTCCTTTATTTTCTAAAGTTTGGGAAAGTAAGTACAATCCTTCTGGTCCAGTAAAATTTGCTATCGGACTGATTCTTCTGGGTCTAGGTTTTGGTATTTTAGCTTACGGTTCTATGGGAATTCCATTAGGAGCTAAAACAGCATCTGTAAGTATGATTTTCTTAGTGTTAGCATATTTATTACATACGCTTGGAGAATTGTGTGTATCTCCAGTGGGCTTGTCCTACGTAAGTAAGTTAGCGCCGTTAAAATTAGTAGGTATGATGTTCGGTATTTGGTTTGTAGCAAACTTTATTGCAAACCTAACAGCTGGCTGGACAGGTAGCTATATTGACCCAATAGTTGAAGAATACGGTATGGCAACGTTCTTCTTAATATTTACAGCTATTCCTGTAGCAGCAGGTATAATAATGCTAATTTTAAATAGAACTTTAATTAAAATGATGCATGGCATTAGATAATCATTTACAAAATTCAAAACGCTCCTTTTGGAGCGTTTTGAATTTTGTAAGTTTGGCAAACTAATTGCTACATATAAATTATGAAAAAACTAATATTTGGAGCGTTTGTTTTATTATTATCGCTCAACGTATCGGCACAAAAAATTAATTGGGTAACTATGGAAAAAGCCCAAGAACTTCAGAAAAAAGAACCGCGTAAAATTATTATGGATGTATACACTGTTTGGTGTGGTCCGTGTAAAATGTTAGATAAAAATACGTTTGGAAATCCAGACGTAGCAAACTACATTAATAAAAATTACTACGCCGTTAAATTTAATGGAGAAGGAAATGAAGAAGTTACTTTTAAGGGCAATACTTTCACAAACCCTAATTATGACCCTGCAAAAGCAAATCGTAGAAATGCACCCCATCAATTTGCATCTTATTTGCAAGTTAGAGCTTATCCTACTATGGTGTTCTTTGACGAAGACTTAAATGTTATTGCTCCAATTTCGGGGTATTTAGTGCCAAAACAAATCGAAATTTATTTAAAGCTTTTTGCAACAAACAAGCATAAAGAAGTGGTTACAAAGGAAGATTGGACTAAGTATCAAACAGAGTTTAAACATACGTTTAAAACAAAGTAATTAGTCAGATTTTAATACAAATGCTCCCTTTTCAAATGTACTATGAAAAGGGATATTTTTATGCTCGCAAGTTGCTTTCCAACGTTTAACATAAGATTTGTAATTGCTAGCATCAGCAATTATAAGTTGAGGTTTTATACTATCAATTAATCGATTGAGATTTATTTTTGGCGAATCTTTCAATAGTATATAACTAGGTTGAAAGCTTTTAATTTCATAAACTCCTAAACTATCTACTATTAAAAATATCTCATCATCAAATTTATAGACAGTACTTAATTTTTTGTTAGATACTTCAGATGTAAAATTAGCAACCGCATAATTTTTAATTGATTTATTCTTGTTTATTTCATCAGTATCAAGATTGTGAAATAACAATAAAGATGAATTTGATTTTTCACTAATAATAGTAGCACGGGTTTTATTAAAAATTACAAACTCGCTATAATTGTTTTTATTCTTTGTGTATATTAAAACAACTGAAAACGCTAAAATGCTTATTAAAGAAAATTGTAACGCTTTCAATGATTTTTGTTTCCATAAGTAAATTAAGCTTGTTATAAATAGATAACTAGCAAAAATGTGGTATATACTAAACGAAATATCTCTAAGTAGAAAGTTTTCAAATTGAGCAACCCAAGCTATAAACCCGTTTAAACTTTCAATAACAGTATTAAAAGCTTTCGCAAGAAATTCTGGGAGTAAATCTAGAAGCGAAAGAAAAATAATTAAAATTCCAAAGCCTAAAATCAAACCTAAAAATGGTATGATTACTAAATTTGAAAGAAAAAATAATCCCGGAAACTGATGAAAGTAGAATAAGCTAATTGGTGCTACACCAGCTTGCGCAGCCAATGTAACTGTGAAAATTTGCCAAAACTTATCAATAAGCCAAAAGCGTGGTTGCCAGAGTTTATAAATTAAAGGTTGTATTGTAACAATTGCCAAAACCGCCAAATAACTCATCTGAAAACCTACATCAAATAAATATATAGGTTTAATGAGTAGAAGTATAAAAGCTGAAATTACAAGGGTGTTTATGATATTTTTAGGTCTTTTGTAAAAATCTGCAAATGCTATAATACTGAACATCGTTACCGCACGAGTCACAGAAGGTGACAACCCTGCAATAAAAGCAAAAGCCCAAAGAATTAATATAATTAAGATAGGCTTTATAAAAAATTTACCATGCCTTAAACGATGCAAAGGTTTTAATAAAAAACTTAGAATTAAGTAAATAATACCGACATGCAATCCAGAAACAGCAAGTATATGTATCGTACCTGCGTTGACATAATTATTATAGGTTTCTTCACTGATATCTTGTCGTTGTCCAAGTAAAAGTGCATTGATAATTGATAATGTTTCTGAAGAAAAGTTTTGTTGCTTTAATTTAATGTTGACCTTGTTTCTAAACGCATCTGCATAACCATATACAGATGTTGGTGTAGATTTAAGCAAAATAATTTCAGAAGAATTTAAATAAGCTTGGTGGTAAATATTTCGCTCTTTTAAATAACCATTGTAATCAAATTGATTGGGGTTTTTAGGCTTTACGACTTCCAATAATTGAGTATTTGCAAACAGAATGTCATCTATTTTAATAGTTTCAAAAATTGAATCTTTTTTAAAATTGATTAATAATTTCCCTGAAACCGATTTATTATTTAAGCTTTCAATTACTGCAATGAATTTGTAATTGTAGTTGTCGGGTTTTAAGCGTTCTTTTATTCTTAATGTAAAATCTTGGTAAACTTCATAATTAATATCTGAGTTTGTGTAGTGAGATTTTTGATGGGTGTCATCATAAAGTTTAGACCTTATAAATCCGATACTTATAAAAATTAATAGCGCAAAAACTCCAAATGTGCGAGATGCGTATGTTCTCTTTAAAATGTGAACGGTTAGTAACCCAACCAAAAGAATACCAAAGACTGATAGTAGTATAGTTAATGAGATTTCAAAATAGAACCCTAGACAAATGCCGATTATAAGGCAAATTGTAAGTATAATAATATTGAAATTGAGCAACTTCATTACAGAAAGTTACTACAAAATTTTTATTTACAAATATCTACGTGCTTGTACGTAAGCCAAATACCAATATCTATTAGAAAGTTTTGAAATCATAACACCACGACTTGATGATGAGTGAATAAAGGAAAAATCATCATTTCTTACTTCAGTAACAATACCTACATGATTTACTTTTCTGCTATTTTTTTTGGTAGCAAAAAACACCAAATCACCCACTTCAATTTCTTTAATATCTACCCAACTTCCAGTTTTAGAAAGCGCTGAAGTAGTTCTAGGCATTATAATATCATGAGCTCCAAAAGAAGTGTAAATTAAGCCAGAGCAATCCATCCCTTTTTTAGTCGAGCCGCCATACTTGTATTTGGTACCTTCAAAACGTTTTGCGTATTCTACAATAGCTTCTGCTTCTTTTGAAACAGTTTTACTTGTATTTGTGGTTCGAGTTTTTGTGGTTCTAACAGGTTGTGGTTTATTGCGCTTTGTAGTTTTTTTTGATGCACCACAACTGCTTAATAATGCTAAAATAGAAAAGATGAGTAGGATTTTTTTCATAAATGTATTACAAATAAACGCAGTTCTAATTCAATTATTTTTTAACAGCTTCAACGATGAGCTTTGCGGCATTTTCACTGGCGCCTTTGCCGCCCAGCTTTTGCTCTAATTCAAAATAATCTATAAATAGTTGTTCGCGTTTTTCTGGATTAAGAATTAATGCCAATTCTTTTTTTAAGCGTCTGGTGTTTAAATCGTCTTGAATTAATTCGATCACTACTTCGCGGTCCATTATTAAATTTACTAATGAAATAAATTTTAAAGTTATAATGCGCTTTGCAATCTGATAAGAAATATTTCCAGCCTTGTAACATACCACTTGCGGTACTTTAAATAAAGCTGTTTCTAGAGTTGCTGTACCAGAAGTGACCAATGCTGCAAAAGAAATACTTAACAAATCGTATGTTTTATTATCTACAAAAGCGATGTCTCTATTTTGAATAATTGATTTGTAAAAGCTGAAATCCTGACTCGGTGCACCAGCAATGACAAACTGATAATCTTCAAAATCGTCAACTACGCTGAGCATGACATTTAGCATTTTTTTAATTTCCTGCTTTCGACTTCCAGGTAAAAGTGCGATTATGGGTTTTGTGTTTAAACTATGCGCTTTTCTAAATTTTGTTTCATTGACCAATTCCCGATTTGAAACCGCATCAATTAATGGATGCCCGACAAAATTTACTTTGTAATCATAACCATCATAGAACTCTTTTTCAAAAGGTAAAATGGTGTACATCGCATCTATATCGCGCTTTATCTTTTTTATACGACCAGCACGAGATGCCCAAACTTGTGGCGAAATATAGTAATGCGTTTTAAAACCTTCGGATTTTGCCCATTTGGCAATACGTAAATTAAAACCAGAGTTATCAATAAAAATGATAACATCTGGATTAAATTCTGCTATGTCTTTTTTACAAGATTTTATAAAGCCCAATACTTTTCTAAGGTTACCAATCACTTCAGCAAAACCCATAAAAGAACGCTCCTTATAATGCGTTACCAATGTGCCGCCAACCGCCAGCATAAGGTCGCCACCCCAAAATCTAATATCTGCTTTTGGGTCTTCTTTATATAAAGCTTTCATGAGATTTGAACCGTGCAAATCACCAGAAGCTTCGCCTGCTACTATGTAATATTTCATGAGTTAAATTCCCAAGTATTTAGTTGTTGTATAGCATGGTGCGCCGTCAAATCAAACTGAACCGGTACCACAGAAATGTAATGGTTAGCCAATGCGTATTCATCAGTGTCTTCACCTTTATCCATATTTACAAATTCGCCAGTAAGCCAAAAATAATCACGCCCCATTGGGTTAGTACGCTTGTCAAATTTTTCTTCCCAATTAGCTCTTGCTTGTCTACAAACCTTAATGCCTTTTATTTCGTTTTTAGTGATATTCGGAATGTTTACATTCAAAACCACATCTTTTGGTAATCCATTCTTTATAACATTTTCTGCAATGGTTTTTACAAAAGATTTACAATGCTCAAAATTTGCGTTCCAGTTATAGTCTAATAAAGAAAAACCAATGGCCGGAATACTTTCAATTCCAGCCTCTAAAGCGGCACTCATTGTGCCTGAATAAATAACATTAACAGAGGAATTAGAGCCATGATTTATGCCAGAAACACAAAGGTCTGGCTTGCGGTCTAAAATTTCTCTAACACCTAATTTAACGCAATCCGCTGGTGTGCCAGAACAACTGTATTCGGTTTGTGGACCATCATCGATGGTTACTTTTTCAACATGTAAAATTGCGTTAATCGTTATGGCATGACCCATGGCGCTTTGCGGACTGTCGGGTGCTACAACAACTACATCGCCAATGGTATTCATTATTGAAATTAAGGTGCGTATTCCTGGTGCAGTAATTCCGTCGTCGTTAGTTACCAATATAAGCGGTCTTTTTGCCATGTTTTTGTTTTAATTTAATCTTGCTAAAATACTAAAATACCGCCGAAAAGTAAGATATACTTGGTTTAACAAAAAATTATCAATACTATGGTTTCTTGGCACGATTTTTTCCTCTACTTTAGTGAATTAATGAAAGAATTATTTTTCAATTTAAAAAATGAAATAAAGAATGAAAGGGAAGTATAAGTTTTTACTACTAGCAATAGCCATAGCATTTGCTTCGTGTAGTTTTACAAATAAAGTAGAAGGCGATGGTGATAAAGATAAATTACTGGTAAGATTAATTACCTACTTATTAGACCAAGGTCATTTTGCGCCGCAAGACATTAATGATGATTTTTCTGAACGTGTTTTTGACGATTACATTAAACAATTAGATCCATTTAAGCGTTATTTCTATGAGTCAGATATTGAAGAATTTGAAGCATACAAAACACAATTAGATGATCAATTAAAAGCATACGATGTATCTTTTTTCGATTTAACATACAATCGTTTAATTCAGCGTATTGAAGAATCAAAAGAAATTTATACTAAAATATTAGATAAGCCTTTTGATTATGAGGAGGATGAAGAGTTTAATAGTGATTACGAAGATTTAGACTACGCTAAAAATAAGCGTGACTTAAAGGAGCGTTGGAGAAAGCAACTAAAATTTTCTACAATTGCAAATTTTGATGAAGCCATTGAAAATAATAGAATCATGGCTGAAGAAGACGAGACAGTAGAACTAAAATCTGAAAAAGAATTAGAAGTTGATGCACGTGAAGCTACAAAAGAATCTTTGGAGGAACTTTTTACTTACATACAAGAAAGACGTCGTAACGACTGGTTTGGTGTATTTATAAATGCTGTTGTTAGAGAATTTGATCCACATACATTTTATTTTTTACCAGAGGACAAAGATCGTTTCGATAGAGATATGTCTGGGAAATACAATGGTATTGGAGCAAGATTACAGCGCAAATTAGATGTCATTTCTATTAGCGAATTAATTAGTGGTGGACCAGCTTGGAGACAAAATGAGCTTGAGCCAGGTGACCAAATTTTAAAAGTTAGACAAGAAGACGAAGAAAAAGGCATCAGTATAATTGGCATGCGTTTAGAAGATGCTATCAAATTTATCCTCGGTCCAAAAGGAACAGTTGTTACGCTTACCGTAAAAAAGAACGATGGTACAATTCAGGACATTTCAATTGAGCGCGATGAAGTTGTTTTAGAAGAAACCTATGCAAAATCATCCACCGTAATTAAGGATGGTAAAAAATATGGACTCATTAATTTGCCAAGTTTCTATGATAATTTTGACAGAAATGATAGAGTAAGCTCTGCAATTGATGTTAAGCGCCAAATTGAAGAATTAAAAAAAGATGGTATCGAAGGTATAATTTTAGACCTTAGAGACAATCGTGGTGGTTCACTTGGTGCAGTCGTAGATATGGCAGGTTTATTTATTGAAGAAGGACCAATCGTACAAGTAAAAAGCACTACAGAAGACAAACGTGTTCTTAGCGATACCGAC
This sequence comes from Winogradskyella litorisediminis, assembly GCF_042675765.1. NCBI lineage: Bacteria > Pseudomonadati > Bacteroidota > Flavobacteriia > Flavobacteriales > Flavobacteriaceae > Winogradskyella > Winogradskyella litorisediminis. Next base: position 57,297 of record NZ_JBHTJL010000009.1, on the reverse strand, counting down.
AAATCAATTGTTTGGGATGGACCATTAGTAATTATGGTTAATGAACTTTCTGCTTCAGCTTCAGAGATTTTAGCTGCAGCGATGCAAGATTATAAACGTGCTGTAATTATCGGAAGCGAGCAAACATTTGGAAAAGGAACAGTTCAAAATGTTGTTGATTTAAACCGAATGGTACGAAACAATTCTAACGGAGATTTAGGCGCAATAAAGTTTACGACCGACAAATATTACAGAATTGATGGTGGTTCTACACAACTAAAAGGAGTAAAGAGTGATATCATCGTTCCAGACAGATACAAATATATTGGTATTGGTGAGCGCACGCAAGATAATCCACTAGCTTGGGACAAGATAGACTCAGCGGAATATGAGGTTTGGGGGAACTATTTCGATTATGATAAAGCTATTGAAAAAAGTAAAAAACGTATCGAAAACAATGAGCAATTAAAGCTTATTGATGAAAACGCTAAGTGGATTAACGATATCCGTGAAAATGAATCGTTTTCTCTTAATTATGAAAAGTACAAACAACGCTTAGAGCAAAATGAGGAGTATGCTAAACGTTTCGATAGATTGACTGATTATCAGACAGATTTAACTTTTAAATCATTACCGTATGAATTAAAGTTAATTGAAAAAGATTCTATTTTAGAAGAAAAGCGTAAACGCTGGCACAAAAGCCTAAGTAAAGATGTTTATGTTGAAGAAGCTTTAAATGTGTTGAATGATTTAAAAATTGCTTACGGAATTAAAAACATAGTGTCTGATATTAAAAATTAAAAAAAGTTTAAACATTATAATTTGAAATATATAAATTGCTATTTCAGACGTCAGTCAAAAATCAAACTGAAGACAAATGACTAAAAATAGTAATTCACTAACAAGATTGGCGCTCCAAAAATTCAAGAAGAATATTTGGGGCGTCTTTAGTTTTTGGGTTATTGTAATCATTGGGTTTATTTCTGTTTTTGCATATGTTTTGGTGCCTGACAATTCTAAAAATGCAAATCAAATGCATTTGTCTATACATTCTAAATCTCCAGGATTTCAGGTTCAAATACTAGAAATGCCAAATCAAATTAAAGACGAATCCACTTGGCTTTCAAAACTGTTTTTCGGTACGGATGATGTTACTACCGAAATCCCAATTTCAAGTTATTATATTAAAAACGAACAACTCAACTACACCGAATATGCCGATGATGGATTAATTGGTCAAGAAAAAAGTATCAATTTATCCGTTTTTCCTAATTCTGAAGTTGAATCTTATATTAACAACCGCACTTTCATTTTCGGGACAGATAAGTACGGACGCGATTATTTAAGCCGAATTCTAATCGGAGCGCGTATTTCCTTTTTTATAGGTTTTGTTGCGGTTTTTATTTCCTTACTTGTGGGTTTATTTTTGGGAAGTTTGGCAGGTTACTACGGAGGAAAAATTGATGCTTTTATAATGTGGATTATTAATATCACTTGGTCAATTCCGACTTTATTATTAGTTATTGCAATCACATTAGCATTAGGTAAAGGTTTTTGGCAAGTTTTTATCGCCGTAGGTTTAACCATGTGGGTTGAGGTTGCTAGAGTTGTTCGCGGACAAATCATTGGTGCAAAACAATTGCAATATGTCACAGCGGCAAGAGCGTTAGGATTTACAGATTTCAGAATAATTACAAAGCATATTTTGCCAAATATTATGGCGCCATTAATTGTAATATCAGCAGCAAATTTTGCAGCCGCTATTTTAATAGAAAGTGGCTTGAGCTTTTTAGGAATAGGCGCACAACCACCAATGGCAAGTTGGGGCGCAATGATAAAAGACCATTATAATTATATAATACTCGGAAAACCATACTTGGCATTAATTCCAGGAATTTGCATTATGGTTTTGGTAATGGCTTTTATGCTAATTGGTAATGCCTTACGCGATGCTTTGGATGTGAAGAATTAGTTTTTGAAAAACAAAGGTATTTCCTTGTTAATAAAATGATTATACAAATCCATGTACGAACCTTCACCGTTCATTACTAATATCTTTCCCTTCTTAGTTATAATTGCAGAAGAACTACATAGAGTTTGGCTGGTAAAAATTTTTTCTCTAAAAAAATTATTTTTATCTAAGAAAAAAAATTCGTGTTCTTCGTTTGATTTTGTTCTCAATTTGATACCGTTTTCAAACAGCCACAAGTAAAAAAAATTTGCTTCTTCAAATTTTTTCAACCTGGGTTCAAGCCATTTTTTTCTATTTTTAATTTCTCCACGTGTCCAATAATTATCTATATAATTGATACACAAATCATCCTTAAATTTATAACTTAATAATATAATAGTACTATCAGGAATTTTTGTTTTTGTAATTTTTTCGAGTTCAGTCTTTATTTGATTGTAATTAGAAATTCCTTTTTGATATAGATTATGTCGTAACATCGCATAATGTTTTTTGACTTCACCGATGGAATCCCATCGAGATAGCATATTAGCACGATTAAACCATTTTAGATGAAAAGTATCTTTGTCTATGATTTTCTTGTCAACATCAAGATAAATATTCGCTTGACCAATACTAAAATTAGAACTAAACAGAATCACAAAAAAGTAAAAGAAATATTTCATTTAAATATTATTTCTTAAACCCTCAATCTCCTCATTAGTCTCTGCAATAAACCCAAGCACTTCATCTTGCCCAATTTTCTTACTAGAAGAAGTCACAAAATGCGGCGGTAACTCTTCCCAAAAACGCAGCAGATGATTGCAGTACTCTTCAACATGACGCTCAATAGCTTTTGGTTTTAGTTTATCGGCTTTGGTGAAAATAATTGAAAACGGAATTTCCTTTTCGCCTAAATACTGCATAAACTCCAAATCTACAGGTTGCGGTTTGTGCCTAATATCTATAAGAACAAATGCAGAAACAAGTTGTTGGCGTTGTTCAAAATAGTTAGTAATAAACTTCTGAAAGGTCTTTTTTGTAGACTTCGATACTCGAGCATAACCATACCCAGGTAAGTCTACTAAAAACCAATTGTCGTTAATTAAAAAATGATTAATTAGTTGTGTTTTTCCAGGTCGACCAGATGTTTTTGCTAAACTCTTTCGGTCGGTTAACATATTAATTAATGAAGATTTACCAACATTACTTCGCCCTATAAACGCATATTCAGGTAGAGGTTGTTGTGGACATTTTTCCACAACCGAGTTACTTACAACAAATTCAGCAGATTTTATTTTCATCCCATCAGTACGCTTCCGCGTCCAGCTTCCTAAATGGAAGCAATTTTCAGTTAATCAAAGTACAAAAATACACTTCTTTTAATTAAGGCATTTTTGAAACAAAAACCTTTAGAGTAAGAGTTTTGAGAATGAGTTTTAGAGCAAGAGTTTCCTTCCCTTTGGGAAGGATTAGGATGGGCTTTTTTTAAAAACCTCGTTTTCGCAACCAATCAAACAAAATCCTATTAAATTGGTCAGGATGTTCCATCATAGCAGCGTGACCACATTTGTCTATCCAAAATAATTCAGAATCTGGTAATAGCTCATGAAACTCTGTTGCAACTTCTGGTGGCGTAACAGTATCGTTTTTGCCCCAAATAATACAAGTCGGCGTTTGCATTTTTGGTAAGTCTTTTGCCATGTTATGACGTATTGCACTTTTAGCAATAGCTAGTGTTTTAATAAGTTTATTTCGGTCATTTACTGTTTCATAAACTTCGTCTACAATCTCTTTTGTTGCCACTTCTGGGTCGTAGAATACGTCTTGCGCTTTCTTTTTTATAACCTCGTAATCACTACGTTTAGTGTAACCGCCACCCATGGCGCTTTCGTAAAGTCCAGAACTTCCTGTTATAATTAGACCTTTTACTTTTTCTGGAAATAATTTGGTGTGATACAAACCAATATGTCCGCCTAGAGAGTTTCCTAAAAGCAAGACAGAATTAAAACCTTTATGCTCAATAAAATCATGAAGGTATTTGGCAAATGTCTTAACATTAGTTTTAAGTAGAGGTTTGGTGTAAATGGGTAATTCAGGAATTAAGACTTTATAGCCTTTTTCGCTAAAAAAATCCGTTACACCATCAAAATTACTTAAACCACCCATAAGTCCGTGAAGCACAATGATTGGTGTGCCTTCACCGACTTCGATATATTTAAAATCTCCTTCTTCCTTTAAAAGGTGTGCCATGCATTGGTTAGTATTGTTAAGAGCAAATATAGTTAAATCATTACGAAATATGCTTCAAAAATTTGCTCCATTTTATTAGAAGAATACGGCTTTCAATTGTTTTGCTGCTCGCTTATTTTTTTTTAAAAACAGAAAACTTATTAACAAAAGTGGTAGAAAGTGGTAAAATGTGGGTAAATTTTCGATATATTTGATTTTAAAATTGTTTTACAACCTTTTTTGACCCAATCATTTGAACGCATTAATAGGAACATACGAAGTAAAAGCCGACGCAAAGGGCAGACTTATGTTGCCAGCTGTTTTAAAAAAACAGTTGGCGCCTGTAATGCAATCTGGGTTTGTTTTAAAGCGTGCAGTTTTTCAACCATGTTTAGAATTGTATCCAATGCCAGAATGGGAAAAGCTGATGGAAAAGGTGAATAAGCTTAACCGTTTCAACAAAAAAAATGACGCATTCATTCGTCGTTTTACTGCTGGTGTAAAAGTCGTCGAAGTTGATGCTACAGGAAGACTTTTAATTCCGAAAGATTTATTGAATTTCTCTGGTATCACAAAACAAACCGTATTGGCTTCTGCAGTGAATATTGTGGAGATTTGGGATAAAGACAAGTACGAAACTGCTATTGATGATGCGGCTTTAGATTTTGCAGATTTAGCAGAAGAAGTAATGGGACAAGATGATGGAGCAGACGGATTATCATAATGCAGTTCTTTTAAAAGAAACGGTAGATGGTTTGGCAATTGAGCCAGATGGTGTTTACGTTGATGTCACTTTTGGTGGCGGCGGACATAGCCGTGAGATTCTAAATCGACTTGGTCCAAACGGGAAGCTTTACGCTTTTGATCAAGACATAGATGCCTTGGCTAATACAATTGACGACGAAAGATTCACATTAATTAATGAGAATTTTAGATATATAAAACGCTTTCTAAAGTTTTACGGTGTTAAAGAAGTTGATGGTGTTTTAGCAGATTTTGGAGTGTCGTCGCATCAGTTTGATGTTGCGGAGCGTGGTTTTTCAACCCGATTCGAAGCTGATTTAGATATGCGAATGAATCAGGAAAATGAATTATCAGCTTTTCAAGTAGTTAATGAGTACGATGAAGAAGCGTTGCGACATGTGTTTTTGCAATATGGCGAATTAAGACAAGCGCCAGCAATGGCAAGAGAAATTGTTGAAGCTAGAAAAACGTCGCCAATAAAAACAAGCGAGCAATTAAAAACGGTTTTAAAACGCTTTTTAAATCATAGAAAAGAAAATAAAGTATTGGCTCAGATTTATCAAGCCATCAGGATAGAAGTAAATCAAGAGATTGAAGTTTTAAAAGAATTGTTGTTGCAAATGCCACAAATTTTAAAACCGAAAGGAAGATTAAGCTTCATTTCATACCACTCTCTAGAAGATAGATTGGTGAAACGCTTTATAAGAAACGGATTGTTTGAAGGCGAACCAGAGCGAGATATGTTTGGCAATTTCGAAGTGCCTTTAAAAAAAGTAGGTGGTTTAATTGTGCCAACAAAAGACGAGATAAAAATAAATAACAGAGCACGGAGTGCAAAACTGAGAGTCGCTGAAAAAATTTAATAACTAAAAAGAAGTCTTCCCTTTGGGAAGATGTCCGAAGGACAGATGGGATGAAAAAAAGTATCTACAGCATATTAAGAGGTACATTTCTAATCAGTGATGATTCGTTCAAAAATTGGCGGGTCATTCTTTTTATTTCTGGGCTAGCCATAATTATGATTGCAAGTGCGCATAGTGCAGATAAAAAGGTTTTTGAGATATCTAGATTAAATAACGAAGTTAAAGAAATGCGAAGTGCTTTTGTAGATGGACGTTCCAAATTAATGCGATTAAAAATGGAATCGACCATTGTAAAAAAAGTAGAAGAAAAAGGGTTGGAAATTTCAAAAAATCCTCCAAAAAAAATAAAAATTAAAACACAAGACTAAATTGGCAACATCAGAAACTAACATATTAAACAGATTGTACTTCGTGGCAGGCTGTATGTTTGTCTTTGCGCTTGCCGTAGTGTTTAAGTTATGTTCCATTCAGTTTATTCAAGGCGATAAATATCGTGCTATGGCAGAAAAAAGAACGGTAAAGCGTTTCGAGATTCCTGCTAACCGTGGTAATGTTTATTCTGCAGATGGAAGTTTGCTGGCAACATCAATTCCAAAATATAATGTTGCTATTGATGCTGTAACCTCTTCAAACAAAAATTTCGAAAAATACATCAAGCCATTAAGCGATTCGCTTTCAGCTTTCACAGGAAAATCTTCAAATGGCATAGAGAAAAAAATCAGAAAAGCGAGGCGTACAAAAGACCAGTATTTGTTGTTGCTTAAAAATTTATCATATTCTGAATTCATCCGCGTCCGCAACTTTCCACTTTTCAATTTGGGTTCTGTTCGTGGTGGTTTTGTATACGACCAATCGACAAAGCGTGAACATCCCATGGGTGGCATCGCTGAGCGTTCAATTGGTTACGAGAAAATTGATGAAAATAATTATGCAACTCGCGTCGGAATTGATGGTGCTTTTGGAGTAAAATATTTAAGAGGTGAAAATGGTACGCGCCTCAAACAAAAAATAGGAAAAGGCGAGTGGAAACCAATTCGTGATGCTAACGAAGTTGAGCCACGTGATGGGTATGATATTTATACCACGATAGATGTTAATATCCAAGATATTGCACATCATTCCTTATTAGGTCAGTTAGAAACATACGAAGCAGAACACGGTTGTGTAGTAGTTATGGATGTAAAGACGGGCGAAATCAAAGCCATTTCAAACCTAGGTAGAAATCGTGAAGGTAAATACTACGAACGTCTTAACTATGCGGTTGGCGAAAGTCATGAGCCAGGTTCAACCTTTAAGGTTATGGCAATGATGGCGGCGCTAGAAGATAAAGTAATTGATACGTCAACTGTGGTAGATACTAAGAATGGCCGCAAAATGTTTTACGGTCGTCCAATCACAGATTCTGGTTCTGGACATGGAAAAATTTCGGCAGCAAAAGCACTGGAAGTCTCTTCAAACATCGGTTTGGCAACTATTGTAGATGAACATTATTCTAAAAATCCAGAGAAATTTTTGAAGCGACTTCGTACGTGGAAGTTAGACCAAACTTTAGGTGTTTCTATTATTGGTGAAGGTGAGCCTGTGATACCAAAGCCAGGTGACAAGATTTGGAGTCGTAATGCTTTGCCATCAATGGCTTATGGGTATAACATGCAATTGACACCGCTTCAAACTTTGGCATTTTATAATGCAATTGCCAATGATGGCGAATTAATTAAACCTCATTTTTTAAGAGCAGTAAAGGAGTTTGATAGAGAAATAGAAGTTTTTGAAAAAGAAGTGATTGTAGATAAGATTTGTTCGGACCAAACGCTTTCAAAAATAAAAGTGATTTTAGAAAATATAGTGAAGCGCGGAACAGGTAAAAAATTGTATTCCGAAACCTTTTCAATGGCAGGAAAAACAGGAACAGCACGAACAGATTATGCCGATTATGAAGAATGGCGTAAAGACCCAAAATACGTATCGTCTTTTGCGGGCTATTTTCCTGCGGACAATCCAAAATATTCTTGCATTGTGGTGATTCATAAACCAAGTACAAAAGTTGGTTTCTATGGTGCAGATGTTTCTGGTCCAGTTTTTAAACGTATTGCTCAAAAAATTTATACAGATACGCCACTGATTGAAGAAATGCAGACAGTGGAATTTAAGAATGAAGACATTATTTCGGACTTTGAAAAATTTAACAAAGTCTCAAACACTTACAAAACCATCATGCCAGATTTGGTGGGAATGCCAGCGATGGATGCTGTGGCTTTTCTGGAAAATATGGACGTAAATGTAAAAGTAAAATTGAATGGAAGCGGCGAAGTGAAGTCGCAATCTGTTTCAAAAGATATTAAACTCAAACCGAATCAAACTATCATTTTAGAAGCATCGTGAAACTTTTAAAGGACATATTATACAAGGTTAAAATCAATGCGGTTTCGGGCAACACGAGTGTGTCTGTGAACAAGATTGAATTTGATTCTCGAAAGATTGAATCTAAGGATGTTTTTGTGGCGCTTGTAGGTACGCTTTCAGATGGTCATGACTACATTACTAAAGCTATTAATAATGGTGCAATTGCGATTGTTTGTCAGAAATTACCAGAAAAATTAGAAGATAACGTTACCTATATAGAAGTCGAAAATTCTAACGAGGCGCTCGCTTTTATGGCGGCAAATTATTACGAAAACCCTTCAGAAAACTTAAAGTTAGTCGGTACAACGGGAACAAACGGTAAAACTACTGTGAGTTCCCTGCTATACCAATTATTCAAAAAGGCAGGTTATAAAGTTGGCTTATTATCTACCGTGAAAATAATGGTAGATGATACCACTTACGAAACATCGCACACGACACCAGATTCTCTAACGATTAATAGATTTTTAAAGTTGATGAATGACGAAGGCGTAGAGTTCTGTTTTATGGAAGTAAGTTCACACGGCATTCATCAAAAACGTACCGAAGGTTTGCATTTTGAAGGCGGAATTTTCACCAATTTATCTCATGACCATTTAGATTATCATAGCACGTTTGCAGAGTATCGTGATGTAAAAAAGGCCTTTTTTGATGGCTTACCAAAAACAGCATTCGCTTTGGTAAATACCGACGATAAAAATGGATTGGTAATGTTGCAAAACACCAATGCAAAAAAATACACATACGCTTTAAAAACTTACGCAGATTACAAAGCGCAGATTTTAGAAAATCAGTTTGGTGGATTGTTATTAAAGCTGAATGACAATGAAGTTTGGACAAAACTAATCGGAAATTTTAACGCTTATAATTTACTCGCCATCTATGCAACTTCAGAATTATTAGGACTCCAAAATGAAGAAAGCTTAAGATACATCAGTGAACTCGAAAGTGTAAGTGGCCGTTTTGAATATTTTGTTTCAGACGAAAAAATTACTGCCATTGTCGATTATGCTCATACACCAGATGCTTTAAAAAACGTGTTGGAAACTATCAACTCCATTAGAACTAAAAATGAAGAATTAATTACGGTTGTTGGTTGTGGTGGCGACAGAGATGCTACAAAGCGTCCGAAAATGGGACATATTGCTTCAGCATTAAGCACAAAAGTAGTCTTTACAAGTGATAATCCGCGTACGGAAGATGCACAAAGTATTCTCAATGATATTGAAGCTGGAGTTGAACCACAAAATTTTAAAAAAGTGCTTTCAATTTTAGATAGAAAACAGGCTATAAAAACAGCGTGTCAATTAGCGCAACCTAACGATATTATTCTTATTGCTGGTAAAGGGCATGAGACCTATCAGGATATAAATGGTGTAAAAAATGATTTTGATGACTATAGAATTGTCAGCGAACTTTTAAAACAATTGCAAAAGTAAAACTATGTTATACTACCTGTTTGATTATTTAGAAAAACAGTTTCAGTTTCCTGGAGCATCACTTTTTGGGTTCTTGACATTTAGAGCGGCGATTGCAATGATTTTGTCTTTGTTAATCTCTATTGTTTATGGTAAGCGCATCATTCGTTTTTTACAAACAAAACAAGTTGGTGAAACTATTAGAGATTTAGGTTTAGAAGGTCAAGCTGAAAAAGCGGGAACGCCAACAATGGGTGGAATTATCATCATCTTGGCGACGTTAATTCCAGTATTATTATTCGCTAAGCTAGATAATATATATATCATTCTACTGATTGTCACTACAGTTTGGATGGGCGCAATCGGCTTTTTAGATGATTACATAAAGAAGTTTAAAAATGATAAAGAAGGCTTAAAAGGAAAATTTAAAGTTCTCGGTCAAGTCGGTTTAGGAATTATAATTGGAGCAACGCTTTATTTCCATCAAGATGTGACAATGAAGGAAAAATTGCCAATAGAACAACAAAAAGTATTGTTGGCTGAAAATCCTGATATCGAACCTTCGAAATTATTTGAAGAAGAGGCGAAATCATTAAAAACAACAATTCCTTTTGTAAAAAATAATGAGTTCGACTATGCAGATTTAATCACTTGGATAAACCCGAATTTAGAAAAATATGCTTGGATAATTTTCATATTAGCTGCAATTCTAATTATTACTGCGGTTTCAAATGCTGCAAATCTTACTGATGGTATTGACGGTTTGGCGGCAGGAACTTCGGCCATAATTGTACTCACATTGGGAATTTTTGCTTGGGTTTCTGGTAACATCATTTTTTCAGAGTATCTCAACATCATGTACATACCAAGTGTTGAAGAAATCACCATATATATCGCTGCTTTTGTAGGTGCTTTAATCGGTTTTTTATGGTATAATACCTATCCAGCTCAAGTATTTATGGGCGATACAGGAAGTTTAACCATTGGAGGAATCATAGCAGTAATCGCAATTGCGGTCCGTAAAGAATGGTTAATTCCTATTCTGTGCGGAATTTTTGTAGCAGAAAATTTATCAGTGATGTTACAAGTTGGTTATTTCAAATACACAAGAAAAAAATATGGCGAAGGCAGACGCATTTTTAAAATGTCGCCTTTACATCATCATTATCAAAAATCAGGATTTCACGAAAGTAAAATTGTTACCAGATTCTGGATTGTCGGAATTCTATTGGCAATCCTAACTATTGTGACATTGAAAATTAGATAAATGAAAAGGCTTGTAATTCTCGGCGGTGGAGAAAGTGGTGTTGGCACGGCACTTTTAGGAAAAGCAAAAGGCTATGATGTTTTTGTTTCTGATAAAGGTGAAATAAAACAGAATTACAAGGACGTTCTTATACATAATGAGATTAAATGGGAAGATAAACAGCATTCTGAATCATTAATTCTGAATGCGGATATCATTATGAAAAGCCCAGGAATTCCAGATAAAGTGGAGTTGATTCAAAAAATCAAAACAGCGGGAATTAATGTGGTTTCTGAAATTGAATTTGCTTCACATTACACAGATGCGACCTTGGTAGCAATTACAGGAAGCAATGGAAAAACCACAATAGCAAGTCTAACGCATCATATTCTAAAGCAAGAATTGGATGTTGGGTTAGCGGGAAATATTGGAGACAGTTTTGCAAAACAAATCTTAGAAAAAAATCATCAAAATTATGTGCTTGAGGTCAGTAGTTTTCAGTTAGATGATATCCAAGATTTTAAGCCACATATCGCGATTCTGACAAATATTTCACCAGACCATTTAGATAGATATGATTACAAATTTGAAAATTACATCGCATCAAAATTCAGAATAATAGAAAATCAAACGGAAGACGATTATTTCATTTACGATGCGGATGACGAAGTGATTTCAGAATGGTTAGAAAATAATCCTATTAAATCTCAAAAATTGCCTTTTTCATTGACGAAAGAATTTGAAAACGGCGCATATATAAAAGAAGAAAATATAATAATAAACATAGATAACAACCATATAATTATGCCAATAAAAAAACTAGCATTAGACGGTAAACACAACGTTAAAAATGCAATGGCTGCTTCAACAGCGGCACATTTACTTAAGATTAGAAAGCAAACCATTCGCGAAAGTTTAGAGAACTTTCAAGGTGTAGAACATCGATTGGAAAATGTACTACGTATTAACAAAGTACAATACATAAATGATTCAAAAGCCACGAATGTCAACGCAACATATTTCGCTCTAGAAAGTATGCAAGCGCCAACTGTTTGGATTGTTGGTGGTGTAGATAAAGGCAACGACTACCGCGAAGTTTTTCAGTTTGTAAATGAAAAAGTAAAGGCTATTATCTGCTTAGGTACAGACAACACAAAACTGATGCAAACTTTTGGTAATATGGTTGATGTTATCATCGAAACGCAGTTTATGAGCGAAGCTGTTAAGATTGCTTACAAAATTGCAAGCGCCGGTGATAATGTGTTGTTATCGCCAGCATGTGCAAGTTTTGATTTGTTCGAAAATTACGAAGATAGAGGTCGTCAATTTAAAGAAGCGGTTAGAAAATTATAAACTTAATTCTTTCTTCTAGGAAGATGTCTAACAAGACAAATGGCACAAGGGATTTTTAAAAATATAAAAGGTGATAGGTTAATTTGGGCAATAGCAACGTTATTGGCAATTTTCTCATTTTTACCTGTGTATTCAGCAGCTAGTAATTTGGCATATACTGGCGGCTCGGGTAACACCTTTTCTTATTTGGTAAAACATTCCATGCATTTATTTTTAGGCTTCGCCATTATGTATGCGGTGCATCGAATTCCATATCGCTATTTTAGAGGATTATCAATGATTATGATTCCTGTAGTTATTGTCTTGTTAATTTTAACTGTGTTGCAAGGAACTACTATTGATGGTGCCAATGCGAGCCGTTGGATTAAAATACCAATACTCAACATGTCATTTCAGACATCAACTTTAGCATCGGTTGTTTTGATGGTTTATGTAGCGAGATATTTGTCCAAAATTAAAGATAAAGCCGTTTCGTTTAAAGAAACAATTCTGCCATTATGGGCGCCAGTTTTTATTGTACTTGCACTTATTTTACCAGCCAATTTCTCAACAACTGCTATCATGTTTTTAATGGTAGTACTACTTACTTTTTTGGGAGGTTATCCTGTGAGATATCTTTTGGTTATTATTGGCTCGGGTGTATTAGCATTGATATTTTTTATACTTATTGCAAAATCCTTTCCAGAAGTGATGCCAAACCGTGTAGATACTTGGATGAGTAGAATTGAAAGTTTTACTAGTGATGAGAAAACTCAAGAAGCGTACCAAATAGAAAACGCTAAAATCGCTATTGCATCCGGCGGCGTAAGTGGTTTGGGTCCTGGAAAAAGCATTCAAAAAAATATATTGCCGCAATCATCATCAGATTTCATATTTGCTATTATTATAGAAGAGTACGGACTTGTTGGTGGGTTATTTCTGTTGGTGATGTACTCATGGTTGTTATTTAGATTAGTGATTGTATCTCAAAAATCAGATACCATTTTCGGAAAATTATTAGTGCTTGGTGTTGGGTTACCAATTGTGTTTCAAGCTTTAATAAATATGGCTGTAGCGGTGGAATTATTCCCAGTCACAGGCCAAACTTTACCATTAATCAGTAGTGGTGGAACATCAATTTGGATGACGTGCTTAGCAATAGGAATTATTTTAAGTGTAAGCGCAAAACGTGAAGAAATAAAAGCAAAAGAAGACGAAACTAGAGAAGATAATCCATTAGATATTTTATCGGAAACAATATAAAATTGAGTCAAAATAAATCGACATATAAATTTATTTTATCAGGCGGCGGAACAGGCGGACACATCTATCCTGCAATTGCTATTGCTAACGAATTAAAGTCGCGTTACCCAAAAGCGGAGTTTTTATTTGTTGGTGCAAAAGATAGAATGGAAATGGAAAAAGTACCTCAAGCTGGTTACAAAATTCAAGGACTTTGGATTTCTGGAATTCAACGAAAGTTGACTTTGAAAAATCTTCAGTTTCCATTTAAATTAATGTCAAGTTTATTAAAATCTATTCGAATCATCAGAAGTTTTAAACCGGATGTGGTGATAGGAACAGGTGGTTTTGCAAGTGGACCGTTATTGCATGCGGCGAATTCAAAACGAATTCCGACGTTGATACAAGAACAAAATTCATATCCAGGAATTACCAATAAATTATTGAGTAAAAAAGCCAATAAAATCTGTGTGGCTTACGATGGTTTAGAACGATTTTTTCCTAAGGAGAAACTGGTGCTAACAGGAAATCCTATTCGTAAAGATTTAATTGAAGTTGAAGGTAAAACTGAAGCAGCAAAAAAAGAGTTTCAACTTGTTGAAAATAAATTGACGCTTCTCGTTTTAGGCGGAAGTTTAGGAGCAAGACGTGTTAATCAACTTATAGAAAGTAAACTTGATTTTTTTAAGTCGAATAACATTCAGCTCATTTGGCAATGCGGAAAATTGTACCAAGATCAGTACAGCAAACATAATTCTGTAGATAATATTCAAGTGCACGCATTTTTAAATCAAATGGATTTAGCTTATGCAGCAGCTGATATTATAATTTCAAGAGCTGGCGCAAGTTCGGTTTCAGAATTATGCGTGGTTGGTAAACCTGTAATTTTTATTCCATCACCAAATGTGGCAGAAGACCATCAGATCAAAAATGCGCAATCAATCGTTGATAAAAGCGCTGCAATTCTTATAAAAGAATCTCAATTAGATTCAGATTTTAATTCTGTTTTTAAAGGTTTAGTAATTTCCAAAGAACAAAGAGAAGCATTAGGTGAAAACATAAAGAAATTAGCACTGGTAAATGCTACAAAAGATATAGCGGACGAAGTGGAAAAGCTTCTCAGATAATATGAATAGCAAAAAACAAAATATCTATTTTATAGGCATCGGCGGTATTGGCATGAGTGCTCTGGCGCGGTATTTTGTAGCTAACGGAAATCAAGTCGCTGGCTATGACAAAACACCTTCGGATATCACTCGAGCTCTAGAAGATTTAGGTGTTGCTGTTCATTTTGAAGATGATGTAAATGCGATTCAAGATAATTTCAAACAAAAGGAAAATACGCTTGTGGTTTACACGCCAGCGATTCCAGCGTCACACTCAGAATTAAACTTTTTTAAATCACATAATTTTGAAGTTAAAAAGCGTTCAGAAGTTCTTGGGGAAATTACTAAAAGCACATTCTGCTTTGCCGTTGCAGGTACGCATGGGAAAACAACCACGACAAGTATTTTGGGTCACTTACTAAATGAGTGTGATGTAAAAATGACTGCCTTTTTAGGTGGCATAAGTGAGAATTATAATTCAAACTTAATTGTAAACGGAACAGAAGCTACTGTAGTTGAAGCAGATGAATTTGACCGCTCTTTTTTAACCTTATCTCCAGATTACGCTTGTGTAACATCTATGGATGCAGACCATTTAGATATTTATGGTGACGCTTCAGAACTCACGAAATCCTTCGAAGATTTTACAAAAAAAATAAAGCCAAACGGCAAGCTGTTTGTAAAAAATGGTTTGCCACTTGACGGAATAACTTACGGTATAGAAGACAATTCAGACTATACCGCACAACATATTAGAATAGAAAATGGCAGTTACATTTTTGATGTAAAAACGCCTAAAACTGTTCTTAAAAATTTCAAATTTAACCTACCTGGTAGACACAACTTGTCTAATGCATTAATAGCCTTGGCGATGTCTGTAGAATATGGCATCCCTCAGCCGCAGCTTGCCAAGGCTTTAGCAAACTACAAAGGTGTTAAAAGACGATTTACCTATCAAATTAAAAGGGACGATTTGGTGTTTATTGATGATTATGCACATCATCCTGAAGAAATTAACGCTGTGCATCAAGCCGTTAGAGAAATGTATCCAAACGATAAGGTTTTGGCCGTTTTTCAACCTCATTTATTTTCAAGAACCCGAGATTTCGCAGATGAATTTGCGCAGGCGCTTTCGCAATTTGATGCGTTGGTTTTATTGGATATTTATCCTGCGCGAGAATTGCCGATTGATGGTGTGAACTCGCAATGGTTATTAGATAAAATAGACAATGAAAACAAGGTTTTAGTAACAAAGAAAAATTTAATTAAAACTATAAAAAATAGTTCAACCAAAATTATCCTCACAATTGGGGCTGGAGATATTGGTGAAGAGGTCAAAAAAATTAAAAAAGGGTTGCTAAATGAAGATTAATTACGGATACATAAAAGTCTTGTTTTTACTAGTGTTAGTAGGGTTTTTGTATGCGTTTTCGGCGGAGCGAAATAAAAATCGTGTCATTAATGAACCAAAGGTTGAATTTACAGGTACTAATAACTTGTTTTTAACCCATAATAATGTTAGTAAATTGTTAATACAAAATCCTAAAGGTCTTCATAATAAGCATAAAGATATTATAGATTTGAATGAATTAGAATCTGCCCTAAGTTCTAATCCAATGGTTAAAAATGCCGAAGTATATATGTCTGTAAATGGCATGCTTACGGCAGAAATTGAGCAAAAACGACCTATCGCTAGAGTGCATACAAACGCTTCATATTACGTAGATGATGAAGGGTCTTTTATGCCATTATCCGATAATTATTCGGCGAGAGTACCTTTGGTGACAGGTAAAGTTTATAAAACGAAGCTTGAAACTATTTATAGAATTGCAAAAACTATAGATGAAGATGATTTTTTAAAACAGCATGTTATAGAAATTATTCAAGCCGAAAATCAAGATATAAGCTTACGCTTAAGAAAATTTGATTTTGTAGTGCATCTTGGAAGTTTAAATAAGCTTAAAAAGAAGATAAATAATTTTAAAGCTTTTTATAAAAAAGCGATAAACGATAAGACAATTAACACGTACAGTAGTGTAAACTTAAGGTTTGATAACCAAGTGATATGCACCAAAAAGTAGAGTATGGAAAAGCATAATATTTCGGTAGGATTAGATATAGGAACCACAAAAATTGTGGCAATGATTGGCCGTAAAAATGAATATGGCAAGGTGGAGATTTTGGGAGTTGGTAAATCCAAAAGTTTAGGAGTACATCGTGGTGTTGTAAATAATATTACACAAACTATTCAGTCCATTCAGCAAGCTGTTCAAGAAGCAGAAGCTGCGGCGTCAGAGAAAATTTCTGAAGTCACAGTAGGTATTGCAGGACAGCATATTCGCAGTCTTCAACATAGCGATTATATCACAAGAGCCAATTCTGAATTGGTAATTGATGAAACGGATATTGATAGATTAATCAACCAAGTGCACAAATTGGTAATGTTGCCTGGTGAAGAAATCATCCACGTATTACCACAAGAATTTAAGGTTGACGGTCAAGCCGAAATTAAAGAGCCTATCGGAATGTACGGTGGAAGATTAGAAGCTAATTTTCATGTGGTAGTCGGTCAAGTATCTTCAATCAGAAACATTGGACGTTGTGTAAAAAGTTCGGACTTAGAGCTTGAAGGTATCACGTTAGAGCCTTTGGCTTCGGCAAATGCAGTTTTGAGCCAAGAGGAGCGTGAAGCTGGTGTGGCTTTAATCGATATAGGTGGCGGAACAACTGATTTAGCAGTTTTTAAAGACGGAATCATTCGTCATACCGCTGTTATTCCTTTTGGTGGAAATGTGATTACAGAGGATATCAAAGAAGGTTGCTCAATTATTGAAAAGCAAGCCGAATTATTAAAAATGAAATTTGGTTCAGCTTGGCCTGGAGAAAATAAAGACAATGAAATTGTCTCAATCCCTGGTTTAAGAGGGCGCGACCCAAAGGAAATTACTCTTAAAAATTTATCAAAAATTATCCACGCTAGGGTCGTGGAGATTATTGAGCAAGTATATGTGGAAATTAAAAACTACGGTCACGAAGAGCAAAAGAAAAAATTAATTGCAGGTATTGTTTTAACAGGTGGAGGAAGTCAATTAAAACACCTCAAGCAATTAGTAGAATATATTACAGGTATGGACACCAGAATAGGTTATCCTAATGAGCATTTAGCAGGTGGAAGTGATGAGGAAATTGCGAGCCCTTTATTTGCTACAGCTGTTGGTTTAGTAATGGACGGCTTAAAGCGCCAAGAACGTAAAATTAGTGATGAAGCTGAGCAAGAAGAGGTAAAAACCGAAACACAAGAGAATGAAGAGGTAGAAACTTTAATAAAAGAAGAAAAGACAAAAGAACGTCGTTCGTTTTTAGATAAGTTAACTGAACGTGTTAAAGATTTTTTAGATAACGCAGAATAAAAAATTAGAAATGAAACGCTTAGTTAAACTTAAGTATTTCATCAAAATAAGAATTAATTAATCAATCTATATATAAAACCCCATAATAAAGTTAATATGAGCAACAGCAACGAATTTGGGAATATTTCTTTCGATATGCCAAAAAACCAATCCAATGTCATTAAAGTTATTGGTGTCGGTGGCGGCGGAAGTAATGCAATAAATCACATGTTTCAACAAGGTATCAAAGGTGTAGATTTTGTTATCTGCAACACTGATGCGCAAGCCCTCCAAAATAGCGGTGTGCCAAACAAAATTCAGCTAGGAGTTAATCTTACTGAAGGTCTTGGTGCAGGTGCTAATCCAGATGTTGGTGAACAATCTGCAGTAGAAAGTCTAGAAGATATTCGACGTATGTTAGATACCAATACAAAAATGGTGTTTATTACTGCCGGAATGGGTGGCGGAACAGGTACAGGAGCAGCGCCAATCATCGCTAAGATGGCGCGTGAGTTAGATATTTTAACTGTTGGTATCGTTACAATGCCTTTTCAATTCGAGGGTAAAATGCGTAACGAACAAGCGCAACGTGGCATCGAAAGATTACGTGAGCATGTAGATTCGTTAATTGTTATTAATAATAACAAACTTAGAGAAGTGTACGGAAATCTAGGTTTTAAAGCTGGTTTCTCAAAAGCAGATGAAGTTTTGGCTACCGCTTCTCGCGGAATTGCAGAAGTAATTACGCATCACTACACACAAAACATCGATTTACGTGATGCTAAAACTGTATTGAGTAAAAGTGGTACAGCAATCATGGGTTCTTCAACAGCATCAGGGCAAACTAGAGCCCAAGATGCAATTATGAAAGCTTTAGATTCACCATTGTTAAATGATAATAAAATTACTGGAGCCAAAAACGTATTGTTGCTTATCGTTTCTGGCACTCAAGAAATTACTATTGATGAAATTGGGGAAATCAATGATCATATTCAAAACGAAGCTGGTCATGGCGCTAACATCATTATGGGTGTAGGCGAAGATGAATCTTTACAAGAATCAATTGCGGTTACCATTATTGCTACTGGCTTTGATATTGACCAACAAAACGAAATATCAAACACGGAGACAAAGAAAGTCATTCATGCATTAGAAGATGAAGAAGTTCATCAGCAAGACCTTGGGCCAGCAATTATTTCTCCAGACATCATCTTAGAAAAAGAAGTTAAAGAAACACCAATAGTGCATACTTTAACTGAAGATGATTTTGAGGAAGTTTCACAAAGTAAACCATCTTTAAAAAACGAACTGAT
The DNA here is from genome assembly GCF_042675765.1 of Winogradskyella litorisediminis. Classification (NCBI taxonomy): domain Bacteria; kingdom Pseudomonadati; phylum Bacteroidota; class Flavobacteriia; order Flavobacteriales; family Flavobacteriaceae; genus Winogradskyella; species Winogradskyella litorisediminis. The sequence goes on along the minus strand of NZ_JBHTJL010000009.1, from coordinate 38,082 downwards.
TCAAACAACTGATGCCATTAAAAACATTAATGTTATTTATGATGAAGTTTTAGATGCTAAACCAGTAACTGAAGAAGACTTTATAATTACACCAGTTCAACAAGTGGAAACTCCAGTTGTTGAAGAAAAGGATGAGGAACAAATTACTTTGACGTTTGATTTACCATTATCTCAATTTGAAAATGAGCCTATTGAAGAGCCAGAAACTGGAGATGAGAAAATGCTTTTTCAACTCGAAGATGAAGTCAAAGACATTTCTGTGAACGACCCAATAGAGTTAATTTCTGTAACAGAAGTAAATGAAGAAGGTGAAAAGCGTTACGCTTTAGACGATTTTACATCTTCTGAAACAGAAGCAACCTCGACAAAAACTAAACTCGAAACGGAAGTAAAAGAAGAAATTGTTTTCGAAAAGAAAACGCTACCAATAGAAGAAACTGCAGAAGAATCTGTTGGAGAAATTGACCCTATGAATAGTCCAATTTCAGAGATTTTAAAAGCAAGAGCAGATGAGCGTCGTAGGAAAATGAAAGACTTTAATTACAAGTTCAACAATGCAAAAATTGATGAAATAGAAAAAGAACCAGCATATAAAAGGCAAGGCGTTAATTTGGAGGATGCTCAACATTCTTCAGAAACAAGTGCTTCACGCATGTCTGTTGGTACTGATGATAATGACGATATTCAATTAAGAAGTAATAATTCTTTTTTACACGATAACGTCGATTAAATAAATATCCATTGAATGCTTGTTTAAGAGCAAGATTTAACCCGAAAAGTCCCTTAACTTTTCGGGTTTTTATTTAATAAGAACTTAATTATGTAAGTGGATTTTAGAAAATATTAAAACTGTCACATAATGCGCAGTCGAAATGCTTAAGTCGTAGAATTTCAAACCCGACTCAAATCAATCTCATTAGTTTCTTTTCCTGTAGACAGTGTAATTAAACTCTGTACATTTCCTAAATAGGGTAGAAGTGTCAGTTTTGAAATGATAAAGGTTTCGTAGGCTTCAATGTCTTCAACTACTAATTTTAGCAAATAATCAAAGTTTCCGCTAACGCGATGACACTCTATGACTTCAGGAAAACTATTAATCTGTTTTACGAACTTTTCAAGATAACTTCTTGTGTGTCCCTGAAGTGTTATGCATATAAAAACTGTTTGTTTTAAGCCAATTTTCTTATTGTTTAAAATAGCAACGTACTTTTTTATATATCCTTCTTTTTCCATTTTTTTAATGCGTTCAAATACAGGAGATGTGGTCATGCCGAGTTCCTCAGCAATACTTTTTGTAGTACGATTACTGTTATTTTGAAGAATAGCAAGGATTTGCATATCGATTTTATCGAGCGTGTAAGCCATAAAAACATTTCATCTTTTCGATTGCCAAGATAGTAAATTATAAAGAATAAAATTCGGTTTTAAACAATATTAAAGAATATTATTCTTTTTTAAATCATTTTAAAAGTTTTTAACAGATGTAAAATGAGTGAAGTGTTATCTTTAATACTTATTCAAAATCATTTTATCTTGAAAGAATTTGAACTTAAAATGCCCAAAATGGGCGAAAGCATCACTGAAGGAACTATCATCAACTGGTTGATTTCTGAAGGCGATTCTTTTGAAGAAGGCGATATTTTATTGGAAGTAGCCACTGATAAAGTTGATAACGAAGTTCCAGCTCCTGCTTCAGGAACATTAGTAAAAACGTTGTTTCAAGCAAAAGATGTTGTTCCAGTTGGCGATGTTATAGCAGTTTTAGAAGTTTCTGAAGAGCAGAAGTTGAATTCGAACTCGAAATTGAAATCGAAAACACAGAACAAACTTGAAAAACTAAGGCCAGTTCAAAAACATTCAATTTCAAAGAAAGCTTCAGTTTCGAATTCAGCTTTAAATTCATTTTCGATTTCAGACTCAAATTCGAACACATTTTTTTCACCATTAATCATTTCCATAGCCAAAGAACATCATATTAGTTTTGAAGAACTAGCGCGAATTCCTGCTACAGGAAATGAGGGACGATTACGCAAAAGTGATTTGTTTCAATATATCGAAGACGGAAGACCGTACAAATTTGCGCAACCTGTTCAACAAGACCCAACGGCGTATAGAATTCCACAATTATCTTTCGACAAAGGCAAAGGTAAAATCATTGAGATGGACCGCATGCGTCAGATGATTGCAGACCATATGGTATATTCCAAGCATACGTCACCACACGTAACGGCTTATGTTGAGGCGGACATGACTAACATGGTAAATTGGCGTAATGCTAATAAAAAAGCCTTTCAAGAAAAGTATGGTGAGCGTTTAACCTTTACGCCACTATTCGTCGAAGCAGTAGCGAAAGCAGTGAAGGATTTTCCGAATATTAATGCCTCAGTAGATGGGAATCATATCATTGTAAAAGAGCATATAAATATTGGTATGGCAACCGCATTACCTAGTGGAAATCTTATCGTTCCTGTGGTGAAAAATGCGGACACAAAAGATTTAAAAGCACTAGCCACTAACGTTAATGAATTGGCAGCAAAGGCAAGAGATAATAAACTTGGTGGAGATGATATTAAGGGAAGTACGTTTACAATTTCCAACGTAGGAACTTTTGGCAGTGTCATGGGCACACCTATTATTAATCAGCCAGAAGTAGCCATACTCGCACTCGGCATCATAAAAAAACGTCCTGAAGTTATTGAGACGGAAAGCGGTGATGAAATCGCGATTAGAAGCATGATGTATCTTTCACTATCGTTCGACCATCGCGTCGTTGACGGTTTTTTAGGCGGAAGCTTTGTACGTCGCGTGGCAGATTATTTTGAACAGTTTGATATTAATAGAGACATCTAGAATATAGAGATTAGACCGCTTCGCTTTTAGATATAATCAATGCGAAGCATTGAAATAAATGTTGAAATGCCGAATATAAAAATCAAATCGTTAAGAATTCAGGAAGCCTTGGACTGAATTTAGATTTTATTTTTGGTTTTCAATCTGTGAAACAAGATTGAAAAATTCCTTATTTCAACTTGAATTTTTGGTTCGTTTTGTTTCAAGACAAAATGAACTATAAAACAAAAGATTATGAACTACAACATATCAATTACAAAAGTTGAAAAATCGCAAGTCGACGACTTAGATTTCAACAATATCCCTTTAGGAACCACCTTTACTGATCACATGTTTATCTGTGACTATGAAAATGGCGAATGGACTAACTCAAGAATTGAGCCTCTAAAGCCTATTCCAACGCATCCTGCGGCAATGGCATTGCATTATGGACAAGCTATTTTTGAAGGTATGAAAGCCTATAAAGACACTGATGGCGAGCCAATGTTATTTAGACCTGCTAAAAATGCATCTCGATTAAACAAGAGTGCTGACCGTATGGGCATGCCTTACGTACCGGAAGATTTATTTGTTCAGGGATTAAAAGAGTTAGTGAGTTTAGAGCATAATTGGATTCCGCCACAGAAAGGCAGTGCGTTATACTTAAGACCTTTTATGTATGCCGATGAGCCTTTTATTGGTATGCGTGCAGCTACGCATTATAAGTTTATTATTATGGCTTCACCTGCAGGTCCATTTTTTAGTAAGCGTATTAAACTTTGGGCCGAGAAGCAATACATAAGGGCAGCTCATGGCGGAACAGGAGAAGCAAAGGCAGCTGGAAATTATGCTGCAGCAATCAGACCAACGGAACTGGCAAAAGCCAAAGGATATGATCAAGTCTTGTGGTTAGATGCAGTGGAGCATAAATATATTCAGGAAGTTGGGACTATGAATATTTTCTTTAAAATCAATGGTGAATTTATTACACCAGAATTAGATGGTTCCGTGCTACATGGTATTACAAGAGCTAGTGTTATAGATATGCTTCGTGCGATGAATTATTCAGTTACAGAACGAAAAATTACTATCGACGAAATTATTAAAGCTTCCAAAAACGGAACGCTCGAAGAAGCTTTTGGGACAGGAACTGCTGTTGGTATTGCCAACATTCAAGAGATTGGACTAAAAGGCGAAACAATTCACGTTTCAGACGAAAGTCCTGTAGGACTGGAAGTCAACGATACATTAAATGCAATTAAAACAGGACAACTCGAAGATAGATTTGGTTGGATGGTAAAAACAAGAAAGCAATTCGTTTAGGATAATTTGGCCGTTACCTCGCTTGCTCGCTGAAGTTTCAACGAAAGCGAGGTCGGGCTTTCGGCAGTCGCTTCCCGACGAAAAAGTCGGGAGAGCTCCAACAAAGCCTCAATCCCTAACGCAAAACACTCCTAAAGTCCCCTTAAGGGGACAGTAGTTCCAAAGTTACATTAGTGGATTGTCCCCTTAAGGGGACTTTAGGGGTGTAAAAGAAAATAACATAAACAAGGTATTTTAACTATCCTAAGAAATAAATATGAAAAAAGATATACTAAAAAAAGGTTTTTCTAAACTCTGTACCGCTAAGGCTATGGCAGAGTTGTATGAAGAAAATTTCAAGCAAGTTTCAAAATACGTACATGCGACTTCTAGAGGTCATGAGGCTATTCAAGTGGCTTTAGGTATGCAATTATTGCCTCAAGATTATGCATTTCCATATTATAGAGATGATGCGATGTTATTGTCATTTGGTTTAGAGCCTTATGATTTAATGCTGCAACTTTTAGCTAAAAAGGATGATCCATTTTCTGGTGGTAGAACCTACTATTCGCATCCAAGTTTAAAGGATGATGATAAACCAAAAATTCCACATCAATCTTCAGCAACTGGTATGCAGGCGATTCCGGCAACAGGTGTTGCTATGGGAATGCAATATAAAGAATTACAAGGTCTAAATGATTCGTCTATTGAGAACCCAATTTCAGTATGCTCCTTAGGAGATGCCTCAGTTACCGAAGGTGAAATAGCCGAAGCGTTTCAAATGGCAGCATTAAAGCAAATGCCAATCCTCTATTTAGTACAAGATAATGGTTGGGATATTTCTGCAAATGAAGCCGAGACGAGAGCGCAAAACGCAGCAGAATATGCAGCGGGATTTCATGGTTTAGAAGCTATCAGTATAGACGGCGCTAACTTTATTGAAAGCTATGAAGCTATTGAAAAAGTCATTGCGACTATCCGAAAAGAGCGTCGTCCGTTTTTGGTTCATGCTAAAGTTCCGTTATTAAATCACCACACATCAGGTGTACGAATGGAATGGTATCGTGATGATTTAGACGAAGCACGTTCGCGTGACCCATATCCGGTGTTAAAACAGCAATTATTAGATAATGGTTTTACAGAAAAGGAAGTCGATGAGATTGAAAATAAAGCAAAGGAAAAAGTGGCTTCAGATTTTCAAAAAGCATTGAAGGCTGAAGACCCAAAACCAGAAGATTTATTTACTAACGATTTTGTGCCAACCCTAATCACTGAAGAAAAAGGAACACGTTCTCCCGAAGGCGCAGATAAAGTGGTGATGGTTGACTGTGCCTTGTTTGCAGTTGAAGAGCTCATGAGAGAACACAAAGAGTGTTTGTTATACGGGCAAGATGTTGGCGGAAGACTTGGCGGCGTATTTAGAGAAGCTGCGACACTAGCCCAGAAGTTCGGAGACGATAGAGTCTTTAATACACCAATACAAGAAGCTTTTATCGTAGGGTCTACGGTAGGTATGTCAGCAGTTGGTTTAAAGCCAATTGTTGAGGTCCAATTTGCAGACTATATTTGGCCAGGACTTAATCAGCTCTTTACAGAAGTAAGTCGCAGTTGTTATTTATCTAATGGAAAATGGCCAGTAAGTATGATACTTCGCGTGCCAATCGGCGCTTACGGTAGCGGCGGTCCTTATCATTCTTCTTCTGTGGAAAGTGTGATAACAAACATACGAGGCATAAAAATAGCATATCCAAGTAATGGTGCTGATTTAAAAGGGTTGATTAAAGCCGCTTATCACGATCCAAACCCAGTTGTGATTTTAGAACACAAAGGATTGTATTGGTCTAAGGTGCCTGGAACTCAAGGCGCAACTTCTGTTGAGCCAAGTGAAGATTATGTATTACCATTCGGAAAGGCTTGGGTGCTTCAAGAAATTTGGAAACAAGAATCGGTTGAGACGCTGACCATAGTTACTTATGGTATGGGTGTGCATTGGGCTATGAATGCTTCAGAAGAATTGGAAATGCAAAATCAAATTGAAGTCATTGATTTAAGAACGCTCTATCCTTTGGATGAAGACACTGTAATGAAATCTGTAAAGAAAACAGGTAAGTGTTTGGTTGTTACGGAAGAGCCTTCAAACAACAGTTTTGCAAGAGCATTAGCAGGAAAAATTCAGGAAGAATGTTTTAAATTTTTAGATGCGCCAGTTATGACTATTGGAAGCGAGAACATGCCTGCAATTCCTTTGAATTCAACTCTAGAGCAAACTATGATTCCGTCGACTGAAAAGGTAAAAGACAAGATTTTAGCGCTTATAAATTATTAATTGTATATTCATTTTCAGAATACTAATACTGAAAATAATGTACACTTACAAAGCAAAAATAATTGATGTTTACGATGGAGATACGGTAACGGCAATTGTAGATTTAGGTTTTTTAATTTCGAGAGAGATGAAACTTAGACTTTATGGTATAGACACTCCAGAACTTCGAGGCCCAGAAAAAGAAGAGGGTCGAAAAGTTAGAGATATTGTTAGGGGTATGATATTAGATAAAGATGTAACCATCAGGTCTTATAAAGACAAACAAGGAAAATATGGACGTTATTTAGCTAATATCATTTTAGAAGATGGTTTAGAATTGAACCAATGGTTGATTGACAATGGGCATGCAAAGCCTTATTTACTTTAAGTTTACCCATTAAAATCAAATTATAAACAAAAAAGCCTATCAAATTTTGATAGGCTTTTTACTTAAAAAGATTGTAAGGTATATAATTATATAACTTTTACATTAACTGCGTTTAATCCCTTTTTTCCTTCGGTTAAATCGAATTCTACATTGTCACCTTCTCTTACTTCATCAACTAAACCCGAAACATGTACAAAATGATCTTTGTCGTTTCCTTCTTCCGTTATGAATCCAAAACCTTTAGAATCATTAAAAAATTTTACTGTACCAGTACTCATATTTAAATATATTAAATTAAAGCAGCAAGTTAGTCTAATTAATTGATAATCAGTTATTTTTACGTTTTATTTAGTAAAGGGAATATCTGTTGTTAACTAGCTGATGAATAGGTGTTAAGCTTACTTAAAAACAAATTATATATTATATTCTGAAAGTGGTTTAGTAAATTTTTCTGGATCAGCCGCTAAATGATACCGTGGGTCATCAATATCTTCAACAATAACTTCCTTAAATTTTGGACTAGCTTTATACATTAAGTTTTTACAGTCTGTACTTAAATGTTTCAGCTTTATGTCTTTGCCAGCTGCTTCATATTTATTTACCAAATTGAAAATAGCTTCCATAGCAGAATGGTCACTTACGCGAGATTCGACAAAATCGATTTCAACTTTATCTGGATCATTTTTCACATCAAATTTCGAATTAAAATTCTGAATAGAGCCAAAAAATAAAGGTCCCCAGATTTCATAAGTCTTAGTGCCATCTGCCTGAATGCGTTTTCTTGCACGAATCATCGTCGCGTTTTTCCAAGCAAATACTAAAGCCGAAATAATAACACCCGCAATTACTGCAACAGCTAAATCTTTCCAAACAGTAATCGCAGAAACAGCAATTAAAACTATGGCATCGGATAACGGAATCTTTCTAATAATTCTGAAACTAGACCAAGCAAAAGTTCCTATAACAACCATAAACATGACGCCAACAAGTGCAGCGATTGGGATTTGCTCTATTAAAGGTGCTCCAAACAAAACAAAGCATAATAGTGCGATAGCTGCAACAGCTCCAGACAGTCGGCCACGTCCACCAGAATCTACGTTAATAATAGACTGGCCAATCATAGCACAGCCACCCATTCCGCCAAACAATCCATTTAATATATTGGCTCCGCCTTGTGCTATGCATTCTCGGTTTCCGTTTCCTCGAGTTTCGGTCATTTCATCAATTAAGTTTAATGTCATCAAAGATTCAATTAACCCGACTGCCGCTAGAATAAAAGCTGTAGAAAGGATTAAATCCCAATGGCCATTTAAAGAGTCAAACAATCCAAATATTTGAGCTTGAAAAGTAGGTAAACTGCCTTGCAAACCTTCGCCACCACCATCTCTGATAAATGAGCCAACAGTGCTGACATCCAATTTTCCTAATATAGTTATCGCTGCAACAACAATAATTGCTGTTAAAGCTGCAGGAATTTTTTTAGTCAATTTTGGTAACCCAAACATTATTGCCATAGTTAACGCAATTAGGGCTAGCATAGTATAAAGTCCGCTACCTGTCATAAATACCTTTTCACCATTGATATTTTCTTTGAAAAGCCCTAATTGTGAAAGAAAAATAACAATAGCCAAGCCATTTACAAAACCCATCATCACTGGATGTGGAATCAGGCGAACAAATTTACCCAACTTAAAAACACCTGCTAAAATTTGAATGCCACCAACAAACAGTAATGTTATAAATAGCCATTGTAAACCTAAGTTTTCTGTAGTTGTGTCTAAAGTTAAACCAACTTCATTTCCTTTTTGGATAAGGTGTACCATTACCACCGCCATAGCGCCTGTTGCACCAGAAATCATTCCTGGACGGCCACCAAAAAGAGCGGTTACAATTCCCATCATAAATGCACCATATAATCCAACCAAAGGGTCAACACCTGCAACAAATGCAAATGCTACTGCTTCTGGTACTAATGCTAATGCAACTGTTAATCCAGAAAGAATGTCATTCTTAGGGTTTTGGGTAAAATTTTTTCGTGTAGTTTGACCTAAAATCATAATGCTTATCTTAAAAGTGCGCAAAGATACACTTTTACTAGACATTAGAATTAAGACAAAAAAAAGAGCACTCGGTTAATGAATGCTCTCTGTCTTTATAGAAATAAAAATATTATTTTGTTTCCTCAGCTGGAGGATATTTTGTCATCATTTCAGAGACAAACTCATTAATTCTTGCTTCTTTTTTCTCGATATTTTTTGTCACTAAATAACCAGTTCCGCTTCCTTGCCAAATAAGTTCTTTTTTATTTGCATCAATAAAATCTATAAATAATATACCTTCAGTTCTTGTAGAAACTTGGTTACCGCCAAATCCTCCAAAGCCCCAACCTGGTCCCCAACCCCAACGGTTGATTCCCCAACCCCAGTTGTTAAAACCCCAAGCGTTGTTATAAACATCTACACGCTGGTTAGATTTTGTAAATATACTTACTAGCATATCAGGATTTTCGGATTTTGTCATGCCTTTAGCCATCAATTCAGCTTCAATAGCTTTTAAAATTCGGCGTTTATCAAGGTCACTAATCTCTGCTTTGTCAATTCCTGGCTTAAAAAATGCGAAAGTTTTATACTCATTAAATTCAGTTTCCTTGTTGTAATCTGAAGCTACACGCACAGAACTACAAGAGCTTAATAAAACTGCAAAAACTAGAAGCGGTAAAAATTTTGTAATCTTTTTCATGATATATGTATTTGAGTTATAGTCCATTTAATAAAGCATCGTCAACATAATTTGGCAATGTCACTTTTAAGTTAGGTTCATTTTCCATAGCGCGTTTTATAGCAAAAATCGCACCTTCGTTTCGCGCCCAACTTCTTCGTGAAATACCATTATTAACATCCCAAAACAACATCTGTTTCAAGCGTTTATGAGCTTCCATAGAACCATCAAGAACCATACCAAAACCACCGTTTATAACTTCGCCCCAACCAACGCCGCCGCCATTGTGTATGCTTACCCAAGTTGCACCTCTAAAACTATCGCCTATTACATTATGTATAGCCATATCTGCGGTAAACCTAGATCCATCGTATATATTGCTGGTTTCTCTATATGGTGAATCTGTTCCTGAAACATCGTGGTGGTCGCGACCAAGGATTACATATCCGATGTCTCCATTTTCTATAGCATTATTGAAAGCCTCGGCAATTTTCATTCGGCCTTCGGCATCAGCGTACAGAATTCTTGCCTGTGAACCAACTACTAATTTGTTTTCTTGTGCGCCTTTTATCCATTGAATATTATCCGCCATTTGTTGCTGAATTTCTTCAGGAGAATTTTTTATAATCTCCTCAAGAACTTGGCATGCAATTTCATCGGTCTTTTGTAAGTCTTCTGGTTTTCCTGAAGCACAAACCCAACGAAAAGGTCCAAATCCGTAATCAAAACACATTGGTCCCATTATATCTTGGACATAGCTTGGGTATTTAAATTCTCTTCCAAGCGTTGGGTTATTGTTCATAATATCTGCTCCTGCACGAGAAGCTTCAAGTAGAAAAGCATTTCCATAATCAAAAAAATAGGTGCCTTTTTCTGTGTGTTTATTTATAGCTTTAGCATGTCGTCTAAGGCTTTCTTGAACTTTTTCCTTAAATAATTCTGGTTGTTCGGCCATCATAATATTGGCATCTTCAAACGATACGTCTGCAGGATAATATCCGCCAGCCCAAGGATTGTGAAGTGAGGTTTGGTCGCTACCTAAATCGATGTGAATATTAGCTTCGTCAAATTTTTCCCAAACGTCAATTATGTTTCCTAAGTAAGCGATAGAAACCACTTCTTTTTTAGCTTTGGCTTGGTTGACACGTTTTACTAATAGGTCTATGTCTGTTATTTTTTCGTTTATCCAACCTTGGTCTAAACGCACTTGAGTTATTTTTGGATTTACTTCAGCACAAACCGTAATACAACCCGCAATGTTTCCAGCTTTTGGTTGTGCGCCAGACATTCCGCCTAAACCAGATGTCACAAATAGATTCCCTTTAGGGGATTTTCCAATTTTTCTAAAACCATTCAATACTGTAATTGTAGTACCATGAACAATGCCTTGTGGTCCAATATACATATAGCTACCAGCAGTCATTTGTCCATATTGGGTTACACCAAGCGCATTAAATTTTTCCCAATCGTCTGGTTTTGAATAATTAGGAATCATCATCCCATTGGTCACCACGACACGCGGTGCTTCTTTATGCGATGGAAACAAACCCATAGGATGTCCAGAATACATAACTAGCGTTTGCTCGTCATTCATTTCGGCCAAATATTTCATGGTGAGACGATATTGCGCCCAATTGCTAAAGACACCTCCATTTCCGCCGTAGGTAATTAATTCATGCGGATGTTGAGCTACAGCATAATCCAAATTATTCTGAATCATAAGCATAATAGCAGCAGCTTGTTTTGTTTTTGCAGGATATTCGTCAATAGGTCGAGCGTACATTTTATAATCCGGGCGAAAACGATACATATAGATACGTCCGTAAGTGTCTAGCTCGGTTTTAAATTCTTCAATTAAAACTTTATGATGTTTTTTATCAAAGTAGCGTAAGGCATTTTGTAAGGCTAATTTCTTTTCTTCTTTGTTGAGAATATCTTTTCTTACTGGTGCATGATTTATAGAATTATCATACGGTTTCACTGGCGGAAGTTGCTCAGGAATACCTTCTAATATCTGCTCTGAAAATGATGTTGCGCTATTTTGCATTACTTTTTTTTGAGTTTTTCTTTTGTAAAACCATACGGACAATGTCTGCACCCGCTTTCGCAACAATAGCCACGTTTTAAGTGGTATTGTTCTGTAAAACAGCGATAGCCTTCTGGCGTCAAATAATAATCGCCATCTTCGATTGGGACGTATTTTTTCATGGCCTTTCCTTAACCCTTTCCAAAGGAAAGGGAATTTGTTCTGTTCATAGCATAAAGTTCTGGGTTGCGAAATGATTTTATAAATTATTCCGCATCATTAGCAAAGATAACTTATTTTGGATTGATTTTTGATTTCCAAAAAAAAGTGATTCTCATTTCAAAATACATCGTGCCTAAAGGTTATACTGGCTTAACTCTGTTTCCGTTTATATTTTTAAAACGAAAAGAATTGTTGTTGAATAAAATCTTAGTCAATCATGAAAAAATTCACTTAAGACAACAGCTCGAACTTCTAATTATTCCTTTCTATCTTTTGTATATAATTGAATTTATAATTAGATATTTAAAACTTAATGATTGGCAACAAGCCTACCGAAGTATTTCTTTTGAGCGTGAGGCCTACAAGAATGATACTAATTTGAAGTATTTAAAAAATCGCCCATTTTGGAATTTTATAAACTATTTTTGAAACCAGAATGCAGTCTCGAATTCAGAAAATATATATTAAAAATGATAAGAACATCCAGCTTTTTATAAAGCGCGAAGATGAGCTGCATCCTTTTGTTTCTGGTAATAAATTTAGAAAATTAAAATATAATTTATTAAAGGCGAAGCAACAAAATCAAGATACGATTTTAACTTTTGGCGGAGCGTTTTCCAATCATATTGCCGCTACGGCTTATGCGGGAAAAATGGAAGGTTTTAAAACTGTTGGTGTCATTAGAGGTGAAGAGCTTTTTGATAAAATAGATGCAAATCCGACCCTAAAATTTGCAAAAGCAAACGGTATGAAATTTCATTTTGTCTCTCGTGAAAACTATCGACAAAAAGAATCAGAAAAATTTCAAGATAATTTAAAAAAACTATTTGGGGATTTTTATCTAATTCCCGAAGGTGGAACAAATCAATTAGCAGTAAAAGGTTGCGAGGAAATTTTAGATGATGTCACAAAAGATTTCGATTATATCTGTACTTGTGTTGGTACTGGTGGAACCATTTCAGGATTAATTAATGCTTCAAAAGAAAATCAAAAAATATTAGGTTTTCCTGCACTGAAAGGTCATTTTTTACAAGATGAAATTCTTAAATTTGCATCACAAAATAATTGGGAGTTATTATTAGATTTTCATTTTGGTGGATATGCAAAAATAAATACTGAATTAGTTACGTTTATTAATGATTTTTCATTTCGATACGGTATTCAGTTAGACCCAGTTTATACAGGAAAAATGATGTATGGAATTTTCAAAATGATTGAAAATGGAGATTTTTCTGATAATTCTAAAATACTAGCAATTCATACTGGAGGTTTGCAAGGCATTTCAGGTATGAATTTAAGATTAGCAGCTAAAAAAATGCCTCTTATAAAATTATAAATGAAACTACGTTTTTTAATACTTGTTCTGTCTGTACTTTTAATGGCTTGTGGTGCCAAAAAGGGCGTTGTCACAAAAAAGAAAAGGCAAAATCAATCTGTAAAAAAGGAAGTGGTAAAAGTGGTTTCAAAGCCTAAACCTGTAATAGAAAAAGTTGAAGAATTAGACATTCCGAAACCACGAACTTCAGTTGACACATACATTGAGACCTATTCAGGTATTGCCATGCTAGAAATGAAGAAATCAAAAATACCAGCTAGTATTACTTTAGCACAGGGTATTTTAGAATCGGCATCTGGTAATGGACGTTTGGCAAAAGAAGCTAACAATCATTTTGGTATTAAATGCCACGGCTGGAAAGGTGAAAAAATTTACCATGATGATGATGAAGACCAAGAATGTTTTAGAAAATACAAATACGCTTCAAGTTCTTACGAAGACCATTCGGAATTTCTAACAGGACGCAAGCGTTACGCCAATTTATTCAAACTAAAACCAACAGATTACAAAGGTTGGGCAAAAGGTTTAAGAGCAGCTGGTTATGCCACAGATAGAAGGTATCCACAAAAGTTAATCAGCTTAATTGAACGCTATCAGTTATATAAGTATGATGCTGAAGTGCTCGACACTCCATTAGAAACAATAGAAGATAACTCTTTAGAATCAACACAAATACATACCATAGTAAAAGGTGATACGCTTTATTCTCTCAGCAAAAAATATGGTATTTCTGTTGCTGAAATTAAAAAGAAAAATAATTTAAAATCTAACAATTTGTCTATTGGGCAAATTTTGAAAATAAAATAGTTATATAATGTTATATCAAAGAAGTAGCGCGCTATTTAAAGATGCTCAGACTGTGATTCCTGGTGGTGTTAATTCTCCAGTCCGAGCCTTTAAAGGTGTAGGTGGTACTCCAATTTTTGCAAAATCCGCAAAAGGTGCTTACGTGTACGATGAAGACGGAAATAGATATATAGATTACATAAATTCTTGGGGACCAATGTTATTAGGTCATGCTTTTGAGCCTGTTGTAGAAGCAGTTAAAGCCAAAGCAGAATCTGGTACATCATTTGGAATGCCAACAGCATTAGAAACCGAAATAGCGAAACTTGCTGTGTCAATGGTGCCTAATATTGATAAGATTCGTTTTGTAAATTCGGGTACAGAAGCTTGTATGAGTGCTATTCGTTTGGCTCGAGGTTTTACCAAAAAAGATAAAATCATAAAATTTTCTGGCTGTTATCACGGACACAGTGATGCGTTCTTAATTGCTGCTGGAAGTGGTGGTGCTACATTTGGTACACCAAATAGCCCAGGTGTAACTCAAGGAACAGCTAAAGACACCTTATTAGCCGATTATAATAATTTGCTTAATGTTGAAGAACTAATAGCAGCAAATCCTAATGAGATTGCAGCTATTATCATTGAACCCGTAGCAGGAAATATGGGATGTATTCCACCGCAAGATGGATTTTTAGAAGGTTTAAGACGTTTATGTGATTCTAACGGCATATTGCTCATATTTGATGAGGTTATGACAGGATTTAGGCTTGCAAAAGGTGCAGCGCAAGAATTATATAATGTAAATGCAGATATTGTTTGTTACGGAAAAGTGATTGGCGGCGGATTGCCTGTTGGTGCTTTTGCGGCTAGAAACGAAATTATGGATTATTTGGCGCCCAACGGACCTGTTTATCAAGCAGGAACATTAAGTGGAAATCCACTTGCAATGGCTGCCGGATTGGCTATGTTAAAAGCTATTAATTCTGATGAAGGATTGTTTAAACGACTAGAAGAGAAGACAGCTTACTTACATAAGGGTATGGCTAAAGTGTTTTTTGAACATGAAATTGACCACACAATCAATAGAGTAGGAAGTATGATTTCGGTACATTTTCATAAAGACCCAGTATATGATTTTGTTACAGCTGCAAACGGAAACAATGATACGTTTAAAACTTTTTTTCATAGTATGCTTAGACAAGGTATTTATATAGCTCCAAGCTCATTTGAAACTTGGTTTATCACAGATGCTTTAACTTATAAAGACTTAGACGAAACTATTGCTGCAGTAGAGGTGTTTGCAAAAGAATTAAAATAAAAAAAGCGCCAATTGGCGCTTTTTTTTATTTTAAGTAAATGAAATTTATTTCTTTCTTTTTCCTGGTTTCATTTTACGATTTACCATCTGAGAATATTTTTTGTATTGCTCCTCGTTCAAAATAGTTTTCATTTTAGCTTTAAGTGCAATTTGCGCGTCTAAAGCTTCAGACTTCATAGCCATTCTTTCGTCTTCCGTAAGTTTTTTATCAGATGTTTTAATAGCCATTTTTTTCTCTTCAGCTTTTGTGAAATGCTCTAATAATGCCGCTTGTACTTGAGATTGTTGAGCGCTAGATAAATCTAATCTTAATGTCATTTGCTTACTCTGAATTTCGGCACGATGCTCAGGAGATTTTGTATTTCGTTTTGTAAAACGCTCTGTAAACTCCTTTTTTCTATCTTCTTTGTTTCTTTGAGAAAACCCTACAAATGTTGAAAGGGTTAATACTAAAATCAATAATTTTTTCATGTTTATAATGTATTTTAATTTTTAATTGATGTTTCGAATTTTCGTCAAAATTCTATTGCTAAACGTTTAAGTTCCTTGCTAGGACTTTAAAAATTCTAAAACGTTTAAATGTACTATTTTTTTTAACATAACATTTAACATACTGAGATTTTAAAGGCTTCTAATTTAATAGTGGTAAACTTAAATTTATTCCAGTTTGTATATCTGGAGCATTATTTACCGAAAAATCTTGCTTAACGTACAAAGCAAATTTAAAATCTTTTCTCCCGTAAGTGTAAATTAATGACCAATTAGACAATGGCACATAAAGTCTTGTAACTCCATTATGCCAACCTGCATTAATATCCCTAAAATTACCAATGAGTCTGTAGTATTCTGTTTCTTCTACTTTGTTAAATCTTGATTGAATTTGATAGTTGAGTCCAAATGCATTGTAGTTGCCTTTTTGAGTGTATTTTGTAAATTCTACATCAGCTTCAAAGGTGGCTAAATACGTATTGTTTCCAAAATCTATAACTTCATCAAAGTCGATAATATTTTTTCTCAATAAACTTGCTCCAGCTGCAATGTCTAATTCATTATTGTTTTTAAACTTAATTTTTTTTAAGCTATTTACTGAGATACCGATATCTAAAGATGGGTTATACTTTGATGTGTTTATGCCTAAATGGCTTCCAAAATTAAAATATAAATTTCTTGTTTCGTTGAGTTTTGAATCTGGATAAAAATGATGATTTATTTCAAATCCACCGATAAAAAAATCATTTTCATTTATGTTTAAACGATTACCATTTCTGTCGTTGTAAGTGAATCGTATCTGATTAAGCCCATAAAAACGTCTACCAAATGGGTCTTCGCCACCTGCAATATTGCTATGAAACCACTCTATTGTTTCATCGCTAGTAAATATTGAAAAAGGATAACTGCCATCTGTAAAAAGGTATGATCTCATATTTATATTCAGCTCATGATTTTTTGCAATTGGCATAGTAAACCCTAATCGAAATTCTTTAATTACGGCATCAACAACAATATTGTAATAATCTGCAGGAGTTGTTTCTTGGTCTATAAAATCGAAACGTCTTTGAAACCAAATTACCTGACTTAATTGCTCTCGAACTTGTGGGTCTTTGGGTAAGTGTGCCTGTACAAATGGTTGAAAATTGTTTCCGCTAGCGTAATTAAAAGTAAAAGTTTTGTTAGCAATAGGACGAATTTTGAAATTCTGACTAATTCGCGAACTAAAGATTCCGAAATGATGTATGGTTTGCATATTTGGATTGTTAATACCGTTTTTGAAAGTTAGGCTATCAGCTTGTTGGGCTTGACTAAAACCAACGACAAAAACTAATAATATAAATAAAATGAATCTTTTCACGAGGGCGAAAATAACTTATTTTTTATTACCGTTGAAACCGAAATTTAGTTTGAATGTGATGCATAAAAAAAGCTCCAAACCTAAGTTTGAAGCTTTTTTAAAAATAATCTAGATAAATTATTTTGGGTCTAAAATGTTGTTAACTCGCTCTAAAGCATCTGCTATGTGAATTCTACTCATAGAGTCTGCGCCACGAGCACTTCGTAATTGAGAACGTAAAGATTTTAATTCAGCACGAACAACAGCTCTAATATCAGATTGGCTTACATTAACAGATGTACCACCAAAGAAACGTCTAAATGCTGCAGGAATGTCTTGTTCATTATTCATAATAAATTCTAGACGCTCAATGTAAGCACGCTGTAAATTACGACGGTAAATATCAATTTTTCTACCTGTGCGTAATTCGCTAAATAAGCCGCGGCGTAAGTCTTTCATCATGTCATACAAACCATACGCTTCATTACCATTTAAAGTTTCGTTTTCAAGCATTCTTGCCATTCTTCCAAAATCTAAAATATTATTAAGAGTTCTAGTCTGAATTCCTCTTACACGTTCTAATTGCCCAGCGCTTTCAAACTTATTTACAATTTCTTTATCTAACATCCACTCTGGAGTATTAAACAATTGGTTTTGTATAAAATCTAAAGCTTCTTTTTGCTTTTCTTTTGGAACATGTGTGTAAACTGCACCTTCTTGGTCATATGTTTTATAATATTCATAAACACCACCAATATTAGCGGCTACATGTCCCATATAACGATTAAATTGTCCAAGAACTTGACCGTACATTGTTTCTAAATCATCGTAGTTTTTACCATCTTCGGCAGTCCACTCGATTAAGTTTGGTATAATTCGTTTTAAGTTTTTAATACCATAATCACTCGCTAAAACGGCATCGTCTCCTAAATCTTCAGTTTGTGAGCTTGGATCAATAACACCACGTTGTTGTCTACCAAAACGGTACATTGGGTCACCTGCTTTTTCTAAAATCCACTGGTCTAAAGTTTCCTTTTCATCTTCAGCAGATTTTGCATCTAAAATAGGCCTGTAACCCCATTTAATAGCGTACTTATCGTAAGGTCCTATATTTGGCATTAAAGCCACACCTTCGTCTCCTGGTTGTGCAACATAATTAAAACGTGCATAATCCATGATTGATGGTGCAGTACCATATTTTTTAGTAAATTCTGGGTCTCTTAAATCTTCAACTTTATAAGCAACACTACTACCCATATTATGTGGTAATCCTAATGTGTGTCCAACCTCATGAGCAGATACAAAACGGATTAAACGCCCCATTACTTCATCCTTAAATTCTACACCACGTGCTTCAGGATTTATAGCTGCAGTTTGTACAAAAAACCAGTTGCGTAATAATGTCATTACATTGTGATACCAATTAATATCACTTTCTAAAATTTCTCCTGATCGTGGGTCACTTACGTGAGGTCCGTTTGCATTAGGTATTGGAGATGCTAAATAGCGCACTACAGAATAGCGTACATCTTCAGGAGACCATTCTGGGTCTTCTTCAACGGTTGGTGGGTCTTTTGCAATTATTGCATTTTTAAAGCCTGCGGCTTCAAAAGCAACTTGCCAATCTTCGATACCTTGCTTGATATATTTACGCCATTGTTTTGGAGTTGCTCTATCAATGTAGTATACGATTTGTTTTTTTGGTTCAACTAATTCACCACGTTTAAACTTTTCAATATCTTCATCTTTTACTTCGAGTCTCCAACGGTCAAGATAACGAACTGTTTTACTCTCTTGAGCATCTAAACCATAATCTGTTTGACCTCTACCAAACCATCCAACACGTTGATCGAACATACGACGCTGCATTGGTACTTTTGGTAATAAAATCATAGAATTATTAATTTCTAAAGAAATTGTTCCTGTACTTGAGTTTGAAGGTGGACGACCTGCAACATAAGTTTTTACGTGTCTTGCTTCAATATTTTCTGGATAACTTTTTAAAGATTCAATAAAAGATTTTTCAGAATCTAAACGTGTAATACGATAAGTTTGTCGTCTTCCCTGAGGAAAACCAAGAGCTTTTACGTCTTTTTCGAACATAGGCGTAACATCTACAACTGTTTTAGTAGAATCTTTACTGAAAGCCTTTATTGGGAAAGTATATAATATTGGCTCAAAGTTAGAATTAACTACCGCTTCATGAACAGGAAGAGAATCTGCAGCAACAACTTGATGCGATACTACTCTTAACAATACTTTTTTGTCTTTCTTTTGCCATCGTAATACTTGCGTATTTTGTTTTCCACCACCAAAACCTAATCCATTGGCAGTTTTTGCAATACGCGTAACCATTAGCATTTCTCTTTCAAAAAGAGAATCTGGAATTTCGTAGAAAAATTTGTCATCAATTTTATGGACATCAAACAAGCCTTTATCGGTTTTTGCCTCTTTTGTAATTACCTTATCGTAAGGTTTAATGTCATTTTTGCCAGGCTTTTTGGTTGGCTTTTTAGCTGCAGCGGTCGCGCCAGCTTTTTTAGAATTGCTCGCTTTTTTTGCAGTGTCGCATGAGAACACCAAAAATGCGCAAGCAACAAATAGAAGTTTAATTCGTAAATGTTTCACAGTTTGTTGGATTTTTAAAATTATTTCTGAAAATAAACAAACAGCCGCTTTTTATATAATTACAAATGTTATTTAGTATTTATTTAACTCGATTGTGATGGGTTTTAACGCATTTCTTAAACTTAATAAATAAAAAAGACGCTGAATTAAAATACAGCGTCTTCAATTATTTAAACTAAAAAAAAACTTATTTAAGCTCTACATATAGGCCTTCATCTGTCTTTTCAACTTTAGTAATACCAAGCTTTCCTAGACCTTTGATGCCTTTGTCCCAACCTTTGTTGCTTAAGCCAGATTTAGATTTAAGCTCGTTTAAATCCATACGGTTTTCAGACTTCAAAATCTCAAAAATGGCTTTTTCGTTATCATTCATTTCCACAGCTTTTTTCTCAGGTTTCATTTGTGGGAAGAATAATACTTCTTGTATCGATTGATTATTAGTTAAAAACATGATTAATCTGTCCATACCAATTCCCATACCAGAAGTTGGTGGCATTCCATATTCTAAGGCACGTAAGAAATCGTGGTCTATAAATTCTGTAGCTTCATCATCTCCTTTTTGAGCTAATCTTAATTGATGTTCAAAACGCTCGCGTTGGTCAATAGGGTCATTAAGCTCAGAATACGCATTTGCGATTTCTTTACCACAAACCATAAGCTCAAAGCGTTCTGTTAATTCAGGATTTTCTCTATGTTCTTTACAAAGAGGACTCATCTCTTTTGGATAGTCCGTAATAAAAGTTGGTTGTATGTAATTGCCTTCGCATTTTTCGCCAAAAATTTCATCAATTAATTTGCCTTTGCCCATCGTTGCATCCACTTCGATACCCATGTCTTGACAGGCTTGACGTATTTCATCTTCAGATTTATTATTGATATCAAATCCTGTAAATTCTAAAATAGAATCACGCATTGTAATGCGCTTATAAGGTGCTTTAAAATTGACTTTATGCTCACCAAAAGTAGATTCTGTTGTTCCGTTTACAGCAATGGCGCAATGTTCTAAAAGCTTCTCGCAAAAATCCATCATCCAGTTGTAATCTTTGTAAGCTACATAGATTTCCATAGCTGTAAATTCTGGATTATGAGTTCTGTCCATGCCTTCGTTACGGAAGTTTTTTGAAAACTCGTATACGCCATCAAAACCACCAACAATCAATCTTTTTAAATACAACTCGTTAGCAATTCGCATATATAATGGAATGTCTAAACTATTATGATGCGTTACGAAAGGGCGCGCTGCTGCACCACCAGGAATTGGTTGTAATATTGGTGTTTCCACTTCAAAATAACCAGCGTCATTAAAGAAGTTTCGCATGGCGTTAAACAATTTAGTGCGCTTAACAAAAACCTCTTTTACGTGGGGATTGACCGCTAAATCTGCGTAACGCTGACGGTAACGCATTTCTGGGTCGTTGAATTTATCGTAGGTATTACCTTCTGCATCTTGCTTTGGTAATGGTAAAGGTTTTAAAGCCTTGCTTAACAGCTTAAAATTTTTAACTAAAACTGTTTTTTCACCAACTTGGGTTGTAAATAAATCGCCTTCAATACCAATAAAATCCCCAATATCTAAAAGCTTTTTATAAACATCATTGTAAAGTGTTTTGTCTTCGCCAGTGCAAATTTCATCACGGTTAAAGTACACCTGAATACGACCTTCAGAATCTTGAAGTTCAGCAAATGACGCTTTTCCTTGAATACGTCGTGACATTAAACGACCAGCAATTATAACTTGTTTGCCTTCTTCGAAATTAGATTTAATCTGTTTTGAAGTATGATTTACAGGATATAAATCGGCTGGATATGGATTAATATCCAAAGCTCTTAATTTTGCTAGTTTTTCGCGTCTTACTAATTCTTGTTCTGAAAGCTGCATTTTCTATGTGTTAAAATTGAAATCATCTTGACTATTCCGAAATCAGAAGAAGTTCAAGATAAATTGACTGCAAAATTACACTATTTACAAAAATTAACATTCAACTTTTAGTATCAATTTAACGTGCGCTATTTCTTGTTGATTTTTGGCTTTCGTTTTACACCAAAATAGTTGGGTTTGTAATCGTTTTTGGTAATGATATTTAGCATGTCTTTTTCTAAAGTTTCAATAGGTTTTTCTATGATACGGTTGACTTCTTTTCCATTTCTAAAAAATATAATGGTTGGTACACGCACAATATTTAAACCTTCTTCTTCGTGTTGAGGACTCTCTTTGTAAGTTTCTTTTTCTCTGCTTAAAGCAACAGCAGTCAATTGTTTTATTGGATATTCTGTAGCTTCTAAAATCTTGAAGAATTTGGGAACTTCATGTTTGCTATCGCCACACCAAGTTCCCATAAATAGCTTAATGTCATAATCAGATAAGTTTTGTTTTAAGACTGTAATGACTTCATAATCTGGTGTATAATTATTATAATTTGTGTCGTACCATGAGTTATAATTTTCAGTTTGAAGTGCTGACTTATCAAATTGACCAATGAGATATGGTTTTTTGCCTTCGGGCATAAATTCTGCATTTAGTTTTTGAGATTTACACGCTATTGTTGAAGCTAGAACAATTAATAATATTACTTTTTTCATTTTAAAAGATTTTGAAATTGATTAGTTATCAAAAATCAAAAAATGAAAGGCTGATGAAGTAAATTAAGGGTTTGAAATTGGTACTAGAACCAGGTTGTAAATTTTTAACTATTTGAAAAATAGGCTTTTAGCTTCGTCTCTGTTTTGCACATTTAGTTTTTTGTAAATGTTGTTAGTATGCGTTTTTACAGTACTTACGCTGACAAAAAGTGCTTCGGCGATGTCTTTATTGGTTTTATTTTGAAGTAATAAATCTAAAACTACACACTCTTGCTTGGATAATTTTTGTTTGAGTTGATTTGAAGATTGAATCTTCTGTTTCCGCCTTTGAAGTATTAAAAACGCATTAAAGAGTAATGACAAAATAAGAATTGGAATAAGAACATAAAGCCATTTGAATTCTGAAGTTTGCGATTTAGAAGAGTTTAAAACAAACATATCCGAAGCCAATTCGTTAGAATACTGTTTGGCGTAAACTGAATTCGGATAAGTTTCCGTCAATCGCGTTTCAAGATTTTTGTAATAATTGGTTTGCGATAAATCTTCAATATAATAGCTATGTAAATCGCTGGTTCTGTCCGAAATATAGCTATAAATGTAAAGCTCTGCCAAAGGCTCGTTAAGTGATTTGCCAAAGTTTTGAAGTGTTTTAAACCATTTTTTATTATTCAATTTGCGGTTAGCTTCACTCCTAAATTCGCCATAAGCAAATTTCATGTCTTGTTTTAAAGAATCAATTTTGGTAAATGCGTTTGCCTTTGGATTACTAGAAACAATATTGCAAAATACTTGGTTTTCAAATGAAAATGGAAGCTGTAATGTATCCGTATTATTCGCTATAAAAATTAAAGCTTTACTGTCTTTACAATGGCCATTAAAATGGTTAAGGTCTTGTTGATTTTCGGAGCATTTATCGACGTGAATTCTGTATATTTTGTTGGATTCGTCGAGCATATTTCCTTTGAATTCAAAAAAACCTGTATCATCAGCAGAGGTTTTAGCAATGATTTGTTCAGAATAAACGCCATCGATTTTGCGGTAATCTTCAACAATAGAGAGATAAACGGTGCTTTGCCATTCTTCCGCATCAATATATCCAGAAAATGAATATTGCGCTTTGCAAATTGAAAATATGCATAGAAAAAGTATGATAAACCGAATTCTCATAAAACGAAGCTAATCATTTTTTTAGAATTCCTATTGCTTTCAATCTGTAACAAATAGCTGAAATATACGTCATACAAATACATCAAATCAAAAAATAAAAGTATGAGTTTTTGGAGAGTTCTTCTCGCTATTATTTGCCCGCCATTATCGGTAATTGGTAAAGGTTGTGGTTCTATTTTAATTGTTTTTTTATTGTGGCTTTGCGGTTGGGTTCCAGGCGTTATTGCAGCTTTAGTAATACTCAATAATCCTGAAAATTAACTTCAAAGTTTACTTTTAAAAAACTGAAAATGATTAAATTAGTATTCTAATTAAATAAAATCAGTCCATATGAATACAAAAGAAGTTGCCGACAAATTAGTAAGTTATTGCCGAAACAATCAAGAGGCAAAAGCTTACGAGGAATTGTATAGCCCAGAAATTACCAGTATAGAAATGCAAGAACCGATGAAAGAGGTTCATGGTTTTGAAGGTATTCAGAAAAAAGGCCAATGGTGGGAAGAAAATTTTGAAGTCCACGCTACAAAAGTCTCTGAGCCTTTGGTCGCTGATAACCATTTTACGGTTAAATTTTGGATGGATACAACCCACAAACCTAGTGGTCAACGTTCTCAAATGAACGAACTGGCGGTTTATCAAGTTAAAGATGGAAAAATTTGGAAAGAGCAATTTTTCTACGATACCGAATAGTAATATTTTATTATTAATTAAAAAAAGCCTAACAGAATATAATGTTGGGCTTTTCTTATTTAGGTCTATCTTTGTAAAATCATTTTTTTATCAAAAATGATAATCACAATTCTATTTTTAAAATGAATAAAAAAATAAAATTCAAAGACTTAGGCTCTAAAGACTTTAAAGAAACTTGGGATTACCAGGAACAACTTTTTAAAGCCATTTTAGATACTAAAATTAAAAATAGGAGAGAAGATGCAGGTTTAGAAACTGATAATCATTTTCTATTTGTAGAGCATCCGCATGTTTATACTTTAGGGAAAAGCGGTGATTTATCTAATCTGTTACTGTCTCAAGAGCAATTGGTAGAAAAAGGTGCCACATTTTATAAAATAAATCGTGGTGGAGATATTACGTATCATGGTCCAGGACAAATTGTAGGTTACCCAATTTTAGATTTGGATAATTTTTTTACAGACATCCATAAATACCTTCGTTTTTTAGAGGAGTGTATTATTTTAACTTTGGCCGAATATGGATTAGAAACTGAGCGAAGTCCTGGAGAAACAGGCGTTTGGTTAGACGTCGGTACGCCATTTGCACGTAAGATTTGCGCTTTAGGTGTGCGAGCAAGTCGTTGGGTAACTATGCATGGTTTTGCACTTAATGTAAATGCAGATTTAGGCTATTTTGATAATATTATTCCATGCGGAATTAGAGGGAAAGCGGTAACATCTTTACATGTAGAATTGGGCGTTGAAAAAGTCGATGAGTCTGAAGTAAAATCTAAGATTTTAAAGCATTTTAAAACGCTTTTTGAAGCTGAGTTTATTTAAACTATTGCCAAACTTTTATAGCTTCTTCTTTGCAAATTTGAATCATATTAAATTCCTCATGCCTCTTCTTATTTTCTGAATCGTAATACATTTCTGAATATATGTAGCCGTGTTGTTTTGCGTCTTCTGCAGAGGCGCCAAAATATATTGCTTTAAATTTTGCCCATTTACAAGCGCCGAGGCACATCATGCAAGGTTCGCAGCTGGTGTATAGTGTATATGAAGATAGGTCAGTTGTTTTTAGTTTTTTACAAGCCTTTTGAATGGCTTTTAATTCGGCATGCTGTGTAACATCGCTATCACCTTTTACGGTGTTGTGAACTTTGCAAATAACTTTGTCATCTAAGGTAATGACCGCACCAAAAGCACCACCATTTTCTGATGCTTTGCCTTCTTTTGCCAAATTAATGGCCATGGTCATAAATTTTATGTGATTTTTCATATTTTTTTAGCCTTCTTCGTTAAAAAATACTTTGTAAAAATGCATTTTCTTTTCGTCGTCATAACCGCGTTCTAAATATTCTGCAGAAGCATCTGGAGCATCAACATCTAACTTAATTTGTATGTTGGTATCGAGTTTAATCTCTGTTTTTATCTTTTGTTTTTGTTTTTTTAATGCGACTTCAGAGACATCAAATTGATTTCTTATTAATACGCTATTCTCTGCTTCATAGGTTTTTTTGTAATCTTCAAATTGCTGAATTTGGTCTTCAGTTTCAAATACTTCTTCCTTAAATGTTTCGACATTTACAATTTCATTTTCTTTAAAGAAATCTACTGTTTTTGCTAAGAAATTACTTTGTTCTTGGCCGCCAAAATGTGGTTGTAACACTTCTTTAGAAAACTCTCTACAAAGTTCAATGTAATTCTTGGTGTGTTGGTTGCTGTCATCAGGATATTTAATGTTAAGAAAACTTTTTATCCAGTATTGGGTGTCGTAATTGTTATTGTCTACGCTGAGTACAATCTTACCTTCCATATCGGACGTATTTAAGATTAAAC
This sequence comes from Winogradskyella litorisediminis, assembly GCF_042675765.1. Lineage (NCBI taxonomy): Bacteria > Pseudomonadati > Bacteroidota > Flavobacteriia > Flavobacteriales > Flavobacteriaceae > Winogradskyella > Winogradskyella litorisediminis. Next base: position 12,136 of record NZ_JBHTJL010000009.1, on the reverse strand, counting down.
ACCCTTTGTCAACCTTTTTGGCTTGGATGCCTTTTTGTACCAAAATATCGTAGTTGTTTTGCTCTAAATAGGTTTGAAAAAATTCAGTTTTATTTTCAATTTTAAAAATTCCGATGGCGTCTGTAAAATAGTCCTGATATTGTATGTTTTCAAAATGACAAATAAATACATCTCCAGTTTTAATTTGTGCAGAATTGCTCTGCTCAAAAAGATGGGTTACAATGTGTTTTGAGACGTCTACAAATTTACCATCTTCAGAAAATAACTGCTCACTGTAAGTGTTAATTTCATTGAGATTAACGTCGGAATGATGATTAAATCGGTACGTCTCAGCTACGCTTACAAATGGTTTTAATAAGTAAGGTAAAATAAGCTGGTATGTGGCTTCGTCAAAATGTACAGTAGCCTCTGAAAATGTATTTTTTGTACCATTAAATTTGTTGCCAACTTTATGAATAATTAAATCTTTTATTGAAGCTTTTTGACGTTTAATCATAATCGTAAATCCTGAAATTTTTAAGAGTTACAATAGTACAAAAATAGGGTTCAAAATAGGGCTTCAAATTAATTGATTTTATAAACAATTACGGATTGGTTATCACTCTGTGTTATAACAAATACGTCTTTGCTTTTATTTAATTTTGTTATTGTTGCTGAAGATGTACCGTAAATTGGAAAATTTTCTAATAGTTTAGCTTGACTATCAAAAACAAAAACTTTGTTAGTCTGCAAATCCGTAGTAGTTACGTAAATTTTATCGTTTAGATAAAAAAGTTGCGGAGATGTGTAATTACCGAAGTCTAAATCAGAAGTTTTATTATTAATTCTTAATTTGTTCTCTGTTAAAGAAACTAGGGTTTTGCTACTTGCAGTTACTTTTGAGTCTGATGCAAGGTTTTGATTGACTAGTTTTAATTTGCCTTTGGTATCAACCTGTAAAAATTGACCTGAAGCCGTTTTGGTCGCAAAACTGTTTTTATAATTAAAAATTTCAGAATCTGAGAAATTTATAGTTTCATTTACTTTAATCCTTTCTTTGCCCTGTCGATTTAAAATTTCTAGTTTTTTACCCTGAGAAAATACAATATAGTCTTTGCTGTTAATTCTAAAATGTTTTGGCTGACTTGTAATTGTGTTATTTGTTTTTTTAAAGTTGAATCCTTTAACTCGGTTGCCTTTAGCATCATACATTAACAACTGATTTTGTTGGGTAATCAGTAATCTATAATTCTTACGTTTGTCATAATCAAAAACTGAAAGTGGTTGCGTAATGGCATCATTAAATTTTAAAGGAAATGGCGCCACATCCTTACCATTTCTGTCTAAGACGTATAACTTGTTTTTTGTTGCAAATGCAATTTGTAGTCGACCGTTTTTGTAAATGTCTATTTGTTCAATTTTACCCAGAACTTTGCCATCAATTTTTTTCTTCCAAATAATTCTTCCAGAATTTGAAATTTGGTAAAGCATATTTTTATCATCTTGTAAAACGATATCACCACCACCGGTTGTATAGTTTTTTACAGTTTGCGGGCCAACAAGAATAGAATTGGTTAGTTTAAAACTAAAATCTTCGGATACAGAATTTTGAGAGGCTCGTTTATTATATCTAGAATAAACGCCATTGATGTGTGCAAAATCCTGATCGTAAATATATTGTACAATATTTGTATTGTAGTTTTCAGGATTTTTGCCAAAATAATCTTTAAATCCATTTTCATTTTTATAAATGATATATGATGAATTTGTTGCAATATCTCTGCTGATGTTTTTAAATTTTTTTGAATCGGCGAGGCTGTTATTATTGAGCTTATTTGTTATAATTTGTTTAAGAAAATCCTTGCTTGAAGATAACACTACGAAATTTTGAAACACAAAACCAAATTCAACATTATTTAGTGATATAAATGGTGAAAGTTTTTTTTTGAAAAAATCGGGTTGCGAGAAATTAAAAATAGAAACATTTTTATAAGTTTCGTTTATTGAATTGATGTCTATTTCTGTATCAATAACTTCAGCGTCTAAAAAATTAATGGCTATAGCTTTATTTTGCTCGTTTTCTATTTGTGCAATTTCATTTGTAAGCTTAAGCAGGTTAGAGGTTGAGTCATTTTCAATACGATTTATTGCTTTTAGGTTTTTTGAAAAAACTCCGTAATCATCAAAAGCAATTCTTTTAATTGTTTTAGTATTTTCAGGAATAATATTAGAAAGCTGAAATTTTTGTGGAACCGTATTTTTAAAAGCGTTGAGTATAAAACTACTATCTACACTTTTTATAATTCCATTAAAACTTATCCCTTTTGCGTTGGTATTTATATCAATAGCTTCAAACTTAAGTGAATCTTTAGTTGAATTTATAAAGAATAGAGGCGATTTGCTGTTTTTTAAAATAAGCGATGTATGAGCTTCATTATTTGTTGTAGCTAAAAATGTTTTTAAATCGTCACTGGAGTTGTTAACTGCGGATGTAACGAGTTCAAGATTTTTTGAAGCTATAAACACATTATCGATTTTGCGGTGATAAATGGTGTCTTTATCTATTATTGTCTTTGAGATGCCTTTATTAGACAAACCATTATTTTTTGTAGTTGAAGTTGAATCTAGCTTAATTAAACTATCGTAATATTTTGTTACTAAAAACATTTCATCTTCAGTAGAACTTAAAAACACCGGTTCATTAGTAATTATAAGGTTTAAAAGGGTCGATGATTCTTTTAAATTTAATTTATTATTTAAAAATTGGTTTTGATAAAGTTTATTAAAATTAAAACTATCGTTTATTTTAATTATAGATGTGTGATTGTTAGGTATAAAATCTTCTGGTTTCTGTTCTTTCTGGTAACGTTTTGAACATGAAAACAAAAAAAATAAGAATATTATGAAAATATTACGGAGCTTCATTACTAGTTTATTTCTGCAAATATAATAGTACTTATATATCTAATGTATATTGTTGAGGAAGTAATCTAAATGATTTTCTGTGGTATTTTGTTATACCATATTTTTTAATAGCTTCTCTGTGAGCCTTTGTAGGGTAGCCTTTATTTTGTTTCCAATTGTACATAGGAAATTCTTCATGGATTTTTTCCATATATAAGTCTCTATAGGTTTTTGCTAAAACAGACGCTGCCGCGATACTTAAATATTTACTATCTCCTTTTATTATTGTTTGATGAAGGACTTCTTTATAAGGTTTAAATTTATTGCCATCTACAATTATAAACTGCGGTGAAATATTTAATTGCTCAATAGATTTGTGCATTGCTTTTATTGAGGCGTTTAAAATATTAATGGTATCTATTTCTTCTTCGTATATATTGGCAACTCCAAAGCATACAGATTGCGATTCTATAATAGGCTTTAATAATAAGCGCTTTTTTTCTGTAAGCTGTTTTGAATCATTTAGTAAATTATTAGAGAATGTTGAGGGTAATATAACAGCAGCAGCGGTAACAGGTCCGGCAAGGCAGCCTCGACCAGCTTCATCTGTTCCGCATTCAAAATCCTTATCTGAAAAGTGTTTTAGTAATTTCATAAATATGAAGGTAAAAAAGTATATGCAATTATTAAAATAACATTATTTAAAGATGTATTTTTTTAATAAAGCAAAGTATTAATGGAGCTATTGCGGTATTATTAAGTTTTATGCGACTTTCTTTAACATTTTTTTATGCTATTCCCTTGCATTTTTAATAATTTATTATGATGTTTGCGGAAGACTAACTCAAATAATTGTTTTATGAAATTAAAGTTAACATGGTTATTAACGCTTTTTATGGCGTTTGTAATGCAACTTTCCTTTGGACAAGAGAAAGACATTACGGGAACAGTTACTGCAGCCTCGGACGGATTACCGTTGCCGGGAGTTAATGTAATTGTTAAAGGTACCGCTAAGGGTACACAAACAGATTTTGATGGTAATTATACCCTCAAATCAGTAAAAGCAGGAGATGTAATTGTCTTCTCATTCGTTAGTATGAAAACTACCGAGAGAACTGTCGGAGCAGGAAACGTTATAAACGTAAGTATGGCTGATGATGTTGCTTCTCTTGATGAAGTTGTTATTACTGGTTACTCAACTACAACAAAGGCGAAATCGAGTGTTTCTTCTGTAAGAGTATCTAGTGAAACTATCGAGAACAGACCAAATGCAAGTTTTGTTCAGACATTATCTGGTCAGGTACCAGGTTTGAATATTACTACTAGTACTGGTCAGCCAGGTGGTAACTCTTTAGTTCAGCTTCGTGGTGTAGGTTCCATCAATGGTAATACTGAGCCATTATTTATTATTGACGGTGCTCCTGTGGACGAAGATAATTTCCGATCTTTAAACCCGCAAGAAATTGCATCTATTGATGTATTAAAAGATGCTGGTGCAACTGCTATTTATGGTAATAGAGGTGCAAATGGTGTAATTATTATTAAAACACGTACAGGTAGTTTTAATCAAGGCTTGAAAGTTAATTATAACGGTTTTGTATCTTATAGTACTATTCAGAGTAACGATTATAACTTAATGAACTCACAGCAGTTACTTACTTATGAAAGAGATAAGGGTAGAGGTGCTGGTGCTGGTGCAACAGCTAATAAAGGCTTTAGGCCAGTGCGTGATTACCTGACTCCAGGTTTTCCTGTAATTGCCGCAAACACAGTTCCTATGACTGATGCGGAAATTGCTGCTGCACCTGACTTTGATTGGTTTGATTATTTCTTTAGAACTGCAGTAACACAAAACCATACAATTTCATTGTCAAGTGGTGGTGAAAATTCTACGCAGTTTACTTCTATTGGTTTCTCTGATACTCAAGGTATCTTAGTTCAGAGTGGATTAACAAGATTTAACTTAAGAACAAACGTTACTGGTAAAAGCTCTAATGATAAGTTTAACTATGGTTTAAATTTATCTGTAAACTATTCTAAGAGTGACGAGCCAAATAATATTGGTGGTGGCGCTGTAAATAGAAACTATGTATTAGGGTCTTTACTATCGTTCCCTTACAACACTCCTGATCAGATTGGTATTGCAAAGCCTGGTGTTATCGCAGCACCAAGTGTTGTAGATACTCCTTTCTTCCTTATTGATAGATTAAACGAATTTACACGTTTTGAAGAAGAGGTTAAAATTGTGGGTAGTATAAATGCTAACTATAAGTTTACAGATTTTTTAAGTGCAAATGTTGTGGCTGCTTTTGATTACCAGAATGAGGTATTGACTTCTGGTCAATTCCCAAATGCAATTAATTCGCAGATATTTGGTGGTAATAATGAACAAATAACACAAGATACAGATAGAGTTTTTACTTACAATCAAGTAACATCTCTTAATTATAACGATACTTTTGGAAAGCATACTTTCGATGTTGGTTTATATACAGAGTACTTTAAAGCTCATAGAAGGTTTTTTGGATTTAATTCTGTAGGTCTTAATGCATTGACATTTGCTCCACAAGATGGTGCAGGTTTTATTGATGACGGGCCAAACGATGATCTTTTTGTTGACGGTGTTTTTGCTACAAAGCGTGATGCTGGTTTATTCTCTTATTTTGCATCTTTTGATTATGATTCTAAATATGGTTTAGCTGCTACAGTGCGAAGAGATGCTTCCTTCCGTTTTGCTGATTCAAATAGATATGCAACTTTCTGGTCTGTTTCTGGTCGATGGAATATCTCTAACGAAGCATTTATGGATGATTCTGTATTCAATAATTTAAAATTAAGAGCTTCTTATGGTACTGCCGGTAATCAAGACATTGTAGGTTTAGGTCCTTTTTCTGCTTTCGCAGAAACTTTAGATTTGTTTGTTACAGATACTGGTTATATAAGTAATCAATCCATATTTTTAGACCAAGTAGGTAATAGAAATTTAAGATGGGAAACTATTGCTCAGTTAAACGTTGGTATAGATTTCGGTGTTTGGCAAAATAGACTTAGAGGATCTGTTGATTATTATAAGCGTAATACTACTGATTTATTCCAAGGTATAAATTTATCTGCTACAACTGGTTTTACTCAACAAAACGCAAATATTGGAGAGTTGGAAAACAGAGGTGTTGATTTTCAAGTTGATTACGACGTCGTAAGAGCTAATGCTCCAGGTGATTTTGCTATGACGGTTGGTGTTGTAGGTAACTATAACGTTAATGAGTTGATTGATTTGCCTGTAGAAGAATTACCTGGCACTGGTCGTGAAGGCGGACCACTTGGTGAGTATTTTTTAATACGTTATGCAGGTGTTAACCCAGCTACAGGTAATTTACTATACTTAGATGCTAATAATAACTTAACTGAGAATCCAACTACTAATGATCAAGTTTGGACAGGAAAAAATATCTTACCAGACTGGAACGGTGGTGTTACTTTTAATTTCGATTACAAAGGATTTTTCTTAACTACACAGTGGAACTACGTATTAGGTGTTGATAGATTTGATTCTGATTATGCAGGTTTCGTAGATGTTGATAATACAGGTTCTTTCCAATTATCTGCTGATATTTTACGTGAGTGGACTCAGCCAGGTGATATTACAGATATCCCTTCTCCTACAGCATTTAATAGAAATTCATTTACAGCAATTGATGACAATTTCTTATATAGCGGTGATTATTTAAGATTAAGATTTGCTAGTTTTGGATATAATTTTAATCAAGATATTTTAGAAGGTACTGGTTTCACTAAAGCTAGACTTTTCTTTAACGCTGAAAATGCTTTAACATTTACAAAATGGAGAGGTTTTGATGTTGAGACTCGTGATAATGGTGGTGCTGAATACCCAACGCCTGCAACTTTCTCTGTTGGTGTAGAGTTAGGATTTTAAACAAAAAAAATAATATGATGAAAAAAATAAAATATTTAGTCATGTGTCTTGTTGCAGCTTTACTTGTAAACTGTAATGATGCCATAGACATTAGACAAGTTGGTCTTTTAGACCCTGCAAATGCTTTTAGAAGTGTTGACGATTTAGAAGCTGGTGTATTTGGTTTATATTCCAGAAATGGTCAAAGTGGAGCGTTTGGATTTGACACAACTCCTGAGATTGCATTAGCATCAAACTTTACAGATGAGATATCTATTGGTGCAGGTACAGGTGGACAGGGCTTTGCTTTGTATGATTTTGTATTAAATCCTACTTCTGCTGCAGCCTCTAACTTTTGGATTAGAAATTTTTCTCAAAACAATAGAGCTACTGTTTTGTTGGAAGCAGCACAGAATATAACTGTTGACCCTTCAGACCAAGCAAGATATAATCAATTGTTAGGTGAAATTTATGTAATGAGAGCGTATGCAAATTTCGAATTACTTAATATGTTTTCTGTAGATGTACGTAATGATGCATCTTTAGGAATTCCGGTTGTTGATTTTGTACCTCCATTAACGTTTCAACCATTAAGGGATACTGTTGGTGATGGTTGGGATTACATTAACTCAGACATTGCAGCAGCTGAAAGTTTACTCGGACCTGCAACAGCTCCTGACAGAATTTCTTTAGACGTTGTAAGAGCTTTCAAGGCAAGAACTTTAGCGACTAGAGGTCGATATGCAGAAGCTTTACCTATTGCTAATGCATTGGTAGCTGCTTATCCTATAGCAAATCGAACGGATTATAGAAATATGTTTTTAGACGATAGTGATGAAGAAATTATTTTTAAATTACAGCGTGTAAGAAATGGACCTTTTGATAGACAAGGCGCGACAGGTAGTGTTAATGCAGGTGGATGGCCAGGAGCTGTTTATACTTTTGCAGATATTTTATCTGATGCTTATTTTGAGATGGACCGTAAAACTTTTAATATGATTGATCCTAATGATATCAGATATACAGTTAACGTGTCTCCTGCATCTGTTATAGATCCAACATATATGACTAATCCTAATGCTTTTTCTACGGATAAGATTATTCCTGCGAAATACCCGGGTTCTGAACAGCAACCTCTAATGAATGATTTAAAAGTATTTAGATCTTCAGAAATGTTATTGATTGCTGCAGAAGCAAGAGTAGGAGCAAATAACGATTTAACAGGAGCAGCACAGCTTATCAAACAACTAAGAGATGCTAGATTTGGTTCTGCACAACCGCTTCCAGTTTATGCTTCTGCACAAGAGGCATATGGCGCAATCTTAGATGAAAGACGTATTGAGTTATTATTTGAAGGTCACAGATTCCGCGATCTAAAAAGATTAGGTGTTGCTGGAAATAGAGGAGTTGATAGAGATTTAACGGATTGTACTAGACAAGGTGGCGCTTGTACTTTGCCAGCAGACGATTTTAGATTTACATTACCAATTCCTTTGTCGGAAATTAATGCAAACCCTGGAATTGGTGCCGAGCAAAATCCAGGTTACTAAAAAATAAAAAATTATGAAAAAAATATTAAAATCAATTTTATGCGTTGCTGTTATTGCATCTTTATCAAGTTGTGATAATGAACAAATTATATATGACAATGCAACTTTTGTACAAATTTCAGGTTCTCCTTCAATTTCTACAACTGAAAACAGTGGTGAAACTCTATCTGTAACAGCAATTTTAGGTGAGCCTCAGGCAACAGATATTACTGTGAATTTTGATGTAACAGGTGATGCTTCTAGGTATACTTTAACTCCGGGACCATCAGTTACAATTCCTGCTGGTCAGACTAGTGGAAGTCTTAGTTTCTCACCAATTGACGATGATGACATTAATGGAGATGTTGATATCGTGTTTACATTATCTTCTTCTAATACTTTACCTATTGGTATCGGAGGAGAAGGAGCTAATGCCGTTAGTAAAACAATTACCATTGTTGATGACAATGTACCTTGTAATGATTATACTTTCTCAATTACCACTGATACTTATGGTGATGAAACATTTTGGGAAATAATCGATGCTAGTGGAAATGTTGTTGAATCTGATGGTGATGGTACTGCTTATCCTAATTCAGGTATTGCTAGTAACACAACTACAGATTATAATTTTACCTTATCTGACGGTTGTTATACCCTAAGAGTATATGATTATTGGGGGGATAATGGACCAACATTTACGTTATCATGTGGTTCTTTAACTCCAGTTGATGATAGTGATGGTTTAGCAGGTTCTGCTACATTAGACATTAACACTGTTCCTTTACCAGGATTTAGAGGTTCTCCATCTAGCCCTTATGCTAGTTATGTTGAAACATTTGATTTTTGTGTGAACCAATAATCTAAATGTAATAATACTAATCTATTTTTAGTTATTATTAAAATATAAATAAACCAGAGAAGTTTGCTTCTCTGGTTTTTTGTTTTATAAATCTTTGTATAAGTATTATAGTTTTTAATACTTTCCTGAACACTTTAATTGTTTAATTTTACGTTATAATTTTTTATATTTTTTGATGAAGAGGTTTTCTATATTTTCTATATTTCTAATTGTTAACATTATTAGTGGTCAAAATCCCCCCATAAAAAAAACTTCTAAGCAAAAGGATACAACAAGTTTTTTTTTTAAAAAGGGAAATAAAACTCAACAAAGTAAGCTCACAATAGCTAACTATCTCATCATTTCAAAACAAAACGACACTACTTTTGTAGATACAACACTCACAATAAAAAAAGATTATAAATTTAATTACTTACGTAAGAATAATTTTAATTTTATTCAATTTGCAAATACTGGTCAAACTTATAATACTTTAAGTATAGATAATTCTACAAATAATATTATGCCTGGTTTTGCTGCCCAAGCCCGACATTTTAATTATTTGGAGACCAATGATATTGATTATTATCGTGTTCCAACTCCTTTAACCGAATTATATTACAAAACTGTTTTTTCTCAAGGTCAAAATCTTGATGCTTTTTTTACAGTAAATATTTCTCCTCAATTAAATTTTTCAATTGCTTATAAAGGTTTAAGGTCTTTAGGTAACTATCAAAATTCATTAACGAGTACAGGTAATTTTAGATTTACAACTAACTATCAATCTGATAATAAAAAATACAATATGAGAAGTCATATCGTAATGCAAGATTTGTTTAATCAAGAAAATGGTGGATTAACTGACGAAGATGTAATTAGATTTAAAGAGGGCGATGAGGAAATACAGGACAGATCTGTTTTTGATCCTAATTTTGAAAATGCTGATAGCGTTTTAGAAGGGAAACGATTTTATATTGACCAATCTTATGCGATTTTATCAAAGAAAGATTCAACTTCAGTAAATAATTTATTTTTTGTAAACACCATATCATTTCAAAACAGGTTTTTTGAGTATAACCAAACTACTTCTGCAAATAACTTTTTTGGTTCATCTTTTAGTAATACAATCCAAGATAAAGTTACCCTCGAAGAATTTTATTCAGATTTAGGTTTAAACTATTCTAACAAATTATTAGGTGAAATAGCTTTTAAGGTAAATTACAATAGTATCAATTATGGTTATAATAGTTTAGTTTTTTTAAATAACCAGACTATCACAAATAGAATTAAAGAAGAATTTTTTGGATTTGAAGTAGCGTACAATAATCAAATTGGAAAACTTAAGTTGGAAGGAAAACTCGGGGCTAATTTTTCAGATAATATAAAAGGTAATTTTTTAGATTTCAAGGGTAAATATCAGTTATTGGATAATATTGATTTATTTGCTGGAATAAATGTTAACAATAGATTACCTAACTATAACAAATTATTATATCAAAGTAATTACACTAATTATAATTGGGATAATAGAGAAATTTTTAAAACTATAGAAACTCAACAACTATCATTTGGGTTAAATTCGGAAAAGTATATAAATATTAATTTTGATATAACTAATATAGAAAATTATGCTTTTTTTAAACTAGAGTCTATTCAAAATGATATTAAAGTTATTAAACCTATCCAAAACGATAAGGCTATACAATATCTTAGAGTAAAAATTCAAAAAGAATTCCGTTTAGGTAAGTTTGCTCTCGACAACACGATTATGTATCAAAATGTAAAAAGTGATGAAAATGTTATTAATATACCTTCACTTATTTCGAGAAATACGTTTTATTTTTCTGATGAAGTTTTTAAAAAAGCTCTAAAGTTTCAAACAGGAATTACATTTAATTTCTTTTCAGAATATTATGGTAATGGTTATGACCCTCTATTAGCAGAATTTTATACGCAAAATCAAACAAAAATAGGAGGATTTCCTAGATTAGATTTTTTCGTAAATGCAAAAATCAGACAAACTAGAATTTTTTTAAAGGCTGAGCATTTTAACTCTTCGTTCTCTGGAAACAATTATTTTGCAGCTCCAAACTACCCTTATAGAGATTTTACAATTCGTTTTGGTCTTGTTTGGAATTTCTTCTTATAGTTTTTTCTATAAAATCAATATTTAAGATTTTTGTAACTTTTATAGCTTAGTGTATTTTTTCAAATGATTTTTATATTTATTATAGGTTAATTATTTGTCTTTAACTTTTTAGTATTAGAGTTTTAGTTTCTTTTAATATACAATTATATAAGCTTATTTTCGATGTGTAATATGTATCTCATCATTTTAAAAAAAACATAAATATCTGTTAATAAGTGTTGTAACAAGTGTTGTTAAATAATTTCAAAATAATTTTAAGAA
>NZ_JBHTJL010000009.1:0-482 GCF_042675765.1 Winogradskyella litorisediminis | reverse complement strand
CGCCTTAAGAGAACTTAAAAATACGTTCATTAACATATTGAATTGACAGCGTAAGAATTGATTGGAAACGGTTAATTCAAACAAGAGAATAAATCATATTGAGACTTTGAAAATTCCTATTAGTTGTTAAGATATAAGTGGAAACACTTAAAAATTTAACGATGAAGAGTTTGATCCTGGCTCAGGATGAACGCTAGCGGCAGGCCTAACACATGCAAGTCGAACGGTAACATGGAAAAGCTTGCTTTTTTGATGACGAGTGGCGCACGGGTGCGTAACGCGTATACAATCTACCTTTTACAGGGGGATAGCCTTTGGAAACGAAGAATAATACCCCATGGTAAGTAATTTCCGCATGGATTTTACTTTAAAGATTTATCGGTAAAAGATGAGTATGCGTCCTATTAGCTAGATGGTGTGGTAACGGCACACCATGGCGACGATAGGTAGGGGCCCTGAGAGGGGGATCCCCCACACTGGTA
>NZ_JBHTJL010000008.1:7284-33716 GCF_042675765.1 Winogradskyella litorisediminis | reverse complement strand
GTACCGTAGTTATCACCATCGGCATCGATATACCAAGTTTGTCCAGGGAACTCGTTGGCATCAGTATCGTCACAATCGGTGTTGTCTAGAACAAAACCAGCTGGTTGGGTTGAAGAAGTTTGCGAAACTGATGGATTTCCAAATCCATCATTATCAGAGTCTTCATACCACGTCATTATTGAAGAGATATTTGCATTTAATTTAATATTATCTACAGCAATATCACTTCTAAACGAAGAACCTGTAGTGGCAAATAATCTTACTTTTATAGTCTGTCCCAAAAAAGAAGATAAGTTAATACTTTCAGTAATCCATGAATCATTATTACCAGTTTGTTGGATAGCAGGGGAATTAGTTTGTGTGAAAACTGTAGAAGAAGTTGTAAAATTATCTGAGCTAACTTGTACAACTAAACTTCCCATTTCTGTTGGTGCAGAAGAAAACATATGATAGTCAAAATCAAATGATGCACTTGTAACTGCACTTAAATCAAAACACTGGCTTGTTAGTATCGCTTGTTTATTTGGAAAACCAGCACCGTTACCAGATGATTCAACATATATATAAATGTTTCCTTCTGAGGCAGCATTTGGTCCAGTTGTATTAGGTGGATTTGATCCTGTATTAGACGGTGTCAAACCAGAAAAACGCGTCCAGTTAATATCATCATTTGTAGATTGCTCCCAAATACCAAAATTTGATTCAAAACTCTCAGTATAAGGAAAACTATTTGTAGTACTGTCACAAGCTGACGTCGTAAATACAGTAGATGTACTATAAGCACTATTTTGAGATGCTGTACATACTGTTCTTACTTGTACTTCATATTCAGTAATTGCTAATAAATTAGGAATATTGTAGAAATTTAAAGTTCTATCATTTACAGTTGTCCAAGTTGCTGTACCTGTTTGTCTATAGCGTAGATCATAATCAGAACCATTTATTTCGTCCCAATTAATAGTAGCACTCGATGAAGTTATATCATTAGCTGTAACATTTGTAGGAACTGTACAAATTAGAGTTGTAAAATTAACAGTTGATGAATATGACGAATTAGACGAACCGCAGTCTGTTCTTACTTGCACATCATAAGTCGTGCCTGGCATAAGGTTAGAAATATTAAATGCGTTGTTACTAATACTAGAAACTACCGTCCAAGTTAAAGTTCCATTTACTCTGTATCTTAAATCGTATGTTGCTGGATTTAAAGCATCCCAAACAATGTTTGCGCTATCAATAAATACGTCTGGTACATTTAAGTTAGAAGGCGCAGCACAACCTAATGTAGTAAACACAGTCGAAGTACTATATGTTGAATTACCACTTCCTGGACAATCTGTTCTTACTTGGACTTCATATTGAGTTGCTTCATTTAACCCAGAGATATTATAAACAGGTTGGTCTAATATTAAACCAGCATCCGTATTTATCCAAGTTGAAGAACCAACAGCACGATATCGTACATCATAAGTTGCATTTGGGATATGATTCCAAGTTACTCTAACAGTTGATAAGCCAATGTCATTAGCGGTGACATTTGTTGGAGATGCACAAGCTAAAGTTGTAAAAGTTATTATTGGACTATACGCTGAATTTGTACTTGTACCACACTTACTTCTTACTCTAACTTGGTAGGTTGTAGCAGGTAGAAGTCCACTTAAGTTATAAGTATTTCCTTCAAAATTTGTAATATTTGTCCATGTGGTTGTTCCGTCAACTCTATATCTTAAATCGTAAGAATTATTAAATACTTGGTCCCAATCAATAGTTGCAGAATCTGTTGAAATATTTGAGGCTGTTACATTTGATGGAGTAGACGTATTACAACCTAAACCTATGACTTTAAAATCATCAAAGGTGAAACCTTCAAAATCTGCATTTGCATAAGAATCTTTTCTATTAGATGAATCTGACTTAAATTGAAATCTTAAAAACACAGATGCATCGCCAAGAAAAATAGAATTTGTTGAAGCATCTATTACAATTTCTTCTAAACTCCATTTATCTTGAGTATCACCATCATACAAATCCCCAACATTATTTTGTTGGTTTAAATCAGAATTTGTTTTAATAGTACTATCTCCAGCGTCATTTGTTGAAGAGTAAGTATTGTTTGCGATAGGAGCACTTGGTTTTGTTAAACGCCCACAAAGTGGTGTCCAACCTGTACTACCATTTGCGGAAGCTTCTATTTGAACATAATCAAAACTACGTTCTAAATCCCATTTGGCGTAAAACTGAATTACAGCAGATTCAACATTACTTAAATCTATTAGGCCGTTATATTGTAATGTTCTGTCTTGATTAGCAGCATAAGTAGCAGAAGCGTTTGATCTTATGGCACTATTATCATTATAACCATCAGTAACGGCAGCCCATGAGCCAGTACTATTCCAATTAATAATATTGGTTGGATCTAATGTTGTAAGTAATGTAGGCTGGTAAATTTTTGTAATAACAGCTTCATATAATATATTATCAGAAGCATAATCATTAGTTAATGTAACCTTGTATTGAATTTCATCTCCTGCAGAAACTCCACTTAAGCTGTAATTGATATCAACTTCTTTTTGAGCTAATATTTCTGAAGCTGTAAAATTTTGACTAGCGCTTGCAGTATTAATTGTTATGTTTGGAGTAATTGCAGTTACTGTTACTGTAAAATTATTTGTGTTTGGTGTTGGGTCGTTACCATTTTGGCCTAAATTTTCGATACCAAAAATTAAGTTACCGCTTGTGCTTGTAATATCTGTTTGCGTTAAGTCATGAAGTTTTGCATACTTACCACTATAATAAGCCGCTAAAAAATTCATACGCATTGCACGTCTTGTGATAGGTAAATAATTTACAGGGTCAGGCCAAAAACCAGAACCAATTATGGTAGATTCTGAACCAATTCCGTTTTCTGGAGTCCATGATAGAGTGTTTTTACCTGAACCAATTCCTGTTGGTACACCAGCAGCACTAACGCCTGCAGGACCACCAAGCATCCAATCATTCATATTACCACTGTTAAGTCCACTAATTGACGTACTAGGCCCATGCGCATAACGGTTATAAAACGTCATGTCATGATTATATTTTGAATACTCGTCTGGTCTAGGGTTTTCTATGCTAGTACCAGCGTAAGCATGCAACATTGCATTTTTAAAGGAGTGATGATTTAAAGCTATTTTAAAATCATGCTCAAAAACAAAATCGCGCATAATTTGCGTTTCATTTTCTGAAAATGGGCCAGAACCTGCAAAAGTATCTGAACATCCATTTGTTAATGATGCACCACCGTTGCCCCAATAATAAGCGGAATTTCTATTCAAATCAATACCATTGGCGTAAGTTGAACAGCCATTAGATCCGACATTTCTATTTTTTCTTTGAAAACCACCACCATTTGGTGCTTGTTGTTCATTGTAAACAAAACCATCTGGGTTAAAAACAGGGATAAAATACATGGCATGGTTATTCACCAAGTTTCTTATTGCAGGGTCAGAATCGTAATTCTCTAATAAATACCACATATAATATAACTGAGCCATAACTGTAACCGCTTCTCTGGAGTGAATTAACGATTGATAAAGTGTCTCTGGCTCTTCTGGTTCATCAACTTCTGGGTTATCAGAAATTCTGACCATCCATTGTGTTCTGCCTTCAATTGTTAATTGATTTGTTGGTGAAGCATTTTTACGTCTAGAGATAAGATTTGGATATAACCTTTTCATATCGTCTAGTTCTTCTAAAACTTGATCGTAAGTTAGACACCCACCAAAAAATGTAGTTCTTTCAGGATAGCTATCAGCATCATTTAAATTCCAATTATCAGGAATTTTCCAATCTATTTCTTCACATCCATCGTATTGACCAACATTATTTATTAACTCATTGATGGTAAGTGTTCTTTGGGTTAAATCACTATCATCATTTTGTTGACTCTTTAGCATTCTAATTTCTGCAGCTGCTCTCGGTAGATTGTTTATAGCTCTTTCACTATAAAATTCTTTCATGTCATCTATTAATACAGAATATTGAATATTTTTTTCAGAGATTTCTCTTAATTGAATTTCTGAAAGTTCAATTACCATATTATTATTAATAACAGAAGCACCACACGTCATATCAACACCCAATCTGTCTAGGGTTTCAATTTTATTTGGATTTATGTTATTAATAGATACTCTCTTGTAAATTTCTTGAGAGTTAGCGGTTTGTAATATGGCAAAAAATGCCAATATCATTACGAGGGTAATTCTTTTCATTAGATTTGGGTTTAAATGAATCGTGACAAATATATAATAAAATCTTAAAAAGCATCGATAAAATGCAAAAAAATTAGATTAAATGTATTTTTAATGAAATTATAATTGATTATCAAGTGATTATGATTGTCTTTTTTTAAAGTTTTTCAGACGTTTTTTATGTTTGAAAAAAATTATGTGATAATATTTATGTTTTCAACAAAAAAAGCCTTCTATGTGAAGGCTTTTTAAGGTAATATCTAATCAATTTAGTTTTGCACGCCAGGAATATTTTCTGGCCGTTTGGTTTGCCAATTAAATTTCTCTGCTTTTTTAGACTCGGGAGCAACTTCATCTAAGGTATTTGCATCATAGACAATACCATTTTTAATGACATGAGTTAAAGTATTTGTGTTTCGTAAGTTGTCTAGAGGGTTTTTATCCATTATAAGGATATCTGCTATTTTTCCAACCTCAATGCTACCTAAGTCCCCATCTAAACCTAAAGCTTCGGTACCTTTGATTGTTGCTATTTTTAAAGCATCCATATTAGTCATTCCGCCACTAGCAACAGCCCATAATTCCCAATGAAAGCCAAGTCCTTGTAATTGCCCATGACTACCTATGCCGCCAATCCCATCAGCTTCAATAAGGTCTTTCATGAATTCTGCATGTTTTTGGAATACATGTTCTTCATCCATAAACCAACCTGGTCGCCTTCTAGATTTTTGAGCTAACTCTTCATAAGGTGTAAAATATTGAAGTTTTTTATCACTATATGGATTTTCTCTCGAGTAAAAATAATTTTCAGCCCAAGGTCCACCATAGGAGACTAATAGGGTTGGAGTAACTGCCATTTGAGATTCTGCTACAGTTTTTATAACATCGTTGTATATTGGATAAATAGGGAAGGAGTGCTCATGTCCAGGATAGCCATCAATAAGGTTAACCATGTTTTGTTTAAAGTCTAAACCACCTTCAGTAGTTGGCATAAGCTCTAATTCTTTACAAGCTTTTATAACCCATTGTCTTTGCTGACGATTACCTACCAAATACATTTTAATGGTTTTGGTGTTGTAATATTCGCTATACTGTTTTAAGACATCCTTTGCGTGGTCATAATTTTCGATATTATAAGCCCAAAAGCCAACACCTGGACCTGTACTGTAAACCCTTGGACCGTGCATCATGCCAGCATCTACCATATCGGAATATGTCAAAACATCTGTAGTTGCTGTTTGTGGGTCACGTGTGGTAGTAACACCATAAGCTAAATTAGCTGAATATATCCATATTTGATTTTTGTGAACACCCCAATTTGGCCACATGTGCGCGTGAGTGTCTACAAATCCTGGAGTTAATGTTTTACCAGATACGTCAATGATTTTTACATCATTAGGAACATTAAAACTGCCAGAATTTCCAACATTTACAATTCTATTATTTTCTATGAGTATATCGCCATTTTCAATTACTGTTTCACCATCCATCGTAATAATACGTCCGCCTTTTAAAAGAATTTTTCCTTTTGGAATAGAGCGTTTATAAGAAACTTTAATTTTATATTCATCAGCCTTAAACTGAGGTTTTTCTTTTTTGTCTTTATCTTCTTTTTCTTTAGTTTTAGTAGAATCTGAAGCTTTTTCGCTCTTTTTTAATTCTTTTTCAAGTTTTTTTGCAGCTTTAAGACTATCTGCAAACGCTTTACCTTCTTCTAAATCGTAAACAAAATGACTAGCACCTAACGACCAATGAACTTTTTTACTATTAGAAGACCAAGCAGGAAACTCGCCACCCATAATAGTTAACTTTTGCGCTGGAAATGCAGCACTTTCAGCTTTAGCTAATGAGATTTTCGGTGTTTTTCCGATTTTTGGAATGATTACGGAATATATATCATTGTTTATCTTAGTTAATGCATGTGTTCCGTCTGGTGAAATTTTTATTACTGTAGGTCTAGAAGCTGTATTATTTTCTCGCCAACCTTCCTCGTGCGATGGCATAGCAGCATGGACATCGTGCTCTATTCCGAATACATCAGAAGACCCATAGGTTTTAATCCCAGTTAACTTTAAGTGTTCTTTTTCGTCTGTTCCGTCCCAACGAATAGATATAAGACCTTTTCCTCCATGATTAAGATAAATACGGTCATTTATTTTAGTAAAGTGAGGTGTGTTTCTTCCTTTTGTTTTATCTATAATTGTTATGTTTCCACCATCTGAAGATACCCATGCCAATTGGTCTGTTGCTCCGGCAGCTGTTGGCCCAATAGCATCATTATATGACTGTGCTGAGCCTTTTACAAAAGCTATTCGGTCTGATTTATAAGACCAAGCTGGATTTGTGTAAATACCAGGTACTTTTGTTAATTGTGTTGCTTTTCCTCCAGAGGCATTGATTTTATACAAGTGACCTCCACCATTTTTCCATGTAGTAAATACAATCTTTTTTCCGTCTGGTGACCAAGCAGGTTGTGCTTCTGTAAAATTGTTTTCAGTTAAACGTTTTGGTGTTCCATTTGGAAATTTCATAACATAAAGACGATTTAAGGCTGTAAAAACCAACTGTGAGCCATCTGGCGAAGGAACGACGTCTCTTATTTGAGTAACTGTGCCTTCAGGATTATCTTCTATAGGGTACTTAAAAGATACCATTGGACCCATGTCTATATCTAAATTTACCGTAAAAGGAATTTCTTTTGCTTCATTATTTAAAACTGATATAGAATATATTTTTCCTCCATATGAAGTAATTAAGTTCTCGCTATCTGGAGTAAATGACATTGCGGGTAATACACCTAAAGGTGCAATAGACTCTTGGTCATCTCGCTGAACAGGGTAAGCTAACCAACGTTCGTCACCATTTTCTAAATTTCTTAAAACCAAGCCTGTATGTTCTTCAAAGCGGCTTCCATAAACCATATATTTTCCGTCTTTTGAAAATGTTGGTGTAAAAGCAGAACCATATCTAGAAGTTATTCTTTCAGTATTACCATCTTCACGGTTATAACTTACTATTTGGTATTGTGGTAACTGAGCATTGTAATCCCATGCGCCACGACGAGATGAGAAAAATATATGATTTCCGTCTGCACTAAATGCAGGATCAATTAATTTTTGAGTTTTATTTTCGGTTAATAACTCGGCTCCAGAACCTCCATCTTTATGTATTATAAAAGGTTTGATATTTCTTCGTCCTCGTGTACCAACAATATATTCGCCATCTGGACTCCAATCTGCTGACACGTGATATTTGTTTTTATCTTTTGTAAGCTGGGTTTGTTCTTTAGATTCTAAATCCATAATCCAGACGTTATCTGAGCCACTTTTATCAGAAATAAAAACGATAGATTTTCCATCAGGACTATAACGTGGATGAACATCGTAAGGCATACCTTCTGTGATACGCGTTGCAGTTCCGCCAGAAATAGGTATGGTGTATAAATCGCCCATCATATCAAACACAATAGTCTTACCATTTGGATGTACATCTACTGAAATCCAAGTACCATTATTGGTTGAAAATTTTATATTACGTTCTGGCTCAAGCGGTAATTCTTTTGTTGCTTTTTTGGTTGAATCGGATTTTTTTTCTTCTTCCTGTGCATGTATTGAAATACAGAATAAAAGAAAAATGCTTAAACAAAATTTTGAAAAAGAATAAATTTTCATAGACAAGATGTATAAAATAATTAGATTACTAATTTAACGAATAGAAATTTTAATAAGCTAAACAATGATTAGAGATTAAAGATAATTTTAATTTATAATCGAAAATTAATTTGTTTAATAAATATTAAACTTTTATTAAGCTAGTAGTATTAAATTTATAAACAATTTAAAAAAATCTAATGCCGAAAGTCAACAATAATTTTGTTTTAGTATTACCTATTTGAGTACAAGTATCTTAATATTCAAGTGATAACAAAATTACAAAAGCAATTATTTTACTTTATTTCAATTTGCATAAATCAAAGATTAGACTGCTATTCTAATTGTGCTTTTTTTTAAGTATTTAGGACTTGTGGATTATTTCAGTCGTTTTGCCTGAGTAGTAAAAGATAAACCTTGTTGTCCCATGGTTGAAGTCATAATTCCTTCAAATAAGGGTTCAGGACAGTTTTTAGGAATTTTCCATTCTAATATAAAATTTGAGCCAGTACCACCAGAAATATCAAGTTCATCAATTATTATTTCTGTTGTTTCCATAGGTGCTAAGTAAATTGGCGAATCAAAATATTTTCTAATAGAATTTCCAAAAGTATCATAGTATTCAGCTCTTAAAAGATAAATAGTATCAAATTCACTTGTATTTCTCATACTTATCATTGAAGTTAAGTTATGAGTCCTGTGTTCTGTATTGCTATAAATTTGAGAATATACTGAGAGATAGGACTTCCCAAATATAAGTGAGTCTTTTGAGGAAATTTTTACCGTTCTCTTTGACCAATTTTCAGGATTTATAGAACTCATTTCTTTTTTATCATTGCAACTTAAAAAAGATATTACAATTAATATTATTAAATACTTTGTTTTCATTTTAGTGTGATATTATAAGTGTTTTCAAAGCTTTAATAAAGTTAATTAAAAATTATTCTTAGAGCCGTCATTTTATTTGGATTATCCTTTTTTAACACACATGTCGCATTAGTTTTGGTGCGAGATTTTTGTACGATTAATCACAAACCAGATTGCTTACCATTAAAATATAACAATTGCTCAAAGAATAAAGAGTTTAAATTATCTAGTAAAAAATCTTTTGCTAATAACATTACCTTTTCTATCGTAAAATTTCCACCAACCAACTTTAATTCTAAGATGTTCAAAATTACCTTCGGCTTTTACGCTTCCGTCTTCATAGAATGTTTTTGCCAAGCCAATTGTTTTGTTATTGACCTAAGTGCCTTGAGATTCTTTTCTTCCATCTGGGTCAAAATTTATCCAAATGCCATTGCCATAACCGTTTTTAAATTGCGATATACTTTCTAAATTACCATTGTCATATCTAGCAGACAACCAACCTGTGTAAGGTTCATTACTTCCATCTTTAAAATAACGTTGCCCATATTTTCCTCCATAAATTACTGTAGCATCATTCATTGATACCATTTCTGATTCTGGTGGTATTATACTGTTTTTGTTTTGTGCATAGCCTGAAAAATAACACAGATATAGTAAAATTATTAATTTCTTCATTTTAATTGTTTTTAATCATTAAATATTTTGTTTCAATATAATATATATTCCAAATTCGTTCACCATTATCATCTTTTGTATCTCCTCTGTTACTGCTAAAAAAAAAGTATTTACCCTCTGGTGAAAAGCTTGGAAAACCATCTGATTGTGAAGAATTAATTACTGGACCTAAATTTATAGGAGTTGACCAGCCACTATCAGTTTTTAAAGAATAGTAAATGTCAGAGCCACCATATCCATCATTTCTATTATCCGAACTAAAAACAAGTATATTTCCATCAGGTGAGAGTTGTGGTGCGGTATCATAATTTGTATGACTTGATGGTGGTAAAAGTTCTAAAGGTTTAGTATAATCTCCATTTTTCTTCAATTCTGAAAAATAAAGATTAGTTCCTTCGCTTCTTGTGCCTTTTGTCCAATAATACAAATTACCATTAGCATCTGTTGCAGGACCAGCCTCATAATTAGCAGGCCAAGCGTTATTCTCTTTCATTGACTTATTTATAACATTTGAGAGTGGTTTGGGTTCTGACCAACTATTGTTTGTTTTATCCATTACCCAAATGTTCATATCCATTTTTGTAGTTGTATTACCATTTGGAAGAGGTCTATATGAAGCAAAATAAAATTTACTTCCATCATTATTTATGAATGCAGCTTCATCTTCATCAGTGGAAAAGCTCGCAATTGTCGGTTTTTGCCATCCATTTTTAGTTTTTGATGTAGTATAAATTCTTTTTGTTCCATTATCCAAATCTCTTCTTGTAAAGTAAGCTGTATATCCGTCTGGTGTAAATGTAATTCCCCATTCGTTTCCGTTAGATTCAGAAATAATTCCTTCTTGAAAAATAGTGGGTTCGTCTATTAATTGTTCACCATTTTCAAAACGTTTTCGTGAAATTAATAGTCCAGTTACATCATAAGTGAGTTCTATACCATGTTTTTTCCCATTTAAAAAAACAGCATCTGTTTTAAGCTGACCGTTTTTGTGATATGCTTTAAATAATCCTTGTGCAATATCATTAATATAAAAGCTTTCTGACTGCAACTGACCGTTAGGATAAAAATATTCCCACTTTCCATGACCTTTACTGTTTTTCCAATAAGCTCTGTATCTCACGTTGCCGTTTGGATACCATTCTAACCAAAGCCCATTGGATTTTCCATTTATAACAGTTTTCCAAAGTGATGGGCTACCATTTGCATAGCGTTCAGAAATTATTCCTGAGTAGGTCTTAACATCGATTTCAGATTCACTTGCTACTTTTAAGGATTGTTGAATTTGCCCATTGATACTAGATTCAAAGAGGAAAGTCACTAGAAGGAAAATTATAATTTTATGAGTATTTCCCATTTTATTTGATTTTTATACATCAAATATATTTAGTCACAAGTTTTAAAAACTAATAATGTCGATAGGTCAGGAAATATACCGTTGAAATCGTTAATGAAGCATTTTTTTTATTTCTTGTAGGTAGGTTTCGCTTATTCTTATGATTTTTTCGTTATTTAAATATACATAGTGATACCTATCTATTTTTTTTAATTCTTTAATTACATTAACATTTACAAAATGTGAGCGGTGTAGTCTTATAAACATCTTAGGGTTAAATATGTTTTTAAGTTGAGAAATTCCTTTGGTTGAAAGAAACTCCTCATTTTTAGTGAACACTTTTGTATAATCACCAAAAGCTTGTGCATAGTATAAATCCGTTACGTTAACCATTAGCTTTTTTATGCCTTTATGAAGAATAACTTTGGACGGAAAATTATTTTGTTTTTGAAGAAAAGACTCTGCTAGTGGAATTACACTTTCTTGATTTTTGAGAATTCTTTTAAGTGCGCTTTCAAATCTTTTTTTACCATATGGTTTTAATAAATAATCAATAGCATGAAATTCAAATGCTTTAATTGCATATTGGTCATAAGCAGTAGAAAATATGACTTCTGGAATTTCTTCTAATTCAGTCAGTACTTCAAAACCATTTAGTCCAGGCATCTGCACGTCTAAAAATATAGCATGCGGCTTTAACTGATTTATAAGTTTAACTGCTTCATATCCATTTTTTGCTTCTCCTATAATTAAGAGCTCTTGATAGTTAGAGATATATTGCCTTAACAAACTTCTTGCATCTTCTTCATCATCTATTATAATAATTTTTTTCAAATTGCAAATGAGATTTTAGTTCCTGTTGGTATGTTGTCTTCTATAATTAGTTCAGCATTATAAATCTTTCTAAGACGCATTTTTGTATTTGACAATCCTAACCCTTCAGAAAAAATGGCATCCTTATTTTTTATTCCAATTCCTGTATCTTCTATTGAATAAGTTAATTCATTTCCATTTTTCTTGATTTTAATAACTAAACTTGATGGTTCAACTTTTGAAGCTATACCGTGCGTAACAGCATTCTCTACAATTGGTTGTAAAAGCATTGGAGAAATTTTATAATTATAAAGCTCTTTGGAAACTTCAAACGAAAATGTAAGTCGTTCTTTTAATCGTAATTGCATAAGTTCTAAATAACTTTTTATAAAATCTAATTCTTCTTTTACTGTAACAAATTCATTTTGAGAAGCATAGTTTTGATATCTAAACAGGTCTGATAACTGAATTATAAGCTCCCTTGTTCTTTCATTTTCAACCGGGATAGTAGCATTTATTGAATTGAAAAGGTTATGTAAAAAATGAGGATTTAGTTGAGATTTTAAGGATGTTATTTCGCTTTTTAGGGTAGTTTCTCTAAGTATAGCTTTCTCTTTTTCTTCTTTTTTAAATCTTTTAAAATAATTATATGCATGTATAAGAGCAAATTGAACAAGATAGAAAAGTGTAAAGTTGTAGAGCGTCCAAACTACTTTATATCCTCCCCAGTACATTGCCCAACCAAATGATTCTACTACTAATTTGAGTAAGATATATGAAAAGGCTACATAAATTGGTAAAAAGAATACATGAGATAATAATCTCGTTTTTAATTTTTGATTTTTTAAAACTAAAGATGTAATATACCAAATAGGAATTGTTATTAAAAAACTGATTATAAATTGAATTCCGCCTGAGGCAAAAAATTCTTCTATATTAAAAAATGATGGATGTCCACCTTTTAATCCACCCCAAGAAAACCAGCTTGCCGTGTAGTAAATTAGAGTAGATACATAATAAAAACTTATAAATAGAATTATGTCTTTTTTACATATTGATTGCTTTAATGTTTTAATAAATTGCATAGTTTAGACAAGATAAAAAATATTCAATATGATTTACTTAATATAAGTTGAGTTTGGTTATACAAAGATGAAATCGTTCTAGACTAAAAGAAACGACAGTAATTTTTTTTTTGGATTATATTAAATATTAATCCACAATTAATCGATCAAAATAGTCATTCATTTTATCCCAAATGGCATAGTATTCTAATTCTCTAGCTCTTTTGTCATTTCCCATATCACAGTTAATTACAATGTATCTTCCAGTCTTTTTTTCTTTGTCAAAATACATCCAAGTAGCAACTCCAGCGTCACCACCAGAATGACCAACAAAGCCAAATGCGCTATATCCTATGAAAATTCCAGGATTATAGTCTCCATCATAAGGATGATCTGCGTTACGTTCACCTTCTGCAAAATTGTTATCACTAAGTTGCTTTGTAAAGAGTTCTTTATAGCTTTCTTTTGAAAGCAAAGTACCTTTTCCCGAATAACCATTAATCAATTCAACTAGATACCTAGCCATATCACTACTTGATGAAATTAACATTCCATCAGGATACGTTATTGCGGTATAAAAGGGTAGAAGTGTATTATCATTTCTATACAATCTTGAATGCTTTTTTATATCCACATCATCTAATGACCAACCAGATGAATTCATACCTAACGGTTTTAAGATGTGTTCTTCAGTGAATGAATCAAATGCCTGACCTGTTGCTTTTTCGATAACTAATGCACATAACGTAGCACCTATGTTTGAATAGTTATAACGTTCTCCTGGTTTGAAGTTTATGTAATTGTCATCTTGATAATATAAACCATTTAGTTCCAAATATTCTTTTAAGTATTTTTCCATTGGAATATTCAGTTCAGAGGGATTTAATCTTTGTTCTGGATAATCTATGCTTACATTAATTAAATTTTGATTTTTTGTAAGAATCCATGCTCTTTCCATGTACTGTTCATAAGTATCATTAATGCCAGAAGTATGTGTAGCCAATTGTCTTATAGTGATTGTTTCATTAGGATAGTTTGGATGTATTACCTTAAAAGGCAAATAGTCTTGAATTGGGTCGTCTAAATTCAGCTTCCCCATTTCTTTAGCTTTCATTAAGGCAACACCTATTAGGGTTTTAGAAACTGAAGCAATATGCTGTATGGTATTTTCTGTATATTTTTCTTTTGTATCAAGATTGGCCAATCCAAACCCTTTTTCATAGAGCACTCCGTTTTGATTAACCATTGCCACTGCAAATCCAATTATTGGACCATTTTTTTGAATAGAGTCTAAATCAACTGTTAAAGAATCTAGTATTTTTTGGTTTTCATCTATTGTGCTGAAAGTGTTTTTTTTATTTTTATCACATGATGAAAAAGAAATTACTAAGATTAGTATTAAAGCTATTTTTTTCATTTAATTTTTTGTTTTTATTGTCATATTAATGTTATTTAACCAGTAATATTTCTCTCAATCTTATATCATTAGATGATGAACCAATCATTATTCTAAAATCACCTGCCTCTACAGTAGGGTTTAAGTCTTTATCCAGCATCGTAAGCATTTCTGGTGTTATTGTAAAGGATACCATATAAAAATCTAACCCGAATTTCTCGGACAATAACCGACGCTGAAATAATTTTTCAGATTATGCATTGCACGCTTGAGTATAAAAATCCGACGTAGTGATTGCGTTTGCAGGCTTAAAAATCAAAATTAAAAGGCACGAATTTAACGGATAAGAGTAAAATCCGACCGCACGGTTTTAAATTGCTACTAACGTGATTGTATAAGATTAGTTGCGTGTTTAAGCACCTAATTTAGCAAATACAAACCGAATAGAAAATCCGCGAGGATTTTCGTAAGTAAGCTTGCACTAGCAATTAATTTTATACGGTGTTAGCCACTGGCTTTTTCCGTTATTTTATTAACTTTCACATAGAACCAAGGCGAAGACTCAAATCCGTTTTTCTCATCATTCATATATTCCACCATTTCAGTCCATTTCTCATTTTCGTTAATCAGTCCATATTCGTTTATTTCAATTCCGAACTTTTCGATTAAGTCACTTGCTAAATCGTGACAATGAAAACTATGAAATTCACTACTATCTTCAATTCCGATTAAGTCGTAGCCTAAAGTCAGTTCTTCTTTGTTTTCTGTTATTCCTTTTTTTAAATTTATTGAAAGTCCGATTTCGCCAAAACTTGTCTTTTCAGGATTGAATAATTTTAGTAATTCGTCTCTTTCTGATTCAGGAAAGTTAATGCTCAATATTTCACTTTCTGCTTTTGGGAAAAATGAACTTTTATATTCGGTCAAGGTTTCTAAATCGGCAAATGTGCAAATCCATCCAATTTTGTTTTCCTCCATTTTTTTGTCCGTCCAATTCTGAATTTCTTTAATCAGCTTTTCGTTGAGATTAAAATCCGCTTTTGTTTCTGAATTGATGTTTTTGCCGTTTTCCGCCCACGAAATTGACCAAGCGTCAAAAAATGAATCGTTAATACAAGTGCTACAAGTGTGCAATTTTTTCCCTTCGAAAGTTCCAAATGTGGAATCACGAAGTTTCATTAAATAATATGCTCCAATGTAGTATCTCAATGTTTTTTTCAGCTTGTGGCTAACGTGTTTGTGTATGGTTAGTTGCGTGTTTAATCAACTAATTTAGCAAATAAAAACCGAATAGAAAATCCGCGAGGATTTTCGTAAGTAGGCGAGAACTAGCCATTAATTATACACGGTGTTAGGCAACGTTATTTTTGTCAGATAAATGTTTTAAATAATCAACAGTATTCAATTCAGCTCCATAAAACCCAGCTTTGGTAAAATCAGTTCCTTTCAGTTCGCAGTTTTGAAAATCAGAACCACAAAGTAGAGAATTATAAAAGCTAACATTCTCAAAATTCGAATTGTCAAATTCACAACATTTCAGATTACAGTTTTTTAGATTTTCGTTTTTCAGCGAGCAATTCCGAAATATTGAACTATGAAACCAAGAATGCTCAAAATCAATCCCGTCAAGATTTAGATTTTCAAATGTTCCAGATTCAAAATCCGAGTTTCTGAAATTTCGTTCTCCTTTTGCGTAACGTTCTTTAAGTTCGGTTATTGAAATTGGTTTTTTGAATTGAGTTTCCATTTAGTTTTTTCTATACTATGCTACTTAATTCCTTAGTTCTTGAGTCTAAAAATTGATTAATTTCATTCACTATTTCGGTTTTATCTAAATCATCTTTAATAATAGTATTGTCGCTACCAGTCTCAAATATTACAAATTGAGCTTCCAAATATTTCATTGTTCCGAAATACATGAAAATTTCTCCGCAAAAAGTCTTTGACTCGAAATGTATTCCCTCACTATTCGGATAATTTTCACATCGTTCAAAACAATTTATGTCAATAGAATATTCTTTTGAAATTTCGTGACTTTCAAATGCTGATTTAATGATATTTAGATAGTTGATTTTCACTAATGTTGCCTAACGGTTTTGGCTATGGTTTCGTTACGGAATGGTACGCGAGTATCATTCCGCCGTAACCATAAATTTAGCAAAAAGGCTCGAAATTCCGATTAGGAATTTCAGCCGTAATGAACTATAGCCGTTGTTGTAGGGTGTTTTTTAATATTCTTTTTACAAGTTCAAATTCATTTTTATGTGAAAATATAAATCTTTCAGAATAAGCAATTTGAAGCCAATTCAAGTTTTCAATGTTTTCTGGTTCGCATTTTAAATTCGGCATAGTCTTTTTCTCATACCCATTTTGAGAAAAGAACTTTTCACAGAACAAACTTATTGTCAATGATGGTGAAATTGGTAAATAAATCTCAATTCCGTAGCTGTCAAGTCCCAAGGTTCCTCTAATTTCACTTCTATCAGTAGTATTTTGTAAAGTAACAGGATTATCTGAAATTATAAATTCGCCGTCGCTCTCACTTAACATCCATACTTTATTCATTAGAAATTCATAGAAGTTAGTTGACTGCTCCAACATTGAAAACCAAATTTTTTTATGGTCAATTTTTGGAATACTCATATTAGCCTTGTCTTTCAATTGTTCGGACAAATTGTTCATTGAAATTTCGGTTTGAAATAGTTGCCCTTTTGTTCTTAAATTTTGAAGCGTAATGAAAAAAGACAAAGTTCTTCTTTCATCTTCCGTAAGGTTTTCAATACTCCGAGTTTTTATTATTCTTTCAATAATAGGTGCGGAAATGTCTTCGGCGTTTTGTAGTGCATATTCATAACTTCCAACTCTACTATTTTTGAATTGGTCGTAGAAATATTCTTCACTTGCTACTTTTTTTATTGCACGTTCCTTTATTTGATTTCGAACGTTATATTTTTCGTTCTTGTCAAAAGCCCAAATAAATTTCTGTCCACTACTTGAAAAATTTCTTAACAAGAATTGCGGAACGTAATGTTGATTTTTAACGTGATTATTCATTCGGTTTTAAATACCCTACAACGTGTTTGTATATGGTTTGTTGCGTGGTTTAATCACCTAATTTAGCAAATACAAACCGAATAGAAAATCCGCGAGGATTTTCGTAAGTAGGCTAGAACTAGCAATAAATTATATACGGTGTTGTACTGCGTTTTTTTATTTTTGATATTCTTTACTTTCCAATAAAAAATCAACTAGAGTCATTGTCGAATTAACTGCCAATCTAGCGTGATGTTTTTTAGTGTTAAATTTATTCGCGTGTCTATCTCCAGAATTATTGCTTAAACCAGCAAGACCTCCAACAATAGAATCCAATCCTGAAAGAATTTGCAAAACTGTTTGTGGCATTGTTTTCGGGTCAATGGTCAAGTTTAGAATTTTCTTTACTTGTTTATAAAGATTTTCTATTTTTCCGTCATTTTTGATTTCTTTTCCTTCGTGTTCTTCGATAATTTCAATCATAACTGCTTCGGCAAGACTTCTCGCATTCGTAATCGCTCCATTGAAATCTCCTTGTTCAATTTTTTCGTTACATTTTTTAATTTGTTCTTGAATAAAATCGTGATTAATTCCAGTTACGGTTTCAGGTTCTACTAATATTCCTTTTGAGTCAGCTATTTTGTAAAAAGCTCCAACCTTTTTCAATTCATAACCATCAAAATTTAAAAGTTCATTAAATGTTTTTATGGTTTCATTTATGTCAATATCTGACTCCATAAAATCTCTTGGGTCAACAGAATCTTCTATTATTGATTTCAAAAATTTTGTTCCATTATATTCTCGAATTTTTTCTTCTGTATATCGCCATCTTGATGGAAAACCTTCTCCATATTGGTCGTCCGCTCCATAATTAACAAAAAAATCAACTAATTGAGGTCCACTTTTATAAGGCACTAATCCTGTATCTCCACATAATGCTCTACCTAAAAATCTAATTGTTTTTTCTGTTACTTTCATAGTTTGGGCAAATGCAGTACAACGGTCTCGTATAACCGTCAGTTACGGATTTAAAGTTAATAAAAATTGTTAAAGCACCGGCGCTAGCAATTCCGAGTGGATTCGGACGTAGTCGAATCCGCCGTAATTGCGGTTATATAATGTTAGTTGCAGTTTTTTCAACAGAGTAATTTAATTTTCGTGGCTAAAAAACTTTGCCCGAAATTCTCAGACAAAAACCGACGCTGAAATATTTTTTCAGATTTTGCATTGCACGCTTGAGTATAAAAATCCGACGTAATGATTGCGTTTGCAGACTTAAAAATCAAAATTAAAAGGCACGAATTTAACGGATAAGAGTAAAATCCGACCGCACGGTTTTAAATTGCTACTAACGTTTAGTATATGGCAAGTAGGGCAGTGGAAAGCGATAAACTTTCAGGTTTGCACTGAGCCAAAACGTTGTATTTTGTTTTTAATTTATTCATTCTTAAAAGCCAAATCAACGATTTGGCGGTGTTTGTAAATAGCACTGAACTTTCGTAAACCACCGAACGCCCTATTTGCTATATACCGTGTTGTGTACAGTTTTTTTATATTCTTTTATCTTTTACAAGTCTCCAATAATGAAAACCTAATGCAGTCAGTCTACAAGATTTAGAATTCATAGCTGCAAAATACATATGTTGTTCATCTACAGGTACTATTAATCCAACGCTTGCAAGTTTTTGAAGTTCTTTAAAAATCGCCACCTTGTCGTCTGAAGCATATGGCTCAACATAATTATGTTCAATTTTTGGGTCATTGGTAAACTCAAATGAAGGGTCAAGTTCATATTTACTTTCTGCGGTTTCAAAGTATTTTGTAAGTTTTCTTAAAATGTCAGCAGGAACTTGTGGATTCACAGTTCTTAATGATGTGAACCTTGTAATATTTGTTTTAAATACTGGTCTTTGGTCCCAAGGTCCTAAAGCTTGGTCTATATAAGAATAAATACTTCCTGGTGTTATATGTCCTCGTAGGTCAGAAGCTCCACCTTGTAGTGCATCAAGAAGTAAATTTGTAAATACTCCGTGACCATTTATTTCTAAAGAAACTTCGTCAGATTTACTTGCGGTCAGAATTGAAACTCCTTCTCCAATTTGTGCGTTTTTGCCACCAGATATTTGAGGTGAACCAAAAGAACCTGAATGACAACAGTCTAAAATTATTACACGATTTTTTGCTTTAGACTCATTTGCAATATTCAAAATTTCGTCCATAGATACTCCTTCGTCATTCGGCTGATAATCTGGTGTAACAATAAAACCACCACCTAAATCGTCAAAAAATCCGTGTCCTGAAAAATAAAATAAGGCGGTTTCTGAATCTCCCGCAAACAACTCTCTAATTTGACCTTTTAATTCAGATTTTGTTTCTACATCGGTAATTAATCGAACGTCAAAATTTGGTGAACCATCTCCATTGACTTCAAGAGTGTTTCCAAAAGCAGACGCATCATTTATACATCCTCTTAAAGGTGCAGTTGGATAATTATTTATACCTACAACTAAAGCTTTTCTCATATTAAATTTTTCTAATGACTTTCTCTAAATTCTTCCAAGTCCAAATTATTATTTTTTCTCCTTTAAGTTCAGGTGGAATTGCTCCTTGATGCTTTTTTTGAATATGCATTCCTACTACAGGAATATTTTCTTGTTTTGCACACTTTATTTCCCATCTCGTTCCACTTGAGTGATATGTGTTCTTGCTCAATAAAACAATCACGCCATCACAAGATTTTATTTTGCTTCTGCATTTCTGTTTCCAAATTTTCTCATCCCAAGGTTTTTTAACTGACATATCTACAAATGAAAAAGGCGAATTACCTTTTTTTGCTTGGGCTACAAAATGGTCTCTATATTTAGCATCCTCAATCGCAAAGCTTATAAAAATCCGCTTATTCGATTTAGGTTTTTCTTCAAACAGTTCATTTAAGAGTAGTGCTGCTCCAGCACCTAAAATTAATGGCCACATTTTAATGTTTTATAAGCTATCAATGAAAACTCTTATGTTTTCCCAAGTCCAAACTTTGGTGTTTACTCCTACAATATTGGTTCTGTCATCTTTGTAAGCATATATACCTAAAATCCGCTTACCTTCTTCTCGAGCACATTGAATTTCCCATTTTTGTCCGCTTGAACTCAATGAATTTTTACTTACCAAGACTATAACACCATCTGACCTTTTTATTCTTGCTCTTACTTTTTCCTTCCATTCAGAAACATATGCTTCTTTTACAGACATATCAATATATTCAAAAGGCGAATTTGTATTTAAGGATTGACCTTTTAAAAAATCTCTTGAGCGTTCGTCCTCAATCGCAAATGCTATAAAAATTACTTTTTTTCTTGTCATAATTTAAGTTTTCTTGGTTAGTCAAAATTGTACACAACGTTGTTGTGTATGGTTAGTTGCGTGGTTAATCAACTAATTTAGCAAACTTTTACGAACCCGAGAAAATTCCGAAGGAATTTTCCAAATAGGCACTTGCCAAAGCAATTAATTATACACGGTGTTGGCGGTTCGTTGTTTCTCTTCGCCTTTCAATTATCAAATACTTTGCCCAAAAGTTAGCAAATTATTATCAGGGTCAAGCAAGGCAAATTCTTTTTGTCCCCAAGGTCTTGTTCCTAAATGTCCGTTTGGGTGAATTTCGATTTTATTTTCAATCATGGACTTATACAAACCTTCAATATCGTTGGTTCGTATATATACTTGTCCATAGTTTTCTTTTGGGTCGAGGTCTTTAAATTCAAAAAAATGAATTTCTATTTTATCCTTTTGAACAATTAAATATCTTTCATAGTCAGCGACTTCTTGAAAACCTAATTGATTTATGTAATAATTTCTTGTGGCATATTTATTACGCATTGGTAGTTTTGGGTTTATTTCTGTTAGCATATATTGAATATTTACTTCGTAATTTATGAGTAAAGGTGGTGATAAATTCAAACTCTGTAATTGATTATAATCAAGAAATTAAACAATTCGTGCTCTTACTCTGCTCAAAGTTTCAGGTGTAATTCCTAAATACGATGCTATTTGCATTTGAGGAAATCGATTTATCCAATCAGGGTTTTTTGAAAGAAGTTCTTTGTATCGTTTATCTGGACTTTTTATCTTTAGTGTCAATATATGATTTGTCGAAACTGTTAAATTTGCAATTAATGAGTTTAGCATACTAAAGCAAGGATGTATTTCCATCAGGTTATGAATGTCTAATAACGAAATTGTAGCAATTTTTGAATTTTCAGTCGCTTCAATATAATTTTTTGATGGTTGTTTCATCATTAGGCTTTCAAGGTCAGAAACCCAATTGTTTTCGGTAAAAAATTTTATTGTCAATTCATTTTGTTCTGTTTCTGTATATAAACGGAAACTACCACTTATAATAAAAGCAATATGATTACAAGTCTGATTTTGCCTTAAAAGAAAACCCTTTTTTTTAACCTCTTTTAAAGATAGTTTGTCTGTAAATATTTTCAGAAGTTCTTCCGTAAAAGGATAAATTGTTAAAAGTGATTTTCTTATTTCAAAAAATTCTGTCATTTTTTCTTTGAATTCGTAAGTTGCTCTTCAATGACCGCCAACGGTCTCGTGTATGAGTAGCAGCGGATTTTTACTCACTAACCTTTCGGTTATGCAATGACGTTTGTTTTATGTTTATACTTTTGTTTTATCACTTAAACCGCTATTACTTATACACATTGTTAGCCATAGTAATTATACTTTTTCAAATTCAATTCCCATAATTTTCAAACCAGTTATTTTTTTATTGTCATCTCTTATGAAGGTCATTACGTCTGATGAATAGTCAAAAGCATCTTTGCAAAGTGGTTCTATTTCATTTTTCCAAGCACCATTTCTGCTAAAAACAAAAAGTTTACCGTCTATTAGTTTGATTTTTTTACTGATTTGAAAATCTGCATTAAAGTATTGTCCTTCAAATTCTTTTAACTGCTTTTCGTTGTAAGTAGTAGGATTATATTCTTTAAATAGCCAAGGTAATTCGTTTTCAGAATCATAGTATTTATAACTCTTTCTATCATATTTTAAGTCAAATGCAACTAGCTTATCATTAAACATAAATTGATGATTTCCAATAGGTTTTAATCTCGTTATTTCATCTCCATCAGTCGTAAGTACAGCAAGTTCATCATTTTTAAGTTGTATGGTGTTTATTTTGATAGTCTCAACATCACTACCAGTAAAGAGATAGCTTCCTTCGTACATCTTTAGTTCTTTTTTTGAAAGCTTTACTTTTTTCTCCCGTACGGTTTTTCTCGTTTTAATATGAAAATTATTGTTCGGAATGTATAAGTCAACTAAATGAAAAAACTGTTCTTTAAAATCTGATTCAAACGTATTTTGCGTAGTGAAAAACATCATATCTAATTCAGGAAAATAAAGATACTTGGATACAAAGCCGCCTAAAATCATACCGTCAAAACCAAATGCTTGATAGTTATTATGAGTTTCAAACTCTACTCCTAAACCATAATCGATAATATTACCATTATTTAACTTGGCTTTGGTATGCATTTTTTTATATAATTCGGTATGTTGATTTTTTACTTTCTGTAAACCTCTATGCCACTTAAACATATCTTTTGGTGTGGTAAGTACTTGCCCGTCTCCATCGTAAATAAAAGCGTGTAATTGTGCTTTATAAAAATCGCCTTCATCTTCTATATATCCAATTGCTCTATTTTTAATAATAGTGTAAGTGCTTGATTTCTTTATTGTATTTTCCATTCCAAATGGTTCGAAAACATCTTCTTGCATAAAATCCGCAAAAGATTTCCCAGAAACTTTGGTTATAATATCAGCAAGTAAAATGTAGTTTGAATTGGTGTATTGAAAGTACTCGCCGGGTTCGAAATTTAATGATGTCGTTTTTGTAATAAAATTCATCATTTGCGACTGAGTAAGTAAATCATTCCTAGTTAAATCTGCAACTCCCGCAATGCCATCTACTTCTTTGATGCCACTTGTTTGATTTAATAATTGCTCAATAGTTGGGTTTCCTTTTTGATATCGAGGTAGATTATTGATGTATTTATAAGCAGGTTCTTTAATGGATAATTTACCTTGTTCTTCTAGCAAAAGTATTGCGTATGCAGTAAATTGTTTGGCAATTGAACCGATGTTAAAAACTGTTTTGTTTGTAATTGGTATGTCATAATCCAAATTAGAAATTCCGTATTGTTTATCCAGTAAGATTTCTTCGCCTTTAGATATTAGAATTGAGATACCAGGTGCGTTATCTTTTACTTGATAAATTTTGTCTACTTGTGAATCTAGATTTTGGCAAAATCCAAATGTTGGTAGTAGCGTAAATAAAATAAGTGCAGTTCGTGTTATGTTCATTTAAATTCTTTTTCTGTAAAGACTGAATATATTTTCTGTTGTTACAGTTGGTGTTTCTTATTATGGCTAACGTTGTTGTGTATGGTTAGTTGCGTGTTTCAGCAACTAATTTAGTAAACAAAAACGAACGCGAGAAAATTCCGAAGGAATTTTCCAAATAAGCACTTGCCAAAGCAATTAATTATACACGGTGTTAGCAAACGTATTTATTTTCAGTAACTAATTCCAGTTACAATTATTCTTTTTATAAAATAGTCAGAGTAATTCAGATTCGCGTCCAACATTCTGTTTACCATAATTTCAGGTTGAACAGGTCCAGCAGAATTCGCAACGTCTAAATAATCGGTTATAAATCTATTTTTTTGGCAGGTTTCTTTCAATGCTAACCAAAATCGTCCATTATAATTTAGGTCAGTCCAAGTGTAAAAATTCTGTATGATAGAATCCTGATTTTTTCATCTTGAGGTCTGTATGAAGTCCAAGATTTTCTTTTTCTAAAAGTTCCTTCGTCGTCCAAATATTTATATTGCCTTACAATCTTTGGGTCTTCATTTGTTTCTATCCAAACTGAATCCACGTAACTATAGATTTCATATTTTAATTGACTTTTTTCAAAAAGAGATTTGTCAAATTTCGGAAGTTTGTTCCAACTTTGAGATTTACTGTCACGCATTTCAGTCAGAAGTCTTTCGTAAGCTTGTTCGCTGGTTAAGTTTGGATATTTTGTTTTTAAAAATCCATTTTCAAAATCATAAACCATTGAAGTCAAAGTTTCGCTATTTTCTTTTCCTAAAATTTTTTCAAATTCCGCAATCTGTTCCTTATTCGAACAGCTAACAAACAGAAGTAGGATTATGATAGTTTTTAAGATTTTCATTGGTTGGTCATATGTTTGCTAACGGTTTTGTGTATGGCTTGTTGCGGAAAATCAGCTATGATTTTCCGCCGTAACCGAAAGATAGCAAATTGCAATGAATTCCGATTAGGAATTCAGCCGCAATGAGCTATACACGTTGTTAGCAAACGTATTTATTACTGTTCTTTATTCGTTTTAGGTTCTTGATTTAATTCATAAAACTCGTCAAACCAGTCTCTTCTAAAAATTCCCATAAATCTATTATTCAAATCACAGGTTACAAGTATTTCATATGATTTGTCGGATTTATAAAACTTTGATTTATAGCGGTATAAAATTCTGTTTTCTTTATCGGTCAGAACTTCACTTAAATTGAACTCAACTAATTTCCCTAGTTCTTTTTCCCTTTTTTCACAAGCTTCTATAAGTTCTTTATTGGATAAAAACAAAATCAGTCCTTTTGTAGCATTTTCTTCTGTCAGCTTTATAAACTTTTCTTTATCACAATTAAACGAGTTGAAAACAAAATCAGAAGTTTTTTCAATATTATCCTTTTTCAAAGAGTCTAATTTTATTCTTGTAATAGTGGCATTTTCGTTCCATTCATAAAATTTGTTATACCAATAAGATTTAGAGGTAATTCCAGAAAACTTATTCTCTTTATTGAGATAAACTCGTATTTCAGTAAATCGTTCTATTCTTTCGTATTTTGCCTTGTATCTAAAAATAAGATTTGAGTTATTATTTAGGATTTCCGAGAGACTTATTTTTGTTAATTTTCCATAAGCTTTGTAGATACTTTCGCAATGTGAAATCATTTTTTGAGAATTATATGATTTCATAAAATGTTCCGTTGCGATTTCAGAATTTAGTATTGGGAAATTACCATATTCACAAGCATTATATGTATTAAAAGCAAATCTGTATGCTTTAGATACTAAATCTGAATCTATAGAGTCTTTATTTATTTCTGTTACTTGAGCAGTAGAAAAATTAATTACAACTAAAAATAGAAGATTTAAAAAGAATGATTGTTTCATATGTTTGCTAACGGTCTCGTATAACCGTCAGTTACGGGATTAAAGTTAATAATTTTCGGTTAAGCACTGACGTTAGCAATTCCGAGTGGATTCGGACGTAGTCGAATCCGCCGTAATTGCGGTTATACATTGTTGTACCCAGTTATTTATTCTTTTTTATAATTCTTAACAAAGCGTGAATGGTGGATAGATAATGGTAAAACATCCAACTATGCCAAATTGCTCTATCATAATTATTTTTCTGTTGTTCATTGTGGTGTCTAATTCCAAAATTATTTGCAATATTGAATAAGTCAGATTCGTCCTTGCTTTGAAGATGTTGCTTTGCTTGAGGTCTTAAAAATTCCAAAACATCAACGAGTTCTCTTATGGCATCTTGTCTTTCGTCAAATGTTGATTTATATCTTCTAAATTTCAGAACTGCTTTTTCTATTCGGTCTGTTATATTTCCTTTGTCGTTCGATGGTACATCAGCCTCAAAAAGATTTGATAAACCAGATTCCGCTAATTGTAATATTTCTCCATCATTAGATATTTCAAATCCGCTTCCGTAATCTTTTAATATAGGGTTTACTTGATTTCTGAAATGTTCTTTTCCGTCATTATCATTAAACGAAATATAATGATAACCACAGTCATTCCAAGAATGATAATCTCCTTCGATTCCTTTTGAACAATAGTCATGTAAGAACTCTAAAACATCGAATAAATCATCTTCGGTATAATCATCAATTCTGTCATTTACAGGATAAAGTTTTTCCTTTTTGAGATGAATAAAATATATTGATTCAATATCGTAACCTAATTCTCCTGATACATAATCTTGGTCAACACAGAAATACCCGAAATACTTTTGAAAATAACCATCGATTTCAAGTTGATTGTATATTACAGAGAATAATCTTTTAAGCACTTTTAAATCAATCTCCTTTTTAGGCTTGATTTTTCCAGTTCTTACAGAATAATAATCTCTTTTGTTCATTGTTTCGTGGTAATTGGGTACAACGGTTTTGTGTATGATTTCGTTGCGTGTTTGAGCAACTAAATTAGCAAATACAAACCGAATAGAAAATCCGCAAGGATTTTCGTAAGTAGGCGAGT
>NZ_JBHTJL010000008.1:0-7216 GCF_042675765.1 Winogradskyella litorisediminis | reverse complement strand
TCCAGTAGCATCTGTTATTCCGCAAGGTGGTGGTCCATTTGATTCTGATTTTTTAAAATCTTTTTGCGCATACTTTAGAAAATCAAGCGTTGTTTTAGATTTCAGAGATGCTTTCAGTTCGTTTTTCTTTTCATCTTCTAATTCAAGTTGTTTTTGTTCTTCTTTAAGTTCTTTTCTTTTTTTTAAATATTTCTTTGGTGCTTTTTTGCTGTAAGCGATTACATTTCCATCATTTTTGAAAATGTAATAGCCAATATTATTATAAGCACTCCAACCTCCAGTCAGTTTTATTATCACTCCAATTTCGTTAGTTTCGAGTTTTTCAGGTAATTCATTTTCACTTGTTACTTCTTCTCTCACATTTAATTTCGGAAGTTCTTGTCCAATTAAATTCAATGAGATTGAAAGGAATAAAGTCAAAAGTATCTTCATTTTCATAAGGTTTTGTTCAACTTACACACAACGTTTTGGTATAAGCTTTGTTGCGTTTTAGTAATGCTAAAAATAAGCAAATAATTAAACAACTTTGTGCCTGCGTATTTTTCCGAAGGAAAAATTTAGCAGCAATAAAGTTTATACAGTGTTGGTAGGCGTATTTATTTCAGTGTTTTATAATATTCTTTTTTATAGAAATTTTCCTTCATTTTTCTTTTTTCCAAAAGATTCAAAATTTCTTTTCTTTCTTTTTTGTTTAAGATTTCTTTCAATTCAATGTTTTCAGTAGCTGGAACAAAAGAAACTACAAATTCACCAAGCATAAATCCAGTTCCAATGCAACCACTTTGATAATGAACAAAAGCTAATGTGTCATTCAAAGCTTTTTCAAATAATTCCTTTTTCTCAACTTTTTTGTTTTTAATTAAATTCCAATAAGCTAATCCTTTCACACTTCCATTTGGATATTCAGTCAATTTTGACAATTCCTTTTCATTCAAATTCTCATTCAACCAATTTTGTCTATACCATTGTTGAGGAGTTTTTCCTGCATAACCAACATACTTTGAAGTGATACTTCCATATTTTTCAAATTCAATTATTGAATCTTTAATTTCACTCCTAATTCCATTCCAATTAAAGTTGTTGACATAACTATGAGAGAAAGTAAATGATAACAATAGAAAAATTATTCCAAGTGAAAATAATGGAATATAATTCATTTTTGTTTTCCTTCTATTTGTTTTTCTAAACTTCATTTTCGTATATGACTACCAACGTCTCGGCTATGAGTAGTTGTGTGGTTTAGCACTTAACTTTGCAAGTACACATCAAACTGAAAATCCGCGAGGATTTTCAGAAGTAGGCGAGAACAAGCAATTACTTATAGCCATTGTTGTGCGTACGTGTTTTTTAAAGTTTTTCAAATTTAGTAGCTGTTATAAAGCGTATATTTCTACTAGCAATTCTTTTTTCTCCATCTCTTTCAACCATTACTAATTCTTTGTTTGTTAATGTATACAATTCCTTAGATAGATTGTCACTTTCAAGTGAAATTTCGAATTCTAATAGTTTTGCAATTAATTGAAAATAGTTTAAAGTTTTTTCAAATATTATTTCCTCCTCATCTGCCTCAATAAACTTTGCAGACATATTTCCAATTGTAATAGATTCAACTTTGCTTTCGTCAATATCAGGAATTGATTTAAGAATAGTATTTCCAAAATCCATTGGTGATAACCAATAGCCTCCCCAAACTTCACTAATTTTAAAAATTATATCTGATGAAAAAATTATGAATTCAAAATATGTTATTCTTTCATTGTTATTTAATTTTTCTAACACATCTAAATATTCCTTCGAAAGTTTATTAATAGTCTTCAGTAATTCTTTATCGACATAATAGTCTCCTTGTTTTGAATTAGGAAATAATCTTCTGTAAATCTTATCGCATTTTTTTTCATTAAGAATGTCATTTTCATTGCATAGTTCTTCATAATAAGATTTGAACATTTCATAATGCTTATAATAATTAGCAAAATTATTCTGTTTCATTAGCAGATTTATTTGTGTGCTTAATTGAGTAGAACGATGCATTGTTGCTATCAAAGCGGTTGCTGGAATAACGAGAGCTAGAAATGAAATTGGAAATGCAAATTCAGACAGGAAAAATTTAAATCCTTCTGGACTCCAATTGACAGAATAACTTTTCTTAAATAAAATAATTCCAATTAGAATTATTGCAAATAGAAATAACGCTCCATTAATAATCCAAAACAGCCATTGTTGTGTTAATGTATTTTCAGGATTTAATTTGAATATTTTTTTCATTTAAATTACTAAGAGAGTTTTTTTGTCGGTTCCGTACATTACGCACAACGTATTTGTGTATGGCTAGTTGCGTTGGCGAGAATTAAGTTAATAAAAGAAACCGAACCAGTAGGAAAATCCGTAGGATTTTCCGAGTACACACAGACCAAGCAATTAGTTATACACGTTGTTGTGCTTTCGTTATTTATAATTTAATCATATTGAGTTTCCTTAAGAATTTTATCATTTAATTTGTCTAATTCTATAAACAGATTTTTGTTATCTACCATCCAGTATAAAAAATTGTCGGTAAGATTTTCGAATTCAATTTCTTTAAAAATTTGAAATTTATCCACCTTCAGGTTTGATTTTTCTTTCCAATTTAATGGACCATAGGCATCGATGTCTTTATAGGAATATTTTTTTGATAAGTAGGGAGAAATCTCGTTATCAGATATTGCAGTAAATCTTGTTGTTCTATCTGTCAACGCCTTCATCGTTCGTCCCCAATTATATATTAAATTAACTAGTTCCTTATTTTGGAGTAAATCCAAACGACCTGATTGTATGAGACCAGAAATGGTGTTTTCCGAGGGTCTGAATATAGGAGGGTCAAAGGCATAAAAAAGTAAACTGTCGACATTTTGCTTTCTAAGATAATCTTCGTCTTTGCCCATAATATTCATTAATTGTTTAAGGGCTGCCTCACATAATTTAGCTTCCTCAATTCTTCTTTTTAAAATCGTTTTGTTTTGCAAATATTCGGTATGAATGTTCTTTACAATGGTTTGTTCTTCAAGCTTCTGGATTCGTTCTTGGTTCCAATTATTGATTTGAAGCGCAATCAAAATTCCAATAACCACAAGAACTATCTCTCCGATAGCGTATTTAAAGTACTTTCCAGTTTTTCCTTCTAAAAGTAAATTTTGTCTAATTTTTCTAAAGAACTTTATCATTAGTTAATTTGTGCTTTAGTTATTATAATTTTCTATCGCTGTTAATAATTCATTTCCAAAGGTTACTTGTTCCTCATAAAAACCTGTGAGTTCTGCTGTGAACAAAAAACCTCTATATAAAATTGATAATACTATATCATTTCCTTTGTGTTCGGTTAACATATCTGTATAATTGCCTAACGCTTCTCGCATTTCCTGATTTGGTCTTTTTTCAAGTTCTAACCAACTTGAAAAGAAACCACTTTTATGTAATTCCAAGTCCAAATCATTAGCCCATACTTGTAAACTTGTTTCTTCAAATATTACTTTGTCAACTGAATTATAATAATTATATATCAATTCTTCTATTTCAGAATTATCAAGGTGTTGTAAATATCCAGAGTTTTTTAAAGATTCAAACCCACTACGATTGAAATTCAAAGGTTGCTCTATTATCATTGCAAATACAGCATTGGTGATTTTTCGCTGGTCACTCCAATCTTTCTTGGAAATCAATTCTGTAGCCTGTGCACACAATAGTGATTGTTGCGACCTTGTCTCCATCATAAATTCTGCTACTTTAATATCGCTTTTTACATTTATTGCGATTTTTTCCAAGTAATTCTTGAGGGCTTTTTTTTCGTTTTTGATTTGATTTTGGTTGTTGACTTGAAGTGCAATCAAAATTCCAATAACAACAAGTATTATTTCGCCAACTGCATAAATTAAATACTTACTGAATTTGTTTTCAGATAGTAGTTTTTGTCTAAATTTTCTAAAGAATTTTATCATTGGTTAGCGGTTTCTGATAATGAAGCACAACGTGTATGTGTATGGTTAGTTGCGTACAAGTACGCTGTTATTCTTTGCTAAGCAATATAGTGAATTGTGAGAAAAAATCCTGCGCTTAGCCATCAAACCGCAATTAATTATACACGTTGTTGTGCTTTCGTTATTTACATTCTTTTTCTTTTAATAATACTATGGGTTCTTGCATTTCCTTTTTCAAATTTGATAAATGTTGTTTCTGTCTAATTAACATAGCAATAAATACTACAAGATTATCTTGAAACTTCACGAAGATTGGATTGTTTGGCTCATTTGTCCAATCGTTTTTTGGTAATAAATCCACTAGTTCTTTACCGAGTACTTGATTAAGGTAATTAATA
This sequence comes from Winogradskyella litorisediminis, assembly GCF_042675765.1. Lineage (NCBI taxonomy): Bacteria > Pseudomonadati > Bacteroidota > Flavobacteriia > Flavobacteriales > Flavobacteriaceae > Winogradskyella > Winogradskyella litorisediminis. The sequence continues at coordinate 2,868 of NZ_JBHTJL010000008.1, read as the reverse complement.
TCTTGATATCCAAAATCAACTATTAATTCATAATCACTCATTCTTTTAAGAATTTCATTCCTATTCTCTTGAAGTAGATTTAAAATATTGTTCAAAAATGTACTGTGCTGAATGAGTCTGTTTTTAAGTTTCAAATCTGTCAACAGTTTTAACTGTCCTGACGATGTTATGTCTTCAAAAGCGATATTGCTAGGTACAAAAACGTCTTGTCTTAAAGCAATTACAAATTTATTAAGTATCTCATCTCTTTCATTTGGTATTTTGTTTAAATCTAATATCAATTCTTTACAGAGTTCTATTTTGTTGTTTATCAGTTTGGTAGTGTCATCAATTAGTTTTTCATTGAGTTCAAAGTCATCTAAAATTCTACAGTAATAATCAGCTTCAGCAATATTATTTTTTCGGTTTTCATTCCAGTTATTAATCTGCAAAGCAATTAAAATTCCAATCACAACTAACACAATTTCTCCGACTGCATATTTCAAATACTTTCCAGTTTTTCCTTCCGAAAGCAAATTTTGTCTAATTTTTCTAAAGAATTTTATCATTGGTTAGCGGTTTCTGATAATGAAGCACAACGGTCTCGTATAACCGTCAGTTACGGGTTTATATGCGTTAATTTTCGGTTTGGCACAGACCTTAGCAATTCCGAGTGGATTCGGACGTAGTCGAATCCGCCGTAATTGCGGTTATACATTGTTGTGTGTAGGTTTTTTACTCTTTATTAGTTCTGTCAGATTTTCCGCTTTTCCATAATCCGCATCGTTCAGCCATATTTTCAAATTCCGATTTTCTGTTTTCAGAATTAAGTTTGCTTTGGTTTTGAATTTTCCACCATTTCCGCTTCCAGTTAAAAAGTCGACGATTATGCTTAAAATTGAAATTAGCCAATTTGTTCGTTTCGCATTCAGTTCCGCACTTTTTATTTCAGCGTATGAGTAAGTTCCGTTATTTTTCGGTTCCGAACTGTCGACGATATCAAATTCGTCCGTATTCAGAATAAATTTTAATTCCGGTTTATTTCTCAATTCAACTGTTTCTATCATTCAGCGTTCAGATTTTTAACTTACACACAACGGGTTTGTGTATGATTAGTGGCGTGTTCCAGCACCTAATTTAGCAAATAAAAACCGAATAGAAAATCCGCGAGGATTTTCGTAAGTAGGCGAGGACTAGCCATTAATTATACACGTTGTTGTAGCCAGTTATTTTTATTCGTTTTATTTGATTTTCGCGATTTATTTCAGTCTTTTCAATTCCATTTTGGTCAAGATTATTAAAAATCGTAAAGAAATTTTCATTATCAGATTCCGATTCTTTTTCCAGTATGAATTCAATTCCAGTTAGCATATCACCAGTTTCGTATTTCTCGCCAGTTTCCACTGATTCACTCAAAAAATTATAGGTCAGAATATTAATTCCAATTATCACTTTATTCAAGTTTTTTATCAATTCAGAATTTCCGTTTTCTTTCCATATTAATGGCATTTCACTTCCCATTCCATACCAATTCAATTCATCAGTCAGTTCAAAAGAATTAATTGTTAAACTAAATTCGTCCAATTGATAAGCAGTAAATTCAAATCTTTTTCCGTCGATTTTCAGAATTATTGGTCCATCAGTTAGCCATTCATTTTCTTTAGTATCCCACATTACCCAAAACCTTTCAATTCTCTTTCCGATAAGTTCAGACAGAGTTTGTTCAAACTCACTTTTGAAACTTTCGGCTGTGGTATGAAATTTTGGCTTATATGTTGAAATTCCGAGCATTTTGGTTTAATTGGCTACAACGGTCTCGTATAACCGTCAGTTACGGGATTAAACTTAATAAAAATTGTTAAAGCACAGGCGCGAGCAATTCCGAGTGGATTCGGACGTAGTCGAATCCGCCGTAATTGCGGTTATATAGTGTTAGTTGCAGTTTTTTCAACAAAGTAATTTAATTTTCGTGGCTTAAAAACTTTGCCTGAAATTCTCGGACAATAACCGACACTGAAACAATTTTTCAGATTTTGCATTGCACGCTTGAGTACAAAAATCCGACGTAGTGATTGTGTTTGCAGGCTTAAAAATCAAAATTAAAAGGAACGAATTTAACGGATAAGAGTAAAATCCGACCGCACGGTTAAATTGCTACTAACGGTTACGTATAAGAATAGTTGCGGGTTTACGTGCGAGGATTTTCCGAAGGAAAATCAGACGTAGTAAACTTGCAACTACCTTTGATTAGGCACATAACCGCAATTATTTTTATACATTGTTAGGCACAGTTATTTTTACTGTTTTTTTATCAATTACTAAATCGTTTTGGGTCTCCAGAATACAATATTCAGTCAGACTTTGGTTAATTCCGATTTGAAAATATCGATGTCCTGAATACCAACTTTCGGGTTTTTCAGATTCAAACCATTTCCGTAAAATTGGAATTCCGATTTCAATTAGAAATGATTTGATTATTTTGTTTTCAGAAACTGGAACAGGTTTAAGATTTATAAACCATTTGTCAGTTACTGTTGAGTAAATTCCCGCGACAATTGTTCTGAATTCAAGTAATTCTTTCGAGTTACCTTTTAAATATCTTAAATTAAAACCAGGTACAAATAATCCCATTCTTCCTCCTTCGGATTTATCAAATGAAATAGATAACTTATCATAAATAACAATTCCAGATAGTAATTCCGATATTCTTTTCGAACCTAAAGAATGAGTAAATTCTTTTCCGATTTTCGATTTGTAATTTGTTTTTATCAATTTTGGTCTCTAATTGTGCCTAACGGTTTTGTGTATGGCTCGTTGCGGAAAATCAGCTATGATTTTCCGCCGTAACCGAAAGATAGCAAATTGCAATGAATTCCGATTAGGAATTCA
>NZ_JBHTJL010000007.1:0-1792 GCF_042675765.1 Winogradskyella litorisediminis | reverse complement strand
GTTTTTCAAGATTCAATGATTTTTTTATGTCAATTTTCAGGATGTTCATTTTTTAAATGCACTACAACGGTCTCGGCTATGAGTAGTTGCTTGGGTTAGCACTTAACTTTGCAAGTACACACCAAACTGAAAATCCGCGAGGATTTTCAGAAGTAGGCGAGAACAAGCAATTACTTATAGCCATTGTTGTATGCAGTTTTTTATTTCAGTCGTTTTTTTATGTCCATTCGTTGGTGTAAAACTCTAACAATTTCCACGATATTATTTTCCACTTTTCTATAAAAAATCAGATGTGATTTTATTTTGGTCACTCGATAATTCTTTCGAGTTTGTTCTGCTGACTTTCCTGTCATAAAGTTATCAGCAATAAATTCAATTTCCGTAATTATCAAGTCATAATATCTGTCAGCTTGTTCTTTAGACCATTTATTAAGGGTGTAAATCCAAATTTTATCTAAATCCTCAATCGCTTGTTGACTTATGTGATATTTGTTTTTACTCATAAGTGTTTACGATGTAATTCTTTCAGATGTTGTTTTGGGTCAAAGTTTTCAACAAATCCGCTATTTTCTCCGACTTCGAGAGCTTTAATCAGTTCTCTTTCCTTTTTTTCTTCACGTTCTAACAAACGCAAGGCAGAACGAATTACTTCGCTAACCGAACCATATCTTCCAGAGTTTACTTCTTCTCTTATAAAATCCTCAAAATGATTTCCGAGTGATATTGATGTGTTTTTTCCCATTTTGACTATATTTTTTTTCAAATATACCAAATATTGGTAACGTAGCCAAATTGCATACAACGTGTTTGTATATGGTTTGTTGCGTGGTTAAGCAACTAAGTTAACAAATAAAAACCGAATAGAAAATCCGCGAGGATTTTCGTAAGTAGGCTAGAACCAAGCAATAAATTATATACAGTGTTGTAACACGTTTTTTATTCCGTTATATTATTTTTCACTCGGATTATTGTATCCCAAATTTTGTCTTCTTCCTGTTTGTTTTTCCCTTCAACTACAAATTCCATTTCTTCTTCTGATGCTTTTCTACCATCTTCTGAAGAAAATGTTATTGAAACTTTTGCGTCATATTCTAATTTATTTAAAGCGTGAATATACTTATTAGTCAAATAAGAAACTCTCGTTTTTGTACCAGATTGTCCTTGCCAACTGTCGTTAAATTCTTGTGCGTATAAATAAATTTTAATTACCATTTATTCCTCTTTTTCTTTTAAATATTTTAATAAATCAATAAGATGTTGTTCCGAATGAGTTCTCATAGAAAATTCAAATTCCCAAAGAGCATTCATTTCGCTTGTGTTGTCCATTTTCCATTTAACAGCTAATAAATCTTTGATTATATCAGTTAGGTCGTCTAAAGCGTCTCCAATTCCGATTTCTACGTTCGGTTCCATTCTGTTTAAATCCAAAACCATACTATACCAATCGAAATCTGGGAAATTAGACTTCACATTTTCTTTTATTTCGTTGTAATCAAAAGCAGGTTCTTCATCATAATCCGTTTCGTCAAATTCAAATTCTACATTTATAAATTCCGAGTAAATTCCAACTAACAGTTTTTTCAGAACATCAGTTTTGTTTGTCAATTCCACTTTTGGATTAATTCCGAATTCCGTGATTTGGTCTATTAATTCTCTTAATTTACTCAATTTTTATTGGTTTGGTCAAATGTGTTACAACGGTTTTGTGTATGGCTCGTTGCGGGAAATCAGCTATGATTTTCCGCCGTAACCGAAAGATAGCAAATTGCAATGAATTCCGATTAGGAATTCA
>NZ_JBHTJL010000006.1:0-7844 GCF_042675765.1 Winogradskyella litorisediminis | reverse complement strand
ATTTTTCCATTCCATTTAAATTCGGCACGATTTGATTTTGAAGGACGTTATTGGAATATTCCAAATATACTTTGTTTTCGGAATCGGTTTTGTATTCAGTCGTTAAGATTCGGTCAAATTCAGAAACAATAGAATTCAGTTCCGACAATTCGGGTTCAGTCCAAATTCCATTGAAATTGTCAATTTTACTTTCTTGTTTACAAGCTGAAAGTATAGTTAAAAATAATATTAGGATACGTTTTTTCAAATTGTAGGTAACGGTCTTGTATATGGCTCGTAGCGTGTTAATTAGAAAATTATTTTCAGATTAAGCACAAGCCAGATTTTTAAATTTTACTATTTATCTTTTTTCTTGGAAATCGTCAAATTTAAAAATTTGGCGACTTTCCAAATATGCCTTATCTTCGATTAAGCAACTGACTAGCTATGAGCTATATACGTTGTTACCCACAGGCTTTATTCGTTTTAATTCGTTTCGTAAAGTATCGGTTTTGTTATTCCTTTTTTTAAATAATTTTCTTTATTCATCTCAAAATGCATTTCCGTCATTCCATTTAAATATTCTTCTATTGGCTCAAGTCCAATTGATTTCCGTCGTTTATTAACATTTAAACTGTCAGCTAATTTTTTCGGATATGCCTGTCCATTGTTCATATTGTAGGTCACTTGTGTACCATAAACTTGTGCTTTTCCTGTATTTAGATTTACTCGGTCAACTAAAAGTCCGTAATTAGTTGAAATTGCGTTTTGTTTGTCAACTTCCTTTTTCATTTCAACTAAAACTTCTTTTTGAAATTCAGGATTGTGGTCAGAATGTTGTGCAATTAGCCAAAAATTTCTTGAACCATTTTCTCCAGCTAAATTGAAACCAACAAATCCAAATTCATCAAGAATTTCTTTAGCTCGCTTTTGATTTTTCAGATAAACACTATCCTTAAATAGTTCCCATTTCTCTTGTGTGAGGTGAGAATATTTTTCAGGTGGGAAAGCATTAGAAGCAACAATTTGGTCAATTTCTACCATTCTCTCAAGTTCATCAGCTAATTCTTGATTAAACTCCGTTTTTAGGTCTGGTTTATTTTTGTCGGTATTCTTTTCCTTACATCCTAAAAATATAAAACTAAAGATAATTATTCCAATAACTTTGTTCATTGCACGATGTTTTTTTCAGCTTGTAGGTAACGGTCTCGGCTATGAGTAGTTGCGTGGGTTAGCACTTAACTTTGCAAGTACGCACCAAACTGAAAATCCGCGAGGATTTTCAGAAGTAGGCGAGAACAAGCAATTACTTATAGCCATTGTTAGCCACTGGCTTTTATATTTTGAGTTCAGCAGCCACGCCATATACAAGTTCATTTATTGTTTTAATTAATTCATCAATAGCCTTTTCATCAGTGACTACAATTTCACCTTCCTTTGTCTTTCCATTTCTATGAACCAAATCGTGTCTTTTCAATACATATTCGTAAGCATCTTTAATTTTAGGAAACTTAATTCCAAAAGTGTCTCGATACATTTCTCTAACTGTGGGTAAATTATGATATATCGTATCAAGCATTACTTTTTTTGCCGTTTCCTTTAGCTTGTCATACTGTTCATAGATTTCTTTAAGTTCAAATTTTCTTTTTCGAAATTCTGGATGAGTTTCAATGAAATTTCTAAAGTACTCTTCATTATCAAAAGTCAGGTTTATAAATACATCTGCGAGAAATGTTTCCATTGTCCCGATAATTCCAATAAACATTTGCCTATTTAAAACAGCTTTGAGGACTTCATCTGGCATTTTTAAGTGTGTTAGAACCTCCAAGTTTGCAATCTCATCTTTATATTTTTTGACAAATTCTTTATTTTGAGTTATTGCATCAAACTGTTCATCATAATCATATTCTGAATCTAACTCCCAAGGTTCCAAATAAACTCTGCGTCCATCTTCTAATCTGTTAATTTTTTCAAGAATCTCTTTAGGTGAATCTTCCGAAAATTCAATTCTATAATTATAGATTAAGCCATCTTTACTTTCGTCCGTTTCTATTTCATATTCCAATTCCACAAGGTCAAATAATGATATATCCAAGATTTTAGCAATTCTTTCTCCTGCTTCTTTTTCTTGAATTTCAATCATTAAGTCACTCATTTTCCCCATAGGATATTGTTTTTTTCTTTTGTGGCTATTTATTAATTATTTTGCTTAAAAAGTCATTCGGCATTGTTGGTCCTGAATCTTCTTTTAAAAGTCCAGTGTCTGAACGACTAAATAAAGATTGTAAAATTAGTTTCCTATCTTCTGAATCCATTGATGTTCCTTGTTCATTCAACAACGATAGGTATACGAAAGTCAAAGCGTGTCTTTCTTCTGCATCTCGTGATAAATGAAGAGAACTGAACATAATTTTATTTACAGCTCTTATAGCAAATGCCATTAATGCTAAAAATGCAATAAAAATTAAAGACCAACGAACAATAGTAACTTCGTTTCCGTTAAAAACCTGTTTGAAAATATAATCAGGTGCAACAATCAAAATTGCTCCCAATAATATTGCACAAAAACCAATTAGAACCATTAAAATAGTTCGAGCTGTTTTATAATTCTTAAAATAGGTTCTTGCTTTAGTTTGCCAGTATTTTGCAGGTTTTGATAACTCAAGTTTTTTGTCATAAGCAATTTCTAAATTCTCCCTTCTCCCTTTGGATTCCTCGAAAAATTTTATCAGTTCTTTTTTTATTCCGTCATTTTCATCATTCCCCTCAAACCAATCATTAATTAGGGTTTCTTTATTATTTTTTAAGGTATCTATCGCTTCTACATAACTTGTGTATTCCGCATTAGCATTGGTTAAGTGTTCGGTTAAATCTTTCTCGGATTCATTAAGTTGCTCTTGAAACTTATTACGCAGTTTACTTATTGAACTTTTTTCTTTGCTCCTTCTGTTTATAATTTCTGAATAGTCTTTGGACTCAAATTCATAAGCTAATAAAGAGCCGATAAAATCATTTCGGTTACTTGCACGATAAGAGCCAACAACGTAGTAGTATGCTCCTTGAAAACTATCTGGTTTATTCTGATGTATATCAATCAGAAATGCTGTATACGGTGAATCAGAAGTGAAAAAATTAGAGTTACTTGACAATTGTCCTGATTCTTGTCTCCAATAACTATCTAAATTTCCTGAATTTGTCTGATTGTGATGAGAATTAATAAAATTCTCTATTCTGGTCTTTAAGTTAACGAAATGCCTTTTAGACTGCTCAAATTCGTTTGGTAAAGAACTAAATTCCTCCCAGCCACTTATTTGTTGCGAAAGCCATTTATGTATTGAGCTGAATCCTTCTAATTCAATCGAAAAGTTAATATGAGGATAGCTGATATTGGCAGTCGCTGAATTAAACCAATCAGGTAATTCAGTTTCAGCAATTTTCTTTCTTAATTCAGTTGTTGTCATTTTTCAGCTTGTGGCTAACGTTGATGTATAAGATTAGTGGTGTGTTTAAACACCTAATTTAGTAAACAGATACTTGCCAGAGAAAATTCCGCAGGAATTTTCCAAATAGGCTAAAACTAGCCATTAATTTTATACGGTGTTAGCCACTGGCTTTTTCCGTTACTTTATTCACTTTCACATAAAACCAAGGCGAAGATTCAAATCCGTTTTTTTCATCATTCATATATTCCACCATTTCAGTCCATTTATCATTTTCGCTAATCAGTCCGTATTCGTTTATTTCAATTCCGAACTTTTCAATTAGTTCACTTGCTAAATTGTGGCAATGAAAACTGTGAAATTCACTACTATCTTCAATTCCGATTAAGTCGTATCCTAAAGTCTGCTCGTCTTTGTTTTCTGTAATTCCTTTTTTCAGATTTAATGAAAGTCCAATTTCGCCAAAACTTGTCTTTTCAGGATTGAATAAATTTAATAGTTCGTCTCTTTCTGATTCGGGAAAGTTGATACTCAATATTTTACTCTCTGCTTTAGGGAAAAATGAACTTTTATATTCGGTTAATGTTTCTAAATCGGCAAATGTGCAAATCCAGCCGATTTTGTTTTCCTCCATTTTTTTGTCAGTCCAATTCTGAATTTCTTTAATCAGCTTGTCATTAAGATTAAAGTCCGATTTGGTTTCTACATTAATATTTTTTCCGTCTTCCGCCCACGAAATTGACCAAGCGTCAAAAAATGAATCGTTGATACAAGTGCTACAAGTGTGCAATTTTTTCCCTTCGTAAGTTCCAAATTTGGAATCACGAAGTTTCATTAAATAATATGCTCCAATGTAGTATCTCAAAGTTTTTATCAGCTTGTGGCTAACGGTTTTGGCTATGGTTTCGTTACGGAATGGTACGCGAGTATCATTCCGCCGTAACCATAAATTTAGCAAAAAGGCTTGAAATTCCGATTAGGAATTTCAGCCGTAATGAACTATAGCCGTTGTTGTAGACCGTTTTTATTTATTCAGTTTTATATTAATAATAGTATCGTTGTCTTTTTCTGGAATCAAATGCATTTCTTGATGCGTGAATGGATATCCGATTTCATATTCCAATTTTAGGCTATCAATACCTCTTTTAATTCGATTTCCATTTATGTCATAAAATTTAGCATCAGAATCAAGGATTCCGAATTTTATATAATCTCCACCACAATTGGTGTCTATCCACATTTTTTTTATCGAATAATTTCCGTCCAATTCCAATGTTCCATCCTCATAGTAGTATTTCCAATTTCCAACTTTATAATTATAATGTCTTACACAATGTCCAGAATAACAACATTGAACGTATCTTCCTATCAGGTAATTTCCTTTTGCTTTTAGCTGTCCGTTTTGGTAATACTTTTTCCAAGTTCCAATCCTAAAAGGACTGATTTTTCCGTCATTATATTTCGCATATTGACCAGATTCTATTTTGCTGTTTTCACTTGTTGCTGTTTCTCCACCAAATGAATTATCTACGAATTTTAAAGCATTATTTATTCCAGCATTGTCATAATCGAATTCAGAAACTTTTTGGTTCTCTTTAATAATTACTTTTTCCTTACATCCAAAAAAAAGTGTAATAAAGATTAGAATCAATATTTTAAGAATTACATTTTTCATTCAGTTCCGAGAGATTTGGTCAAATGGTCTACAACGGTCTAGTATTACCGTCAGTTACGGGTTTATATGCGTTAATTTTCGGTTTAGTACTGACTTTAGCAATTCCGAGTGGATTCGGACGTAGTCGAATCCGCCGTAATTGCGGTTATACATTGTTGTACACAGTACTTTTATTTCCATTTTTCTATCAATTCAGTCACACCGTTTTTAATTCCATTATAAAATTCTCCATTTTTAAATTCAGGAATTATGGTTTGGTCAATTACATTTTTGCATATTTCGTCAGTCAAAATCAATTCAGTTCCCAATCCAGTTGCCATTCCGATTTGTCGACAAGGATTGCATACAACGATTGTCAGTCCGTTATTTTTTTCAGCGTCCCCAATTCCCCATTCATTTCCTAAATCAGTCGCGTATTTTTGGATATTGCTGTACGGTTTTATGCTGTCAATTGTTACCACTACAATTTGCCTTGTAGTTTCAATGTCGTAGTCATAAAGAATTTTGGTTAATTCAGTCCGTTGCGATTCCGTAAAGATTTGTCCGTAATCATTTATAATTCCAATCGGTTTTGGAAAATTGCTTTTTCCCCTTTCCGAAAAGTCAAATTCAGGTGTCGTTTGTCTGGTTTCAGTTTCCTGTGCAGAACCTTTGCAGGAAAGCAAATTTAATGTCAGAAATAGGATTAATATTTTAGTTCCGATTTTCATTTTTCGTATTGTGTACAACGGTTCTCGTGTATGATTAGTTGCGTGGTTAAACAACTAAGTTAGCAAACAAATCACAGATAGAAAATTCCAGCGGAATTTTCGTAAGTAATCGATTAACAAGCAATTAATTATACACAGTGTTGGCAATAGTTTTTATTTCTTTCGCTTTTCTCAATCCAATGTTTTGTTTTTGTTCACTGTCATAAATTCTAAAGATTTTTATTGGAAGTGTATCTCTAGGTGGTCTTGGAATAGGAATAGCGTCGTATTTATTATTTAGAAAAAAATTGCTTTTGACTGTTACAGCTAAATTTGCTGTTATAATTGAATCTGGAATTTTCTTGTCGGCGTAAACACTCAAATAAAACCTTTCTGTGCGCAAATCATAGGTTCCGAAATAAGATTCCAATTTCTTTTTAAATTCTTTTATATCAGTTTCTATGGTATTTAAAGAATTGGACAGTTCCGTTTTCGCAACGATATTATCATTCTTTAAATTCATAAAAATTTTCATTCCGTAGACTGGGTCAATTCTTTTTAATTCAATCGAATCGTTTTTAGGTAAAGTGAATTCGATTCCAAATTTTCTTTTTAAGTATTCAATGTAGTTTTCGGTTTTTAGCAAGCTAAATTTATATTCACCATAATTGTTCTTTAAAGTTCCAAAAAGGCTGTCTTTTTTGTCAGAGAGATTGTAATTAATTAACACCTTATTGATTGTGTCAATTTTATTTCCAAGCGAATCAATACCAAATTCTCGAAGCTCAAATTCAATTTGAGATTTATTAGCACTCCATTCTGTTCTATCATAAATTCCGTTGGGATAACTTGGAATTTTCAGAACTAAACTGTCAGGATAAAAATGCCAAGTACTGTATTCATTTTCTATTTCACGCCAATTTCCAATTAGTTCTTTTTCAGATGAATTTTGCCCGCAAGTAAAAACCAATAGAATTAGCAGAAAGTTCGATATGTAAACGGATTTTTTCAAATTATTGCCAACGGTATTGTATATGATTAGTTGTGTTGGCTGGAACTAAGTTAGTAAAAGGAAACGAACCTACGGAAAATTCCGCAGGAATTTTCCGAGTACACACAGACCGAACAATTAATTATATACGTTGTTGGCAAACGTTATTTAATTCTTTTTTGTTCCACCTTTAATATTCCGATGGTTATTGGTAAAAGTGTTAAAATCATTAAAAGTCCAATTCCATAATAGAAATCTTGAAAAGAGGAGTATATATTAAAAAGCGTTCCAACAAAGTATATAAAAGAGAGTATTACAATTAATTTAATCAGTAATATTTTCCATTTTTTATTTTTAACAAATTGAAATCCTATTGCTAATGTTAATAATGGAATATAGAAGATGAAATCCGTAGATTCAACTAGATATATTGGAATCCAATGTAAACTTTCATATTCCAATATATTACCATAAGTGTAATAAAAAGGAAATAATAGTATTACCAGTAAAATAATATTTAATAAGGTTATTAGCTTATTATTCTTAAGATATTCCCAAATTCTCTGTTTCATTTTAATTAATAAAAATATCCTTGATTGAATTTTATTCTGTGATTATTTTAACAGTGATTTCACTAACTCCATCTTCGGGTGGTCCAAATCTCAATTTTGCTTTTGCTCCACTTAGGAAATCAGTCTTTTCTAAAGTCGATTTGATTCCGTTGAATAATGATTCGGCATTTGGTCCATACATATATAAAAAGCCATCACTAAAATCCGTAGCAATTTCATGTCCATCATATTCGCCCAAGTTGTTTTTCTCAATTATATCTTTAAGCTTATCTCTTAATTCATAAATTTTTTGCATTCCCTCAATTTCATACTTAAAATGAATGATAACTGCTTGTTCAATTTCCTCTTTGATTGCTTGAGAAGGTTGGATTGTTTTAGAATTAAAAATCTTATTTAAGAGCCCCATCTTTAATTTTCTGTAATGTTTGCCAACGTTTATGTATAAGGAAAGTTGCGTGTTTGTGTGCGAGGATTTTCCGAAGGAAAATCAGAAGCTAA
>NZ_JBHTJL010000005.1:0-6559 GCF_042675765.1 Winogradskyella litorisediminis | reverse complement strand
GGTTTTCTATTTGTTCGCGTTACTTCGTTTTCTTTTTAGTTTTTGAGTAAATTCAGTTAGCAATTTATTCCGCAACATTTTTCAATTTCGATTGATTGAACATTTCCTCAACTTGTTTAATTCCGTAACAATTCAGGTTTGATTTTCAGTTAAGATTTTATACAGTAATTACTTTTTTCATAAAAATCCATTTCAATTGGGTTTGTTTTCCTGATTGAGTTTCGTATTCCGTTATTCTTGGTGATAGTAAACCAGCAATTCCACCACTAATCATTCCTTTATATGGACTTTCTAAATTTTCAAATGCAAAGTGTAAAATTGTCCAAACGATTAAAAAAATAACCAGAAAAGACAAAAACCATATAATCTTAACTTTTGTTTTTTTATTCATATTTTTAAATTTTGAGTGCGTTCTCCAATGAATGCCAACGGTTTTGGCTATGGTTTCGTTACGGAATGGTACGCGAGTATCATTCCGCCGTAACCATAAATTTAGCAAAAAGGCTTGAAATTCCGATTAGGAATTTCAGCCTTAATGAACTATAGCCGTTGTTACCTACAGTTTTTATTCAGTTTTAAATTCAGTTGTTATTCCGTTTAATATTTTTGGGTTTTCTTTTAATAATTCAGCACATTTTTTGATATATATTTCAATAAATTCATTACCTTTTTCAGCTATTTTTTTCAATTTACCAGTTTTGTCCAGTTTGTCAATTCGGTAATAGTTCGTTGGCATTCTATCAATATTAAATTCAGCTGGTTCAGAGTGATTTGTAATTCCGATTTCTGGTGAACTCCAAGAAAATTGAAAAATCAGACAATTAAATTCAATTCCGCCTTTTTGAGTTGTTATGTAGTATTCGTCTTTAATCCACTTTTTCTTAAATTTTGGAAAGTCAAATTCCGATTGTAGAAAAGCAAAGTTTTCTAAAATCAATTTTTTCGATATTTTCCAAGTCGGTTTAAGAGTTTTCATTTTCCAAATTGTAGGTAACGGTCTCGGCTATGAGTAGTTGCGTGGGTTAGCACTTAACCTTGCAAGTACACACCAAACTGAAAATCCGCGAGGATTTTCAGAAGTAGGCGAGAACAAGCAATTACTTATAGCCATTGTTGTGCATTGTTATTTATTTAATACCTCTTTTATTTTATCTAAATCAACCTGTGGGTTTCCAATAAATAAAATTTCATTTTCGTTGTTCAATATGACTAACCTCGGATAAGTTCCTTTATTATTGAAAACTTTTAGTAACTTTTCAGTTGCATAACCGTGAGTCCAATTCATTTCTTTTTTGGCAATCATTTTTTTCAACTTACTAATATTTCTATCGTGAGCGTTGATTGAAAAAATTGACAGTTTGTCGTAATATTTGTTTTTCAGGTCTTTAATTTTTTCATTCGCAAGTAGGCAAGGAACGCACCAAGTTCCCCAAAACTCGACAATTGTAAACTTCTTTCGTTTAGTGATATCATAAAGTTTAATAAGGTCATTTTCGAAAACATTTCTGAATGCAAAATTGTCAACTTGATTTCCAACTTTTATTGATTTGTCAGATAAGTTTTGGTTTTCATCAATAGGACTATATTTAGTTTTAATATCAATTTCTAAATGCTTTTCTAAAATATCCTTGAAATTAGTAGTATTGATTTTTTTGATTGATTTAGCCTCAAAATCTATATTTCTTGAGCCATTAACGTGTTTAGTTCTTTTTAAAACTAAAAATCCATTAACAATAAGGTCTGGATATTCTAACTGTGATTTTTCCAAACTTCTTTTAGAAATCCAAATTTTGTTCCAACCGTTTTTTGATTCAGAAATCCAAGCCTCACAAAGTTCGCCTATAATTTTTTTGTCCTCATTGGGAATTCTTTTATAGTTTTTAATTCTTCGATATCTTGCTGTTGTATATGGATTGTTTCCTTTAGTTTTTTACCTGAATCTATATCAAGTCTGTCATTTTTGTCTCCATTTCGTATAAATATTGTTTTCGAAGGTCCTATTTTTATGGGAAATTCTTCAATGAGAATGGTATCGTATTTTACAAGAACAATTTGTTTTTCTGCTGTTAAAAGGCGGTCTGTGATTTCATTATCGAACTTTCCAAAAAATTTATAATACTTAATGCTGTCTTTTTCGCTATCAAAAAAAACTTTTCCTCTAAATTCTATTTCAAAAGCAGAATTATTTTGAGAATATACAAAGTAGTTAAATAAAATTATGATTGCAATAAAGGTGTTTTTCATAGGTTTTGTCTTAATAATGCACAACGGTCTCGTATAACCGTCAGTTACGGGATTAAAGATAATGTTTTTCGGTTAAGTACTGGCGTTTGCAATTCCGAGTAGATTCGGACGTAGTCGAATCCGCCGTAATTGCGGTTATACATTGTTGTGCAACGTTTTTTATTCAGTTTTATAATGCAATAATCCTTTTTCATAAAGAATATTTTTAAACTCTTTGGAATTGCAATTCACTTTGTCAGTAGATATTCCGCTTCCAATTCCATAAATAAAAGGTCCAGGTCGATTACTCCAACCTTTTCCAAATTCTCTCGGTTCATAACCAGCAATTCGTCCACTAATTAAAATCCGATTTTCGTCCGTTACTTTTTCCACGATTAAGTCAACACAAGGATAAATTTTGTTTTCGTCGAGATAAACTTTTTCCGCAATCAATTCAGTTACATTATCTTTTCCAATTGCTTTTATTCTTTCAGCGAAATGCCATTCAAACTCAAAGTCGTTTGGCAATTCTTTTCCCGAATGTAATTCAGCATAAAGTTTTAGTTCTGAAAGAGTCTTTTCGATATGTTTTTTGAATTCGTTTCGGGTCATTTTTCAAATGTTGCACAACGGTTTTGTGTATGGTTTCGTTGCGTGAAAATCCGCGAGGATTTTCCGCCTTAAACCAAAGATAGTAAAAGTGCGAGGACTTTCCGTGAGGAAAGTCAGAAGCAATGAACTATACACGTTGTTGTGTACAGTTTTTTTACCAATTCAACTGATAATTTCCTTCTATCATTTTATGATTATATTCAATTTCACTTTTACAATCTTCCGTTCTCAAAACATACATTGTTTTCTGGCTTTCTATATATTTCGGTTTAATATTTATCTTTAATTCTCCTTCATCGTTAAAATCTCTCGCTAAAAGTGTCCATTTAATTTTAATTTCTCCTTCTTTGGCTAACTTTGGTGTTACTATTATTTTCTTACTAATACTAGTATCTTTTTGAATTATGAAATTTTTTGAAGGTTCAAATAAACCAAATCTATCATTAATCCAAGTAGTAGCGTTGTAAGTCTTTAATTCGCTAATTCTCGGTGGATTAACTTGTACATTTTCAAAATCTCCTTCTATTTGAAATGATAGTTTAAAATCATCTATTACAGAACGACCGTCATTTTTGATTTTGATTTTAAAACTAAATTCTTGCTCATCTTTTATTAAATTATTAAGAAATTTCGGAACTATGTTTGTGCCTAATTTTTGCTTTGGATAAGTACTTTCAATATATTCTTGACTTTTTATGTCGACTCCATTAATTAAAATTTTGTCACTTGTTAAAATTTTGTCAGATATTTTATTTGAGAAGTTAAAGATTCTATTAATAAAACTTAATTTATTTTCGCTCTGAAATTCCTTATATGCTTTTTGAAAAGCAGTTTTTTCTTCAAGTTTCTCATCTTCTGTTTGTAAACGATAAGTCACATTGTTTTTGATAAATTCGGGCGAAACATTTTTTTCTGATTTGTCGTTTTCAAAACTTACATATACAGATTTTTGGCTCACAAAATTTTGATTGTTAAGATACCAATTTTCAATATTATCGTATTCTTGAATTTTTCTTGAAAAGTATTCCCAAAAACATATTTGTACTCGAAAAATACCACTTTTAATATGTTTTAAGTTTATTTCTCGCAGGTATTCTTCCAATTCTCCATCTTTGGTAAAACTTGTAGCAATAACTAATTGCTCTAATTTAGGTTTAAATTCTTTAGCCTTTTCTATTTCTTCATCAATAGTTACTTTGGTTAATTTTTGAATTTTACCATATTTACAGAAAAGTTTTGTGTTTTTACATTGAATTCCAAAATATTCTTTTTCGTTTTTTGGAATACAACAAATATCTACACCTTTTTGTTTTGAGCCACTTTCAGAATTAAATTCGATTTCGTTTGGAACATTCCATATTTCTCCCCAAAGTTTTAATGTCAAAAGTTCGAAACTTTGCCAGTTTTGTGGTGGATGGATTCTTTTTGGTGAAATCATTTTCTATAGTTCGAATGCTGTTCTCAAATTGTACACAACGGTTTTGTGTATGGCTCGTTGCGGGAAATCCGCGAGGATTTTCCGCCGTAGCCGAAAGATAGCAAATTGCAATGAATTCCGATTAGGAATTCAGCCGCAATGAGCTATACACGTTGTTGGCTGTAGTATTTTTTATTTCCAATTTTGATTAAATCTTAATTCGTAAAACATTTCGTAAACTCTTTTAAGACCATAAGTTCCAATTAATCCATTGTCATTTATAGTTTTTATTTTTCCATTATCATATGTGATTTTTACAGTTACAGAACTTGAGTGCATTGCACCTGACGAATACTGATTAGCAAGGTTTGGAAAATCCAAATAACTAATAATTCCATATAGTTCGTTAAAATGTTTGTCAGAAACTTGTGTTTTAAACTCTCCACTTATATCATTAGGTTCTAAATCGTGTGAAAAATCTTTATCAAACCAATTATAGTTTATGGCATTGAATTTTCCATTTTTATTTTTATCAACTGAAATATTAAATTCAGGACAGCCAGCTACACAACCTTGGGCAATAAATTCTATGTTTTCAATATCGTACTTTTTGTTTTTGTCATTTTGCTCAATAAAAGTTCCGTATTTATAAATGACCGGAATAATTCTACTAATTTTTTTTAGTTCTCCATTTTCAATTACGTAATCTTCTGGTTTATATAATTCTATAAATGGATATCTATTGCTTTCGATAATGTTAGGCACTAAAGAAAGTGATTTTGAAATGGAATTTAAGTCAATTGGCTTTATAGAGTCACTTTGAAAACTCATCAAAGCAAATACACTGAAATCGCAAGATATCCAATCAGAATCTTTACATCCTTTCCCGCAATTATGTCGGTCGCCAATTATTAGTAAGTCAGTAAAGCCATTATTATCAAAATCGGACTTATAATAACTCATATCTATCTCTAAAGAATCAGCAATTTTTTTTGAAAGAATGTCTCTATCTGTGCTATCAGATTTGCAGTTCCTATCAAAGCTGTTTATTTCTTTAAGCTCAAAGTCTTTAAACATTCTGTAAATTCTAATTGAATCTTCAGATATTTTTTGCTCAAAAGATGGATATTTTAATTGATTGAACTTCCTTTTCAGAATCTAAACTATCAATTTTTGAAGGTATGATTTCAGCCTTTATGAATTCAGGTTCAAAACTGTTTTTACTTTCCTTTTTTTGGCAATTCACTAATACAAAAAAAAGTAAAAAACTTATCAAATATCTCATTGCTTGGGGTTAGGTTATATTACAGCCAACGTGTTTGGCTATGGTTTCGTTACGGAATGGTACGCGAGTATCATTCCGCAGTAACCATAAAAATAGCAAAAAGGCACGAAATTCAGATTAGGAATTTCAGCCGTAATGAACTATAGCCGTTGTTAGCACCAGTTATTTTAAAATGCATAAGGTAGTATTAGACTTTTCCGTTCGTTATTGGCCGAATAATAATGTAGTCCAAGAATTATTCTTGTTTCTTCTGGAATTGTTTTAAGTTTTCCAATTCTACCTATGTAAATATTCTTATTAATAAAATCAATTAATTCAGTAGACAATTGCTCATTATCAAATTCTTTAAGAATTCTGATATTTTTTAAACTCAAATCTTCATTCACGGTTATTTCATAAAAAGCATTATTACCATTTTCAATTTCGTATCCTTTTAATTTTTCTAATGATTCTTCTTTGAAAGAAGTGTATAAATCATAAGTATTAATCGGTTCTATTTTTTCGGCTTTCAAAGTTTCGAGTAGTTCAAGTTTACGTGCTAAACTTTTGGAATAGTTTAATTCGGCATTTGGAAATCTTTCTTTGTCAAAAGTTCTATCCAACTGTTTTGGTCCAGAACAATAACCAAATACCATATTTCCATTTTGGTCATTTTTAGCAAAAATTAGCCACTTGGTATTTTCTGGTGCGTACATTGCGCAACCATAACCTTTTGATTTTCGTATTTTCAAAAGATTGATTTTATTTCCTTTATAAAGTTCGATTATTTCAATTTCAAGAAGTAAATAATCATCATCCGTTTCAGAATCCACACTTAATACACTCAAAGTTGCTACAAAGTCAGATTTCGCATATCTGTCTAAAAGTCTTTGCGACATACAAGTACAAGCCAATAATTTACTTGAAAATGCAATAAATAATATGGTAAATAGGAATTTTTTCATAATTGGTGCTAACGTTTATGTATAAGGAAAGTTGCGTGTTTGTGTGCGAGGATTTTCCGAAGGAAAATCAGAAGCTAA
>NZ_JBHTJL010000004.1:0-1233 GCF_042675765.1 Winogradskyella litorisediminis | reverse complement strand
CCAAGTTTGTCCAGGGAACTCATCGGCATCATTATCATCACAATCGGTGTTGTTATCTGCATAACCAGCAGGCGCAGTAGTCTGGCAGAAATCAGCCGCAACCGAAGAGCCAAATCCATCACCATCGTTATCTTCATAATAAGTTATAGGTGCGTTGATACTAGCATTGCCATCATCACAATCAGCAGTACCAGTTAACTCAGAGGCAAGGAATCCATCAGTAGGACGCTCACAAGCTGTAGTTTGGTTTGTACCGTAATCGTCACCATCGGCATCGATATACCAAGTTTGTCCAGGGAACTCATCGGCATCAGTATCGTCACAATCGGTGTTGTTAGTTGTGTATCCAGCAGGTGCTGTTGTTTGGCAGAACTCCGCTGTTGTTGTAGAACCAAAACCATCACCATCATTATCTTCAAAATAAGTGATAGGTGCATTGATACTAGCGTTGCTATCATCACAATCTGAAGTACCAGAAAGCTCAGAGGCTAAGAATCCGTCAGTAGGACGCTCACAAGCCGTCGTTTCGTTAGTACCGTAATCGTCACCATCGGCATCGATATACCAAGTTTGTCCAGGGAACTCATTGGCATCAGTATCGTCACAATCGGTGTTGTTAGTTGTGTATCCAGCAGGTGCTGTTGTTTGGCAGAACTCCGCTGTTGTTGTAGAACCAAATCCATCACCATCATTATCTTCATAATAAGTTATAGGTGCGTTGATACTAGCGTTGCCATCATCACAATCTGAAGTACCAGAAAGCTCAGAGGCAAGGAATCCATCAGTAGGACGCTCGCAAGCTGTAGTTTGGTTTGTACCGTAGTTATCACCATCGGCATCGATATACCAAGTTTGTCCAGGGAACTCGTTGGCATCAGTATCGTCACAATCGGTGTTGTTATCTGCATAACCAGCAGGCGCAGTAGTCTGGCAGAAATCAGCAGCAACCGAAGAGCCAAATCCATCACCATCATTATCTTCATAATAAGTTATAGGTGCGTTGATACTAGCGTTGCTATCATCGCAATCAGCAGTACCAGTTAACTCAGAGGCAAGGAATCCATCAGTAGGACGCTCACAAGCTGTAGTTTGGTTTGTACCGTAGTTATCACCATCGGCATCGATATACCAAGTTTGTCCAGGGAACTCATAGGCATCGTTATCATCACAATCGGTGTTGTTATCTGCATAACCAGCAGGCGCAGTAGTCTGGCAGAAATCAGCAGCAACCGA
>NZ_JBHTJL010000003.1:2906-472566 GCF_042675765.1 Winogradskyella litorisediminis | reverse complement strand
TATCAAGGAAATTCAATAACAATATTTATTGTCAGAGCTGGAATAGTGAAATTCTAAATACTGATATGATTGTACTTGAAGAAACGCAATGTCAAATAACGTTTCTCTTTGAATTAAAATAAACTCAATGACTGAAAATTCACAAAAACAGGTGATTTTAGATTTTATAAATATTTATCTAAAATCTCAAAAACTACAATATTCAAAGAAAGAAATACCTCAACACACCGTCTTAATAGATACAGGCGTTTTATATGAAGTCAAGGAAAATAAAGGTATATTAGAGTTTGCAAGCAATTCTATGGAATTGCAACGAGTTGTATTAGAACATGCAGAGAGCAAACTCAAAACGACCTTACCCAAAGATGTTAATGAAGCATTTAAGTTTATAGATGATTTTGATGATGCCTTAAAAAAAGAATATGATTGTGAAAGAGTAATAAATTCATTTAGTACATTAATAAGAGGGTTGCGTGGCTATGTTCTACTGACCTTGCATAACCAAGGCATAGACATAAAGTCTTTTATCCTGAACATTGACGAGGTGGAAAGGGGTTTTTCGTTACACTATTTAGAGGGTGCGTTTTTTGATTTCTTACATCATTACGACTATATGGAAAAGGACTTTTTTGAAATTTTCAGAACTCTTTGGGATAGAAACGAAAGAAGCCATAGCGTGAGAACGGGACTACGTAAATTACCGAATAAAGACCTTAAAAAGAGTATAGCATTATTAGACTTCGCCTTCCAAAACAATGTACTCTTAGAGATAATCGCTGAACTCTTAATCGGTCTTTATAATACAGGAGAAACCTCAACTCTTAAAATGATTATCGACTTAAAAACAAAAGATGAAAAATTATGCTTAAACACACTAAGTAGGATTGAATACAAAAGTGAAAAGGACGTTAATAAAGCATTTGAGCAGATTGGAGAATTAGCCTTTAAGGACACTTTATTTGCGCGACAACAATCCTATTTGATAAGTAGTATAATCAAAAACGAAAACACGACTGATAGCACAAGGAAACAAGCCTTTAAACTTTGGCAAGAATTTTTGGAAAATGGAGAAAATGAAATTTTAAATCAAGTTTTTCAAGATATAAATTTCCTTGATGGTTATGAAAGCGATAAGTACGGACTACTTCATATATATCTTGCAAAAACAAAGAATTTCCACGTGATAAAAGATTTTTTTAGTTATCGGTTTGACGACCCTGCCTATATTTTTGATATTATGATGAAGTCTTACAATGCAAAACCCGATTACAGGTTTCCAATGGAGCTTTTTGAAAACGGAATAAGGCACGGTTGGAATACCCAACAAGATGAAACCGAAAAGCATATTCTTAATTTATTTAAGCACGGTTCAGCATTTGGGGTATTAGGCGTAAAAACAATTTTTAGCGCTTATCTCGGCATCTTTCAAGTTTACTTAACGAAATTAAACGAAGCTGAACACCAAGTTACCGCAATAGACAGTATCTGTAAACACCCGCATTCTTTTGACGTATTGTTACCTCTCATACTACCATTACGGAACTCAAAATTAAAGGGAATACGTAAGCATTTACAGGAGCATTTAGCCTACAAAGTCTTTAAAACCTATCACTCTTCTTTATATGAACAAATTAAAGAGAGCTTAGGTAATAGTAAAAACGATAAAGAGTTTTTAAGACCTATTAAAAAAGCATTGGATGACTATGAAAAGCTAAAGGAATTAAAGCAGTCCATAGACGATTTAAACCCATACCAAAATGAAAAACATTTAATTGACTTGTATCGAAGATTAGAACACGAAGCTCAAGCCAAAATGATGAAAGAAGTACATCAAGGAAAGGGTACATTTATGGAGATGGCTAAAAATACAATTATCGTTAGAGGTAATTCGTGGATGATGCGTGAGGGCGAAGTATCGCCTCTTGGTAGAGTTGAGAGTAAAATTCAAATTGATAGTAGTAGTTTCTTAAATCCAGACCTTTATGAACATAACTTAAAGCTACCGCAATGAATATAAAGCCACTAATCGTAAAATCTTATTTAGAGTCCTTAACAGAGGAGAAGGAACTTAATACTATATTTCCGATGCTTTTAACTTCACTAGGTTTTGAGATTTTAACGAAACCCACAGAAAATAAAGGTTTTTCTGAATATGGGAAAGATGTAGTAGCAGTTGGAAAAGACAAAGACGGAATAAAAAAACGTTTTTATTTTGAACTAAAAGGTGGAGAGGACAGGAACATTACAGCAAACAAATTAACCAAAAACGATGGGATTATAGAGTCATTGCGAGAGGCTAAATATGCTGAATTTGAAACTACCTACAAGGGATTTGATGTTCTCCCAAAGAAAGTAGTATTAGTGCATAATGGAGAGCTCAAAGGTAGTGCTAGAAAGACATATAAGGGTTTTATATCTAAAGAGTTTCCCGAAGAAGAAAATATTGAATGTGAGCGTTGGGGCATTGAAAAATTAAGTATTGAATTTTCAGAGCATTTATTTGGAGCTTACTTACTGACCGACCAAAGCACTACAAAAAAATTTAACAGGGTTTTAATCAATCTAAATGCCTCAAGCGGTATTTCAGATGATTTTATAAAGCTTATAGACGAACTCTTGAGTAAAAATGAATGGCAAGGTTGGAAAAAGAAAAAAAGACAATGGAAGTTGTTATTTGAAAGCCTTAAACTTATTTCACTTGTAATCTATACCGAGTCAAAAGAATATAACAACCTTGATATTGCGAAACGCTACTTAACACATTTAGTATTGAGGTTTTGGCATTGGATATTGAAAAATGACTTAGAAAATGACAAAAAAACTAAAGAATATTTTGATGATGTTCTAAATTTTTATTTGTCTGTTTTATCGGAATATTTTAAGCGCACTTATACCATCGCAAGCATACAAGATGGCTTATCCTACGAAAATTCGGGAAGATATGAGCAAGTAGGCTATACAAAACGGACATTTGAGTACTTAGAGTATTTAACGTTCCTGCTAAACATAGACCTATCCAATCCAAAAGTCGATAAAGAGACCATAAAAAAAATGTTGTCCGCTGTAATAAGCGCAAACAATGTTTCCTTACGCCCTTTAGTAGATATAAATTCAATTCCAATCGTAGATATTTTAAACATCTACATACAACTTGACGATAATGCAAGTGCTATTAATTACTTGCAAGGCGTTCTAAGCTACATAATTAATGGCAAAGAAAAATACAATAGGATGCCCGATGCAAATAATAGCTATGAAAATGTAATTAGGTTTACAACAGAAAAGGAAAAGCCTGTTTATTATTCAGATAGTACAAGTCCGCTTCTAGCAGTTTTACTAGAGTATGTAGCGATATTAAATTTGGAGAATGATTACAATATAGTTAGAAAATTTGTCATTGAAAATAAGATAGATTTGGGGCTTTTCGTACCACATCACGGAAAAAGCTCTATATCAAAAAACTTAATTAAAAATATGGAGGATGACTTAGATGAGCAACTTTTTTCGAATCCACATTTTAACGACGGATATCAAAGGGACATAAGACTTTTTATGAATTTACACGATGAAATGACCTTTGAAGATTTCAAAAATGAGTATAATAAACGAGTAGACGAATTTGAGTTTGATTATCGAACAGATAAAGCAGGTTATTCTTTCTTACGTAATTTAGCACATATCTACTTTCAAATACCCTACTTTCCTGATAAGTGGAGAGTACATTCATTAAATTAAGCTTAATTTGATTCTTGAATATTAAAGAGTTGACATAGATTTAAGAATCCCCAATCAATCACCGCTATTTCCAACTTTCCAGTACTTCGACAATTGTTCTGCGTAATCTATGTCAGCCTTCCCTATATATTGTAAAAACATTTTCTCTGTGGAATGTCCTGTTACGCTTATTAATAAGGCTGTAGGAATGTCTCCGTAAAACAATGTCGCAAACGTTCGTCGCATTATATGACTAGAGACTAGTTTATATTTTGGGTAGTTAGACCAAACCTTCCGCCTTGTACTTTTATCTATCAATCCTCCATATATCATTTCTGTTAGTCCAGATAATCTTGCTACTTCCTTAATGTGTTCATTAAATAACAAACGATTTGAAAAAATTGACTCTCTAAAGCGAGGAGGAAACTTGCCTTTATATTTTTTTAAAACCCCTTCAACTTTTGGGTGAACTAATATTGAAACTCTTTTTTTTGTTTTTTGTTGAGTTAATTCAATCATTCTATGACCACTTTTTGTAATGAGGTTGTCAGTAGTAATATCTAATAAATCAGAAACTCTTTGACCTAGATAGCACCCAATAATTAGCCAGTCTCTTGCCACGGATAAGTTTTTATCCTCGAAGACAGTTTTTTCTATCATTTCAATTTCTTTAAAACTCAGGGTGATTTTATCAGTTTTCTTTATAAAACCTTGTATCGATTCTAGTTGATGATGAACTCTTACACCGTTACGCTTGGCGTTTAAGCAAACTGTTTTTAAAAACTTGATATAGCGTCCCGCTGTATTCTCACCAAAATTTAATTCTTCTATTAAGAAGCTCAAAAAGTCATCCCTAAAATCAGAGCCAACATCACTTACTTTATACTTTTTTTCTCTTGATGTCTCATAAGCTACAATTTTTCTATGGATGGTATTATATTTTACAATAGTTGCTCTAGTGCATCCAATAGTCCCATTTTTATTTCTGTTGTTAGGGAGCTTTTCTACATAATGTTTTGCATATTCTTCTAAGTACTCTAATTTATTATCTCCGACTCTATTGAAAAAAGTATTTACTACACCTCCAAACCATTTTGAATCTAAATATTCGCCATCTGAATTCGCAGAATTGTAATATGAAGATATATGTCCTCTGAGTTGTTCCATAGTTGCTTTAAGTTCAATTCCACCAGTATAATTATCTAAGTTTTTTAGTTTACCTGTTTTTGTATTAAAGAATTTTGGGTCTACCTGTAACTGAGTACTCTTTCTAAATAAAACACCTCTTTTTACAGAGAATCGAACATAAAGGGTAGTGTGTGTTTTTTTATTTTTAATGTAAAAGCTAATTTTTGACATCGTTTATTTAGTTTATGGTTAACGAGTCCAAAAAGAGGTGGTGCAACATAAGGGCTACCATATCAGTATTTAGAATTTCACTATTCCAGCTCTGACAATAAATATTGTTATTGAATTTCCTTGATAAATATCTCCGAAGTGCTGTTCTAGCAACTGTTTTCAACGTTTCTATTATGAAGAATACGATGTATTTGGTATCGACCTTTAAAAATTAGTTTTAACTTCTTGATAGTCAATTACTTCCCTCATTCTCCGCCAAGATTTATTCAAAATCAACGAAAGTCCTGTAAACTCAATGTTTATGGGACTTTTTATTTTACCCAAAACATCAAAATATGTATTAAAAACCATTCTGTTGGTGACCTATTAGGTGACCTTTTTACAACCTTAATTAGGTCACCTAATTGTTTATAACTGTTTATAAATCAGTATAATAAACCAATTAAAAGACCTCGAAATTTTGTAAATTAATGTATAATTAAAGGTCACCAGAATGAACAAAACATTTGGATTATTATTCTACTTAAAAAAGAGTAAAGTAGATGCACAGGGCAAATGCCCTATTTACCTACGTATTACCATAGATGGTAAGCGTACAGAGATTAGTACAAAACGTACCATTGAGATTGAGAAATGGAGCGTTGAAGCCAATAAAGCTATTGGAAGAACAGAAGATATACGAGAACTAAATGCCTATTTAGATTCACTTACTTCAAAAGTATATCAAAGCCAAAGAGATTTAATTCAAGATAACAAAGAGGTTACAACCGAAACCCTTAAAAATAAGTTTTTAGGAGTGGAAGAAAAACAAAGAACACTCATAACCATCTTTAAAAATCACAACAAGCAAGTTGAAAAATTAGTTGGTAGAGAGTTTTCAGCAGGAACTTTAGAACGTTACAAAACTGTATGTAAGCATCTGAAAGAGTTTATGCAACATCAATACAATGTAAGCGATATTCCTGTAAACAGAATAGACCACAAGTATATAACAGATTTTGAGTTCTATTTAAAAACCGTAAGAAACTGCGGACATAACAGTACAATTAAGTATATCAAGAATTTTAAAAAGATAGTACGTATTGCAATAGCAAACGATTGGATTAAAAAAGACCCATTTCTAAATTATAAAGTCCGTTTAAAAGAAGTGGAACGTCAATTTCTTTCAGAAGAAGAAATACAAACAATGCTCGAAAAAGAATTACACACTAATCGTTTAGAGCAAGTAAGAGACATTTTTATATTCTGTTGCTTTACTGGTTTAGCATATAGCGACGTTAAGAAGCTCTCAAAAGACAATTTGGTATTTGGTATTGATGGTGATAAGTGGATAAAGACAAAGCGTACTAAAACCGATACACGTAGTAATATTCCACTACTTCCAACCGCTTTAGAAATTATAAAGAAATACGAGAACCATCCAGAAGCAGTTACTAAAGGTGTGTTACTTCCTGTATTGAGTAATCAAAAGTCTAATGCCTATTTAAAAGAGATAGCAGATTTGTGTGGTATTAATAAAAACTTAACTACACATTTAGCTCGTCATACCTTTGCAACTACTGTAACATTGTCTAATGGTGTGCCAATGGAATCTGTAAGCAAGATGTTAGGTCATAAATCACTTAAAACGACACAGCATTATGCCAAAATATTGGATAGAAAAGTAAGTGATGATATGGCAATTTTAAAACAAAAGTTTGCTGATAAAAGTAATGTTGATGCTTCCAAAAGAATCGCTAATTAACATATATAAACAAAGAACAAAAGTATATGCTTAAACCCTTGATTATTCAAGGGTTTTTCTGTTAAAAGATAGTGCATAAATGTTAATAAGTTTGTTTTATGTAAAGGTCAAAATATCGTAAATTAACACAATATAAATCAGGTGTTTACACCTTTTAATACGTTTTAATAAAAAATGACATTTGAAGTAATTACAAAGGATGATTTAAAGACTCTTAAACAGGAAATCATCACAGAACTGAAGACAATTTTAGGAAGCCAAACAGAGCAAAAAAAGTGGTTAAAATCAGCAGACGTACGTGAGCTATTAAATATTTCAGCAGGCACGTTGCAGAATTTACGAATCAACGGAACATTACCTTATACAAAAATGGGTAAAACTATGTACTATGAATATGATGATGTAATCGGAATTTTAATCCAAAACAAAAGTGCATAATGAGAATATACATACCTGAAAACTTGGATATATTCGAGTTAACGCACAATAATCCGCCAAGTTTTAAACCTTATAAGTTAGACAAGCTATGTTATATCCTGCATTTAATAAATGCTATTCCATTAATGGATAAGAATATTCAGGGCGAAGATTTTGTGCCTATCAACGCAAAAAAATTGCAGGATAAAATACAGAACTATAAAAAGTATCTTAACTATTTAGAAAGCGATTTACAAATTATTGAGTCCGATAATCATTATGTGGTTGGAGAAAAATCAAAAGGATTTCGATTTATTGAGAGATACAGAACACCTGTAAAATCAATGCAAGTTGAAGACTTCACTTTTAGAAACAAATTAAAAGCCCATAAAAATCGTAAAATAGAGTCGGTTAAACATCTTGGCTTTTTAACAAAGTGGTTTAATGATAAACTACGAATTGATTATGATTACATAGATGACTTTTTAGTTCAAGAGCATAATTTAAAAATAAAAGATAAAGCACTTTGGGAGTACGACAGAGTAAGAAAAAAATATAAGCATCCAACAAATCAAATGGTACACGCTCAAATGAGCGCACAAAGGTTAAAATGGCAAGATTATAATTTGATGTTGGATGATAATGTATATCGCTTTCATACCAATTTGACCAATATGCCAAGTCGAATTAGAAATGCTGTTACGTATGATGGCCAAAAATTAATTTCGTTAGATATTAAAAACAGTCAACCCTATTTAAGTACTATTTTGTTGAGTCGTGATTTTTGGATAGTGCAAAAATTTGAGCGAAATAAGAATAACTCATTGTCGATTGCTTTTGATGAACCGCAGAGTCGCTATTTTTCTTATCTTAATAAAATAAATAAGGTTTTCAATGAAATAAAGAGTGATACATTAAATATTTCACATATAAATATTCATAACAATGATTCTTACATTATGTTAGGAGAAATCCCCCAATCCCTTATAAATAATGAGTTTCAAGACTATATTGATTTAGTAGTATCTGGAAAGTTATATGAGTTTTTAGAGGATGCCTTTTTACAGGAATTAGGTATTGAATTAAAAGACCGCAAAGAAGTTAAAGCAGCAGTTTTTCAAGTGTTGTTTACATCCAACCAATTTAAGGGGCAAGCAGAAGCAGCACCCAAAAGGTTATTTGAGCAAAAGTTTAAAGCGGTGTATGATGTATTTGCTAAAATAAAAAGTAAGGACAAATCTTTACTTCCAAGATTATTACAGAGCATAGAGAGTCATTTAATGATTAACATCATAGCAAAGCGTGTTTCAGAAGAATATCCATTAGCACCTATATACACTATTCACGATAGCATATCTACTACTGAAGAATATGTAGAAGTAGTTGAGCAGATTATGATGGAAGAGTTAACCAAGGCTATTGGTCATCCACCAACAATAAAACAAGAGGTATGGTGTAAAAGCAATATGGTAAAGCATCTTGAAACTTTAAAGGAGAAAGCAAAGGTTGTCGCTTAAATAAAATAATTGCACAACCATTGCATCATTAAATTTTTATCTTTGTAATTGTGAAATTTGTAACAATCATATTATCATTAATTATACTATTGCTTTCAGCAAAGCCTTGTTCTGATGGGCAAAATATAGAAGACCAGCAGCATCAAGACGAGATAAGTACAAATCATAATCATCAAGAAGATAGCGACGATTCTTGTCCTGTAACTTGTATTTGTAATTGTTGCGGTATGACAATTACTTACGAACCCATCAAGACATTTGATTTAAAACTTAATATTGAAATCTCAACGGATTTAATTTCTACATATCAACCTATTTACGGGTTTAATTTCCTTTCCAATATTTGGCATCCGCCACAAGTAATCAGCTAAAACAAATCGATTTTAAATCAATTATTTAGTTAATTACAAATACAATTCAATGAATAAATACCTATTGAGCATAAAGCTCATATTAATACTTTGCCTATCGTTACAGGCACAAACATCAGACATACAAATAAAAGTCCTAACAGAAGCTGAAAACGAGCCTTTATTGGGCGCAACGGTTTATTTTGAAGCATTAGAAAAAGGAGCAGTAACCGATTTTGATGGTATTGCAACTTTTACAGAAATACCAGATGGTCAGCATCAAATAATAATTTCCTTTTTAGGCTTTGAAGCATTTGAGACAACAATTCAAATTCCAAGTAATACAGCGTTAGTCTTTAAATTAAAAGAAGGTGGTAATCAATTAGATGCTGTAGTACTGCAATCTTCAAGAAGTACGAGAACCGTTAGAAAAATACCGACACGTATAGAGTTTATAGGTGCAGAGGAATTAGGAGAAAAAGCAATAATGAATCCTACTAATATTTCTATGGTGCTTCGTGAAAGCACAGGAATACAAATGCAACAAACATCATTAAGTAGTGGGAGTACCAATATTCGTATTCAAGGTTTAGATGGTAGGTACACACAGCTTTTAAGAGATGGATTTCCATTATATGGTGGTTTCTCAAGTGGGTTAAGTATTTTACAAATACCACCTTTAGACTTACAACAATTTGAAATTATTAAAGGAAGTTCGTCAACACTTTATGGTGGAGGTGCTATTGCAGGATTAGTAAATATGGTATCTAAAACACCAGATGAAGAACCTGCATTAGATATTATGCTAACTCAAACACAAGCGTTAGGAAGTACAGCCAATGTTTTTTATAGCAAACGAAATGAAAAATTCGGTGTTTCACTTTATGGCTCTGGTCATTACCAAAAAGGGTACGACCCAGAAGATGATGGCTTTAGCAATCTACCAAAAACAACATCAATTTCATTTAATCCTAAATTGTTTTATTACCCATCAGAGAAAACAACACTTTGGTTTGGATTAAACGGAACGTATGACGATAGAATTGGTGGAGATATTACTAAAATTGAAAGTGGTGAGGATGGTATTCATCAATATACAGAAGAAAACAATTCAAAACGATTAAGCAGTCAATTGGTATATCAAACACAATTAGATACTGTCAGTTCATTAGAGTTTAAAAATAGTGTCTCTTTTTTCGATAGGAATTTAACCGTTCCAGATTTTAATTTTGATGGCAAACAAACAAATACCTTTACTGAAATCTCATATAATACAGCATCAGAAAATACGGATTGGATAGTTGGAGCTAATCTTTATACCTCAAATTTCGATGAAAATGATAACGCACCATTACAGCGAGACCAAAAAGATGTGACCTTTGGCGCATTTGCAAATAATATTTATGACTTATCAGATAATTGGATATTGGAAACAGGATTAAGAGCAGATTATAATACTGATTTCGGTTTCTTTCCACTTCCAAGAATTTCATTACTCTACAAAAATGATAGTGGGTTTTCAAGTAGAATTGGTGGTGGTTTAGGGTATAAGATTCCAGATATTTTCACAGAAGAAGCAGAGTATATCAATTTTGAAAATGTCCTCGCCATAGATAAATCAACAATAGATGCAGAACGTTCTTATGGTGTTAATTTCGATGTAAACTATCAAACACGATTATCTGATGAGATTGGTTTTTCTATAAACCAATTATTCTATGTGACTGCAATAAATGATGGTCTACTTTTAAATTCTACAGATAACGGTTTATTTCAGTTTGAAAATGCACCAGATGAAATCTTTAGCAAAGGAGCAGAAACCAATATAAAATTTACTTACAAAGACTTTAGATGGTTTTTAAACTATGCGCTTATTGATACCAAACTAAATTATTTACCTGGTAATCCACAGAAGCCATTAACCGCAAAACACAACGCAGGTAGTGTATTAATGTACGAATCTGAAAAATGGCGAATTGGTTACGAAACCTTTTATACAGGAAAACAGTTTTTATCTAATCGAACCGAAACTACAGACTTTGTAACTATGGGTTTATTGGTTATGCGTAACTTTAAATTAGGAAGTGTATTTGTAAATTTCGAAAACTTTACAGATAGAAGACAAAGCAGATTTTCACCTTTGGTTTTACCACCACACGACAATCCTGTTTTTCCAGAGATTTATGCACCTACAGATGGTTTTATATTTAGTGTAGGTCTTATTATTAAACCATTTGGAAACGAAGACCACGATTAAATATGGAAACAATAGAACAAGTATTAGAGTCAAAAAATATTCGTGTTACAGCAATGCGTATGTTAATTTATAAGTTTCTTGCAGAAAAAGAGATAGCGGTAACATTGAGTGATATTGAAAATGCTTTTGAAAAAGCAGATAGAACTACCTTGTACAGAACTATTAAAACTTTTGAAGAAAAGGATATTGTGCATCAAATAGACGATGGCACAGGGATAACAAAATATGCGTTATGCGAAAAGGGATGTAATTGTGATATAAAAACCGATTTACACTTACATTTCCATTGTAACAATTGCAATGAAACCATTTGCCTAACAGAACATAAAATACCGCAAATTAAAGTACCTGATGGTTTTGTGTCAGAGAATGTAAATTTGGTGGTAAAAGGTATTTGCGATAAGTGTAGTGGCTAATAATTGCACTTCCATTGCACTTACTATTAAAGTACATTTATCCAAAATTAGTGGATATGAAGTTTAATACTAAAATACCTAAACATCTTAAACAGGCGTATAACGAAGAATTAAAACTATACAGTTTCTGTTTAGAAAATAAGCATTTTGGCAATGCTTGGTATCATTTAGAACGCAGTCATATCATAGGGCAATCTTATCCAATAGAACATACCTATTCACATTGGTTAATGCTAAAATTTGGATTTAGACAAAAAGATACTAAAGAAGTAATAGGTCAAATAGTTAGGTTGTTTGTGGGTGGCTGGAAATCATTTATAAATCACGTTCCACTTGGTAATACAGGTGGAGCAAACGGGCCACCATTAAAACGGATGCCTATTCCCAATGACATTGAAAAATTATTAGATATTAAATGAAAAAAAAGAAAGTCAATTTAAGAGATTTAAAACCAAATTCAGAAGAACAACATTCTCACGATGATGGTCACGACCACGGAGATGGAAGTGCATTCAAGACATACATTCCTGCTATTATAAGTTTTGTTATGTTAATGGTAGGTATCGCTGTAGATTATTTTGATGCGATTCCTCAATTTGAAGGATTGATTCGAGTAGTTTGGTACACTTTAGCATATATTCCAGTTGGATTTCCTGTAATTAAAGAAGGATGGAAAAGTCTTATAAAAGGCGATGTTTTTACCGAGTTCTTTTTAATGTCTATTGCCTCCATTGGTGCGTTTATCATTGGTGAATATCCTGAAGGTGTGGCAGTAATGCTATTTTATGCAGTAGGAGAATTATTTCAAAACGCAGCAGTTAATAGAGCAAAAGGAAATATTAAAGCCTTATTAGATGTTCGACCAAAAGAAGCCAATGTATTTCGTGATGGTGATTATGTTAGTGTGTCGCCAGAAGCTGTAAATATTGGTGAAAAAATACAAATTCGAGTAGGTGAGAAAATACCGTTAGATGGGATTTTATTATCCGAAAAAGCATCTCTAAACACCGCAGCGTTAACAGGCGAGAGCAAACCAGATTCCATTCAGAAAGAAGCAAAGGTTTACGCAGGTAGTATCAATTTAGAAAGCGTTATTGAAGTTGAGGTAACTAATAAGTTTGAAGACAGTTCTATTGCGAGAATATTAGATTTGGTTCAAAATGCTACAGCTCGTAAGTCTAAAACAGAACTATTTATTAGACAGTTTGCTCGTATCTACACACCAATTGTTGTGTTTTTAGCTATTGGTGTTACTTTTATACCTTACTTTTTTGTAGATGATTATGTGTTTAGAGATTGGTTATACAGAGCATTAATTTTCTTGGTAATATCTTGTCCTTGTGCCTTAGTGATTTCAATTCCATTAGGATATTTCGGTGGATTGGGAGCAGCTTCAAAAAATGGAATATTATTTAAAGGTGCTTCATTTTTAGATGCTATGACCAAAATAAATACTTTGGTAATGGACAAAACAGGAACCGTTACCAAAGGTGTTTTTAAAATCAAAGAAGTAAAAGCAATTGGTTGGAATGAAACCGAATTTATGCAATACTTAATGGCGTTGGAAGAACAATCCACGCATCCAATTGCTAAAGCCATTTTAGAGTACAAAGCTGAAGGAGAAGATTTTGAAGCACAAGACGTTTCTGAAATTGCAGGTAAAGGTTTAAAAGGCGTTGTTAATGGTAAAACAGTTTTAGTAGGAAATAAAGCCTTAATGACTGCGAATAATATAAATGTTCCATCTGAAACGGAATCTATTGTAGAATCGATAGTATTAGTTGCAATCGATAATCAATTTGCAGGTTATGTAGTCATAGCAGATGAATTAAAGGAAGATGCAAAAGAAACTATTACAGCATTACACAAAGTAGGCATTAAAAATATTATGATGCTTTCCGGTGATAAAGATTCCATCACGCAACAAGTCGCTAAAGAGTTGAATATCGAAAATGCTAAAGGTGGTTTACTTCCAGAAGATAAATTAAACGAAGTTGAAATTTTAAAGAAAAATCCTGAAAACAAAATAGCCTTTATAGGTGATGGTATTAACGATGCACCTGTTTTAGCAGCAAGTAACGTTGGTATTGCAATGGGTGGTTTAGGTAGTGATGTAGCTATTGAAACAGCAGACGTTATCATTCAAACCGACCAGCCTTCAAAAGTAGTTAGAGCCATTAAAATAAGTCGTTCTACAAGAAAAATTGTTTGGCAAAATATCATTTTAGCGTTTGGAGTTAAAGTTATTGTCTTGATATTAGGAGCAGGTGGTTTAGCCACAATGTGGGAAGCTGTTTTTGCAGATGTAGGAGTAGCATTATTAGCAATTTTAAATGCAGTTAGATTGCAGAAAATGACTTGGGATTAAGCAGATTAATCAATTAAACTTCTGTTAAACAAAATCAATAGTTGTTAAAATTTCGTAACTTCGCAATCAATATGAAGCAGATTTTCCATAAAATAATGTCTTTAGCAATGACTTTTGCAGTGTTATTCTCTACAATGTCATTTACTGTGAATATGCATTATTGCGGAGATACGTTAGTAGAAACTGCTATTTTTCATAAGGCCAAAGGGTGCGGAATGGAAATGGAAAAGCCTTCAACCGAAGGATGCTCTATTACCAAGAAAAATTGTTGTGATGATGAACAATTAGCAATTGAAGGTCAAGACGAATTACAATTGCAAGTTGACAAAATCACATTTGAACAACACCTATTTATAGCTTCATTTGTTTACACGTACATTAACCTTTTTGAAGGTTTAGAAAATAACGTTTCTACTTACGAAGAATATAAACCGCCACTCGTCATAAGGCAACTCTACAAGATTGACGAAACATACTTAATTTGATTTTTAAACAATAGACTTTTTTATCCTATGACTGCAATGTCGTAAGGATAATTTGCTGTATTCGGTGTTTTTCTTACACCAATGTCCAACTGTTTAATAATCAAAGCCAATGCTCAATAAAAGCATCAAATTTTTAATAGAAAACAAACTCGTAGCAGTTCTGCTACTCGTCCTTTTTGTAGGATGGGGAACGGTTAATGCACCTTTCAATTGGGATACTGGTTTCTTACCAAGTAATCCAGTTGCTGTAGATGCCATACCAGATATAGGTGAAAACCAACAAATAGTATTTACTAAATGGGATGGTCGCTCACCACAAGATAT
Organism: Winogradskyella litorisediminis; assembly: GCF_042675765.1. Lineage (NCBI taxonomy): Bacteria > Pseudomonadati > Bacteroidota > Flavobacteriia > Flavobacteriales > Flavobacteriaceae > Winogradskyella > Winogradskyella litorisediminis. Next base: position 457,615 of record NZ_JBHTJL010000003.1, on the reverse strand, counting down.
AGAAGACCAAATTACCTATCCACTCACAACATCTTTACTCGGTATTCCAGGTGTAAAAACCATTCGTAGTTCCTCTATGTTTGGGTTTTCAAGCATCTATATCATTTTTGAAGAGGATATAGAATTTTACTGGAGCAGAAGTCGTATTCTCGAAAAACTTAATTCCTTACCAAGTGGTTTATTACCTGAAGGTGTGAATCCAGCTTTAGGCCCAGATGCCACAGGATTAGGACAAATATTTTGGTACACACTTGAAGGTCGTGACGAAAACGGAAATGTAACTGGTGGTTGGGATTTGCAAGAGTTACGCAGTATTCAGGATTACTATGTAAAGTATGCGTTGTCCTCTGCAAGTGGTGTTTCCGAGGTTGCTTCTATTGGTGGCTATGTTCAGGAGTATCAAGTAGACGTAAATCCAGAACTAATGCGTCAGTATAATATTGGATTGCATCACGTTGTAAAAGCAGTTAAGGAAAGTAATAAGGATATTGGTGCACAGACTTTGGAAATTAACCAAGCCGAATATTTAGTTCGTGGTTTGGGTTATGTGAAATCCATTTCAGACATCGAAAATGCGGTAGTCACTTCCGAGGATTACACAGCAATCAAAATCAAAGATATTGGAAAAGTCTCTTTAGGTCCTGCAACACGACGTGGCTTATTAGATAAAGAAGGTGCAGAAGTTGTTGGAGCTGTTGTGGTGGCTCGTTATGGCGCAAACCCAATGGAAGTCATTAATAACGTAAAGGAAAAAATTAATGAATTAAGTGCAGGATTACCTTCAAAAGTATTAGCGGATTGTAGAACATCACAAGTAACTATAGTGCCTTTTTATGACAGAACAGAACTGATACAAGAAACATTAGGCACACTTAACGAAGCCCTAACTCTTGAAATATTGATTACCATTTTAGTAATAATTATTATGGTGTTTAATCTTCGAGCTTCCGTACTAATTTCTGGACTATTACCTGTTGCAGTTTTAATGGTATTTATTGCAATGAAACTCTTTGGTGTAGATGCCAACATTGTCGCTTTATCAGGTATTGCTATTGCTATCGGAACAATGGTCGATGTTGGTGTCATACTATCAGAAAATATTATTCGGCATTTAGACGAGAATCGTTCCCACGAAAGTGGGAATCTCATCCCAATTAACACAGTAGTCTATAACGCAACAGCTGAAGTATCTGGCGCAATCGTAACCGCAGTTATGACAACTATTATCAGTTTCATTCCTGTATTTACAATGATTGGAGCGGAAGGAAAACTATTCAGACCATTAGCCTTCACAAAGACTTTTGCACTAACAGCCTCTATAATAGTAGCGTTATTTTTAATTCCACCGTTTGCTGCATTTTTATTCAGAAAGAAAAACATTAAAAGCACTTTTAAATATGTTTTAAATGGTGTTTTAATAGCATTGGGAATCGTAGCTATAGTCTATGGGTATTGGTTAGGATTGATTTTGATAGCGTTTGGAATTACAGCACTTCTCAATCTTCAAAATAAGATAACAGACAAGCAAGCTAATCTTATCAATATTATTATTTCTGTATCAGCTATTGTGTTCTTGTTAGCCGAATACTGGAGACCATTAGGCGTTGATAAAAGCATTTTTTGGAATCTCATTTTTGTTAGTATTATTTGCTTTGGTTTATTGGGTGTTTTCTCATTATTTATAAAATACTACACACGTATTTTAAGGTGGTGTTTAGATAACAAACTATTGTTTTTATCTGTTCCGACTGCTATTGTCATCGCAGGATTTTTTATAATGAAGAACACAGGCAAAGAGTTTATGCCATCCTTAAATGAAGGCTCATTTCTACTAATGCCAACCTCAATGCCTCATTCTGGCGTAGAAGAAAACAAAAGAGTTTTACGGCAATTGGATATGGCAGTAGCCAGTATTCCAGAAATTGAAACAGTTGTAGGTAAAGCAGGTAGAACAGAATCGGCGTTAGACCCAGCACCATTATCAATGTACGAAAACATCATTCAGTACAAACCAGAATATATGTTGAATGCAGAAGGAGAAAGGCAACGCTACAAAGTAAATGATGATGGTTGGTTTGAATTAAAAGATGGTCGTTTTATTTCTAATCCTAATAATTCTGAAAATGTTGCTTATAGCTCAGTTAAAAGGTCTCAACTAATCGAAGATGGCGATGGTGAATACTATCGTAATTGGCGACCAGAAATTGAATCACCAGACGATATTTGGAATGAAATTGTAAGAGTTACCAAATTACCAGGCGTAACCTCTGCACCAAAACTACAACCAATAGAAACAAGATTGGTAATGCTTCAAACAGGAATGCGAGCACCTATGGGAATTAAAGTAAAAGGTCAAGACTTAAAGCATATTGAAGCGTTTGGTGTGCAATTAGAAAACATTATCAAGGAAGCTGAAGGCGTTAAAAAAGAAGCTGTTTTTGCAGACCGTATTGTTGGCAAACCCTATTTGTTAATTGATATTGATAGAGAGAAAATTGCACGTTATGGCATTTCAATACAAGATGTTCAGGATGTATTAAAAGTTGCAGTTGGTGGTATGGTTTTAACACAAACGGTTGAAGGTCGTGAGCGATATGGTGTTCGAGTGCGATACCCAAGAGAATTACGAGCAAATCCAACAGACTTACAACAGATTTATGTACCAGTTTCAACAGGTAGTCCTATTCCATTAAGCGAATTGGCAACCGTTCGTTACGAACAAGGGCCACAAGTCATTAAAAGTGAAGACACCTTTTTAGTAGGTTATGTCTTGTTTGATAAATTAGATGGTTTTGCAGAAGTAAGCGTTGTTGAAAATGCACAAGCACTAATCCAAGAAAAGATAGATTCTGGTGAATTAATAGTTCCAAAAGGAATCAACTATGCATTCACAGGAACGTATGAAAATCAGTTACGAGCAGAAAAAACACTATCTGTTGTTGTGCCATTAGCATTGGCAATCATCTTTTTAATACTGTATTTTCAATTCCGTTCTGTTGGCACATCATTAATGGTGTTTACAGGTATTGCAGTAGCGTTTGCAGGTGGCTTTATAATGATATGGCTCTATGGCCAAGATTGGTTTTTAAACTTCAACTTCTTTGGGGAAAATATGCGTGACTTATTCCAGATGCATCCCATTAATTTAAGTGTGGCGGTTTGGGTTGGTTTTATTGCACTCTTTGGTATTGCAACAGATGATGGGGTAGTAATGGCCACCTATTTAACGCAAACTTTTGATAGAAACGCACCAGAAAATAAAAAGGAAATTAGAGCATCCATTGTTGAGGCAGGAGAAAAACGAATCAGACCCTGTTTAATGACAACAGCAACCACCATATTAGCATTATTACCAATACTCACGTCTACAGGACGAGGAAGCGATATAATGATTCCAATGGCAATACCAAGTTTTGGAGGAATGCTCATAGCCTTAATAACCTTATTTGTAGTTCCAGTATTATACAGCTGGAAATCCGAAGTTCAACTTAAAAGAGCAACAAAATGAAATACATAAAAATCAATAAAAAAACAGTCTTTGTTCTTTGTGCTTTATGCTTTGTTTTTTCTGCACAAAGTCAAGAGTTAGAAACGCTTATTGATGTTGCATTAAATAACAATCCAGATATTCAAAAATTTGAGTTGCAATACAAAAGAGCTTCTGAAAAAGTAAACGAAGTCAATACCATTCCTAATACCGAATTTGGTGTAGGTTACTTTGTAAGCGAACCAGAAACACGAACAGGAGCGCAACGCTTTAAAGTATCTGCCAAACAAATGTTACCGTGGTTTGGTACAATTACATCAAGAGAAAATTATATCAGTTCATTTGCTGATGCTAAATATGAAGACATTGTTATTGCAAAACGAAGATTGATGGCTTCTGTATCACAATCCTATTATAATTTATACGCCAACAAAGCGAAACAAAAGGTGCTAACAGAAAACATAAAATTACTTGAGGCCTATGAAACATTAGCACTAACCTCTGTTGAGGTTGGTAAAGCATCAGCTGTAGATGTATTGCGATTACAAATGCGTCAAAACGAAATGCAACAACTAAAAGATGTTTTAAGTCAACAGTTTTTAGCAGAACAAACAAATCTGAATAATCTTTTGAACAGGGAAAATGATGTTGTTGTTACTGTGGTAGATAATTTAATGATGCCATCAGAAGACTTCGAAATCACTACTGAAAATTTAGCATTGCATCCTGAATTGTTGAAGTATGATAAACTATTTCAATCCATAGAACAATCAGAATTACTAAACCAAAAAGAAAGCAGTCCTATGATTGGTTTTGGCTTGGACTATATCAATGTTTCCGAAAGGCCAGATATGAATTTCTCGGATAACGGTAAAGATATTGTGATGCCTATGGTTTCATTGTCAATCCCAATTTTTAATAAAAAATATGAATCTCAAACCAAGCAAAATGAGTTGCAACAGGAAGAAATAACAGCTCAAAAACAAGAACGATTAAACACTTTGGAAACACTTTTAAGTAAGGCGATTAATGAACGTATTTCGGCAAGAATAAGTTATGAGACTCAAATCAAGAACTTAAAACAAGCTAAAGATGCAGAAGACATCTTAATCAAAAGCTATGAAACAGGAACGATTGATTTTAATGATGTTTTGGATATTCAAGAGTTGCAGCTAAAGTTTCAAATGAACCAAATAGAATCTGTGAAGAACTACTATGTGCAAAGTACAATCATTAATTATTTAACACAGCAATAATGAAACACACATATCACATACACGGAATGACCTGTAACGGTTGTCGAAGTCACGTAGAAGAAGCACTCTCTAAAGTGAAAGGCGTTTCAAAAGCAATAGTTGATTTGGATAAGTCAGAAGCTACAATCGAAATGGAATCACATATTCCCATAGAAACTTTTCAAGAAGCCTTAAAAAAGGATGGTGACAGATACAGTATTCATAAACAAGGTGAACAGCATCAACATTCAAAAGATAAAAAGAAAGAGCAACCAAAAGGGAAAGGCAAAGGCACATTTTATTGTCCTATGCATTGCGAAGGCGATAAAACTTATGACAAACCAGGCGATTGTCCTGTTTGCGGAATGGATTTGGTGGAAGAACAAAATCTATCAGCAACTTCAAAGGAACAATGGACGTGTCCGATGCATCCAGAAATTGTCAAAGACGAAGCAGGTTCGTGTCCTATTTGTGGGATGGATTTAGTGCCAATGGAAGCAGATAGTTCAGCAGAAGAAAAAACGTATAAGAAGCTATTAAAGAAATTTTGGATAGCATCTGTATTCACATTACCCATTTTCTTAATTGCTATGAGCGAAATGCTTAATAACAATCCATTGTATAATATAATGGAACAGAAAAATTGGAACTGGATTCAGTTTGTTTTATCCATTCCAGTTGTCTTTTACGCTACGTGGATGTTCTTTGAACGTGCTTATAGAAGCATAAAAACGTGGAATCTCAATATGTTTACACTCATTGGAATTGGTGCAGGTGTTGCGTGGTTGTTTAGCGTAATTGGAATGTTATTTCCGGATGTGTTTCCAAGTCAATTTAAAACCGAGTCAGGTGCAGTCCACGTCTATTTTGAAGCAGCAACGGTAATTCTAACGTTAGTACTATTAGGTCAGCTGTTAGAAGCTCGTGCGCATAGTAAAACCAATTCGGCAGTAAAAGAATTGTTAAAATTAGCACCTAACAAAGCCATAAAAATAGTAGATGGCGAAGAAGTTGAAGTCAGTATTGACGAGATAGAACTTAATGATATTCTAAAAGTGAAACCAGGCGATAAAATTCCTGTGGATGGTGTGATAACTGAAGGCGAAACAACTATTGACGAATCTATGATTACAGGAGAACCTATTCCTGTAAACAAATCTCAAGAAGATAAAGTAAGTAGCGGAACAATAAATGGCAATCAATCCTTTTTAATGAAAGCTGAAAAGGTAGGTAGTGACACTTTATTATCACAAATCATTCATATGGTGAATGATGCCAGTAGAAGTCGTGCACCTATTCAAAATTTAGCGGATAGAGTTTCGGGTTACTTCGTGCCAGTTGTAGTAATCATTTCGATAATCACATTTATAGTATGGTCTATTTGGGGACCAGAACCAGTTTATGTGTATGCGTTTGTGAATGCAATTGCAGTACTAATCATTGCGTGTCCTTGTGCTTTAGGTTTAGCAACACCAATGTCTGTAATGGTTGGTGTAGGTAAAGGTGCTCAAAATGGTGTATTGATTAAAAATGCTGAAGCTCTTGAAAAAATGGATAAGGTGAATACGCTTATCGTTGATAAAACAGGCACAATTACCGAAGGAAAACCAACAGTTGAAACCGTTGGTGCTTTTAATGAGGCTTTAAGCGAAAAAGAAGTGTTACAATACATCGTTTCATTAAATACCAATAGCGAACATCCTTTAGCAGAAGCAACTGTTAAATATGGCAAAGAACACAACGCAGAAATTTTAAAGTCCGAAGATTTTAGTGCAGTCACAGGAAAAGGTGTTGAAGCGACCATAAAAGATAAAAAAGTAGCATTAGGTAATCCTAAAATGATGGAATATGTGAAAGCAGAAATTGCTTCTAAAATGAAAGACGAAGCGAAATCTTACCAAAAACAAGGCAAAACAGTTTCTTATTTGTCAATAGATGAAACCGTCGTTGGATATGTAGTTATAGGCGATAAGATAAAAGAAACAAGTGCTAAAGCCATTAAAGCACTTCAAGATAAAGGGATTGATGTAATAATGCTTACAGGCGATAATCACGATACCGCACAAGCAGTAGCATCAGAACTAAATCTTGCAGATTTTAAAGCCAGTATGTTACCAGAAGACAAACTCAAAGAAGTAGAGAAATTACAAGAAAACGGAAAAGTAGTTGCTATGGCAGGTGATGGTATTAACGATGCACCAGCATTGGCTAAAAGCGATGTTGGTATTGCTATGGGAACAGGAACAGACGTAGCAATTGAAAGCGCAATGATAACACTCGTAAAAGGCGATTTAAACGGAATTGTAAAAGCAAGAAATTTAAGCGATTCTGTAATGAGAAACATTAAGCAAAACCTATTTTTCGCGCTTATCTATAACACATTAGGTGTGCCTATTGCAGCAGGTGTGTTGTTCCCATTCTTCGGAATATTACTCTCGCCAATGATTGCAGCTTTAGCAATGAGTTTTAGCTCTGTTTCGGTTATTGGTAACGCATTAAGATTAAGAACGATTAAAGTATAACTATAAATCAAATGATTATGGAAAATCCAAAAGAACACTCAAACAAAGGAAACTACAAAACCTTCTTTATAATGCTGGCTTGCTCATTTGTAGCAATGTACATCACAATGTATTTAAACACCTATTCCATAGACCACGTATGGTTTAGTCTAACACGTTTCTATATGACGTGTTTAGGAATTTCAACAATGGCAGTTATAATGTGGTTTTTTATGCGAAAAATGTATAATGATAAAAAGAAGAATATTGCCATACTTGCAGGTAGTTTTATTCTGTTTGTTGGTGCATTAGGATTGGTAAGAACACAAGCACCAATTATTGGTGATGTCCTTTGGATGAAAGCAATGATACCACATCATTCCATCGCTATTTTAACAAGTGAAAGAGCAGATATTCAAGACCCAGAAGTTAAGAAATTAGCAGAAGACATCATAAAAGCACAGCGTAAAGAAATAGAAGAAATGAAAGCAATGATAAAAAGATTAGAAAATGAAAAATAATAAAATTGTCATATACATAGGCTTACTCGTAGTAGGTGTGTTATTGGGGTGGTTGCTTTTTGGTGGCTCATCAAATAAAGAAACAGACCATAATCACAATGCGGTTGCAGAAACCAATCAAATGTGGACGTGTTCTATGCATCCACAGATTATGAAACCAGAACCAGGTGATTGTCCTATTTGTGGTATGGATTTAATTCCTGCGGAAAGCGGAAGCGATGGCTTAATGGCAGTCCAGTTCAAACTAACAGAAAATGCGATGGCATTAGCCAATATTCAAACAACCGTTGTGGGTAAAGGCAATGCAGAAGGCAATACCATAAAACTATCTGGTAAAATTGCTGAAAACGAAGAAGCCAATGCAGTACAAGTAAGTTATTTCGCTGGAAGAATTGAGCGTTTGAATGTGAGTTTTACAGGCGAAGAAGTTCGTAAAGGTCAATTATTGGCAACCATTTATTCGCCAGAACTCTATGCAGCACAACAAGAATTAATTACAGCAGCATCTTTAAAAGAATCACAACCTGCTTTATATAAAGCAGTCCGTAATAAACTGAAATTATGGAAGCTCTCTGAAAATCAAATCAATCAGATTGAAGAAACAGGAAAAGTGAAAGAAAACTTTCCTGTTTATGCAACCTTTTCGGGTACTGTTACAGAAAAATTGGTAGAGCAAGGCGATTACATTAAACAAGGTCAACCCTTATTAAAAATTGCTAATCTCAATACGGTTTGGGGAAATTTTGATGTTTATGAAAATCAGATTGAACGCTTTAAAAAAGGACAGGAAGTGATGATAACAACCAATGCTTATCCTAATAAAGAGTTTAAAGGTAAAGTAGATTTCATTGACCCAGTTTTAAACACGAAAACAAGAACAGTAACCTTGCGTGTGGTTCTAAACAACAAGGATGATGTATTTAAACCAGGAATGTTTGTAACCGCAAATATTGAAGGCAGTACAGCTAAAAATGACGAAGTATTAACAATTCCTACATCTTCTGTGTTATGGACAGGTGAACGTTCTGTGGTGTACCTTAAAACAAATCCAGACCAACCTATTTTTGAAATGCGTGAAATTAAATTAGGCAATCAAATTGGTAATGAATATGAAGTTGTAGAAGGTTTATTTGTTGGAAATGAAATAGTGACTAACGGAACATTTACAGTTGATGCAGCTGCACAATTACAAGGCAAAAAATCTATGATGAATAAAGATGGTGGTAAAGTAATGACTGGACACGAAGGACATTTAGGTATGGATAACAATGCATCCAACAAACAAACTGACCACACCAATATGAATGAGCGTTTGGAAGTATCAGAGAAATTTCAACAACAGTTAAATAGTGTTTACAATGAATATATCAATTTAAAAGATGCTTTAGTAAAAGAAGATTCAAAAAGTACTTCAACAAGCGCATCAACTTTACTAAACAATTTAACCAAAGTAAATATGAAATTGTTGTCAGATAATAAGGCGCATAACCATTGGATGTCATTAGAAAAGGAAATAAAATCTTCAGCGACCTCAATTTCTGAAACGTCAGATATAAAACTTCAAAGAAACCATTTCAAGCATTTGTCATCACATCTAATCAATGCTGTTCAACTATTTGGTGTAAATGAAAAAGTCTATTTAGAATTTTGTCCAATGGCAGATAATAACAATGGTGCATATTGGTTGAGTAAAGAAGAAAAAGTAATCAATCCATACTTTGGCGAAGCAATGCTAACCTGTGGTGAAGTAAAACAAATAATAGAATAATAAATCAAGTAATAACAATTAAATTTTAAACAATGAAGAAAGTAATTTTAAGTGTAGCTGTAATAGCAGCATTAGGTTTCACAAGTTGTAAAAACGAAACCAAAAAAGAAACAGAAACCACAACTACTGCAATGTCAAAAGATATGGCAATGACAGACCTGTCTTTTGGTGTAAGAGGAAATTGCGGAATGTGTAAAAACACTATCGAAAAAGCAGCTAACGGTGTTGAAGGTGTTGCAAGTGCTAATTGGGATGTCGATAAAAAGAAGATTGATGTGTCTTTTGATGATACAAAAACCGATGCAATGGCAATCCATAAAGCAATCGCAGCTTCAGGTTATGATACCGAAAAAGTAGCAGGTGATGAAGAAGCATATGATGGTTTACCAGGTTGTTGTAAATACGACCACGAAATGATGATGAATCAATCAGGTGAAACAAAAAGTGATGACCATTCAAATCACGACCATTAAGCAATAATGAAAGAGTCTTTTTCGGAAGGCTCTTTTTTATTCCCCACAACCCAAAATCCAGTTTTTTCGTACCTCAAAATCCTCTGTCTTTTGTGTTGTTCCGCTCACCTAACAAGTTTAGCGTTTTTTTGTCTTTAAGGTAATAGCATATTACAGCTTTGGTTTTCATAAAATCAAACCAAACTGCAATAAGCTATTCTGTTATTTTTATATCATAAAACCCTAAACTCACCCAAGCTATGTTACATAATACAAGTTATAGTAGCAAAAATCCTTTCAAAGGTTTGCTAACGCAGTATTCTTATATTTTCGTAGCTATAACTGGTATTATGTAAAATATCCGCTTAACCCACGCTCACATTGGAACACACAACCACATTTGGAACTCTAATGAAACAGAAGTAAGATAAAGTAGGTTAGAATATTAGTTATCTCATTCATCTGCACAAAACCATCGTTAAGTCCAAGTATTCCTTACCTCAAGTCTTTGTTTGTTTCATTTCGTTAACAAATATCAAGAAACATAGTACTATAATTAAAAGGTGATTAGATTGTGCTAAACTTGAAAATGGAGAACATAAAAAAATAAAAAAGAAAGCAAATATAGGTAGCTTCCTTCAGCCAACGCTCAATACTGTAAAGGTCAAGCCCTACGGGTTTTGAATAAAACTTTTTTAAGTAGCAATCGTAAAAGGTTTCAAGATTTTTGAGTAAAAAACTTTTACCCAAAAACCTTGACAGCATCATCCACGCTACCTTTAACATTGGCTGTCTTTTTTCTTTTCTTCAAAAAAATTATGGCAAAAGAAAAAGCCCTACAATAAAAATTATAGGACTCTTTCAGCTTCAAAGGTCAGAATGAAACTTTTATGCTACTTCTACGATATTTAAAACGTTATATGCGCCATTTTTAAGCGGATACTGAATACCGTTAATCTCTTGGAAGAACTCTACCAATAAAACGAATATATCGTTTCCTGTGCCTGTTGGAACACCTGCAGGAGTTAGTGTTTGAGTTGCAGACGTTGAATCAATCGGAATATTTACAGTCGGACTGTATTCGATTGAATTATCTGTAGTATCAAAGTCAACTTTTAAAAATGCTGAACTTAAACTTACGTGTGTTGCGCCACTTGGATAGGCTATATCATTTGTAGGTGTTAAATTTGGAATTGTAATTTCACCAGTTGCACCATCTACAGTAAACGGAGCGAATAAAACAGCACTTAAAATGGCTCTATTATTGAAATCCAAGCCTTTTAATGTGGCTTTACCTTCTGGTGTTGCTAATCCTGTAGCTACATTTCTTTGACCTCTTACAGAGGTTGTATCAAAGTTTTTAATTTGTGTCATTTTTTGAGTAACACGACTTGAAACTCGATTATCTTTTGCTCTAATCATTAAGTTTCTTACTGATGTTCTTAATAACTTACCAGATGATGCAGAACTACCAAATTCTGAACCGTTTTCACGAGTTCGCTCAAACGCTGGGTCATTTTGAATACGCTCTTTAGAAACACCGCCTTTAGTTTTTACTAAATAGCCTTCTTTTGCTTTGTAAAAAGTTAGATTGTCTAATGTTCCCTCTAACTTAATAATACCTTTTAATTTTGCCATAACTAATACATTTTTTGATGATGAATACCAAATATACGAGCTATTGACTGTCAATGCATTAGAGGGCTTCCGTAGTGTTTATAAGTTGCCAATACTTCCGTTTTAGTTAGTTTTTTCAATGGGATATTAGTCGTATATTGTATATAAGTGTTTTATAGCTACGGTATAGATAAAGTATAGTTAGAGTATTAATTTTAAATTTAAAGTGAATGAGTAGAATCTGTATTTACCCTAAAGACGTGCAGGTAGTAACAGGAAAGAGTGAGCGTTATGGCAGAACAATAATCAAGAGGATTAAAGAACGCCTTAACAAAGAAGCTCATCAGTTAGTTACTATCGATGAATTTTGCGACTTTATGGGCTTTGAAATCAGTAAAGTACAAGGATTAATCAAGTAAATTCCTTATCTTTACTACAAGGTATAAAGGTGACCTATTAGGTGACCCAACAATGGTACAGGACTGAAACAGTAATAAACAAAGGCACTACGAAAGAGGTTCACTTACCTCTTTCTCCGCAACGAAAAGCTCTATAACATTACGCTATAGAGCTTTTTTATTGATATATTTTTAATTTCAATATTTAATTGATCTAAATTTTCTACAATTATTTTAATGTTTCCAAACGTATCAGAATCAACAATTTAATTCACTTCTTCATTTATAAAAGAAATATTATTTTCAGTATTAATTGCAATCTAATTTTGTGGGTTTAAATAATTTTTAAAAACTAAAAAAACCAGCAACGTTAATTACTGGTTTTTTAATATTTTGGTTTTTAAAAATTTTATTTGTTGTCATCAACTTCTAATTCAAATCCCTCAGTTTTTATTTTTACGCTGTTGCCCTTTTCTTTTGGTGCTTCAACTTCTTTTTCTACTACTGTTGTTTTTTCTCTACAAGATGTAATTGAAGCTGCTAAAAATAATGATAGGATTGAAGTAATAAATAATTTTTTCATGATTATAGTTTTGTAAGGATGATTTATAAACCCTTGTTATACATTACAAAGATTCATTATTATTAGAGTTAATCCGTTATATAATTTTATATAATATTTATAAAATTTCTCTAAGATAAATTATGATTTCAATTGTATCGCCACTTAAAATATAACAATCTGAATATTTTATAATTCCAATTTAAAATGAAAAACTGCTAGATATTACCTAACAGTTTTTTAATATATTTTATGAATGTCACCATAAATTTAGTTGTTAACCTCTTTCTTTATTTTAACCTCACCGTCATCTTCTTTAATCTTAATTTCAGTATCATCGGTTTCCATTTTTATTTTGTTTCCTCCATCTTTTACTTTAATTTCTGCACCTTCTTCTTCCATTTGTTCAATTAATTTTTCTTTCTCAGTTTTTTCTCTGCATGATGTAGTGCCAAGACCTATAAATAGGGTTAAAATTGAAGTTATAAATAATCTTTTCATAATGATTTTTTTTATTTGGTGATTCGATTTTTATTTAGTGTATACGGAAGAAAGGTTACACACCTTTTCCTCCTATTAATCTTAATAGAATAGCAATAACTGCAATAACTAGTAAGATATGAATTAAGCCACTTGCGCTATAGACAAAAAAACCTAGAGCCCAGCCAATAACTAAAATAACTGCAATTAAGTATAATAAACTCCTCATAATTTGTTGGTATTTAATTGTTTTACTTTAGACGCTCTAAAGTTTTCTTTGTGATATAAATATTTGATTGAATTGTCTTTTTTAAATCATCTGCAACCTTTTTGGTTCTCTTGTCCGATTCGATTTTTTCTAGACTATCTAGAATTTGTAGTTGTCTTTCTCTTTTGTATTGTATAAACTCTAAGGCTTTTTTTACTTCTTCGGTATCTTCTGTTAAAGAATCTACTACTTTATATTCTTCATCAGTAGTGTTGGCAATTAAAACAATACTGTTATCAGCCAATTGTTTAATGTTATCCTGAATTTTATTTTGCTCTTCTTTAATTGTATCAACAGTCGATTTGAGTTCTTCCTGCAAAGAAAGTGTGTCAAGTGTTTTACAAACATTAATGATGCTTAAATTTTCTTTTGCTAATTCTGTTAGGTAATTTGCTTCAACTTTAAAATCATCTACATTGGAGGTGTTTTTAGCATTAGAGTTGTTGCAAGAAATATTAGCTAAAAGCAATAGACTACAAACTATGTAATAAAATCTTCTAATTTTCACGTTATTAAATTTAATTACACAAATATTTACATTTTCCTAAGATTTTATTTTATATTATTTTTTTTATCTGTTATAGAATTTACAGATTAAAGAAAATTTGGTAGATACTTAAATAGATAATTTTAAGAATTTCAACAAACTATGCAGGTAAATGTATAGTAAAACGTGCACCCTCATCTGGGAAACCTTCAGCATAAATTTTGCCATTATGATTATCCATAATTTTTTTACAAATAGATAAACCTATACCAGTTCCGCTGTAATCATCTCTATTATGAAGTCTATTAAATAACACAAAGATTTGCTCGGCATATTCTGGCTCAAAACCAATACCGTTGTCGGAGAAAATTATCTCATGAAAATTATTACTATCATCTAAAGTGTCTTCGTACTCGTTTAACGCTTCAATAAATTCGTAAGTAATAGTAATTCTAGGTTGTCTTTGGGTTGATTTATATTTAATTGAATTAGATATTAAATTACTAAACAATTGTTGAATTTGAAACGGAATAACTTCTGCAGTTGGTAATTTGTCTGACACTATTACAGCTTCGTTAGATGCGATGAGCTCTGCTAAATTTTCTTTTGTAATATCTAACAGCTTATTTAAGTCTGTATTTTCAAGAACTTCATCAGATTTATTAGTTCTCGAATATTGAAGTAAATCATCAATCAATTGACGCATCCTTTTTGCTGCATTAGTAATGCGCTCTATATATTTTTTTCCAGAAGCTGATAAATTATTAGATTCTTTTTCTTCTAATCTAGATAAAAACGTTTGTATTTTTCTGAGCGGTTCCTGTAGGTCATGGCTAGCAACATAATTAAACGCCTGTAGCTCTTTGTTATTAGTGAGCAACTCTTTATTTCTTTTCTCTAAAAGATGCATGTTTGCTATCTCATCTGTAATATCTGTGGTAGTTCCTAAAAGTTGTTTCGAGCCGTCTATGTTTATTATACTTTTTCCAAACGATTTTAAATGTCTTACTGTGCCGTCTTTTTGAATGATTCTAAAATAAATGAATGGAAGCTCTTTCATTTCCATCATTGCTTCAACATGCTCATTCAGTTTCTCTACATCATCAGGATGAACAAATTGGTTAAATGCCTCAACAGTTTGCTCAAAAGAATAGGGTTTTTCTCCTAAAAGGCGAAACAAATTTTCTGAAAATTGAAATTTATTACTATCTATATTCCATCTCCAGCTACCAACATTGTTTACTTTTTCTGATTGTATGGTTGCTTTTTTAAAAATCTCGAGTTCTTTGTTTTTAAGTCTAACACCTTCAAGATTTTTTATAATTCGTGAGTATGAAAAATATATAACTAGGAGTGTAATAAAAACTAAACCGTATAGAACAAGTGGTGTGTTTTTTAAAAATTCTCTGTTTTTGTTTTCTTCTATCCTAAGTTTTTTATTTTCAAGTGAAATCATCATCTGTAATTGGTTTCTGATTTCATCCATTATATTTTTTCCTTCTAAAAAAACTTTTTTAAAAATCTGTGAATTTGTACCATAATCAAATGCAATTTGATTTTCTAACTCAAAGTTTATAAATCGTTTGTCGATGATTTTTTTTAGAGAAATTAAGTTATTATACTGTATTGAGTCATTTTGTGTAAAAACTCTTAATTGGGCAAAACTATTGTTAATATTGTCACGACCAGATATAAAAGGTCTAAGATAGATTGAATCTTTTGTAGTAATAAATCCACGTTGCCCAGTTTCTGCATCTTTGAGATAAGATAATATTTGCTCTAGCTCAATATTAACACTATAAGTATGCATCATCAAATTCGATGATTTTGATAAATTTGAGATATGCCTGTAACCTATACCAGCAATTACAACAATAAAAAACAGACTTACAAAAAAAGTTATTTTAATAAATAATTCTGATTTTAAAACTCTTCTTACTGGCATTTCTATAATCGTAATAAAAAGTTGTCTTTATTTAAACCATCTTTATGAAATTGCCAATTAGTGCTCACTACAGTAGAAAGTGTCTTCTTTAATTTATTAAAGCTGTCTGGTTTTTTTATATAAATATTGGCACCTATAACAAAGGCATCTTCAATGTGTTCCTCGGAAGCAGAAGTAGAATATATGGCTATTACCATATCACTAAACTTTGGATTTTGTTTAATTTCTTTAAGACATTCCATACCACCTTTTCTTGGCATATTTAAATCTAAAAAAAGAATATGAGGCAATTTGGCGTCATCTTTTAAAAGATAATCCATTAGGTACTGACCATCGTTAAATGTACTAACATTAATATCCATTTTTAACTCATCAAAAGCCTCTTCAAACAAAAAGCGGTCGTCAGAGTCGTCATCTGCTAAATAAACATTTGTAAAATCTTCATTCATTTTTTATGATTTTGATTTAAGTTCGTTTCTACGTTTAATAATGCGCTGAAACGCTGATGGAGTTATACCAGTTGTATTTTTAAATTGAGTGCTTAAATGCGCTACGCTAGAGTAATCTAGCTTATAAGCAATTTCGGTTAAACTCATATCCTCACTGATGATGAGATGTTTGGTATATTCTATTTTAGTGAGAATAATATAATGCTCAATGGACGTATAAGTAACTTCAGAGAATAAATTAGATAAATATCCATAGCTTTGACCAACTTTATCTGCAATATATACAGAGGTTTTCACATTTATTGCTTCGTCAGTGTCATAAACCATTTCTTTAATTACGTCTTTAATTTTTTGAACTAAAATGCACTTTTCATCTTCAACGATTTCTATTTCGTAAGGCGCTAGACTGCTAAGAAATTCTTCTTTTTTTTGAATGGTTAAAGGTTCTTTAAAATCAACCTCTCCAAAATTTATGATTTCGTATGGTACAGAAAGTGCGTCTAATTTTTCTTTGAGTACAGCTTCACAAACTGTAGTGAAATTAAAACGCATAAAGACTTTCATAAACCTAGTTTTGTTTAACGTAAAGATATATGAAATGTAACAATATTTTACTCAAAAAATTTATCTGCGTTGGAGTATTCCAAAAAGCTATTTTTCAGAACGTTCGGGTATCGAATTGTAACAGTTTTCAAAAGTTATAATCTTAAAATATTCTGAAAAATAGCCTAAATATAGCATTTTGTTACCTCCAAATGGTCGTTTATTAAAATCATTATTAAGTGGAAAGTTAAACCACAAACCCACAAATTTACCGTTTGGTTTTAAAAGCTCATGCATTTTTTTGGCATAATTTGTTCTATTTTTTTCAGTAGGTGTCATTGAACAAAAAAATGTTTGTTCTAGAATTAAATCATATTTGGAATCATGGGTAAAAAAATCTTCGTGCAATAATTGATTATCAGGAAAATCAGAATTTCTTTTTTTAAAATCTTTTAATGTTACATCAGAAATGTCTAGAATATATACATTTTTAAAACCCAATTTATAAAGATATTCGGCTTCATACGCGTTTCCTGCTCCAGGAATTAAGATTTTCAAGGCTTTATTTTTAAGTTGATCTATATAATCTCTTAAGGGAGTTGATGGAAAACCAATATTCCAACCGGTTTCGTTTTTGATATATCGATTGGTCCAATATTCTTTTTCTTGAAAATTCATTAATTTATTCCGAATAGCCATTACCAAATTGAAAGCTTAATACAAATCCGTGTGTGTTTCCTAATGGCGAATCATTAAATGATGTGTTATAATTATAGATAATTCTAAAGTTATTAAATAAATAGATACCTGCTAAAATATTTACAGAAGAATTGGTTCTGTATCCAGTTCCAATTTCAAACTTATTTTTAAAACTTGCTGATAAGTTAAAGTCTAACTGTACAGGTGCACCTTTTTCCTGCTTTATTAATATGTTTGGTTTAATCATTAATTCCTCAAAATTATTTGAATAAAAACGATATCCAAAATAACCATAGAATACTGGTTCTAAGTTAATATTTTCTTTGTTTTGAGCGAGTTTGTCTCCAAGTAAGTTAGGTGATGAAAAACCTACATATAAATTGGCTAAGTTCAGTAATATACCTGCGCCAATAGTAGGTAAATTGGTATCAATATTTTGTGCAAAGTTAGGATCACCCATTATACCTAAATCTAAAAGATTTTCTCTATACTGCTGAAATCCACCAGATATAGCAAAAGATAAAGAGTTTGGTGTGTAATTTTGCCAATAAGGTCTGTTAGATTTCGTATCAAAAAATATTTTGTAAGAGAAAGTAGCAAACGTACTTGTCGATGATGTAACACCAATTTGGTCACTTATATAGCCTGCACCAATACCTATTTTACCTTCTTTCACTGAAGTTATAAAACTTAAAGCTAAACTTTGCGGACTGCCTTCAAAAGAGTTGAAAAAACCTGAGTTGTTTAAAGTTAGTTCTGCATTTGGAGTTAGCCCAGCGTATGCAGGATTAATCAAATATGGATTATAGTTGTATTCAGAAAATGTAGGTGTTTGCTGTGCAAAACTTTTCTTTGGTATTAAAAAGAGTAGTCCGATTGTAATTACTGTAAACTTTATTTTTGGGGATATTTTCATCTTATCTTTTTATTACAACATAACCTTTTAAGGTCTCAAAATTATTAGGCTCGTTTATTACAAACTGAAAGAAATAAGTGCCTTCTGGTAGTATGCCAGCACCCATTTTTGTTTTACGGTTGGCAATTCCTCTAAATACATTTGTGGTATTATTATAATTATCAATCTCAAAAACCAAATCGCCCCAACGGTTATAAATCATGACTTTATTTTGTGGATGTTCTTCTATCCCTGTGATGTTCCAAAATTCATTAATGCCATCTCCATCAGGTGAAAAACCATATTTAACATCATTTTTAGGTGGAGTTAGAGTTGTAAAAACAGTTTCTTCGCAACCAATGGCGTTGCCATTAGCATTGTATGCTGTTATTGTAACATAATAAGTTGTATCACCATCTAAGTTGTCTTCAAAGTCGTAGAATAATACCAATCCAACATCAAAGTTGTCTAGTAGATCAACACCACCAGATGTTGTACCAATACTTAACAAGTAGCCATCAGCTTCTGATATCTCATTCCACGTCAGTTGAACATCAAGCTCTACATCCAACTCTTCATTTTCAGGATTATTAAGAATTGTACATCTAGGTGTTTTTACAATATCAAAAGTTTCAGTTGTACAGTTTATCGCCTCAATTGTTCCGTTTTTTGGAGTTATACTTACAGATACAATTTCGTTAACTAAAAACGGATTTGTAAAGTTGAAAAAGGTATCCGTAGTTTCAAAATCAGTAACGTTGTTATTAGCCGTACCAGAAATAGTAATGGTATAACTGGTTGCATTTGAAACAGGATTCCAATTAATTTGGTTTAAATCTGTGGCAATATCTGTATCGCCGTTTAGCGGAGTTGAAAGCGAAGTACAATCAGGAGTTTCGGGAATAATAGTAAAACTTTCTGAGGTACAATTTTCAGCCTGAACTGTAACATTTATAGGTATAATGGTTACTGTAACGATTTCGTCATTCAAAAATGGATTTGCAAAGTCGAAGAAGGTATTAGTCGTTTCAAAATTAGTAACGTTATTATTAGCCGTGCCAGAAACGGTAACACTATAAGCAGTAGCGTCTGCAACTGGGTTCCAAGTAATTTGGTTAAGCGTCGTTTCAACGTCAACAGCGCCATCAACTGGGCTTGTAAGATTTGTACAGTCTGGTGTAGTTGGAATAAAAGTAAAACTTTCCGAAGTACAACCAACGGCTTCAATATTACCATTTATAGGTGTAATTGTAACAGTAACAGTTTCGCTATTTACAAACGGATTTGTAAAGTTGAAAAAGGTATCCGTGGTTTCAAAATCAGTAACGTTGTTATTAGCCGTACCTGAAATAGTAATGGTATAACTGGTTGCACTTGTAACAGGATTCCAAGTGATTTGGTTTAAATCTGTGGCAATATCTGTATCGCCGTTTAGCGGAGCAGAAAGAGAAGTACAATCAGGAGTTTCGGGAATAATGGTAAAACTTTCTGAGGTACAGTTCTCTGCCTGAACTGTAACATTTATAGGAATAATAGTTACGGTTACGACTTCGTCATTCAAAAATGGATTAGTAAAGTCGAAGAAGGTATCAGTCGTTTCAAAATTAGTAACATTATTATTAGCTGTGCCAGAAACGGTAACACTGTAAGCAGTGGCGTCTGCAACGGCGTTCCAAGTAATTTGGTTAAGCGTTGTTTCAACTTCAACAGCGCCATCAACTGGGCTTGTAAGATTTGTACAGGCTGGAGTAGTTGGTATAATGGTAAAACTCTCCGAAGTACAACCTACAGCATCTTCCAACGTATTGAAAGGTACAATAAATACATTAACAACTTCTCCGTTAACAAATGGATTTGTGAAATTGTAGAAGGTATCCGTAGTCTCAAAATCGGTAATATCGTTATTTGCTGTCCCCGAAATGGTAATTCTATAGGATGTTGCATTTGTGGCTGCATCCCAAGTGATTTGGTTTAAATTTGTCGCAATATTTGTAGCTCCATTAACAGGACTAGTGAGGTTAGTACAAACAGGATTTGTAGGAGTAGGAGCAACTGTAGTGAAACTTTCTTCAATACAATTTGTAGCATCTCCAACAGCATTGTAAGGTATTATTGTAACATAATAACGTCTGCTATTGTCTAAATCGTTTGGTATATCATAAAAATTGAAATTACCAACGTCAATATTATTAGCTATTTCTATACCGCCAATTGTTTCGCCAATACTTATTAAGTAGCCAGTAGCTTCTGGCACTAAGTCCCAAGTTATATTTGTATCTATTGGCACATCAATAGCGTCGTTTAAAGGGTTTGTCATTGACGTACATGACGGTGGTCTTGGTATTGTTTGTGTCGTAAAACTTTCTGTATTACAATTAACTGCGTTCCCTTCGTCATTATAAGGTGTAATTGTTACGTCTATTAGTGTTTCTTCAGGCAAATCTGTTGGTATGTTGTATGTCGTTATATTTCCAACATCTTCATTATTAACTATAATAACGCCTGCAGGATTTGTAGTTACATTAAGTATGTATCCATTGGCGTTAGTGATTGGAGACCATGACAAATTGGTGTCTACCATGATATTTGAAGAACCATTAGTTGGTATGGTTAGTTGTGTGCAATCCGGTATTGTAGCAATATCGTTTGAAATGGTAAAACTTTCTGATGTACAAGGACCAACAGCGCTACCTTCATCGTTAAAAGGAATTATAGTTACTGTGACTGTTTCACCACCTGTAAAATCTGAAGCAAAATTATAAGTTGTACCGTCACCTAAAGTTTCATTTATAATAACACCTGAAGGCTGAATTTCAATTTCTAAAGTATAGCCGCTTGCAAATAAAACATCTTCCCACGCTATGTTTGTATTCACAGGAACATTAGTAGCATTGTTAAGAGGCAACACAAGTTGTGTACATTCAGGGATAGGGCAATCTAATATATCGCCATTAATAGACCAACCAAAATTATCTATTATTGATTGTCTTTGTTGTAATGCGTCACAGTAGAGTAGTGTATTAGCACCTAAATTTAGTCCAGGTGTTAGGTTTTGGTTTGACCAAGCGATTAATGTTGCATCATAATTTTCTCTTATTAAGCCAGAGTTGTCTAACATATTAGAGACATTATTTACTGACTCAATATCCCAAACACCAAGATTTTGGTTAAAAGCTGAAGCGTTAGAAAACATACTTTGCATATTAACGTTGCCAAATGTCCAAGCATCCATAATTTGATTGTATGACGTAGCGTCTCTAAACATATTTCTCATGGTTTCGACACCAGAAACTCGCCAATTATTTAAAATTTGGTTAAAAGAGGTTGCTCCAAAAAACATGTCTTCCATGGTCAGTACACGTCTAACATTCCAACTATTTATTGGGCTGTTAAATGCTGTAGCTTGAAAAAACATGCCTTCCATAGTAGTGACAGAAGCAACATTCCATGAATCCATTGTTTGATTGTAATTAGTTGCTTGGCTAAACATTTCTTGCATAGTCGTTACATAAGATACATTCCAAGTATCTATATTTTGATTAAATACAGATGCATTTTTAAACATTTCACTCATATTTAAAACCTCACCAGTATCCCAATTATCTAAAGGTTGATTAAATAGAAAAGCCTCTTCAAACATCGATTGCATATTTGTCACTGAAGCTACAGTCCAAGTATTTAAAGGATTATTGAATATACTAGCACCTTGAAACATGGAGTTCATTAGTGTTACGGAGCTGACATCCCAATTATCTAAAGGTTGATTAAATGCGATAGCGTTTTGAAACATTGAAACTGTTGAAGAAACTGCACTTACATCCCAAGTATTAATTGGTTGATTAAATACAGCAGCATTTTCAAACATAGAACTCATGTTTACTACTGAATTAACATCCCAACTATCCAGAGGCTGGTTATAAGATGTAGCGCTTTCAAACATGCTAGCCATATTTATAACATTGGTGACATTCCAAGTATTAATGTTTTGATTAAATGAAGTAGCATTTCTAAACATTGAAGACATGTTAAGAACAGATTCCACATTCCACGTACCTATAGGTTGATTAAATGAAATAGCATTTGAAAACATCCTGTCTGTGGTTTCAACATTATTTAATAACCACGTGTTTAAGGGTTGATTAAAAGTATTAGCAGACTCAAACATTTGACTCATAGTTAGTACATTTTGAACATTCCAATCATTGATTGGTTGATTAAAATTACTAGCGCTTCTAAACATTCTTGCCATATTAGTAACTGCATTTACATCCCAGTTGCCGATTATACCATCAAAATTTATGGCGAACTGAAACATATCTTCCATATTGGTAACATTGCTTACGTCCCAGTTATTAAGTGGCTGATTAAATTGCGCAGCGCCTTGGAACATGCTATCCATATTTGTGACGCTACTTACATTCCAGCCGTTCAATGGTTGGTTAAATGCATTTGCGTTTTCAAACATTCTATCCATGGAAACTACATTTCCTACATTCCAACCATTAATATTTTGGTTAAACGCATCTGTTCTAAAAAACATTAACGACATGTTGGTGACATTGGTAGTGTTCCAACTATTTAAGGGTTGGTCAAAAATTGTAGTAACTCCAAAAGTTGCAAACATATTTGTGACATTACTTACGTCCCAATTATTAATATTACCATTAAAATTTCTACAAACAATGAACATACGACCCATATCTGTAACATTTGACAAATCAGGAATATCTGTTGCCAGATATTCCATGTTTGTACAACCGGCAAAAGCCCCTTGCATGCTTTGCCATTGGTATGTTCCCCATTGGTCTATGGATAAAAGTTTTGGAGCATCACTGTTAAACTCTTCATGTCTAGGTGCAGGAAAATCTCCAATAATACTTACTGTATACACACCAGGAACTAAGTAAGTGTGTATTATATCTGCTGAAACATTATTGTCATATTGTCCGTCTCCCCAATCTATGGAGTAATTATAAGTAATACCTGGGCTAGTCTCTATTTTTAATTGATTTACAGGAGTTGTTTGGTTAATAACTTGTATAGAGGTATCATATGTTAACTTAAAAGAATTAGGATTATTTACCCAGCTTTCTACGGTTGTAAATTGGGTTTCTTGGCATCCTTCTGCAGGACCTTCGGCATTATAAGGAACAACAGTTATAAATACGATATCTCCTGGAAGAAACTCATTAGTAAAATTAATTGTGGTAACATTACCGATGTCTAAATTATCGGCAGGAAAGCCGTTAATGTTAACAAAGCTTCTTACACCATTTCTTTCAACTTCTAAAGTTACATTATAGCCATCAGCATTTGGAGCTGGTTCCCAGACAATATTTGAGTTTGCAGGCACATTTGTGTCTCCAGCAATTGGAGAGATAATGTTTGTACATAATACAAAAGAACAATTGACGCTATCGCCAGTAATAGACCAACCATTTGTGTCTATAAGATTTTGGCGTTCCTCTAAGCTATCGCAATATTCTAATCCGTTAGCTCCAAGTGAAACATTATTTTGTACTGATTGAATACTCCAACCAATTAAAGTATTATCATAATTTTCTAAAGACATTCCACAGTTATCAAGCGCAGCTGACATTGAGTTTATATTAGAAATATCCCATGAACCTAAATTTTGATTAAATGCAGTTGCTCCTCTAAAACTATTATTAAGAGAGCTAACATTAGTAATATTCCAATTATCCAACGGTTGATTAAAAGCTATAGCATTAAAGAATAGTCCAGAAATATCAGTAAGGCTATTAGTAATCCAAGTATTTAAAGGCTGATTAAATGTTTGTGTTAGAGTAAACATTCTAGACATATTTTCAACAAGCTGAACGTCCCAAGAACTTAAAGACTGATTGAAAGCTCTCGCATCATCAAACATCTGCTGCATATTAGTTACATTGCCTACATCCCAAGTATCTATAGATTGATTGAAAATAAAAGCATCCATAAACATGAAACTCATATCTGTAACGTTTGCAACATTCCAATTATCTAGTGGCTGATTAAAATTATCTGCTTCTCTAAACATGCCAGACATAGTAATTACATTAGACACGTCCCAATTATTAAGTGGTTGATTAAATAATCCCGCATCTCTAAACATTTCAGTCATATCTGTAACGTTTGTAACATTCCAAGTACCTATTTGCTGGTTAAATTGTGCAGCATCATCAAACATTTCGCTCATGTTTGTTACACTACCAACATCCCAATTCCCTATTGATTGATTAAACTCTCGTGCATCATTAAACATATCTGACATATCAGTGACGTTACTTACATCCCAATTATCTAATGGTTGATTAAAGAGCCTTGCATTGTTAAATGTTCCTGACATGTTATTGACATTAGCAACATTCCATGAGTTTAAAGGCATATTAAAAACTCTCGCTCCTGAAAACATAAAACTCATGTTTGTAACTTGATTAACATTCCAGTTGTCAATATTCTGATTAAAATCACCAGCTCCGGAGAACATACCAGCCATAGTAGTAACTAAATTAGTGTTCCAGCTATCTAATGGTTCATTAAATAGACCAGTTCCAGCAAAAGTTTCAGACATATCTGTAATAGAGGAAGTATTCCAATTGTCTACTGGTCTATTAAAGATACTAGCTCCAGCAAAAGTGCCTGATATATTGGTAATATTACTTACATTCCAATTATTTACAATTCCATTAAAAGCCGAACAATCTCTAAACATATTTCTCAACGAAGTAACTTGAGATAAATCTGGTGGCGCAATGGCATCAAAATTTAAATTTTCGCAACCATAAAAAGCATTCTCCATACTTAGCCATTGTATATTTCCCCAACTGAGGATTTCTTCAATTTTTAAACGATCACCCTCATCATTAAAATAGATAGCAGGAAAAACTCCGCTAATACTAACATTGTATGTACCAACTGCTGCATAAGTATGTGTTATATTTCCTGTTACATTAGTATCTATATTTCCATCACCCCAATCTACTGTGTAATTATAATTAGTAAAAGCTGGGTTTGTAGGAATTTCAATTTGGTTGTCTGCGGTTGAATTGTTATTGGTATTAGCGGTATTCCAAATAGCAGTAAAATCTTGAGCATTTGTATTTAAGCTAAAAAAAAGAAAAAATAATAGGAGCAATTTTTTAAGCATAATTATTGGGGGATTGGTAGGTGATAGATATTAATTTTTTTCTTAAGATTTCATTAAATTTTAAGTCAATTAAACATATTTGTAATTATAGCAACATTAAATGAAAATTTAAATAATTATTTGTTTTTAAAGGTACCAACCCAAGGAGTGGAACATCTTTTATGTTTTACAAGTAATAGATATAGCAGATATCAGTGGGTTTCGCGATATTCTGATGGAGTTAGTCCAGTGTGTTTTTTAAAAACACGGTTAAAAGATGTTTTGCTTTTAAAACCAGAATCAAAAGCAATCGCAATCATTTTGGTGTTTTTGTAATTTTTGTCCTTAATCAATTTTTGAGCTGTTAAAACCCGATAGGAATTTATGAAATTGTAAAAATTCTGTCCGAAAGAATGATTTAAAACTTCCGATAAATTATGTGTACTTACACCAACCTTTGAAGCTAATTCAGCTTGATTTATATCTGGATTAAGATAAGGCTTTTCTTTATCCATAAACTCTAAAATAGTCGTCTTTAGCGTTTCTCTATCTCGTTGAGTTAATGAGGTGTTTCTGTAAGGTTTTGCTTCCTTTTTATTTTCTTTTTTATAAAAACTTACAACTTCTTCTAAACTTAAGTTTTCTGCTTTTATAATTTCTTTTTCAATTTCAATTTTCTTCTTTCTTTTAAAGAGAAAAAATAGAAATAAACTTAAAACAAATAAAGATAACGTACCGTAAATTAATAGTTTATTACTTTTTTTTGATAGGCGGTTAATGTGTTTTTCTTTAATTAATATGTCTTCTTTTAAATCAGTGTTTGTAGCATTTTTTGTGTCGTTCAAAAAAATTTCTTTAAGTGAAGTAAATTTTTTTTGTGCGTCATACGAGGCTTCAAAATCGTTTTTTTGCTCATGTACTTTTGCTAAGTACTCGTATGTATTCATTTCTGTTTTTAAAAGATTTTTATTTTCTGCTATCTTTTTACAAGCATTTAGACTAATCAAAGCGCTATCTGTTATATTAAGATAATAATTGGCAATACCAATATTTAGAAGATATTCTGCCTTAATTTTAGTAGATTGTTTAAAAAACGGATTATTTGCAATGCTTTTGCTAATATCCAACACTTCTTGATATTTCTTCAATTTTAGAAGAATATCCGAAATCTTATTTACGGAAGATACCTTAACTAATTCATCATTATTCTTTTCACCTAGGTCTTTTGCTAAATAAGAATATTCTAATGCCTTTTTGTAATCTCTTAAAATTATGTAATTGTCTGCAATTCCTATCAAAGCAGCAGCTTTAATTTTATATGATCCTTCAACGTTATTAGCCGTTTTAATGACTTTTTTCATAGCATCATTAGCCTTCTCGTATTCTCCAATATTATTGTAGGTATTACCCATATTAATGAGCACAACTGCTTTGGTCTTAAAATCATTAGGTATTTGTTTGCTGACTTTTAGTGCTTCATGATAAAGTTTTATAGCAGTTTCACGCTGACTTATACCATTATAAAATATGGCTTGATTTGTTAAAGCTAAAACATGCATTTTATGAAATTCATTTTTTTTGGCAATTACCAATAAAGAGTCACTATAAAGTTTATGATTTTTATAGTTTCCTTCATTATATGCGCTTTGTAGCTGATTAAAATATTGTTTTGCTTTTTGTCTATCGACTGACAAGTCTTGTGCTTGGCAAATTAATAGAGTAAAAAAATAAAAAATCAGATAAAGATGGAGTTTTACTTTTTTCATTTTATAAAATGGTAAAGTAAAAATATGAAACTCAATTGAAATGTTTTACAATAGCTTACTTAAAAACAAAATTTTATAAACGTTTGAGTTTCTAAAATCTTATCAGTGTAAGTCTTCAATAATTATTAACCTTTTTTGTATTCTTAAATTCATATTTTTTATAAATATATCGTTACAATGTTCCGTATTTTTGCAAAAAAAAGAATGGATATTATAGAACAGTTAAAGTGGCGCTATGCGACAAAAAAGTTTGATTCTGAATTCGTTTTATCAGACGAAAAACTTCAAGTTTTAAAAGAAGCCTTTAATCTTACGGCATTGTCTTATGGTCTTCAAACACTTAAGCTTGTAATTATTAAAAATAAAGCGCAACGCGAAAAACTTGTTGAGTACTCTTTTGGTCAAAGGCAAGTTGCAGACGCATCTCACTTATTGGTGTTGTGTATTCAAGAAAAAATAGATACTGCAGATGTTAATGAGCATTTTAATAATATAGTTAAAATACGAAATACACCAGATACAATTTTAGCTCCTTTTAAAAAACAACTTAATGCCACCATAGAAGCGATGCCAAATGGAAAAAAAGCCAATTGGGCAACTCGCCAAGCATATATAGCTTTAGGTAATTTAATGACTGTTTGTGCTTTAAAAAACATTGACAGTTGCCCAATGGAAGGCTTTAATCCTGAAGCTTATGATGAAGTACTTAAGCTAAAGAAAAAAGGTTTAAAGTCGGTATTATTATTGCCCGTAGGAAAACGAGCCGATGATGATATGTTTGCAGAACTAAAAAAAGTACGAAAACCATTAGAGGATACAATTATTGAATTGTAATTTTCAGTCTATTTCAGCGTTCAAAACTCGTATATTTGTAACTCAACATTTTATTATGAAAAAACTTTTCATCATTTTTTTAGCTTTTTTATTTAGTGGCTTTGTTTACACTCAGAATATAAAAGAATTTTCTAGCTATGCTCAAGCCATGCAAGAATTTTCGGTAGGAGCTGATGAAGAAAAAATCATGGTAATTTATTTCTACGATGGTGAAAATTCTAAAATCGAAAAGAAGATTAAAAAACAGATTTTGAAGTCTAATAGTTTCAAAGAATTAGGTAAAGATTTAGTTTTACTTCTTGTCGATACTTCAAAAAAAGAACAGGCACGCGCATATAACTCTAGAGCTTTAAGAGCATTTAATTCTCAAAATATTATGCCTTCTTTAAAAGTTTATATTCCTGGACATCGAAAGGAATTGCCATTGCAGACCAATTTTTCAGACCAGGAGATTACAACCTTTTTATCAAAAATTAAATCATTATAATTTATGCCAGGATTTGAGCTTTTTGGTGATGCAGAGCGCGAAAGTGTAAAAGACGTATTAGATAATGGCGTATTAATGCGTTATGGTTTTGATGGTATGCGCAATGGGCATTGGAAAGCCAAAGAATTAGAAGCGCAGCTTTGTAAAACGTTTAATACAAAACATGTACAATTAGTTTCTAGCGGAACAGCTGCAGTATCTGTTGCGTTAGCCGCTGCAGGAATTGGAACAGGAGATGAGGTAATTATGCCAACATTTACATTTGTGGCAAGTTTTGAAGCGATTATGATGCTTGGAGCTATTCCTATTCTGGTAGATATAGATAGCACGTTAACTTTAGACCCAAAAGCTGTAAACGCTGCAATTACCCCAAAAACTAAAGCTGTAATGGCTGTACAAATGTGCGGAAGCATGGCAAATATGGATGCTTTAAAATCTATCTGTAATGCACACAATTTAGTATTTGTAGAAGATGCTTGTCAGGCTATTGGTGGTTCCTACAAAGGTCAACCTCTAGGAAGTATTGCTGATGTTGGCTGTTTTTCATTTGATTTTGTAAAAACAATGACCTGTGGTGAAGGTGGCGCTGTTATTACAAATAATAAAGAATTTTACACCAATGCTGATTATTACAGTGACCATGGTCACGACCACATTGGTAACGATAGAGGTGCAGAATCTCATCCTTTTTTAGGTTATAACTTTAGAATATCAGAATTGCATGCCGCCGTAGGTTTAGCTCAGGCTAAGCGTTTACCAGAATTTTTAGCAATTCAGAGAAAGAATTTTGATATTATACGAAATGAATTGGCAAAAATTCCTGAAGTAGAATTTAGAACTGTGCCAGATGGCGGAGTTGAAAGTTGTGCTTTTTTAAATTTCTTTTTACCAACTGCAGAAATTTCTCAAAACGTTTCAAAAGCGTTTAAAGAAAACGGAATTGATGTTTGTTGGAATTATTACGAAAATAATTGGCACTATGTACGCAAATGGCATCATCTCAAAGAGGCTAAATCATTGTATCCTTTATCGTCAGAAATAAAATCTGCTTTAGATACACTAAAAACTAAAGATTTTTCACAATCAGATTATTTTATAAGCCGAAATATTTCGTGTTTGATTAAATTATCTTGGACAGAAGATGAAGTAAAAGCTCGTGCTTTTAAAATGAGAGCTTGTATCGAAGAAGCTTTAAAATAGCTTTTCTAATTGGTCGTATGGTTTATGTATAGGTAAAACCTTTGTTTGTGATTTTTTTTAAGTCTAAGTTTGAAAAAAGTTTCTCAAATGATTAGAAAGTACATATTATTTCTTGCCTTATTTTTAATAATACCCCAAGTTTTTTCGCAATCGCTGCCTATTACTTTTTCAAATAATGACGAAGCCTTTTTAGCCTTTGCTGGAAGTGGTTTTGCGTTTCGTTCTGTGTCTCCTTCAAGTGAGTTAAATCGAGGAGGTCAATTTTTTAACGATGGTTCAAATGCTTTTCAAGGGTTTTATCTAGATTTTGCACAACCTTTAAATTTAAATGAAAATAATAGAGTTTTTACATTAAGATTCTTTTCATTCGATCCTAATAATCATAATATTCTTTTAAAACTAGAAGACTCTGCAAATACAGACGCTCAAGTTCAAGTAAACTTCAGTGTGCCTTCGCCATCAGCTTGGATTGATGTAACCTTCGATTTTGGTAACGCAGTAAGTAGTGCTGACGGTTCTACACCAGTTGATGTAATAGGAAACTATGGGCGAATGGTTTTATTCATCGACGCTGGGCAAACAACACCAGGCACTTATATAATTGATGATATTAATAATGGTGCCACAGCGCCTCCAAATCAAGACGATATAGATTTTGAATATACCGAACTCGTTTGGTCTGATGAATTTGATGGTCCAAACGGTGCTATTGATGCTTCAAAATGGCACCATCAGACAGAATTACCAGCAGGAGGTAATTGGTATAATGGTGAACTTCAGCATTATACTAACAGAATTGATAATTCAAAAATTGAAAATGGTTTTTTAATTATTACAGCTAAAAAAGAAAATTTCACTAATCAAGGGTATACTAAGGAATACACATCGGCGAGATTGAATTCTAAATTTGCATTTACTTATGGAAGAGTAGATGTACGTGCTAGATTACCTTTTGGAAATGGAACTTGGCCAGCAATTTGGACTTTAGGCAAAAATATAAATGAAGATGGTGCTTATTGGGATAACCAAGGTTACGATACAACTAGTTGGCCAGCGTGTGGTGAAATTGATATAATGGAGCATGGTTTACATGCCGTAAATGAAGTTAGTTCTGCGATACATTCGCCTTCAAGCTTCGGAAACACAATGAATACGGAAAAGCAATTTTTATCAGACGTGGCAAATGAATTTCATACTTATTCAATGAATTGGTCGCCAAATAAAATCGTTTTTTTGGTAGATGACGTTCCTTTTTATACTTACAATCCAATTAATAAAGATGCTTCGACTTGGCCATTTACTGAGGATCAATATTTATTGCTTAATATTGCTATGGGCGGAATTGCAGGTACAATAGATTCAAATTTTACACAAAGTGAAATGGTCATAGATTACGTACGTGTGTATCAAGAATCTTCTTTAAGTTCTGTAAATAGTTCAATTGCTAAGATAAAAGTACATCCAAATCCAGCTTCAGAAAATATAACTATTTCTTCAACCGGCACAATTGATACTATTCGTTTGTATAATATTTTAGGTCAATTAGTTTCTGTAAATAGAAACACCAAAACGATAGATGTTTCAAATTTAGAAAAAGGTATATATATCTTGAAAATTAGTTCAGGTAATATGCAAACAGAACGAAAAGTTACAGTTTATTAGAAATTTACATAATCAACAATTTCTAATCCGTAACCAATTATACCAACTCGTTTGGTTTGTTCGCTGTTAGAAATAAGTTTGATTTTACTGATATTAAGGTCGTGTAAAATTTGAGCACCAATACCAAAGTCTCTTTTATCCATTGCTATGCTTGGTGCTTTAGAGATTTGTCCTTGTTTTTGCGTGTCTTTTAAAATAGACAAACGATTTAATAAATTAGTCGACTGATTTTGCTGATTAATAAACACAATTGCACCTTTTCCCGCAGTGTTTATAACATTAAACATATCATCTAATTTTTGGTCTGCATTATTGGTTAAAGTTCCTAAAATATCGTTATTTACTAATGTCGAATTGATTCTTGTTAAAACCTCGTCACCACTTTTCCAGCTTCCTTTTGTTAAGGCTATATGAATTTGATTGTTTGTAGTTTGTTCGTAAGCACGAAGTCTAAATTTTCCAAAACGTGTTTCAATGTCAAAATCTTCTTTTTTATCAATTAAAGAATCGTGTTCCATACGATAGGCTACCAAATCTTCAATCGAAACGATTTTTAAATCAAACTTTTTTGCTACATCAGCTAATTGTGGTAAACGCGCCATCGTTCCGTCTTCGTTCATAATTTCAACAATACAACCAGCAGGTTCAAAACCTGCTAATCTTGCAAAATCAATAGCAGCTTCTGTATGGCCTGTACGTCTTAAAACGCCACCTTCTTTTGCAACAAGCGGAAAAATATGTCCTGGACGTGCCAAATCAAACGATTTGGTATCATTACTTACTAATGCTTTAACTGTTTTTGCTCGGTCACTAGCCGAAATTCCAGTAGTTACACCATTACCTCTTAAATCTACAGAAACAGTGAAGGCTGTTTCCATTGGGTCAGTATTGTTAGTCACCATCATGTGTAAATCTAAATCTTTACAACGTTGTTCGGTCAATGGTGTGCAAATTAATCCGCGACCATGAGTTGCCATAAAGTTTATCATTTCTGGTGTTACTGTTTCAGCGGCAGCTAAGAAATCGCCTTCGTTTTCTCGGTTTTCATCATCAACGACAATAATAACCTTTCCTTGACGAATATCTTCAATAGCTTCTTCAATCGTATTTAAAATAACTTTGTTGCTCACAGACTCAGTAATCATGGTTTTGTTTTTTGCTTTTGCAAAGATACGCTTAATTTATTTTTTCAAGGCAACTCAAATGAAAGTCTTGTTTCATTTTACTTCTTGTAAAAAAGTAGAGAATTGGGTATATAGGAAGACCTAAAATTAGAGCAAAAATGCGTTTTTTAACTTTAGAAAACCCAAGTACTTTATAAAATTTTAAATAATATACAGAAGCAACAACGGTATATAAAATGTAAATGCCAAAAGAAATAAAACTTAATGTTTTTACAATTTCAGCAAGTTCTGGTAATTTATTATTCTTAAAAACAAAAAATAAAATAAGTAATATGGCACCTAAACTGTAGGTCACTAGATTAGTGATAGAGTAATCTAAGTAATCTTTTAAAAACAGTTTTGCTTTTTTTAAGTTTTGTGGAATATTAAGTCCATGTTGTCCAAGTTTAGTTAAGGTAGTTTTTCTATCAAATAAATGTTGAAGCGCAATTTGTTTTGGTTTTTTGTCTATATCGTATTCGTTTTGATTTTTTACAACGGTAACCAAATCCTCTATGCTGTGTTTATTGTAATAGCTGTAGGATTGTATGCCTCTTATAGACGCTAATTCACTTTTTGATTTTGGAGTAAATAATTTTTTTATTGGTACGGTGATAAAATCAAGATTAATTAAACCTCTATCATTTGTTGCACGATATGTTAGATAAATACTAAGTG
The DNA here is from genome assembly GCF_042675765.1 of Winogradskyella litorisediminis. Taxonomy (NCBI): domain Bacteria; kingdom Pseudomonadati; phylum Bacteroidota; class Flavobacteriia; order Flavobacteriales; family Flavobacteriaceae; genus Winogradskyella; species Winogradskyella litorisediminis. The sequence goes on along the minus strand of NZ_JBHTJL010000003.1, from coordinate 424,389 downwards.
GCAACATTATTAATGTAGAAAGCCATGTACCTAAAGCTGGGTCAATAGAGTCTGTTTTGGCATTATTTTTTATAAATATTCCTATAAAATGATAGGTCAAAAATAAAAGTATAGCTATAACCATAGGTAATCCAATGCCACCTTTTCTTATTAATGCGCCTAATGGTGCTCCCACAAAAAAGAGGATAATACATGCAAAACCTAGTGCATATTTTTCGTGCAAAGCAATGATATGTCTGTTTCGGTTAGATGTTGTGCTTTTAAAAGTATTTTCGTTTGTGCTTAATATTTGAGCTGTACTACTAGCGGTATTAAAGGCTAAATTGAGTATTTGAATTTTTGTTTTTGTAGGAAAAAGGTCTAAAACATCACCTTCAAAAACACTATCTTTTTCTATAGTAATTCCTGTTTTTAAACTTGCATATGTACTTCTGTTATACAAACTTTGCGAGAGATTGTTATAGTCTGTAGCGCGTTTTGTATATAGGCTATCAATGGTGTAGTTTAAGGCAGAAACATCTAACATTGAGTATTTATCATCGCTAGTTTTTTCATCCAAATCTACATTGCCAATATTACCTAAATCCATATTAATGGTATAAATATCAAATTGGCTTTGTGCGTGTGGTTTTCGCTTATTAAATTTTCTTATGTCTCTACTGATAAGTTCATCATAATAATTACCATTATAAAGTTCTAATTTTAAAATATTAGAATCTTCAGCGCTTTTTAATTCGCCACTATCAGCAATAATAACGGTGTAATTACCATGTCTAAAGTTTTTCTTTTGATGAATAATAACCTTTTTTAAAAACTGACCACGATCGCCACTTTTCTTTTCTACTCGGATATTTATATTTCCAATTTCGTTAAACTGCCCTTCAGCAATTGCTAATGCAGGTTTAACTTTTGCAATATTTCGTCTTAAGTTATAAAATTCAAACTCGCCCCAAGGAATTACATTATTGGCAAAGAAAAAGCAACCAATACCTAAAGCTACAATAAACACCGAGAGACTTCGCATAGCGCGCTGCAACGAAATGCCTGTAGATTTCATTGCTGCAAACTCATAGTTTTCGGCAAAATTTCCAAAAACCATAATAGATGCTAATAATACGGTTAACGGAATTACAAGTGGAATTAATTTTGGAGAATAATAAAATATAAACTTAAATGTAGTAACAACATCCAAATCCTTACCAGCAAGCTCTGAGATATAAAGCCAAAGTCCTTGTAAAACAAAAATGAACATAAATATTACAAATATGCTCACAAATGTCCTTAGATAAGTTTTAAGGATATACTTGTCTAAAATTTTCAAGGATTAGTCTATTTTATTAATATAATAATCTGAGTATTTGCTTTTGTCAAAAGTAAAAAGGCTTTCTGGTAACTCCTGATTTGTTTTGAAAGAATTAACGGTTAATGTTGTTTTTACACCACTTTTTCCAATTTCAATAAGATTGTAAATGTGCTTAGTTGTGGCGTCGATTCCGAGTAGAACATGCTTAATTTCAGAATTGCTGTCAATCGGTGTCAGTTTTACATACTGAATTTTTCTTCCTTTTACATTTTGGACAATGTCCATTTTATATGCATAACCATCTTCGTAAAATGACAACATTTTACTTGGAGTAATAGTACCTTCATCTTCAGTATTTTCTGAAGAAATAGTTACTTCCTCGTCCTCTGGGCTTATATTATAAAGTGTTTTGCCGTCATATATTCTTGTAACGCCTAACACATTTAATACATATTTATCTCCCGAAATAGTAACGTCACCTTTAGTTTCTTGACTTACGTTTTCTTCGTTAGTGTTATTTAACGCATATTTAAAATCTACGCTAATATTATCGTATGCCTTTACTTTTTGGCTCACTTCTTTTAATAAAGCTTCTGCATTATCCTGGCTAAATACTGTACTTGTAATCAATAATGCTAAAAGAATTCCTAATTTTTTCATTTTTAATTTTAATATTTTAAGCCAATTTTATTGGCGTTCGTTTTCTAATAATTGTTCAAGAGCTAATAAATCTGGTACAAGCACTTGTCTGGCTTTACTACCTTCAAAACCACCAACAATTCCGGCAGCTTCGAGTTGGTCAATAATACGTCCTGCACGATTGTAACCTAACTTTAGCTTACGTTGCAGTAAAGACGCTGAGCCTTGTTGTGCTGTGACTATAATTTCTGCAGCTTCTTTAAACAATTTATCTCTATCTGCAATATCTATATCAAGAGTTGTGCCACCATCTTCGCCAACATATTCTGGCAGTAAATACGCATCTGGATATGCTTTTTGCGAGCCGATAAATTCAGTAATCCGTTCAACTTCAGGAGTGTCTACAAAAGCACATTGAATACGGATTAAATCATTGCCTTGCGTGTATAACATGTCACCTCGACCAATGAGTTGGTCTGCACCAGCACCATCTAATATGGTTCGGGAATCTATTTTAGACGTTACCCTAAATGCAATACGCGCAGGGAAATTCGCTTTGATTATACCTGTAATTACGTTAACCGATGGACGTTGTGTGGCAATAATTAAGTGAATACCAATGGCACGAGCTAATTGTGCTAAACGCGCAATTGGTGTTTCGACTTCTTTACCAGCAGTCATAATCAAATCAGCAAACTCATCAACCACCAAAACGATGTAAGGCAAAAACTGATGGCCATCATTTGGATTCAATTTTCGGTCTTTAAATTTTTTATTGTATTCGGCAATGTTTCTACAAAATGCATTTTTAAGCAATTCGTAGCGGTTATCCATCTCTATACAAAGGGAATTCAACGTGTTGATTACCTTTGTGTTATCGGTAATAATAGCATCTTCGCTATCTGGAAGTTTCGCTAAATAATGACGTTCAATCTTGTTGAAAAGCGTTAATTCTACCTTTTTAGGATCAACCAGTACAAACTTAACTTCTGCAGGATGTTTCTTATACAAAAGAGAAGTTAAAACGGCATTTAAACCAACCGATTTACCTTGACCTGTTGCACCAGCCATTAATAAGTGTGGCATTTTAGCCAAATCAACAACTAAAGTTTCGTTACTAATAGTTTTACCTAAGGCAATTGGTAGCTGCATTTTAGATGCCTGAAACTTTTTTGAAGCTATCGCAGAATGCATCGATACTATTGTAGCTTTTTTGTTTGGCACCTCAATACCAATCGTTCCTTTTCCAGGAATTGGTGCAATAATTCTAATTCCTAAGGCTGAAAGCGATAGAGCGATATCATCTTCAAGATTTTTAATTTTTGAAATTCTGATTCCAGCTTCTGGTACAATTTCATAAAGTGTAACAGTTGGACCTATAGTTGCTGAAATACTAGTAATTCCAATTTTGTAATTGAGGAGTGTTTCTACAATTTTGTTTTTATTTTCTTCAAGTTCATCTTGATCTATAGAAATACCTTCGTTATCGTATTGTTTTAGAAGGTTTAACGGTGGAAACTGAAAATTGCTCAATTCCAAAGTTGGGTCAAATTGCCCAAAGTCTTCAACTAACTTGTCTGCTAGGTTATCAGTTTCAGATTTTTCTTCTTCAATAACCTCAACCTTCATTTCAACCTCAGGTTCTGGCTCAAGTTGTTTTACTTCCATTTTCATTGCCTTTGCAGGTTCAGAAGTTATTGATTTTAAAGTCTCCGTTTCAACTTTTGAATGTTTTGAAATTGTTGGCTCTAAATTTTTAGGAATATCAAAAGCAGACTTTATAGCTTCAGCTTCTTCAGAAAGACTATTGTCTATAGGAACAATATCTTCTTCAGAATTTGTTTGTTCAGCGGAATTAAAATCGTTCTTCAAATCTTTTTTCGCTTTATTGAAAAGAGAAACGAATGTATCGCCAGTCATTTTAAAACGAATAGCCAAATAAACAATTAGCCCAAAAGTGAGTAGCAGCACAGTACCAATTTTGCCAATATAGGCTTGAAAAAAAGTATTCATCTCGTAGCCAATCGTGCCACCTAGAATATCATATTTATGCGTAAAAAAACCTAATAGAATTGATAACCAAATAACAATTAAAGTTCCCCAAATCCAATGTTTACGGAGTTTAACCAAATTTAGATTTAAAGTCACATAAACACCTGACAAAAACAATAATCCCGAAAATATAAACGATGGTAAACCAAAACCTTTAGTTATAAAAAGCTCACTAAGTTTTGCACCAATTTGACTTGCCCAATTTTTGGCTTCGACTTGTCGCGATGGAAATTCTGCCAAAATACTTTGGTCTTGTTTGCCGGTAAATAGAAAGGAAACAAAGGAAATAAACAACAGCACACCCAATATAATAAGCAAACTACCAACAATTAATTTTTGCTGATTAGATAACTTTAAAGACGGTTTTTTAAACGCCTTTTTGGTTTTGGTTGTTGCTTTTTTAGTGGTTGATTTCCGTTTTGCCATTTATAATTTTAAAACCTTTTTTGTGTTTTATGGCATGAGAACTGCCGTAATTCAAAAATACAAATTAGTAACGTTTATCCTAACGGTTTTGGTATTATTGCTAAGGGTTTATTAACAATTAAATGTATTATAGTAATGAGTACATCGTCAATTTGATTAGAACAGTTTTTGGAGGTCTCTACTGCGCTCAACAAGACAAAGATTTTATTAACTAAAAACCTTCGGTAAGTAAATAATCCCAGCAACCACAATAGCAATTATAGACGCTATAAAAACTGCGCCAGCGCCAACATCTTTGATAAGTCCAATTTTTGGATGATGTTCTGGGTGAATAAAATCGGCAATATACTCAATGGCAGTATTTACGCCTTCAACACTCATGACCATAGCAATCATAACCAATTGAATAAGCCATTCAGTTGTAGAAATATGAAAATAAAAACCTGCAATTGTTACTGCCGTGGCAATAATCAATTGCAGTTTAATACTGTTTTCAGTTTTTATTAAGACCATTAAGCCTTTAAAAGCGTAACCTACACTTTTAAGCCGGTTTTTAATAAAAGGTTCTTTTTTAGGGTTTGGCATTCTAACTCAACGCATTTAGTGCCGCATCATAATTTGGCTCGTTTCCAATTTCTGAAACTTGCTCTGTATGTAGAATAGTGCCATCAGTATCTAGTACCACAACACAACGCGAGTGTAAAGATTCAAAAGCGCTATCTTTTATTGTAACGCCATAGGTTTCTCCAAATTTACCATTTTTATAGTCTGAAAGATTTTCGACATTATTTAGACCTTCTGCACCACAAAAACGAGCCATAGCAAATGGCAAGTCTTTAGAAATACACAGCACTTTTGTATTGTCTAGATTGCTAGCTTTTTCATTAAAAGTTCTTATAGATTGCGCGCATACACCCGTATCAACGCTTGGAAAAATATTTAGTACTAATCTAGAACCTTCATAGTCCTTCAAAGATTTATCAGCCAAATCTGTATTGGTTAATTTAAAATCAGGTGCTTTGGTTCCTGTTTTTGGAAGTGAGCCAACGGTTGTAGCAGGATTTCCGCCTAAAGTGATATTTGCCATTTTTAATTTCGTTTTTGTGAATGTTAAAATTAACAAATTAACCGTGTTATTTTGTTAGGGAAATGATAATGTTTTTTTGTTATGAGGGCTTTTAGCAATAAATAGTTACAAGTCAGAAAGCAGTATTTGGTAAAAGCCTAATGTCATTTAATTGTTAAGCTATTAATTTGTTGATTTTTATTGATTAATTTACAATGGTCATTAATTAAAACGTACCAACAATCCCAATTTGGTTAGCACCAAATCTAAGATTCCAAGAAATCTGTTTTTCTTTTTTATCAATGCCGTAGGCATCCTGTTTGTTTAAAAATCTATCAATGGCGTCGACTACAAAAATACTTACAGCTGTACTAAACGCAATATCACTCAGCCAATGCGCATCATCAACTAAGCGTGATATTGGCGGTATTGCACCAACACTGTAAATACCTAATTTTACCCAAGGATTTTTAAATTGTTTTGCAATAGAATGTGCCATAGTTACTGACAAAATCGTATGACCAGAAGGAAAAGAGGTGTAACCTACGTTATTTGCAAAATGTTTGAAAGTTAAATGACCTTCATTACGACCTGGTCTTGCACGACCAACAGCATTTTTGGTAAAAGTTTGAATTAATCCTGTAGTAATAGATGATGAAATTATGAGTACGCTTGTCTTTCGTATTTTTTCATTTTTTGTAATGAGTCCAAAACCATAAAGACCAGCATTGGCCATAAAATAATTTTGTGGACTGCCAAAATACCAACCAAAATCTCTTACAACTGTAGGGAAACCATCAACATTACTCTGAAACACATGTCTAACTTCTCTGTCGGCAAAAGTTAAAGATGCTGTACCGCCAATTAAAATACCTAATTTAGCAAAATCATCACCTTTCCAATGTAAAGGTCTTGTAAAGGAATGGCCAACGGCTTTAATCGTATTTTTAGCGTCATCTTTAGCCATTTGCCATATGGTAATGGTGGAGTCGTTTTCTATGTTTTGAAGCTGCTGGCTAAAACTATTGCAAACAAAAATAAATAACGCTACAAATAAAATTAAGCTTTTTGCTTTCATAATTATCTTAATTCTGCTCCTAACTTAGTTTCAAAGTTTGACTGTAATTTACTCATAATTTTGTCAATCTGCTTGTCGTTGAGAGTTTTATGTTCATCTTGAAGCGTGAAACTTATAGCATAACTCTTTTTGCCTGCAGGTAGGTTTTTACCTTCGTAAACATCAAAAAGATTAACATTTTTAAGTAGGTTTTGCTCAGTTTGCTTTGCGATACTAAAGATATCATCAAAAGTTACTTTATTATCTATAAGTAATGCAAAATCGCGTCTAACTTCAGGGTATTTGGGTATGGCTTTAAATTTTATAGCATTATGTTTTGCCATTTCTAAAACATTGTCCCAATTAAAATCGGCATAAAGCACATTTTGCGAAATGCCAAAATGCTTTAATACTGATTTTTTAACTAAACCAAAATCTACTAATTTCTTTTTTCCTATTGATAAACTTACACCTTCACTCAATAAATCTGTTTTTGTCGGTGCAGATTTAAATCGATTTAAGCCTAATCGTTGAAATATTGCTTCAATAGTGCCTTTTAAATAGAAAAAGTCACTAGCCAATGTTTGTATATTCCAACGTTCTTCGCTTTTATTTCCAGTAACAAAAACCGAGAGATGTTTGTATTCTTCACGATTTTCATTGTATTGGTGGTAGGTTTTTCCAAATTCGAAAAGCTTTAAATCACTTCGTCTTCTATTAATATTATAAGCCACAGCTTCCAATCCAGAAAATAATAACGATTGTCGCATAACCCCTAAATCTTGACTTAAGGGGTTTAGCATTTCTACGTTGTTATCGGCATTTAATTGCTCAGTTAGCTCCATATATTTTGAAGTTGTTAGAGAATTTGCCATAATCTCATAAAAACCTTGAGAAGCTAGCTGATTTCCAATTGTATTTTGAAGTTTATAATCTTCGAAACGTCCAGAATTAGAAATTGAAGCATTTAATTTTTCAGTAGTACCTATATTATTGTAACCGTAAACTCTAAGAATTTCTTCAATGATATCCGCCTCGCGTTGAACGTCATTACGGTAAGCCGGAACAGTTAATCCCAGACCAGTTTCAGTAACATTGTTTACTTTAATCTCAAGAGACGTTAAAATGCTTTTAATAGTTTCACGAGGAATTTCTTCGCCAATTAATTTTTTTGCATTGTCAAAACTTAAACGTACTTGGAAATCTTCAATCTTGTTAGGATATGTATCCGAAATATCACTCGAAATTTCACCTCCAGCAATTTCAACAATTAGTAAAGCTGCACGCTTAAGTGCATATTCAGTGATATTTGGGTCAATACCGCGCTCAAAACGGAATGACGCATCAGTATTAAGCGCATGACGCTTTGCTGTTTTACGTACACTAACTGGATTAAAATACGCACTCTCTAAAAAGATGTTGGTAGTGTTTTCAGTAACGCCAGAATTTAATCCTCCAAAAACACCTGCAATACAAAGAGGTTTTTCGGTATCACAAATCATTAAATCTTCTTTATCAAGCTCGCGCTCAATTTCATCGAGAGTTGTAAATTTGGTTCCAGCAGCACAAGTTTTTACTTCAATTTTGTTTCCAGTAATTTTATTAGCATCAAAGGCATGAAGCGGTTGCCCGAGCTCATGTAAAACATAGTTTGTAATGTCTACAATATTGTTTATCGGCGATAAACCAATAGATTTTAAGCGGTGTTGTAACCAACTCGGCGATTCTTCAACTTTTACCCCTGAAATTGTTACACCACAGTAGCGAGGTGCTTTTTCTTTGTCTTTTACATCGACATCAATCTTTAAAGAACGTGCATCTACATGAAATGCACTTACCGAAGGCGTAATCATTTCAACATTAACATCTTTTTGTAATAAACCAGCTTTTAAATCGCGGGCAACACCAAAATGACTCATGGCATCTGCGCGGTTTGGTGTTAATCCGATTTCAAAAACTTCGTCATTTTCAATTTTAAAAATCTCGGATGCAGGAGTGCCTACTTTTAAATTGGCATCTAAAATCATAATACCATCATGCGATTCGCCCAAACCAAGTTCATCTTCAGCGCAAATCATGCCGTGGCTTTCTTCGCCTCTTATTTTTCCTTTTTTAATTTTCCAAGCTTCGCCTTCAGCCGTATAAAGTGTTGTTCCTATAGTTGCAACTGGTACTTTTTGTCCGGCAGCCACATTAGGCGCACCACATACAATTTGTACAGGTTCGGCTTCTCCAATATTTACCGTGGTCACTTTAAGTCGGTCTGCATTTGGGTGTTGTGTGCAGGTTAATACCTCACCGATTACAATGCCTTTAAGTCCACCTTTTACAGATTCGTAAGTTTCAATACCTTCAATTTCTAATCCAAGGTCTGTAAGTAATTCGCCTGTTTTTTCGGCGTTCCAATCGGTATTTATAAACTGCTTCAACCAGTTATAAGATATCTTCATAATCTCAAAAATATAAGCGACAAAGATAATAATACTTGTAGGTTAATGAAATATACGTCTTTAAATTTTGGTAACTAATATTTATTGCTTTTATAATATTTAACGTAATGATGTAAAGCTGTGTCATAAATCTTAATTTTTTTTTATGTAAGGTTTTTGTTGTTATTTCGAACTTTAAATACAAACAATTTTCAATGAGATATTTTTCAATTTTTCTATTGGCTTTAATCTTGGTGTCTTGTAAAGACAAAACCACCTCGAAAACACTCGATTACGGTACGTATCGTTTTGTTTTACAGCTCCAAGATGATCAGGAATTGCCGTTTATAGTTGAAGTCGATTCGCAAAATAGCTTGACCATTTTTAATGCTGAAGAACAGATTGAAGTCGATGAAATTGAATATAAAAACGATTCTATCTTTATAAAAGCTCCAGTGTTTGAAGGTTATCTCGCAGGAAAATTTATGGATAATTCAACCATAAAAGGCAATTTTATTAACGAAAGTCTAGATAGAGTAGTGCCTTTTTATGCGAATTACGGTCGAAAAGAACGTTTTAACAATAATGGTGATGCTGCAACAAATGTTTCGGGAGTTTGGGAAACCGTGTTTAGCAAAGGCATTGAAGGCGATGAATATATTGCTAAAGGTGTTTTTGAGCAGAAAGATGGAAAAGTGACTGGAACATTCAGAACAACAACTGGTGATTACCGTTATTTGGAAGGTGTTTTAAACGGAAACCGTATGGAGTTATCTACGTTTGACGGTGCTCATGCTTTTCTATTTACAGCTGAAGTTACCGATTCTACAATGAACGGTACATTCTATTCTGGAAACCACTGGAAAGAGCCTTTTGTAGCTAAGCGTAACTCCGATTACGAATTGCCAAGTGCAAATAGTTTAACGTTTTTAAAAGATGGTTATGAGAGTCTGGAATTTACATTTCCTGATGCTAATGGAAATCAAGTTTCGTTATCTGACGAGCGTTTTAAAGACAAAGTAGTAGTTGTACAAATCATGGGAACATGGTGCCCAAACTGCTTGGATGAAAGTAAATATTATGCCGACTTTTACAGCAAAAATAAAGACAAAGACTTAGAAATTATTGCTTTGGCGTTTGAGTCTGCCAAAACCAAAGAAAAAGCCTTTAACCGTATAGAGCGTTTAACCTCTAAAGTTGGGATAGTTTACCCTGTTTTGTTAGCGCAATATGGTACCTATGATAAAGAAAAAGCAGCCGAAAAACTACCGATGTTAAATCATATATTGTCCTATCCAACATCAATTTTTGTTGATAAAACAGGAAAAGTTCGTAAAATCCATACTGGATTTAATGGCCCAGCTACTGGCGAAAAATATACCGAGTTTAAAAACGAATTTGAAGGGTTTATTGAAACACTTTTAAATGAATAGTAATACTATTTTTAAAAGTAATTATGATACGAAACAATTATCCGTGAATTGTCTCAGACTTTCCGTAGCTTTTAATGATTTCACCTTCAAAGGCAACAAGTTCCTTCCAACGTTGTTCTACATTAATGTTTTTTCCGTATTTACGCGCAAACGTAATAAAAACAGTGTAATGTCCCGCTTCACTTATCATTAAATCATGGTAAAATTTAGATAATTCTGGGTCGCTGATTCGTTGCGATAAGAGTTTAAAACGCTCGCAACTTCTAGCTTCAATCATTGCCGAAAATAACAATCTATCTACTAAACTTTGGGTTGGATTACCACCGCGATTCATAAATTTATGAAGTTGATTAACATAGTGATCTTTTCTTTTTGGACCTAAACTGTAACCGCGCTGTTTAATAATATTATGAACCAACTGAAAGTGCTCTAACTCTTCCATAGCCAATTCTATCAATTTAGTAACCAAATCTTCATGCTCACTATTATGTGTTACTATGGTTATGGCGTTAGTTGCAGCTTTTTGTTCGCACCAAGCATGATCAACTAATATTTCTTCAATATTAGATTCAACAATATTAACCCATCTTGGGTCAGTTTCTAGTTTAAGATGGAGCATTTTTTAATTTATAAGTTGTAGTTATTTCTTACTGCTAATATAAATAGCATATCAGTTAATTATGTTATAATAACTTATATAATTTTAACGAATAAAAAAATAGCATAAAATGGAAAATATATTAGTAGCAGGTGCAAATGGTACCACAGGAAAAAAAATTGTTCATCTTTTAAAGGAATCTCAATATTTCAATCCGATAGCGATGGTCAGAAAAAAAGAGCAAATTGGACAGTTTAAAGAAAAAAACATTGATACGGTTTTAGCAGATTTGACAAAAGATTTAACACATACTATGATTAATATAGATAAAGTTTTATTCGCTGCTGGTTCTGGTGGAAAAAATGTTGTCGAAGTAGACCAAGAGGGAGCAAAAAGATTGATTGCTGTTGCGAAAATGTCAAATGTGGCTAAATTTGTAATGCTCAGTTCAATGGGTGCAGACAAACCAGAAGAGGCAGATGATTTAAAGGACTATTTAAAAGCTAAACACAATGCGGATGAACATTTGAAAAATAGTGGATTAAATTATGCTATCATTCGTCCTGGAACACTAAACAACTCTGAAAGTACGGGTAAAATAGAGTTATCAAAATCACTAAATAGAAAAGGAGAAATAAGTAGAGCTGATGTAGCTCAAACTTTAGTAAGATTTTTACACGATGATGTTCAGGCAAATTGTGTTTTTGAAATTTTAAATGGAGATACGCTTATTGGTGATGCAATATGCTAAAATTTCCTATCTTAATGATTAGTTAATTAACATCTTATCAATATTCTTTAACAGGTTCGTAACAGACGTTTACTTAAATAGATTCTACTTTGGTATTTCTAACTAAATTATCTTTAATATGAAAAACAAATTTAGGTTCCTATTTACCTTCGTTTTAATGAGCATACCTTATTTTGGACTTGCACAATTAGATTTGCCTAGTGGTAGTCAAAAAGCATCGGTAACACAAACTGTAGGTATTACAGATATTACTATAAAGTATTCTAGACCAAGTGTACGAGCTCGAGAAATCTACGGAAAATTAGTTCCTTTTGGGCTTAATAACTTAGGTTTTGGAACTTCTAAAGCTGCACCTTGGCGTGCTGGCGCTGACGAAAATACTACTATTACATTTGAGCATAATGTCAAAGTTGAAGGCAAAAATGTTTCTGCGGGTACTTATGGTTTGCACTTAAATGTAAAAGATGAAAATTCTGCCAATTTAATTTTATCGACTGATAAAGATGCATGGGGAAGTTATTTTTACGACTCGGCAAATGATATTTTAAACACAGAAATATCTGTAAAAGATATTCCGCATGTAGAAACTTTGACTTATGTATTTGACGCTGTCACACCAACTACAACTACAGCGTCTTTAAAGTGGGAAAAGAAAGCCTTTGAGTTTAAAATTGAAGTTGATGTTACTGATATTGTTCTTAAAGATATAAGAGCACAATTTAAAGGGCAAAAAGGATTTACGAGGCAAAATTGGGAGCAAGCAGCAAGCTTTGCTTTAAATAATAATGGTGATTTAGACGAAGCTTTAGTTTGGATTAATAACGCTTTAGAAAATAATTTTTATAGCCTTAAAACTGTAAATGGTTTAGCTATAAAAGCTCAAATTTTAAAAAAGAAAGGAGATTTAAAAGGTTTTAGCGCGGCGATGGATGAAGCGGTAACTTTGGCAACACCTATACAAATCAATAGAATCGGTTATATGATGATAACCGAAAAAGACTATGAGAGAGCTATAAAATATTTTAATTTAAATATTAAAAACGACCCTAAAAATGCCAATTGGTACGATAGTTTGGGAGCAGCTTACAAAGCAAAAGGCGATAAAAAAGCAGCTATCAAAAATTATAAGAAAGCATTGAGTCTAAATCCTTCTACAAGAATTAAAGCCAATTCAGAGAAAAATCTTGAAGAATTAACAGGAAAGTAAATAATCATCAAAACACGATTATTTATGTTTTGGAAGGCTTGGTATTTTGGTTGGTGGCCAAGCCTTTTTTTTAATCTAAATTTATTTTAGAATCTTTCTCAAAGACACTGAATTAATATTCTTAACTCCTTTATCATAAAACTTAACTAATATAATTCCAGATATTCTTATACTTGCTCATTTCTCTGTAAGTGCTTAGAACAGGAAGATGTTCAGCCATACTCAATGATGGGTCAGCAGACAAAATCTTTTTAGCTTGGTAGCGTGCTTCATGTAAAATATCTTTGTCTTTTACTACATCGGCTATTCTTAAATTTAAAACACCACTTTGTTGAGTGCCCATAATATCGCCTGGTCCACGAAGTTTAAGGTCGACTTCAGCTATTTCAAAACCATCAGATGACCTTGCCATAGTTTCTATGCGTGTTTTGCTATTTTCTCCAAGTTTACGACTCGTCATTAAAATGCAATAACTTTGTTCGGCACCACGACCAACACGTCCACGCAATTGATGAAGCTGCGATAAACCAAAACGTTCAGCGCTTTCTATTATCATTACCGAAGCATTTGGAACGTTTACACCAACTTCTATAACTGTAGTCGCCACCATAATTTGAGTTTCCCCTTTTACGAAACGCTGCATTTCGTAATCTTTATCATCAGGTTTCATTTTGCCGTGTACAATTGAAATTTGATAGTCTGGCTGCGGAAACTCTCTTACAATACTTTCATAGCCATCCATCAAATCTTTGTAATCCATATGTTCACTTTCTTGGATTAATGGATAAACCACGTAAATCTGTCGCCCTTTTTTAATTTCGTCTTTCATAAATCTGAAAACTTTAAGACGATTATTATCGAAGCGATGAACTGTTTTTATTGCTTTCCGACCAGCAGGCAATTCGTCTATCACGGAGATATCCAAATCGCCATAAACAGACATCGCCAAGGTCCTTGGAATTGGTGTTGCCGTCATCACTAAAATGTGTGGTGGAATAGTCTTTGAATTCGAAGACGAAGATGAAGTTGAATTCGAATTTTCAAAGCTAATTTTGTTGGGAGAAACAGAAGGTCCTTTATCCCATAATTTTTTCCGTTGTGCGACTCCAAATCGGTGTTGCTCATCGATAATTGCTAAGCCTAAATTTTGAAATTTCACCTTTGGTTCAAGTAGGGCATGAGTGCCAACAAGTATTTGTAAAGTGCCATTTTCGAGATTTTCGTGAATCTCTTTTCGTTTTGAAGTTTTAGTTGAACCAGTTAATAATGAAATATTGATATTCAATGGTTTGCATAATTCTTTTAATCCAGTATAATGTTGGACTGACAAAATTTCAGTTGGCGCCATTAAGCAGCATTGAAAACCATTGTCAAGTCCCATGAGTATTGACATGAATGCTACAATGGTCTTTCCAGAGCCAACATCACCTTGTAAAAGTCGGTTCATCTGTGCATTACTACCTAAATCAAACCGAATTTCCTTTAAAACGCGCTTCTGTGCATTGGTTAATTCAAAAGGTAAATGCTCATTAAAAAATGTGTTGAAATAGTTGCCAACTTTATCAAATTTTAATCCTTTTATTTTTGATTTATGGATAAGATTTTTAAGAATTAATTGCAACTGAATGTAAAATAATTCTTCAAATTTTAACCGGAATTGAGCACGTGCTAAAAGCTCTGGAGATTTTGGAAAATGGATGTTTAAAAGTGCTTCAGATTTTGATACTAATTTTAAATCTGAAAGTGTTTTTTCTGGTAAGGTTTCAGTAAATTTTCCTTTGGTATCTAAAAACAATTGTTGCATGATTTTAGACACCACTTTGTTGGTAACGCCTTTATTAGATAATTTTTCGGTTGACGGATAAATCGCTTGCATGGCAGTACGCAAGTTGTTTTCATTTTCTGATTGCAATTCGATTTCTGGATGTGGCATGCTGTATTTGCCGCTAAACCAGTTTGTGCGTCCAAAAATCACGTAAGATTTACCGATTTTTAGGCTTTCTCTAATCCATTTTTGCCCACGAAACCAAACGAGTTCCATCATTCCAGTTTCGTCTTTAAAATCGGCAACTAAACGTTTGCCTCGTTTTTGAGCCACTTCTCTAAATCCAGTGATGGTTCCAATTACTTGCACTTCGGCATTATTGCGTTGTAACTCGTTGATTTTGTAATAGCGCGTACGGTCTATATAACGATTTGGGAAAAGGTTGAGTAAATCTTGATAGGTTTCAATTCCAAGCTCAGAGCGTAATAAATCTGCACGATTAGGGCCAACACCCTTTAAATAATCGATTGGAGTTTGAAGTTTTGCGCTCATAAAGCGAATTTAATTCTTTTCGATAAAAGTTATGGTTATAATTTGCATTTTGGTCTCATCCTTGTGTAGTTTTACTGTATGAAGAAAATTTTCATTGTTTTTACTCTTTTGTTTTCTGTAGTTTTAACTGCGCAGCAAACGGAATATGTGGATTTTGAACGAGTAGACGTGCAATTAGGAGTCAAACCAGATTCTTCAAAAGTCTTCGGAATTGCTGAATATTACTTCAGAATACTAAAAAATACAGATTCAATTTTTATAGATGCTATAAATATGAAATTTGATAATGTTTCTTTGAACGATAGGTACATTAAATTATTTGTAAATGATTCAAAAAAAATAATAATAAAATCAAACTTTAAGAAGGATAGTCTTTATAAGGTAATGTTTAATTATGAAGCATATCCAAAAAAGTCACTCTATTTTACAAAGAGAAATGGAGATTGGAATATTTGGACACAAGGTCAAGGGAAATACACAAGTAACTGGCTTCCAAGTTTCGATGATGTTAATGAGAAAGCTGAATTTAATCTTCAAATTTTATATGATGAAAGTTATGATGTAATTGCCAATGGGAAGTTTATAAAAAAGGGGCGGATTCCAGAGAATAGAATGTGGTTTTACAACATGCAGAAACCAATGTCAAGCTACCTCGTTGCCTTAGCTATCGGTAAATACGACGTCAAAAAAGAATTCTCAAAAAGCGGCATTCCTTTAGAATATTATTATTACCCAGAAGATTCTTTAAAAGTGGAGCCAACGTATCGTTACACCAAATATTTGTTCGATTTTTTAGAAGATGAAATTGGTTTTGCCTATCCGTGGCAGAATTACAAACAAGTGCCAGTGCATGATTTTTTGTATTCAGGAATGGAAAACACGAGTTTGACTATTTTTTCAGATGCGTTTGTTGTAGATTCTACTGGTTTTAATGATAGAAACTACGTCAACGTCAACGCACACGAGTTGGCGCATCAATGGTTTGGAGATTTGGTAACTGCAACGTCTGGTGAGCATCATTGGTTACAAGAAGGTTTTGCGACGTACTATGCGCTCTTAGCTGAGAAAGAAGTGTTTGGTCAAGATTATTTCGATTTTAAACTTTACAATTCGGCTCAAGATTTGGGACGACAAGATGTTGCTGGAAATGGTACGTCATTGCTTAATTCTAAATCAAGTAGTTTAACCTTTTATCAGCGTGGCGCCTGGGTTTTGTATGCATTACGAAATAAAGTTGGTGATGACATCTTTAAAAAAGCAGTCGTAAATTATTTGAATAAATATCAATTTTTAAATGTAAATACATCAAACTTTATTTCTGAAGTTGAAGTGCTTTATGGTAAATCGCTTTCAGAATTTGTTTCAAAATGGATTGAAGCTGAAATGTTTCCATTTAATGATGCGGTTACGTTGTTAAAGGAAAATTCTGTTTTTATTCAAGAATATATTATGGTGGATTGTGAAACGGCAACATCAAAATGCAAAGAATATTTAGGTGGTTACATTTCCGACGAAGCCAAAGTAAAAATTATTGCGCAGCGCTCAGATTTGGTAACTAAAGATACGTTTAGAGAAAGCCGAAAAGTGCGACAAGCTATTTCACAATATTTGACTAAAATTCCAGCTAACCTTCAAACAGAATATGAATCGTTTTTAGATGATAAATCCTATATAACTATTGAATCTGCTTTGTATAATTTATGGTTGAATTTTCCTTCGGCACGTTCAAGATATCTAAGTAAAACACGAAATATTCAGGGTTTTTCAGATAAAAACGTACGTTTATTATGGTTGGTGTTGCATTTGAATACACCAGAATTTCAAACAGATAAAAAGCAAGAGATTCTGAATGAATTGAAAAGTTATACAAATCCAGAACATAATTTTCAGCTTAGAATCAATGCTTTTAATTATTTAGACCTCATTGGGGCTTGTGATGATGATTGTAAAAATAATTTAGAACAAGCGACGACACATCATAACTGGCGATTGGTTAAGTTTGCAAAAGATATGCTAAAAAAACACAACAAATAATGCGCGCATTGGTAATTTCTGGAGGAGGAAGTAAAGGTGCTTATGCTGGCGGTGTAGCGCAGTATCTTATGGAGCGCGAAAAACACAATTACGACCTGTTTTTAGGAACTTCTACAGGAAGTTTATTGGTACCGCATTTGGCTTGTGGCGAAATAGGTAAGCTTTTCGATATTTTTACTAATGTGCAACAGCACGATATTTTTAGTATTAGTCCTTTTGTGCAGCGAAAAAAAGGAGATAGAGAATATGTGTCTATTGATTTTGTAAATTCTTTTTGGCAATTTATAAGGCGTAAGCGTACATTTGGAGAGAGTAAAGCTCTAAAGCGAAATATTAAAAAGAACTTGACCTATCCCGAATTTGAAAAAATTAGAGCTACAAAGCATGATGTCGTCGTAACGGTAGCAAATTTATCTATGAATCGGGTAGAGTACAAGTCAATACAAGAGTGTACTTACGAGGAATTTTGTAATTGGATTTGGATTTCTTGCAATTATGTACCGTTTATGTCACTAGCCATGGTAAATGGTCATGAATATGCTGATGGCGGCTTAGGAAGTGTAATTCCGATACGAGAAGCTATTCTACGAGGCGCTACCGAGATAGATGCCATTGTATTAGAAGCTGAAAACATGGATAGACAGAAAATTTTGGGTAAAAATCCTTTTTCGCTAATGCTAAACTTATTTGGGCATTTACTTGACCAGAATGAAAAGAATGATGTTCTTATCGGAAAGTTAGCAGCAAAAACCCGTGACGCTAAACTAAACTTGTATTATACACCAACAACTTTGACTGAAAATTCTCTAATTTTTAGTAAGCGATTGATGCAAAAATGGTGGCAACAAGGTTACGATTATGCAGAGCAAAAACACGCTATCAAGTAAAAGTTAGAAATTTTTCAGTAAAAATGCTCATTACCAAAGTTCGCTAACTTCAGATTTTATTAATGCTAAAGCTGTTGCGCTTGGCGCTTGTTTTTCCATTAAATCACTTAGTATAACTTCACGAAGTTTTTGAGCAGAATCTGTTTTCTCTAACATTGCGGACTTTCTTATCAATTGAATAGTGCTGTTTTTTGCAGTATTTATAACGGCCCAACATTTGTCCGAAATGTATATTTGTTGAGTTAAATTATGCTGATATTCTTGTTCAATTGTCGCTATAAGTAAAGATTCGTAATCTTCTTTATTTGAAGAGTTTGGGTTAATTCTCACAATTAAATTTGAAGGTGATATACGTTCCATGAATAACGCCATGCGTTCGTAGGCTTGCAGACGCAAAGGTAAAGACTGTTTTTGTAAATCCTTTTGTAATAAAAATTGGCGTTGCCGATTTTCGTTATCTATGTGATTTTTAAAAAACGTGTAAGATAAAGCTGCTATAAACATAGCCGGAAACAGGCTTAAAATGAGAACGATTATAGATTCTGTAGACATTGTAATTTTTTTTAGCAAACATAAATGGTTTGAGACTAAGAACCAATTATGCGTTTGTTTTTCCACCCAAATGCATACAATCTTTCAGCGTTTGCATATTATTAAATATTACAGGCGTTTTATTGTAACCAAAGGTAGTATCAATCTCTTGCATTAAATGATGGTCGTCCACATTCATTTCAATGTCATCCATCGTAAACTGGCAAGGATGCTCGTAACCTGCAGCATGCGTAATTTCTAAAAATTCTTTTCTAAACGTTTTAAAATATTGTGCTAAACGTTCAGCCTTTAAAGGTATATTGATGCCTCGCTGAAGCCATTTATTTGAAGAAGCAATACCTGTTGGGCAAGTGTTATTGTGACATACTTTTGCCTGAATACATCCAATGCTTAGCATAGCTTCACGAGCAACATTTATGCAATCGACGCCCATTGCAAATGCCATAGCTGCTTTTCCTGGAAAACCTAATTTACCACTTCCTATAAAAACGACTCGCTCCTCTAATCCGTAACTTTGGAATAGTTTATAAATTTCTTTAAAGCCGTAGACCCAAGGTAGTGATACGTGGTCAGCAAAACTTGGAGGCGCAGCACCTGTGCCACCTTCACCACCATCAACTGTAATAAAATCTGGACCGCGATTTTCTTTTTTCATGATTTGCGCCAGTTCTTCCCATTGGTCAATTTTACCTATTGCCGCTTTAATTCCTACAGGTAAACCTGTTGCGTTAGCAATGGCTTCAATAAAATCTACCATTTCAGATATTGTAGAAAACGCCGAGTGATTTGGTGGAGACAATACGTCTTTTCCCATTTCAACATTTCGTATTTCAGCAATTTCTTTAGATATTTTTGAAGCTGGTAAAACACCACCTTTTCCTGGTTTTGCGCCTTGAGATAATTTAACTTCTATAGCTTTTATAAATGGATTGTCTTCAACCAATTTTATCATTTTCTCCATAGAAAAATTACCATCGTCATCTCTCACTCCAAAATAACCTGTTCCAAAATGAAACACGACATCACCGCCATTTTTATGATAAGGAGATAATCCGCCTTCACCTGTATTTTGGTAAGCACCACACATAGCAATGCCCTTATTCATTGATTCTATAGCGCGAGCCGATAAAGAGCCATAACTCATCGCCGAAATATTTATTATAGACGCTGGTCTATATGGTTTTTTTCGTTTGTGAAATGCACCCATAACTTTTGCGCATGGCAAGAAGCTATTGTCTTTTGAATTTGGATGATTTTCCTCAATTTTAAAAGGAAACATCGCGTTGTTAATAAACAAGTGTTGGTGCGAATATATATCTCTGTCTGTACCAAAACCTTCGTAATTGTTTTCGTTTTTAGATGAAGCGTAAACCCAACCACGTTCAATACGATTGAATGGTAATTCTTCGCGATTGTTCGCCACAAAATATTGTCGAATTTCTGGCCCGAAACTTTCAAGAAAATAACGCAAATGCCCAACTACCGGAAAATTATGAATGATAATGTGTTTTTTTTGAAAAAAGATATCTCTTATTGCAATAAGCACTAAAACGATAAGTATCCAAGCCCACCAAGGAATTTGGCCTAAAAAATCTAAAACTGAACTCATATTAATTATTTAAATAGTCTAAAGTAATTTGTGTAAACGCTTTTACACCAAGTAATAATCCGCTTTCATCAATTTGAAAATCAGGTGTGTGATGAGGAAAAGATTCTGTGTTTCCTGGTGTCATTCCGCCCAAAAAGAAATAAACGCCTGGCACTTTTTCTTGAAAATAAGAGAAATCTTCGCCGCCAGTTGTTGCTTTCATTAATTGTACATTTTCTGCACCTGCTACTTTTTGAATTGACGGTAAAATCTGTTCAGTTAAGGCAGCATCATTATAGGTAATTGATGTATTATTCTGAAAGGTAATCGTAGCTTCACCACCATACGCTTTGGCAATAGTTTCTGTCATTTCTTTCATACGACGTTCAATCATAGCACGCATTTTTGGGTCTAGGGTTCTTACAGTACCAATCATTTCGGCAGATTCTGGTATGATATTAAAACGTGTGCCAGATGTTATTTTTCCAACGGTAATTACAGCAGCTTCATCCGTTAAACGGGCTTCGCGACTGATGATTGTTTGTAAACCATCGATAATTTTTGCCGAAATTAATATAGGGTCAACGCCAGACCATGGTTGTGAGCCATGTGTTTGCTTGCCTTTAACGTTGATAACAAAACGCTCTACAGAAGCCATTATACCACCGGTTTTGTATTTAATGACACCAACAGGCGTTTGTGAGTTGATATGTAAACCAAAAATGGCATCAACTTTAGGATTGTCTAAAACCCCTTCTTTAATCATCAATTTAGCACCACCTTCTTCTCCTGGTGGTGGACCTTCTTCTGCTGGTTGAAAGATAAATTTTATTGTTCCGTTAATTTTGTCTTTATGTTTGCTAAATACTTCGGCAGTTGCCATCAATATAGCGGCATGTGTATCGTGACCACAAGCATGCATCACGCCAGTTTCAGTATTTAAAAATGTAGTTTTAACTTCGGATTTGAAGGGTAGATTGTTGCGCTCGGTAACTGGCAAGGCATCGATATCTGCACGTAAAGCCACGACTTTTCCAGGATTGTCTCCTTTTAAAATACCAACCACACCTGTTTTTGCAACGTTAGTTTCAACGTCTAAACCTAAAGACTTAAGGTGCTTCGCAATTTTTTCAGCTGTTTTAAACTCGCGGTTTGAGAGTTCTGGATTTTTATGAAAATCGCGACGCCACTCAATAAGTTTATCTTCGATATCGATGATATCTTTTTCAATGGTATTTTGGGCAAAACTTAATGTAAGACCTAAGCAAAAAATATAGGTGAGTAGTTTCATTAGTAATTTTTTAAGTTTAAAATTTTATAAATTGATAACCGTTATTTTGATATTGAATTAGCGCTGTCATTGCTGATAGTGCAAGTTTCACGTTAGGGTTTACGTCTGTACGTGATACCTTTCTGAAATTGGCTGTTTGTCCGCATAATATAATATCGACTCCAGCATCATTAAGTTGTTTTATGAGTATTGTATTTGGATTTTTTGTGCCGAATTTTTTTAAATATTCTTCATCTGTTAAAATATCTTTCCATGCACCACCATGAATGGTGAGTGCTACTTTAAGTTGACTAATGTCCATGCCTTCATCAGCGTGCATATTTAAAAAACGTGCTGCAGTGACGATATAGCTATTAACTTTTGAATTGTCTTCGGGGCTTTTTGAAACGTCAAAAATAACTTTAAGTGTTGCATTAATATTTGTGGCTATTTCTGGATTTTCAACTTTAAAGGTTTCACCAAAGCCTGTAATTATTTTTCCATCGATACGATTGTCTTGTGCGGAAATTAAATAAATTGCACAAACAGCAATATAGAACAGGAGTGTTTTCTTTTTCATTTTAAAAATTTCTACTAAGATATTTAAAAAAAGAAAACCATCTCAAAATAGAGATGGTTTCTGAATGCTTTTGAATTGATATCTTAGTCAGTCCAAAAAAAGAATTTTCTGTAAAAAATATATTCCCCCGAAATATTTGTTACATCAAATTCTTACATACAAATGTAAATTATGGTTCTTTTTTTTTAAAATACAAAATTGTTAAATAAGGTTAAAAATTCCGTTAAACAAAACTATAATTTCACTACAAGCGACTCTTTTATAATCTAGATTGTTTCCCCCAAAACGATTGTTGATGTTTAGAGCCGCTTGTAGTGAAATTATATTTTTTTATTTAAAACTAGAGAATTGGTTATTTATGACATTTATATAATTTTTTTTAGGTAATCTGGTATACACGAATACAAGTAAAGTATTTGATATTTATTGAATCAGTAATTAATTTATAGAGTAAATCAACTTTAGCTACAAGATTTAAGTACACTTTTAATAATTTTCTTTCGCTAAGGTCTTCTAATTCTCCATTGGTTAGATTTTTTTCAAAGTTTACTTTTGTTACAAAAGTGTATTACGTTAGAGTTAAAGAGGTGATTATTAGTTTTAATGCTGATAGTATTTTTGTTTTCACATTTTTTATTTAAAATAAAATAAGTTTTTGTCATTTTTTTTCAGAAGTAGATGATTAAAATTTTAAAACCAAATTACTTAATCTATTAAAAGCGGACAATACGTATGTATGTCAAAAATTACGTAGGGCTACGTAGTAAATTATATTGAAGAAAGTAGTGTTTTGTTAGAGTTGACCCATACAGAAAGCGCATCATGGTCAGAGCTTAAATTTAGTTTCTGAATAATATTGGCTCTATGTTTTTGAACTGTTCTAAGTGAAATAAGTAGCGACTCCGAAATTTCTTTTGATTGCTTACCATCTGCAATCATACGCACTATTGTTCGTTCTGAAGGTGAGAGTAATTTGATTTTTTCAATTTCTGGTGATATTTCATTTTCAAAAACAGAATTAAAGGTAGAACTAAAGTAAGTTTTGTCTTCACTGAGTTTTGAAATACA
Organism: Winogradskyella litorisediminis; assembly: GCF_042675765.1. Classification (NCBI taxonomy): domain Bacteria; kingdom Pseudomonadati; phylum Bacteroidota; class Flavobacteriia; order Flavobacteriales; family Flavobacteriaceae; genus Winogradskyella; species Winogradskyella litorisediminis. The sequence goes on along the minus strand of NZ_JBHTJL010000003.1, from coordinate 401,132 downwards.
CGTTTGAATTTCGCTAAAGGGTTCATCTTTTAATAAATATCCAGAAATATTTAAAGACTTTGCATTAAAAATATAACGTTTTTCTTTGTGCGAAGTCAATACAATAAATTTGGTTGGTAATTCTTGTTCTTGGCATTTTTTAATGATTTCAAAACCAGAAAGAAGTGGCATTTCTATGTCTAGGATTGCTATATCTGGTCGGTTTGAAACTATCATATCTAAGGCTTCAGCTCCATTGCTAGCACATAAAATATTGTCATAGTTATGGTTTTTTAATTCGTCCTGCAAACCTTTTAATAAAATAGGATGGTCATCTGCAATTAAAATTTTTATAGAATGATTCATGCTTCTTATTTAAATAAATATTCGTGCTTTTGTAGTAGTGCCTTTACCAATTTTGCTGTTTATAGAAAATTCTCCGTTTAATATTTTAATACGTTCTTCTAAAGTTTTTAGACCAAGGCTGTTTTGAAGTTTTGCCTCTGTAAAGTTAAACCCTTTACCGTTATCTTTTATTAGGATTAGAATTTCATTTTTATGTTTTGTTATTTCAATTGAAAACGCTTTAGCATCGGCATGTTTTAAAATGTTGTTTATAGTTTCTTGAATAAAACGATAGAGGTGAAGTGATTGTTCTTCGCCCAGACTATTATCAATTTTTTCTATGTCAGATGAAACAAAAATAGCATTGTTTTCGTCTATGTCTAATATCAATTGTTTAATACTTTCCGTAAGCCCTAACTGTTTTAATAACGGAGGAAAAAGCCCTCGAGATATATGACGTACTTCTTCAAGTGTGTTGTTAGTAAGTTCTGAGATTTCGGTTTGGTCTTCGTTTTGTGCTTTCCGTTTTATAAGAGTTAGTTGCTGGCTAACGCTATCATGTAATTCTCTAGCAATTCGTTTTCTTTCGTTTTCTTGCGAATTAATAAGGTCTAAAGCAAACTGGTCTTGTAGTTTTTTTCTTATTTGAAATTGTCTTAAAAAGTAAAGAAGTATGGTAATTATAATTAGCGATAAACCTACGATAAACAACCATGATTTATAAAAAAAATCTTTACTATTGATTTGTAAAATTAGAGGTTGACCAATGTCTAATCCTGAAAAGTTTACAGCACGAATTTCTAGCTGGTAAATGCCAGCTGCTAAATTAGGAAATCTAATACTGCTATTTTGGTTGAGGTTTATCCAATTTTTATTGTTAAGCCTATATTTATAAGTAGCACCATTATTTTGTGCAAAATTATTACGAAGACCAAAGTCTACCTGTAGTGCTCTATTTTCGGCTGGTAAAACAATTTCTTTTATGTTATTAAAATATTCTCGATTGAAGTTGTCATTGAATGTTTTCAATCCAGAATCGAACTTATTTATTTTTAATAAAGTAAGCTGTGCATTATCTTTTTTTAGCTCTAGATTTTCTGGTTTAAAAAAATTGAGTCCATCTAAAGTTCCTACAAAAAAACCATTATCTGTTTTTAAAGCACTATATCTGTTAGCTTCGTTATGGCTAAAACCATCTTTGTCAGAGAAACGTCTTATCGATTTATCTTTGGTATTGTATTTCACAAAACCATTAAATGTATTTATCCACCAATCGTCTTTGTCAAATAGTATTGTAGCTATACCAGCATTAAACTCATCTTTATAAACACTTTTAAAATTATCTGTTTCCTCGTTATAGCTGTATATTTCACCAGAACGAGACCCAAATAAAGCTCCATAATTTTTATTATAATCTACCATTAATAAAAATGGGTCACTTAATATACTTTTATCAAAAAACTTAGATTTTTTATTATCGTAATCATATTTTAAAACACCCTTATCTGTAGCACAAAAAATAATGTTGTTTTTTATAACTAAGTCAAAAATATATAGAGAATCTGTTTCGGCAACTGACTTAAATTCTTTTGTGTTTGTATTAAATTCTAAAAGTTTAAACTTGTTAGTGCCATATATAATTATACTATCATTTAACGACTCCATGCAGATAGTAGGAAAATATCTGTAATTGTTAACAGTATTAGATTTTTTGTCTATCTCAAAAAGACCATTACTAGTAGAGGACCAATATTTGTCTTTTAATTCTAATATATTTCGGCTAGATTGAGCATTAAACTCCTTATCATCATTGTAATATTTAAGTTTATAAACGCTATCGGTTTCAATATTTAAATTGTGCCACCCATCAGTTTCGGTAGCCACAATTATATTGTCTAAATCTTTTTGTTTAATCGTTCTAATGCTTTTGCCTTTTAGGTAGGTTTTTACATTTTTTTTCGGAAATTTAAAATAATGAAGTTTACCATTAGTTGCTAAAAACACATCTTCGTCAAGGTTTTTTGAAATGACGGTTAATCCATCTAAGGCTTGAATGTTAAATTGGTATTTGGTACTTAATTTCTTGTTGAAAAAAGTGCTCATTTTAAGCGTTCCATCATCGTAAGAAAAAAGCACCAAGTTTTTAGAATTATCTGTAAAAGTCTTTAAATGGGTTTGTTTTAATTTATTGTTATTTGACTCGCCAACTATTTCTTTTGCAAGAGTATCTATTTTGAATAAATAATTATTATCGTTTACAAATGTGTAATACGTGTTGTTTCGCTTAAAATATTCATCAACCCAAAGTCGTGTAGATTTTGAATATTTAGGATAATCAATCGTCGTCTGTGTTTTTAAAATATTCCCATTCCAATCAAAATAAGTCATTTCAAAATAGCGAGCGCTAATTATACAAAAGTCTTTAAATGGTATAAGTGTGGTTGAAGATTGAACGTTAAAGGTATTAGTTTTTGGAGAAAAAGAGAATAATGACTTTACTTCCAAATCTTTAGAAATGGTATTTAAAGACACTTTTTTTCCTTCTTGAGAAATTATGTAATCTTCACCATTGTAATGGTATACGTCAGAAAGTCCTTCGGTATCATATATATTATTTACTCGTATAGATTGAAACTCAATTTTTACAGCATCAAAACTATATAATCTATAGCTAGAGGCTGTTTTTGTAACTAAATAAAACAATCCATCTTTACGTTTGTAAATATGTTCAACACTCAATATTGGTTTTTCTATCTTCGGAAGTAAAACATCATGAAACACAATACCATCAAAACGTTGAAGCGTCAGTGGCTTTTTGTTTGCAATAATTGTGCGGTTACTAAGGTTGCTACCGCCAAGCCATAAAAAGCCATCATTATCAAAACAAAGTGTATTAATTTCATCAAAATTAACACCTTCGTTTTTTCCAAATATTTTGCTGTACACGTCTTTTTCTTGTCCATGTAAAAACACGGTAAAAAATAGAACTAAAACATAACAGGCTTTTTTCATTATTAATAGACAACTGCATTAAAGTCTAAAGCATAAATATATTAAATAATTGACACCTTTATTGGAATAACTTGTTTATAATTATTCTAAAAATTAGGCAATAAAAACGAGGTATTTCTGTATTTTCACACTCTAATAATTGCTACTCATTTTGGAAAAATACCTAAGTCAACTTAACGAAGCTCAGCTTGCGCCAACACTACAAAAAAACGGTCCTATGATTGTTATTGCAGGTGCTGGTTCTGGCAAAACACGTGTACTCACTTACAGAATTGCATATTTAATGAGCCAAGGCGTTGACCCTTTTAATATTTTGTCTTTAACCTTCACAAACAAAGCAGCGCGTGAGATGAAAGGTAGAATTGCAGATATCGTTGGACAATCTGAAGCCAAAAATTTATGGATGGGCACGTTTCACTCTGTATTTGCCAAAATACTGCGTATTGAAGCGGACCGATTGGGTTATCCTAGTAATTTTACTATTTACGATACACAAGATTCTGACCGACTTATTTCTTCTATTATCAAAGAAATGGGTTTAGACAAGGATATTTATAAATACAAACAAGTTAGGTCACGTATATCATCTTACAAAAACAGTTTAATTACTGTTAAGGCCTATTACAATAATCCCGAAATTATGGAAGCTGATGCAGCAGCAAGGCGACCAAAAATGGGTGAAATTTATAGAGAATATGTAGAGCGTTGTTTTAAAGCTGGAGCAATGGATTTTGATGATTTACTCCTCAAAACCAATGAACTGTTAACTCGTTTTCCGGATGTGTTAGCAAAATATCAAGACCGTTTTAGATATATTTTGGTTGATGAGTATCAAGATACCAACCACTCTCAATATCTCATTGTTCGTGCACTTTCAGACAGATTTCAAAATATATGCGTCGTTGGTGATGATGCCCAAAGTATTTATGCGTTTCGTGGTGCAAATATCAATAATATTCTCAATTTTCAGCGCGATTATGATAATGTCAAAGTTTTTCGGTTAGAACAAAATTACCGTTCAACTAAAAATATTGTCAATGCTGCAAATTCTGTTATCGATAAAAATCAAACTAAACTTGATAAGGTGGTTTGGACTGCAAATGACGAGGGTGGAAAAATAAAAGTGCATCGTTCCATGACAGATGGTGACGAAGGTCGTTTTGTAGCAAGTACCATTTGGGAAACTAAAATGAACGAACAGCTAAACAATAGTGATTTTGCTGTTTTATATCGTACAAATGCACAATCCCGTGCTATTGAAGATGCTTTACGTAAACGAGACATTCCGTATCGTATTTATGGTGGTTTGTCCTTTTATCAACGAAAAGAAATTAAAGATGTACTCTCTTATTTAAGAGTAATTATAAATCCATCAGATGAAGAAGCTTTAAAACGAATTATTAACTATCCTGCTCGAGGTATTGGGCAAACCACAATGGATAAATTAATTGTCGCCGCGAGTGCGTATGACCGTCCAATTTTTGATGTTCTTAGAGATATCGAGAACCTTAATGTTAACATAAACGGTGGTACTAAAACAAAGTTACGCAACTTTGTAACCATGGTTGAAAGTTTTCAAGTCATGAACCAAAATGCCAATGCATTTGAGTTAGCTGAGCATGTTGTAAAAGTTACAGGAATTGTAAAAGACCTCAATAAAGATGGTACACCAGAAGGTGTTGCTAAGATGGAAAATATTGAAGAATTGCTTAATGGTATTGGAGATTTTGTAGAAGGACAAAAGGAAATTGCAGACAGCACAGCATCATTGGCTGAGTTTCTTGAAGATGTCGCTCTAGCAACAGATTTAGATGCGGATAAAGGTAATCCAGACCACGTGGCTTTAATGACTATTCATTTAGCTAAAGGATTAGAATTTCCTCACGTTTTTATTGTGGGTATGGAAGAAGATTTATTTCCAAGCGCAATGAGTATGAATACACGTAGTGAGTTAGAAGAAGAACGTCGATTATTTTATGTAGCTTTGACAAGAGCCGAAAAACAAGCCTATTTAACTTACACGGTATCGAGATACCGTTGGGGAAAGCTCATTGATGCCGAGCCAAGTCGTTTTATAGAGGAAATAGATGAAGAATTTGTCGATAATATTACACCAATTCAAGAACAACGTTTTAATCCTATGCTAGATTCTTCTATCTTTGGAGATATAGAACCAAATAAAATAAGATTCGCAAAGCCGAAAACACCCCAAAAATTTCAGAAAAAGACATTGAAAAAGAAAGCAGAAAATTTCGAAATTAAAGCACCAAAAAAAATGACAGCTGTAAGTAAAGCTGTACCTGTAGAGAATAGTTTATCCGCTAGTAAATTGTCAGTAGGAAACATTGTAAACCACCAGCGATTTGGTAGAGGTGAAGTGCTTCAAATTGAAGGTAAAGGAGCAGACTCTAAAGCAGAAATTAAATTTTCTAACGGAGATACAAAAAAGCTGTTATTACGTTTTGCAAAGCTTGAAATTTTAAATAGCGATAGTGTTCGTTAATGGCTGATTAGTTTTTATTTTAAAAACGTCGATTACCTGATAATAAATTTGCTATTGGTGCTATGTAGAACTAAAAAATAATTCATAATTTTAGTTTATGGCAGAATTCATCAAAATATATCCTGATAATCCTAACCCAAAGGAAATTAAAAAAGTGGTTAATATACTTAAATCTGGAGGATTGGTTATTTATCCTACAGACACTGTATATGGTTTGGGTTGTGACATCACCAATACAAAAGCATTAGAAAGAATTGCCAGAATAAAAGGTGTTAAACTCGAAAAATCTAACTTCTCCTTTATTTGTGAAGATTTAAGCAATCTTAGTGATTACGTTAAACAAATAGATACTTCAACGTTCAAAATTCTAAAACGTGCATTGCCTGGTGCCTATACGTTTATTCTTCCTGGTTCTAAAAAATTACCAAACCCATTTAAAAAACGGAAAACGGTAGGTATTCGTGTGCCAAATAATTCAATTATTTTGGCATTAGTAAAAGCCTTAGGAAATCCAATTGTTTCGACATCTATAAGAGACGAAGATGAGGTTTTAGAGTATACGACTGACCCAGAATTAATCTTTGAAAAGTGGGAAAAATTAGTTGATGTTGTTATAGATGGTGGTTACGGTGATAATGAAGCTTCAACAGTAATAGATTTATCTCAAGACATTCCAGAAATTATCCGCGAAGGAAAAGGGAGTTTAGAGATTTTTTAAGCTGAAATAGCTTCTTCTTTTACAGGTTTTTTCACCATATAAAACAACACTAAGGAAATTAGTCCACAAACAGCAAAGCCTATAAACAATGGTGTAACTGAATTGATTACAAATTTTCCGATGTAATTTGCAATTGGTACAGCCATTACTGTAGAAATAAATCCGTTTAATGCAGAGCCAATTCCAGCAATGTGTCCCATTGGCTCCATGGCTAATGCTCTAAGATTTCCAAATAAAAAACCAATTGTTAAAAATTGTAGCGCAAAAAAGCCAATTAAAACTTCAACGCTTGGGTTTGCTCCAGAATAAAATAAGCCTATAAAAACTAAAGAAATAATAACAAAGCTTGTCATAGCTAGTTTTACAATATTTCGCATCCCAAAACGCATTACCAATTGACTGTTAAGTAATGTCGATATGCCAACTGATATCGCTAAACTCGCAAAAATGAGGGGAAACTCTTCTTTTAAATCATATTGCTTTTCAAAAATACGTTGCGATGTGCTGAGGTAAACCATAAATGAACCCGTTATTAATCCCGATAACAAAGTATAAATAACAGCAGGTTTTATTTTAAAAAATGCTATAGTACCTGTTTTAAATATAGATATCCGGTACGGAATACGGTATTTGTCTTTCAATGTTTCTGGTTGTCTAAGCCAAAACCAAAGCATTACAGCGATACCAAAGCAACCGTTAAAAATAAAGATGCTTTTCCAATGAAAATGATTCATGATGTATTGCCCTAAAGATGGTGCTATTATAGGCACTAAAATAAAAATCATAACCACGAAGGATAGAATTTTAGCCATATAATCGCCACTGTAACTATCTCTAACCATAGCTATAGTCATTGTGCGTGGCGCAGCCAAACCAACACCTTGTAAAACACGACCTAATAACATCATTTCAAAACTCTTGGTCGTAATACAAATAAATGATGCAATGATAAAAACAATAAAACCTAAGTAAACAATAGGCTTTCTTCCAAAACTATCTGACAATGGTCCAAACAAAAGTTGCCCAAAACCAAGACCTAAAAAAATAGAAGTAATTAGTTTTGGGTTGTGTTTTATAGTGCTAACATTTAAATCAGCCCCAATATCTGGTAATGCAGGTAATAAAGCGTCAATAGTTAGAGCAACTATAGACATTAGCGCCGCCATTAATAATACAAATTCTAATTGCGAACGGCTTTTATTTTTCATCCTGCAAAGGTAAACTAATTAAATACTATTTTTATAATAGAAATGCAGTAATACCTAACTCAAATGAAAGCATCATTAATTAAATTATTTAATCGCGATTTAGAAAAATTAAAAACAGAATTACAGCTTTATTCTGATGAAGCAAATATTTGGAAATTAGATAAAAACATAAGTAACTCCGGGGGTAATTTGGTTTTACACATTATTGGAAACCTTAATCACTTTATAGGAGCAAATTTAGGAAATACGGGTTATGTTCGTCAGCGCGAATTGGAATTTTCGCAAAAAAATATTTCAGTTGAAGAGATTTGTAATCAAGTTGATGAAACAAAAAATATAGTCACTAGTACGCTAGACTCTTTAACTCAGCAAGACTTTCAAAATGAATACCGAAGAAATCCTTTTGAAGATTTTATGACTACGGAATATTTTCTACTTCATCTCAAATCACATTTAGCATATCATTTAGGTCAAATAAATTATCATAGGCGCTTAATAGAATAGTATCTTTACGTCTTAATAAATTTCATGCAACATTTTAAAGAATCAAATTCAAAATCAGATAAAAAGCAACCAAAAGTTACAATTGGTAAGGCATTTAAAACCATTATCTGGCCAAGACGTAATCTGGTTTTTATTGGTCTTATATTAATTGTTATAAGAAGTTTGGCAGGACTTATTCTTCCTTGGCAAAGTAAAGTTCTTTTAGATGAAGTTGTCCCTAACAAAGATTATAAAGGGCTCTATGTTTTAATCGCCATTGTAATTATAGCAATAACGGTCCAAGCTGTAACGTCCTATGCACTAACCAAAATATTAAGTGTACAAGCACAATATTTAATAAGCGAATTGAGAGCTCAAGTTCAAAAAAAAGTATTGTCTTTACCAATACGATTTTTTGATAATACAAAATCTGGCGCATTAGTTTCACGAATAATGACAGACGTTGAAGGCGTAAGAAATCTAATTGGCACAGGTTTGGTTCAATTGGTCGGCGGTACATTTACGGCTATTGTTTCTTTAATAATATTAATAAATCTCAATCCTTGGATGACGCTTTTTGTGTTTGTGCCACTTTCTATCTTCGGGATTATAGCCTTAAAAGCCTTTAAATATATACGACCAATTTTTAGAACTCGAGGAAAAATAAATGCTCAAGTTACTGGTAGACTTACAGAAACTTTGGCAGGCGTTAGAGTCATAAAAGCATTTAATGCTGAAGCGCAAGAAAACAAGATATTTGAAAAAGGTGTAGACGATATTTATCAAAACGTAAAAAAAAGTTTAACGGCTACAGCATTAATGACGAGTTCTTCAACGTTTTTAATTGGCGTCGCTACAACAGGTATTATGGGTATTGGTGGTTATTACATGATGCAAGATCAAATGACAACAGGTGATTTTTTATTTTTTACTTTGGTTTTAGGTTTTATGATAGCGCCAATTGTGCAAATGAGTAATATTGGCAGTCAATTAACGGAAGCTTTAGCTGGTTTAGACCGTACTGAAGAATTGATGAATATGACAGCCGAAGAGGATGATGATACGAGAGTAATTGAATTAAAGGATTTTAAAGGAAGTTTGAAATTTAATAATGTGTCGTTTGAATATGAACCTGAAAAACCTGTTTTACACAACATCAATTTTGAAGCACCATCTGGGTCTGTAGTAGCACTTGTAGGAAGTTCGGGTTCTGGTAAATCTACAATTGCAGGATTATCAGCCACTTTTTTAAATCCAAAATCGGGTTCTGTACTTATTGATGGCAAGGACTTATCAAAAGTAAAATTGAATAGTTTTCGTAAGCACCTTGGCGTTGTTTTACAAGATGAATTTTTGTTTGAAGGTACCATACGCGAAAATATTATGTTTCCGAGACCAAATGCAACCGAGGCACAACTTCAAAATGCTGTAAATGCAGCTTATGTAAACGAATTTACAGACCGATTTGATAATGGTTTAGAAACTTTAATTGGTGAGCGTGGCGTTAAATTGTCTGGCGGTCAAAGACAGCGTATTGCTATTGCTAGAGCTATTTTGGCTGATCCAAAAATTATAATCTTAGACGAGGCTACATCAAATTTAGATACAGAAAGCGAAGGTCTTATTCAAAAAAGTTTAGCAGAGCTTACCAACAATCGAACTACAATTGTCATTGCGCATCGCTTGAGTACAATTAAAAAAGCAGACCAAATTTTAGTTGTTGAGGATGGTAGAATTGTTGAGCGTGGAAATCATAACGAGCTATTAGCAAAACAAGGTCGATATTACGAGCTATATACATATCAGGCTAAAATTTAATTTTTTTCAGTCCAATTACTTTTTTTGTGTGCGATACAAACTATTGTTAACGCAATAGCTTTAGACGTATTGTTTTTAGTCTTTAGCATTAAATAAAAAGGTAAATTTGGTAATACTAATTAAAATCAATCAATGAAACATATTACGCTTTTAATAATTGTGTTGTGCACTTTTCAAATTTCCACAGCGCAAAAGCTTTCTAACAAACAAATTGCCGAGTTAGTACAAGATTACAAAAAGGACATTCGAGGTCCTTATTATCGTATTAAATGGTTTTGTAAAGATGGCACAATTAGAGACCCGAAAGACCCTTGTCCAGACGATATTGGTGGCGGTATACAACACGCAAGTTTTAAAGAAAACGCTTTGAAACTTAGAAAAACAAACAATCTATATTTTGCAGAAATATTGGCAGCTAATGAAATTGAACCGTTTTTAGATACCAAAAATCATTTTAACAGATTAAAGCAATACCAAGTCAATAAATATTTAGTGAGTGTTGATGATGGTTGGGTTTTGCAAAAAGGACAATTCTATAGAGGTTCTGTTCAATCTGAAGACGAACAAGCTTGGGGAAAAGATTTCTTTGAAACTATTTTAAAAGATGATGAATTACTTAATGAAAATTTTTATCTCATTAAACAAGCTTTAAAAGATATTCCGCATAATGGCGATACTAATACAGCTCAACTTATGCGAAGCCAATCTAAGACCATATCTGAAGATTATGAAAAATTCATGGATTTACGAATAAAAATTCACGGGCAGCCTGAAGCTTCAGATGTCGCTAGAGTTGAAAATTTTTATGCTAATAATGATTCAAAATTAGATACTGATTTACGTAAGGATTTTAATGAGCTAATTTCTACGATGAAACTGCATTACGCACCATTAGATTTGTCTAAGTTTGAAGCTGAAATTAATAATCTACCAAAGGATAATTCTGTTACACAGTACTTAAAAACATTTATCTCTAATAGTAAAACTTCAGATTTAAGCGTTTTAATTAATAATATTTCCGAAGCACTTAACGAAATAAGAAAAGGCGTTACCACATTTAAATCCCCTCGACATCGCTTAGCTATTTTAGACATTTCTAATAATTTAGAACATTATATGCTAACTAAAGTACAAGAATGGCAACCAGAAGATTTACAAACCCATATGCATAAAATACTCACTTTAGTTTGTGCAGCAAATGGAACTGGCTTAATTGAAGATTGGGAATACGCTTCAATTGAAAACAAATTAAATAGCATTTACGCAAAAGAAAACCTGACAATTGACGATTTATCACAGTTTCTAAACATTTCTCGTAGTGTGGTTGAGTGGAGTGCTGCGCTTGTAAAAGCTAATTATACAGAAGTTGTTAATACTTACACGGCTTTTGAGCCTTTAGCTTATGGGTTTATTGATGATAGAGTTAGAAGCAGTGTTGCACTAAATTTAGGCGATGCTGTAAGCAAACTTGGAAAATTATTTGCTGAGCTAACTAATATAAAAAGTAATGTTTCAGGAGTTGAAAATTCTGGCAGTTTTAGAGGCTTGAATCCTGGTTATACTTTTGGTAAATTGGTTGTTGTTGATGGCAACCCAGATGACGTAGAAGTAAATTCTAAGAATATTTATGTTTTTGAGCGTCCACCGGCAGATTTAAAACCCATTGCCGGCATCATGACCGTTTCAGAAGGTAATTTAGTGTCTCATGTACAATTACTCGCAAGAAATCTAGGTATTCCTAACGCAGCATTAAGTTATGAAAATTTGAAATCCTTAAAGAAGCATGATGGTAAAAATGTATTTTTTGCAGTATCTAGCAAGGGAAATATAAAATTAAAGCTTGATGATGAAATGACAGATGTTGAAAAATCTTTATTTGATAAAAAGGAGCGAAGCAAAGCTATTATCGAAGTTCCAACCAATCAAATTCGTTTAGACCAAAAAACAGTTATTAATATGCGAGAGGTTGATGCCGACGATTCTGGTAAAGTTTGCGGACCAAAAGCTGCTAATTTGGGCGAATTAAAAAAATTATTCCCTAATAATGTAGTGGAAGGTATTATTATTCCTTTCGGAATTTTTAGAATGCATATGGACTTACAAATGCCAGGTCAATCAAAAACATATTGGACATTCTTAAATGACACGTTTGCCAAAGCTGAGCAAATGAAAAATGAAGGGAAAAATGATTCTGAAATTGAGAATTTTCAGCTTGAAGCTTTAGAAAAATTGCATAAAGCTATTGTAAATATTGATCTTGCTCCAGAATTTGTATCAGACTTAAAAAGTCAGTTTAAGACTGCATTTAACGGTAACATGGGCAATGTTCCAGTCTTTCTCCGAAGTGACACTAACATGGAAGATTTAAAAGAGTTTACTGGTGCTGGATTAAATTTAACTTTATTTAATATTAAAGATGAAAATGAAATCTTAAATGGTATTAAACGTGTTTGGGCATCAGCATACACGGAGAGAAGCTTTAAATGGCGTCAGAAATACTTATCTAATCCTGAAAACGTTTTTCCTTCAATATTAATTATTCCTAGCGTAGATGTTGATTATTCTGGCGTTATGATTACGAAAGGTATTAACTCAGGAAATGATGATGATTTAACTGTAGCCTTTAGTCGTGGTGCTGGTGGCGCAGTTGATGGACAATCTGCTGAAACGCGTTTAATTACAAAATTCGAAGACGTTCTTATCTCGCCAGCGCGTCAACCAGATTACATTCGACTTCCAGATAGCGGAGGAACTAAATCTTATTTTACAGGTTTTGAGCGTCCAATTCTCAATCCAAAAAATATTCAAGAAATAAGAGAAATGGCAAAAGAAGTTAGAAATAAAATAGACTCAGAAGACAGCCATCAAGCTTTTGATGTAGAATTTGGATTTCAAAACGATAAACTATGGCTATTTCAAATAAGGCCTTTTGTGGAAAATAAAGCCGCAAAAAGTTCAGATTACTTAAATTCTATTACTCCAAAAATCGATAATAATAAAATTGTTAATCGCAATACAAAACTATAGAGATGAAAAACGTATTAAAAATTACATTAGTAGTAGGAATTTTAGCCTCATTTGGTTTTAATATTTATCCTATAGATGGTTACGAGCGCACAGGAATAAAACGTTTGTATCAAATTAAAAAATTCCATGACGATAGTATTCCTTATAGAAGGATTCCGGCTGGTGCTTATAAAAGTTTTAAAGACATAAAACTAAATCTAAAATCGGTATCTGATAGTTTAAGTTCAATTCTTAAAGAAGACAAAGAATTTTCTACAAAAATAAAACGAATAATTCCTGGAGGTGCATATTCTGCTGCGGTTTTAGACATGAGTAATCCTAACGATCTAAAATATGCAGAGCACAGAGAAAATATAGGGTATCAGCCAGGAAGTGTTGGCAAATTAGCGGTTTTAAATGCTTTGTTTACGCAATTGGCGCGAATATGCCCAGACTCTTGGGATGATAGGATGATGTATTTAAAAGATATAAAAGTGTCATCTCGTTATTGGGGTACTGGCGATCATCATACGGTTCCAATTTACAATATTGAAGAAGATAAATTAACCAAGCGTCAGGTGCGTGCAACCGATGAGTTTTCATTATTTGAGTGGTTAGACCATATGGTTTCTGTGAGCAATAATGGAGCGGCTAGTGTTTTAATGCGCGAGTCTATGCTAATGGCAGCATTTAATGAAAAATATATTGATTTAACTGAAGAAGAAGCAGAAGAGTACTTTAAAAACACTAAAAGAGATTCTTTAACAAATTTGATGCATACTGTTGTTAATCAACCTTTAAGAGATTTAGGAATAACAGAGGACGAATGGCGATTGGGTGGATTATTTACAAGACCTGCTGGCAAATATGTGGGCAGAAAAGGCGGTAGTATTGGCACTCCAAAAGGATTGATGAAATTTTTGGTTCTTCTAGAGCAAGGTAAAGTAGTAGACGAAAAAACTAGTTTAGAAATGAAGCGTTTATTGTATTTAACAGATCGTCGAATTCGCTATGCAAAATCACCTCGTTTAGATAGTGCTGCGGTGTATTTTAAATCTGGTAGTTATTACAAATGCGATAGAGAAAAGAACCCTAATTGTGCGTCTTACGCTGGTAATGTTTTTAATTATATGAATTCTGTAATTATTGTAGAGCACGATGATGGCGTTAAATACATCGTTAGTCTCATGTCTAATGTATTAAATAAAAATTCAGCTGGTGCTCATATGTATTTAGCAAGTAAAATTGACGATGTTATAAAAAACAATGTCGATTTACCAGAAGTAAAAGAAGAGCCTTACAAAGCAGATGATGACGAAGATGATGGCAATGGTGCAATAGGTGATGGAAATTAAAAATTATCTAATAAAATAGATGCAGTATCTGTAGCAAAAATTCTAACTTCTTTACTAGTTTTAATTGTTTGTTTTTGAACTAATCGTATATAAGACTTGTCTTTAAGCAAGCGTATGAGATAGAGTAGCTCTAGTTTCATGCGCTTACTTCTGCTAGAAAATAACATTTCTATCAATTTTGGCTCTGCGAGAATATTTATACTTAACTCATTGTTTTGTGTTTGAGATTCTGCCTCTATTGAATAATACTCAATAAGTGGTAAAATTTGAGTTTTAATTTGGCTTTGTAATAAATTATCTAAAAACTCTAAGGCGTTTATTTTAGCTTCTTTGACATCACTGATTAATCCAGAATAGCTTACTTCAATATCAGCTTCATCATATAAAATACCGAGTAGTTTAAAAATACACTTAAGACTTGTGTTTAATTGCTCTTCTAGCAATTTAACAATAGCTTCTCGAGCAATTTCAATTTCTCTAGTTTCATCAGTATTAATTTTGCTTTCTGCATTTAAATGAATAATATTTTGCATGGAAGATAATGCATCAACAGTTTGTTTAGCATACTTATATTCCCTAAAAATTTCTTTTTTAAATCGTCTTTTATTAAAATAGAGATTCTCTTGTTTAGACTTAAGTTTAATTAGAGCTTTTGCCGCTTCCAATCGAGTAAATACATCTTTGTTTTTTAAAAAGCGAGTTAAAATTTTTACCGATTGTTGATTTTTAAATGAACGAATCAATAAAGGAATATGCCGTTGGGCATTTGTATTAATTTCATCATTTAGAGAGAGTTTAAGTAAAGTATCTGTTATTTTACTGCTGTATTCACGTAATGCTTTAATAGCTTGCTTACGGTAAGTTTTATCAGAAATAAAGTGAATTAAAGGTTTAGCAAACATATCGTCTGCAGTAATACCTGCTGCTTTTATTGCATGCTTTACAATATAAGGGTTGTCGTGAATAAGATTTATGTTGATGTAAGAGTAATACTTTTCATATCGTGCATGCGCTATGGTTAACATGAGTTTAGCAATATCTTCTTTGTAAAGATTATCGTCAAGTGTTAAGGCTTTTCGGTAATTGGTTTCAATTCTGTGTTTTAAATGAAATTTTAAATCTAAACTTTTGTTATCTCCAATTTCTTCTGCCAAACATAGTAAAGCTGCAGAGGCTATAGTTTTGTTGTGATGATTTAAATATTCCTCAAAAAAAGACTGTTGTGAACTTTGGGAGTATTCCAATACATAAGCTAAAGCTGCATGAGAAACTTCAGCATTTGATGAATGAATTAATGGCTCTATATCACTCAAAGATGCGCCTTTATCATAACTGTAAAGTTGCTGTATAGCTTTAACTTTTACTCTATATGACGGATGGTGTAGTAAATTAGTAATTTCTGTTTTTAGACTTTTAATTTTGTATGCACTCAATCTGTCTAAAACGGTAAGAATTTCAATTTCGTTATCGGATTTTAAAATTATTCGTTTTAAATCTACACTTTTATTTTTTCTAGAAATTTTCTGATTACTTGTAGTAGCTAGGTTTCTTTGAATATTTAACCTAAACGAATGAAAATACGTTTCCCTTAATTTATAAATAAGAATAATCCACAGAAATACTAATAGTAAAATAATAACTGTGATATATATTGAAGAAAGATTAAACCGCTTTACAATGAAAATAAGCATTAGACCAGCTAAGCCTGTTGCAATACTATCTACAGCAACATCAATAAATGACTTTGCTTGATTTTTAATGGTAAAAGGAATGGGAATTATAGACAATTCAAAAGCTGCCTTATTAAGTGATTGTTTAAAACTTCCATCAATTCCTTTAATGATAACTAAAACCCATAATTCAGGAAAAATTAGAAATAATAAACTCCCAAAAGCGATTCCTAATGGTAAAATTAATAACGTAGACGATACACCGAGTTTACTAAGAATTTTGTTAGTTAAAAATAATTGAAGCCCCAATGCTAACAGATTAAATGTCGAAAACCAAAACCCGAAAAATGATGCTAATTCGTCACTATCTGTAATAGTGTTATGAGCGATATCACTAAATTGAAAATCAACCAATTTTGCAACAATAACTCCAACACCAGTGATGATAGCCAAAAAAGTTAAATGTTTTGACTTAGCAACAACCTTGTAAGAAGGTAAGTTTGTTTTGGCGTCTTGTGAGCGTCTTTGCGCTCTCATGTGCATATTTAGCTTATTGACTTTTAATTTATATATTTTTTGAATAATAGGAATACATAAAAGCAAAAAAACTGATGCTACAATAATAGAAATTTCAATACCAAATTTTGATGCTATAATGCTAGTTAGATAACCTCCAAAAACACCACCTGCAATTGCTCCTGCACCAATAAAACCAAATAATCGTTTTGCCTCTCTTGAGTTAAATACCAAATTTGCTAATATCCAAAATTGGGATGTAGTTATAACGGCAAATAGAGAAACACCTATGTAATAAACATAAAGTACCCAATCTTTTATAAAATTGAGTTTTATAGCTAATCCTAAAAGTAAAAATGAAAGTCCAAAAAAAACGAGTGTTATGATTGCAACTCGCCTAAATGAAAATCTGCGAACCCATTTATTATAAAAATAAGTCACAATAACAGCAATAAAAGCAACAAGGATGTAACCAATTGGCAACTGCTCTGAACCTAGTCTTGAAAGAAATAATGCATTTACGTTGGGTTTAATTATCAATAGCACAGTGATAATTAAAAAAATATATAATTGCATTAAAAAAGAGATGTGTATTTCGCCATCTCTTAAACCAAATGTTGTCTTAAAAATTCTTTTAAGCATTATAATAATAGAACTTTGTTGTTTTTATGAAGCTTTCGCCTTTTTCATAACTTTTTCTAAAGGTACAACAAGTTCTCTAATTATATTTTCTCCGCTTTCATTGTCTATTAATGCAACAATAATATAGCGTCTTTCTGGACCCCAAACTAAAGCAGAATCAGAATGATAATTTCTCCATGACCCTGATTTTCTGTAAATATCTGCATTAGGAGCAACTCTATCTAAAGTGTTCACAAATTTATGATGCAAAGCTGGGTCTTTCATATATTCCAACATTTGTTTAGAACGTTTATCATTTATAAGATTACCCATAGCTAATTGGTAATAAAAACTAGCTACTTGTTTTGTAGTTGCTGCATGACTAAGTTGTTTAAGCGGTTCTCTATATGTATTTCCTCCACCGCCATAACGTTTTCCAACCCAAAGTCCACCACCAGTTTCTTCATCATATAATTCATGTTGAGGAGAGCGCAAAACTTCTTCAATTTTTTTATAACCTACGCGGTCAATCATACGTGTTGAAGCTTTATTATTAGATTTGCTAATCATTAAGCGCATGTCTTTTTTAACTTCTGGAGTTAATTTTAATTCTCCTTTATCAATAGCGTCCATTGCAGCTAAAAGAATTGCAATTTTTGGCAGACTAGCAGCATACATCATATTGTTATCGTTGATGCCTGCATATTTAATATTATTTACATCTTGCAAGTCGACGATAGCCACAGACATTCTGTTGTTATCAACTAAGTTGCGCCAAAGCGGTTTTTTATCTATTTCTTTTTCAAGGAAAGACTGAAGTTCTATATCTTTTAACTCACCAATTTTTGGAATTTCTTCAACGTGTTTTAAAGGCAATTGCATAATCCCGTCAACCAAAATTTGTGGAACCTGAGGCTCAACCATTTTTGGCATATCAACCACTTCGGCCATGTCTTTTTTATTCCCTTGAGAAGTACAAGCAAAAGTGATTAAGAATAAAACAGGTAACAATAATGTTTTCATATAATTTTTTCTAGTTTTAATTTATGATTTATGATTTATGATTTATATACGTATAGTATAAACATATAGATGTCATTACAAAAGTATAATTCATAAGATTATCTTAAATCACACAATTTAAGTTGTAAGTTTTTAAAGAAAACAACTATTGTACAAAATACCGCTTATAAAGGGATGTTACCATGCTTTCGCTTAGGGCTTTCTACAATTTTATTTTCTAACATTTTAAAAGCTTTAATAAGCTTTCTTCTTGTATTCTTTGGAAGAATAACTTCATCTACAAAACCACGTTCTGCTGCACTGTAAGGATTTGCGAATAAATTGGCATATTCTGCTTCTTTTTCTTTCCATTTTTCATCAGGATTGTCTGATGTTGATATCTCACGTTTAAAAATAATTTCTGCCGCACCTTTTGCGCCCATTACAGCAATTTCAGCATTTGGCCAAGCAAAATTCATATCTGCACCTATGTGTTTAGAGTTCATTACATCATACGCGCCACCATAGGCTTTACGTGTAATTACCGTAATTCTTGGCACTGTCGCTTCACTGAAAGCATATAATAATTTGGCGCCATTGGTGATAATCGCATTCCATTCTTGGTCTGTTCCTGGTAAAAATCCTGGCACGTCTTCTAAAACTAAAAGTGGGATGTTGAAAGCATCACAAAAACGTACAAATCTTGCTGCTTTTTTAGAACTATCTACATCTAAAACACCTGCTAAAAATAAGGGCTGATTGGCAACAATTCCAACAGATTTTCCACCCAAGCGTGCGAAACCGGCGATAATATTTTCAGCGTAGTCTTTGTGAATTTCATAAAATGAATTCTCATCAATAATACCTTCAATAACTTGATGCATATCGTAAGGTTTGTTTGGGTTGTCAGGAACAATGTCTGATGAACTTTCTCTGACTTCTTCTTTTAATTCAAATGGAATATCTAAAGCTTTTTCTTTATTATTTTGAGGTAAATAACTGAGTAAACGCTTGATATTTTCCAAAGCTTCTACATCATTTGAAGCCGTTAAATGCGCCACACCAGATTTTGTGGAATGAACACTTGCGCCACCTAATTCTTCGCTAGTTACTTCTTCGTTTGTAACGGTTTTTACCACATTTGGACCAGTAACAAACATATAGCTCGTATCTTGAACCATTAACGTGAAATCTGTCATTGCAGGTGAATAAACCGCGCCACCAGCACAAGGTCCCATGATTGCAGAAATCTGAGGAATAACTCCAGAAGCCTGAACATTACGGTAAAAAATATCAGCGTAACCGCCAAGTGATCGGACACCTTCTTGAATACGTGCACCACCAGAATCATTTAATCCTATAATTGGCGCACCTACATTAACAGCCATATCCATAATTTTACAAATTTTCTCGGCATGTGTTTCAGATAATGAACCTCCAAAAACAGTAAAATCTTGTGCAAAAACGTAGATTAATCTTCCGTTTACTGTGCCGTAACCAGTTACTACACCATCACCATAAAATTTTTGTTGTGCCATACCAAAATCAGTGGTTCGGTGAGTTACTAAAGCACCAATTTCTTCAAAAGAACCTTCGTCTAGTAAATACATAACGCGTTCTCTTGCAGTTAGTTTTTTCTTTTGATGCTGCTTATCTATTCGAGCTTGACCACCACCAAGTTTTGACAATTCAAGCTTTTCGGTTAGAGTTTTTATTTTAGAATTCATAATATCTTAGTTTGGTAGTCTTAATAATTTTTGCTCTTCTAAGTAAACTTTTAAAGCTATCTGAGCTGCAATTTCTGCTTCAGCCTTATACTGTGCTTCTAAAAGACTAGGCGAGTAATATTTTTTTACAAAATGCGTATCAAAATTCCCGCTTCTAAAAGCTTCATGTTCGCAAACAAAACGTCCAAATGGTAAGGTTGTTTCTACGCCTTTCACTTTATAATTATCAATAGCTTTAATCATAAGCTCAATCGCTTCGGCACGAGTATTACCATAAGTAATTAATTTTGATAGCATTGGGTCGTAATAAATGGGAATGTCCATGCCTTCTTCGAAACCATTATCGACTCTTATGTTTTTGCCAACAGGAAGTTGGTAAACTTCTAAATTACCGACACTTGGTAAAAAGTCATTCATCGGATCTTCGGCATAAACACGAAGTTCAAGAGCATGGCCTTTTATTTTTAAGTCTTCTTGAGTAATTTCTAATGCTTCACCACGAGCAACTTTTATTTGAAGTTCTACTAAGTCCACACCCGATATTAATTCGGAAACTGGATGCTCTACTTGGAGACGCGTATTCATTTCTAAGAAATAGAAATTATGGTCGGCATCAAGTAAAAATTCAACTGTTCCTGCACCAATATAGTCGCAAGCTTTAGCAACATCAATAGCCGCTTGTCCCATGCGTTCTCTTAAATCAGGTGTTAAAACAGCTGATGGTGCTTCTTCAACAACTTTTTGATGACGACGTTGTACAGAACATTCGCGCTCAAATAGATGAAGAAAATTACCATGACTATCCGCCATCACTTGGATTTCGATATGTCTTGGTGACTTCACATATTTTTCAATAAAAACAGAACCATCTCCAAAGGCAGAAACTGCTTCGCTTATGGCACGTTTCATTTGTTGCTCTAAATCTTCTTCTTTTTCTACAATACGCATACCTTTTCCGCCGCCGCCAGCTGCAGCTTTAATAAGAATAGGAAATCCAATAGATTTTGCAATTTCGATAGCTTCTTTGGTATCAGTCACCGCATGATCAACACCAGGAACCATAGGTATATTGTAATCTTTTACAGCATCTTTTGCGGCAAGTTTATCGCCCATCATCTCAATAGCTTTAGATTTTGGACCGATAAATATGACGTGATTTGCTTCGCAAAGTTCTGCAAATTTTGAGTTTTCGCTTAAAAATCCATATCCAGGATGTATACCATTTACATTGAGAGATTTAGCAACTTCAATAATTTTATCGCCTAATAAATAAGACTGATTTGAAGGCGCAGGACCAATACAAACCGCTTCATCTGCAAATTTTACATGAGGTGCATTTCTATCAGCTTCCGAAAAAACAGCCACGGTTTTGATGCCCATTTTCTTTGCTGTTTGCATCACTCGGATGGCAATTTCGCCTCGGTTGGCTATGAGTATTTTTTTCATCTTATTCAAATTCAATTAAAAGGTTGTTTTTGTCAACGGTTTCGCCTTGATTTACAGCTATGGATTTAATAACGCCATCTCTTGGAGAATTTATGACATTTTCCATTTTCATAGCTTCAAGAATGAGAAGTGAATCATTTTCTTTCACCTCTTGACCTGTAGAAACGTTGATTTCTAGGATTAAACCTGGCATTGGTGCTTTGATATCATTGACCTTTTTTGAAGCGCCAACTTCGAATCCTAAGTCGGAAATGAGTTGGTCTAGTTCGTCTTGAATCACAACAGTGTAACTGTTATTATTCACTTGAACTTCATAAGTTTTTTTATTGAAGTCTGAATCTAAAACAGAAGCTTTTACAGACTTGTTATTTTGAAGAATATGAAATTGATTGCTATCAGTTTCTACAACATCTAGTTTTTTAACTGAATCTGCCGATACATAGAAACTAAAGGTGTTGTTTACGTTGGTTTTGTACATGAATAGTTAGATTTTAGTTCAACAAAATTAACGCAATCGTTTGAGTAATACTTTTAAGAAAATCATAAATTAGTGAAACTCATCATCAGGAGTTTTGAAGGCAAACTTTAAACTATAAGAAAATTAGAAAGCCGAAAATTATTCGAGATTATCTGGATTAAAATTTGAATCATTTTGATGACGGCGAATCGCCTTTTTTGATAAAATAAGTCCGATTAATAGTGATATAAAAGCCCCAATGGCTATACCAGGAATAAAATTAATGAATAGGAAGAAATCGTAAGCACCATGAAATAAAGTGGCTAAGGCTAAACCCATAAGGTTAAGTTTAATTCTGTTATCAGAAAACTTTGCTTTCCCCATAAAATAACCCATTAAAATCCCAAAAGTTGCATGTGCAGGTACAGCGGTAATTGCTCTTAATAAAGCCACCTGATAACCACCTTCTAAAACATAAAGTATATTTTCTGTGCATGCAAAACCCATTGAAACCATAACGGCGTAGATGATACCGTCATAAGGTTCGTTAAATTCCTTTTTTGGTTGTGCGTAATACCGAACAAAAATATACTTGCTAAATTCTTCGGCTAAGGCTACAACAATAAATGCCTGTACGGCTTGTTGTAAAATGCTAAATTTATCAGTCAGCGGTAATAATTTACCAGTAAATAAATATAAGACCAATACAATGATTATGCTTAAAAAAGCACCTAATAAAAAGCTTTTGAATAATAATCCAAAAGGTTCTTTCTCATGTTTATCTTGAAAATAGATATAAAATATTACAGCTAAAACTGGTGCTACGGCAAATAATAAAAGTTGCATTAATAATATTGCTTTTTAATATGGTTGAGTACAAACTTATAATAGCTTGAGTTAGATGCTATAAAATGAGAATTGTTTTTGCTGTTGGCCAAAAGATTTTCAAAATCTTTAAAGCTTACAAACTTTAAAGCTTCAACTTCGTCTTTTTGTGGTGTTAAGTCTTCTAAATTAACTTTGATTTCTGAAATGTAAATTTGGTGAAATTCAAAGTCTTTAATAGCACCGTCATTATAAATTGATTTGTGGAGTCGTGTTCCAATTTTTACCAAATCATCAGCTTTTAATTGTAAACCAATTTCTTCTTTAGTTTCGCGCAATGCGGCTTCAATAAAGCTTTCACCAGCATCTATGTGTCCAGCAACTGAAACATCCCAAAGCAGTGGGTAAATGACTTTTTTGTGCGACCGTTGTTGCAATAGAATTTCGTTATTTGCATTGTATAACCATAAATGAATCGTGTTGTGATACCATCCGTTTTTATGAATCTCAGATTTTAAAGCGGTTTTTCCTGTTGGAATGCCTTCGGAATCTACAATGTCGATGCGTTCGTCCATATTACGAATTTACGATAGTTTATTCTTTTATGAGAAAATTCACTATCAATTAAATTCTAAAAAAAGATGAGAAGTTTTATATTTTAGAATAACCGTTTGTTTGTTTAAGCAACATTTACATTGAATAAGTAACCTACTAAAGCCGTAAGTCCCATGGCAATTGTTCCCCAAAATGTAATTCTAATAACAGCTTTTCCGATGCTAGAACCACCTGTTTTTGCAGAAAGAGCACCTAAAACAATTAGAAAAAATAGTGCAAAGCCATAAAGTGAATATTCCATTCGTTTTAAAGGGAGAAATAATGTAACTAAAAACGGAAGTAATCCTCCAAGAGTAAATGCAACTCCAGAGGCAAGAGCAGCTTGTATGGGTTTAGCTTGACTAATTTCATTTATACCCAATTCATCTCTAACGTGAGCACCGAGCGCGTCATGTGCAGTTAATTCTTCAGCCACTTTTTTTGCAGTTTCTTTTTTTAAACCTCTTTTTTCATAGATTTCTGCTAATCGTTGTAATTCAATTTCTGGCATATCTATAAGCTCTTGCTTTTCGCGTTCAATATCAGCTTTTTCGATATCCGTTTGTGAACTTACAGAAACATATTCTCCAGCTGCCATGGATAAAGCACCAGCCACTAAGCCTGCTAGAGTTGCCAATACCACTGTTTCACGAGTGTCGCTGGCAGCAGCAACGCCAATGGCAATACTTGCTGTTGATAAAATACCATCGTTAGCGCCAAGTACAGCCGCTCTTAACCAATTGCTCCGGTGTATGTAATGTACTGCTAGATAATCATCTAATTGGTCTGTTTTTTTTGTCATCTTCAGAATCGTTTTAAAAGTATGCAGTGATTAGCTATAAAAATACTTCTTTTTACGACTATTTTATTTTGCTCCTATTTTCGTTTCTTTTTTTACAAAAAATTTAATGTACATGAGAATAAAAATAGGAACTAATACTAATCCAATAATAAAATTTAACAACGATGCCAAATCAGTAAATTTATTTCCACTTTTTAAAATTAAGACTAATTTTTGCAAAGGTTTTTTTGAAACTATTGTGTTATAAGCAAAATTCCAGCCTAGATGAAGTCTTAAGGCTAGTAATATTTTGGTTAAGAACCCAAGTTAATGATTATATATAAGATTTAAATTATTGAACAAAAACGCAAAGTATCCCAGTAATTAAAAATTCAATTAAGAATTGTACTGATTTTTACGTGGTGAAAAAAATCCTAACACTAAAATATTTTTTTCAATTAAAAAAAAATGTAAGCAAAAAATAGGCACTTGCCAAAGCAATAAATTATATGCGTATTGGCAAACGTTATTCTTTAATACATCTAACACCAGCACCAATTTGCATTGGAAAATCAATACATTCTAAGGTCTCATCATTTGTTGATAGTTGAATCAATTTTCGAATTAAAGATGAAGTGTTACCACCATTACCCGTAAGGTTTGAAGTAGCCCATGTGGAAAGAATTCCGCCTGCAGCATTACTGCCAAAAATTGTAACATAACCGTTAGGAATAGTATTAAATCCATAGGTATTTGTACCGTTTCCAGAGCTATCAACCCAACCCGTTTCGCTTTTTAATGCTCCAGCTACGTTACCTAAATTACCATCGTTAGCAATAAAATTTCCAAGTTCTATAAAATCTGCTTCGGTTGGTATACGCCATCCTTCAGGCGCTAATTTTCCGCTTTCTAGAGCGAAATGGTTATAGATAGCTCCATATTCGTCAAAAGCTAATTCTTCATCTGATGCGTTATTTAAATCTGCAGTATCCGCCCATTTATAAAAGCCTTCACCATTAAACATGCTACCAGTCGCGGCCCAATTGGTGCCATGTATATCAAAGTTATATTGAGTTATTGGTGTACCGTCATTGTATGTTGTGGTCTTTAAATTCTCAAGCATCCAGACTTGCCCTCCAATAGTTATTGTATTGTAAATGTTACCATCTGCATCTGTTACTGTCAGTTCAGGCTGCTCAGTTGAAGAATTATCATTTTGTGAACATCCTATTAATTGTAATGTTATTAAAGAAATTGTCAGTAATTTAAATATGCGCTTCATTTAATTATTGATTTGAGTTTAAAAATTATTTTCTAATTTTTGTTAATGTTAATTTTTATAATCAGTGGCTTGTTTATTTAACTAATTTAAGAAATAAATCACAGATAGATATTCCGCGAGAATTTTATAAATAGGCGAGAACGAGCAATTATTTATAGCCATTGGTTTCGGTTCTTTATTTATCTTTAGAATATCCATTTAATTACAGTTACAAATCCGATTATAATCAGAATTACGATTGAAGAAACGATTCCAATTAATGTCAATTCTCCAAGTTTATCTTTAAAAGTTCTTTTGTATTGAGTGTTTTTGTTTTTCCGTTTATCATTTTTTGGGCTAAATCTCGGAACATAATCAGCTTTCTTTTTACTATCAGCTTCTAATTCCGTTAATTTGTTTTGAGCAAATTCCGAAAGTTTGGATTTGTCTCCGCGAAATACAATTTCTTGCAAAATTTGATATCCAGAATAGTTTACTGATTTTTCATAAATCTCAATACATTTTTTGATTCGGTCTTCAGTTGGTTCAGTCAGAATCCAATATTTTCCAGCAGAATCCAAAAATCCGCTTTCATAATATAATTCAGCCAGTTTATTCCACAGTGAAGTTTCGTTTGGATTTTCCTGAATTAAATTCCGCAATCTGTCAGATGCTTTGAATTTCAAGCCGTTTTCAATTTCAGAATCTATTTTCTCTAACTTTTCTTTTAAACTCACAATGTTTCTCTTAAGCGCACCACAACGGTCTCGGCTATGAGTAGTTGCGGAAAATTAGCTATGATTTTCCGCCGTAACCGAAAGATAGTAAATTGCAATAAATTCTGATTAAGGAATTCAGCCGCAATGAGCTATACACGTTGTTGTACAACGTACTTACTTTTCCGTATCTATTAACCAAGGATAAGTAAATTCCGTCGCTTTTGTTAATTCCTTTTTTAGTTTTTCTCGGTCTAATTCCAATTCAGAATATTCTGCTCGTTCATAGAGTAGATTATAAGCTGATTGATGAAGTCCGTATTTCTTTAATGTATAAAAATCCGATTTCGCTTTTTCAGAATTCAGATTGTCATTGTCAAATTCAATTTTCAATAAGTCAACCAAAGTATCATTTACAAACTCATTTTCATAATTTAGTCGTTTTTTGTGCGATTTTAAAGAGTTAAATTCTCGGATTATTTCATAAACGATTGAGTCGTTTCTCTCCGCTTTTCTACGATTCCAGAATTCACTGTAATATTTGGTTTGCATTTCTGGGTGGTTATAACTCAGTTCCAAACTGTCCAAAACATTGTCAAAATTTCGTTTTATATAAATTCCATTGGCTATGAATAAATTCTCACTTTCGTAAATTCCGCTTTCAAGTTTTTCGTAACCAAATTTCTTAAATGTTTCGTGAATCATTTTTAGATTTTCGGGTTTCCTTATCCATTTACTTTTTGTCCAATCCGAGTGATTTAATCCGAAAAATGAAGTTTGAGTTTCTACATAAAATTCCGCTTCTTTTTTTTCTTTACTAACGCAAGAAACGAGTAAAAAAAATAGAATATTTAATATTAGCAGTTTGTTCATTCGTATGTTGTACAACGTATTGTATAAGGTTAGTAGCGTATTTAAGACACGAAACAAACTAAATAAAGACTATTGAATTAATAAATTAACATCTTAAACACGCTAAAAACAGCTATTAACTTTATACGTTGTTAGCCTTTGTTTTTTTGTTCAATTTTAATTATGTTTTTTATGTTTCTTTTTGTCGACTCTCTATTTATAATTACCTGTGTAAACCTACTTAAATATAAAATTTGGATTACGCTTTCAGTCATATCAATGATATTACAGTTTTTAGGTATTTCAAATTCAGAACTAACGCAGTCATTTTTAGGCTTTACACTATCGTTAATATTAACTAAACTGTTTACGTGTTCAACTGTTTTCGCTGAAGTAGATATATATTCCCAACCTTCCATTTCTCCAGCATATGTAAATTCAGTTCCGTCTTTATTAGGTTTTATCATATGCACACCACCATCACAATGTAATTTACCAATAACGAGTCCACCTTGTTCTCCATTATATATTTTATGAAGATTATTAATTTTTATTAAATCAGATTTATGAAAAGTCAAAACATTTTTAAGTTCAGTAGCTTTAAAAACCCATTTTCCAAGATTAAATTTTTCGCAAAATTCAGTAAATTCATTCCTAAATATCATAAATCTTATATAAAAGGTGGATGTACAAAAGGTGGTTTAAATAAAGGCTAACTAGGGCATAAGCGTACTTTCTAAAAAATTAAATATTCAATTACTTACTTAAAATAACTAAACGTTTCGCCATCTTTAATTTTTAATAGCGATTCGTAAATGAGTTTAATAACGTTTTCAACATCATTTTTATGTACCATTTCTACAGTGGTATGCATGTAGCGTAGCGGTAAAGAAATAAGCGCAGATGCTACGCCGCCATTACTGTAGGCAAAAGCATCGGTATCTGTTCCTGTGGCACGCGATAACGCAGCACGCTGAAAAGGAATTTTCTTTTCTTCAGCCGTATCTGTTATTAAATCTCTCAATTTTTGCTGTACTGCTGGTGCATAAGCAATGACTGGTCCATCACCAATTTTTGCCAACCCTTGCTTTTTAGGATTAATCATTGGTGTTGTAGTATCATGCGTTACATCAGTTACAATTGCCACATTTGGCTTAATAGTTTGTGTTATCATTTCGGCACCTCTTAGCCCGATTTCTTCTTGTACAGAGTTGGTGATATACAAACCAAAAGGGAGTTTCTTTTTGTTTTCTTTAAGCAAACGCGCAACTTCGGCAATCATAAAACCGCCCATTCGGTTATCTAGCGCGCGGCAAACAAATTTGTCTTTATTTAAAATGTGAAATTCATCAGGATATGTAATTACACAACCCACATGCACACCCATTTCTTCAACTTCTTTTTTGTCTTTTGCTCCAATGTCAATACAAATATTGTCTGGCTTTGGCGGCTCTTCTTTAGACCTATTACGCGTATGTATCGCTGGCCATCCAAATACACCTTTTACAATGCCATTTTTGGTATGAATATTTACCACTTTACTCGGTGCAATTTGGTGGTCGCTACCACCATTTCTGACCACATATAATAAACCTTCATCAGAGATATAGTTAACGTACCACGAAATTTCATCGGCATGTCCTTCTATTACTACTTTATATTTTGCTTTTGGGTTAATAACGCCAACAGCGGTTCCGTAAGTATCGGTAATAAAATCATCAACATATGGTTTAAGGTAGTCCATCCAAATTTTTTGACCTTCCCATTCGTAACCAGTTGGTGATGCATTATTTAAATATTTTTCTAAAAAGTCCATTGACTTTTTGTTGAGTAAACTCTTTTTTGCCATACGATTAAATTTTTCTTAAAAATAATAATATTAATCCTATTAATAGAGTTACAGAATAGATTATTCTTAATTTTGAAAAGCTCTAAAATCTGTATTTGGAATGATTTTGGCAATGCCACTAAACATGAAACACTTATTAGCATTTTTTCTGTTTTTACCGTTCTTACTACAAGGCCAAATTGAACCTGTGGTACAAGATTCTATTTCAGAAAAATACCTGATTATTGATGGCGATACGACCTTAAAAAAAACTATTGAATTAAAAGAGGTTTTAGTACTGCCAAGGTTAAAATTAAAAACAAAAGATGAACGTATCAACTATTACATTTTAAAGCGAAAAACGCTTAAAGTGTATCCTTATGCTAAAATGGCAGCAGAACGTTTAACCGAATTAAATAAAGAGTTAGAACAGTTTGATAAACGCCGAAAAAAAAAGAAACACGCCAAGAAAGTTCAGAAATTTATTGAAAAAGAATTTTCAAAAGAGTTGAAGAATTTGACAAAAACCGAAGGCCAGATTCTTATAAAATTAATTCATCGCCAAACAGGAAAAACAGCCTTTAGCCTTATTAAAGAATTGCGTAACGGTTGGCGTGCCTTTTGGTTTAATAATACTGCGAGTTTGTTTGATATTTCATTAAAACGTGAGTTTGTGCCTATAGAAGTCAAAGAAGATTTTTTAATTGAAGATATTTTGCTTCGTGCGTTTCAAAATGGTCAGTTAGAACGCCAAGAACCTGCTTTTGAAATTGATTATTACGATTTAACAGACAAATGGACAAAAATCCAAACCCAGAACTAAGATGAGTTTACAAACAAAACGTGAAGAATTACTCAATGCTTGGTCGCATGGTTTTGGTGCATTATTGGGTATCATTGGTTTAATTGCTTTAATTTTAGATGTCGATAGTACAAAACCATGGTATTTGTTTAGCGTGGTTATTTATGGTCTGTCTATTATCATTTTGTTTTTGGCGTCGACCTTATATCATGCCATTAATTCTGAGGCATTAAAAAAGAAATTTAGAATTGTTGACCATATTAGTATTTACCTTTTAATTGCAGGAACTTACACGCCAGTTTTACTCATTGTATTATCAGACAGTTTGGGTTGGCCACTATTTTATGCGGTTTGGGGTATTGCTATATTTGGTGTTGTTCTAAAACTTTTTTTTACAGGTAAGTTTGAATTTTTTTCAACATTACTCTATCTAGTCATGGGTTGGCTTATAGTGTTCGATTTTTCAACGCTATCTGAAATTATGCATCCAAATGGTATACTTTGGCTATTTTCTGGTGGTTTATTTTATACGGTCGGCATTGTCTTTTATGCCATTCATAAAATTCCGTATAACCATGTTATTTGGCATTTCTTTGTTTTGGCTGGTGCCATTTGCCATTTTATGATGATGTATTTGTATGTGATTTAAACGTGCTGGTCAATTAAAATCACATTTCCATCTGGGTCAATCATCGTAATACTTTCAGGACCTTTTGTTTTACTATCGGCTTCTTTTTCAAGTTTAATAGCATTCTTTTTTAAATGGTCTTGAATAGTTCTAACATCATCAAAACTGTCTAGAGTTTGAGCATCTTGATTCCAACCTGGATTAAAAGTAAGAATGTTACCTTCAAACATGCCTTGAAATAATCCGACGAGTGCATCCCCGTTTTTCATAATTAGATATTGACGTTCTAAATCGCCCGCGAATACTGTAAATCCTAAAGTTTCGTAAAACTGTTTTGAGGCTTTAATATCTTTAACACTTAGGCTAATTGAAAATGCTCCGAGTTTCATAATTAAAAAATTTTAGGAATTAATAATATAAAGGTAATTAAAAGTCGTAACAAATATTTAAGACTTTATAATATCCCTATATTCCTCAAAAAATGCTTCAAAACAGGACATTTTCTCATAGAAAAATTCCATGACATCGCGCCAAGTATTCTTGTTATGGATAGATACTTTTTCTTCTAATGGTACATAAATACGTGAGATTTCTTTTCCATTTTCTAAATAGAATTCTTCTTCGTAAATGGCATTTGGAAGATATTCAGCTTGCAAAATGTTTTTAAGGGCTACTAACTTTTCCCAGCAATTGATGCGGTTTTCTAAATCGTCTTCAAGGTCTAGTGAAACAAAGGCTTTCTTGGTATCAAAATAAAATTTAAAGCTTAAACCCTTAATCTTTGTATTGTAGAGCAACCACTTTCGTGGGAAAGATTTCCCGAAGCTAATCCAAAAGTCTTCGCGTAATTTTCGGCTTTCTTCTTTACTAAACATTTAAACAAAATAAGCAATTATAATACCCAAGCAAATAACCAAAAGTTTTGATAAATTAAACTTATGACCTTCGCTACTTTCAAACAAAATAGTGGTTGAGATATGAAAGAAAATACCAATGACTACAGCATTGATGCAATTAATATATTCTGCTGGAATCGCAGCGTGATTAGATATCAAAGTCCCTAAAGGTGTCATAATTGCAAAGACAAACAAGAAGCCAACAACTTTAGCTTTTGCAAAACTCGATTGTAATAAAAAAATGGTTATTAACGCAGCAATCGGGATTTTATGGATAAAAACGCCATATACCATGTCGTTATGTTGATGTATAGGAAAACCTTCTAAAAAACTATGAATACACAAACTCACGAAAAGTAGCCACGGAAATTCAGTATCATCTTTATGAATATGAACATGTCCATGCTCAGCACCTTTAGATAAAAACTCCAAAATAATTTGAAGTAAAATCCCAATCATTATAAATACGCCAGTACGCTTGGCATTAAGCGATTCGTAAACCTCTGGTAATAAATCAAAAAGCGTTAATGCTAATAAAAAAGCACCGCTAAATGAGAGTAGGAGTTTAGTGCCAGCTGTTTTTTTATTTTTAGAGAAAAACGCAATAGCAATACCAATAATAATAGCCAATACAGGAATAAGAAACGTTTTCATGGACGCAATTTACTTAAAAATCATTATCAAACGCTCAGAAGTTTTTTGATGAAACTTGTTAAGTTTATAATCTCCAAAAACATCTAATAAATAGACACCAGCTTTTTTAAATAATGCTTCAAAATCCTTCAAACTAAAAGCTCTAACACGTTCTTGAAATTTAAAATCTTCGCCATCAATAGTAAAAGATATGTCTTTAATAATGAAGCCATCTTCAACGCGTCGTTGCTGTAAAAAGTCAATACCGTCAACACTTTTTGTGTCTTCTGCAACCAAATTTTCGATGACGTATTCTGAATTCATAAAATCAATGACTCCAAAACCAAATTCGTTTAGCTCTGCTTTTATAGACTTAATAGTATGTAGATTACATTCTTCAGTTTCAAAATAACCAAAACTTGTAAAGAGATTAAAAACGGCATCAAACTGTTTTGGGTAAGGTTTAGTCATGTCGTGCACATCAAACTTAAGTGTATTATTCTCAAATTTTTTGGCGTGTGTTATGCTTTGCTCAGATAAATCAACACCTGTAACATCATATCCTAATTTGTTTAAATAGATGGAATGTCGGCCTTTTCCGCAGGCTAAATCCAAAATTTTTGCTTGCTCAGGTAAGTTAAGATAATCCGTGAGATTATCCATAAACCGTTGGGCTTCAGAATAATCTCTATCTTTATATAAAATGTGGTAGTATGGTGTATCAAACCATGAAGCGTACCATTTTTTAGCAGTTTTTGTCATAGTAGTTTATGTCTTTCGACGTCACAAAAATACTGTATTTTTGCAACCTATCTTATGGATTCATAAGATTTGATATTTGACGAAATCTATGGACGAAAATTTCAAAATGGTAGCCAAAACTTTATTTGGCTTCGAAGATATTTTAGCAAAAGAATTAACCCAATTGGGCGCAATGAACGTTGAGAAAGGCGTGCGTGTTGTCTCTTTTGTTGGGGATAAAGGCTTTATGTACAAGGCGAATTTGGGCATAAGAACAGCCATAAAAATTCTTAAGCCTATAAAGTCTTTTAGGGTAAATCGTGAAGAAGATTTATACAATGGCGTTAAAAGCATAAAATGGGAAGATTTTCTTAAACCAGAAGGCTCATTAGCTGTCGACTCTACAGTACATCACAGTGTTTTTACCCATAGCAAATACACTGCTTTAAAGACTAAAGATGCCATTGTAGACCGTTTTAGAGAAAATGATGGCACGCGGCCAAACGTTGATTTACGTTTCCCAGATTTAAAAATCAATGTGCATATAGACCGCCAACGTTGTACGATTTCTCTTGATACTTCTGGCGAATCTTTACATCGGCGTGGTTATAAAATAGCAACCAATATTGCACCCATTAACGAAGTGTTAGCAGCAGGTTTAATTATGATGAGCGGTTGGGACGGACAAACCGATTTTATGGACCCAATGTGTGGTAGTGGAACTATGCTTGCTGAAGCTGCGATGATTGCGTGTAACATTCCGCCGAATCTAATGCGAAAAGAATTTGCATTTGAGCGTTGGAACGATTGGGATGTGGATTTATTTGAAAAAATTGAAGAATCCCTATTGAAAAAAACCAGAGATTTTCATTATAAAATTACGGGTTATGATAAGTCGCCATCAGCTGTTGCCAAAGCAAAAGAGAATATTAAAAATGCGCATTTAGACGAATTTGTGCATATTCAACACGAAGATTTCTTTAAAACCCAAAAGGGCGGAAACGATAAGCTGACTATGGTTTTTAATCCACCATATGGCGAACGTTTAGAAAATTTAAATGTTGAAGAATTTTATGGAAATATAGGTACAACCTTAAAACACGGTTACCCAAACACAAATGCTTGGCTTATAACTTCAAATCTCGAAGCTTTGAAATTTGTTGGCTTGCGACCATCTCGAAAAATTAAGGTATTTAACGCAAAGTTAGAATCACGTTTGGTAAAGTACGAAATGTATGAAGGTAGCCGCAAAGCCAAAAAACAAAACCAAGATTAATAATTAATCAACTTCTAAAAATGAAAATCTTTTCGAAAGAACAAATATATCAAGGTGATAAAATAACCGAAGAACGTCAAGAACTCCCAGCTTCCGAGCTTATGGAACGCGCTGGATTGCAAATTTTTAATTGGATGCATATGCGTATGCAAGGTGCACAAGTACCAGTTCATATATTCTGTGGCATTGGTAATAATGGTGGTGATGGTTTGGTTTTGGCAAGACATCTTATTACACACGGTTATAATGTAGAAGTGTATGTAGTTAATTGCGGTAACAGTCGTTCTGACGATTTTTTAACGGCTTACGATAAGGTTAAAGAGGTTACCAAAAAATGGCCGAAATTATTAAAATGTGAAAATGATTTTCCGACATTTCATAAAGACGACATTATTGTAGATGCTGTTTTTGGTATTGGGTTAAACCGAAAAATTGACGATTGGATAAAAGCCTTATTTAAGCATTTTAAAGCATCAGGCGCGTTTACTTTATCAGTGGATATTCCTTCCGGATTATATACAGATGCACCTATTGAAGATAGAGAAGGTGTTGTTAGAGCAAATTATACGCTGAGTTTTCAAGCGCCAAAAGCTATTTTCTTTTTACCAGAAACTGCTGAATATACAGCACAATGGGAAGTGATTGATGTTGGTATTGACCGTGAATTTTTGATGCAAACGGAAACGGAGTTTGAACTAATTTCTAAAAATGAAGTAATTCCTATATATAAGCCTCGCGAGCGTTTTTCGCATAAAGGTCTTTTTGGACACGGTTTAATAATTGGTGGAAGTTATGGTAAAATTGGTGCAGTGCAATTGGCCTCACGCTCGGTATTATCTGCTGGTGCAGGATTGGTTACAGCTTATGTGCCAAAATGTGGATATTTACCCATTCAAACAAGTTTACCGGAAGCTATGGTAATTACAGATGAAGACGAATATAGTATTACTTCCATAAAATTTGATTTAGAACCAACAGCAATTGGTATTGGTATTGGAATGGGCAAAGCAGCAGAATCTTTTAAAGTCTTTAAAACGTTGTTGACCTCAACTAAAGTGCCAATGGTAATTGATGCTGATGCATTAAACATGATTTCAGAAAATAAGGAGTTACTAGAATTAGTTCCAGAAAATTCAATATTAACACCACATCCAAAAGAGCTAGAACGTTTAATTGGTAATTGGACAGATGATTTTGATAAATTAAAAAAGACTTCAGAATTTTCATTAAAACACAAAGTCATTGTTATTATTAAAGGCGCAAATACTATTACAGTTTTAGGTGAAAAAAAGTTTATAAATGTTACTGGAAATCCTGGTATGTCAACAGGTGGTTCGGGTGATGTGTTAACTGGAATAATAACGGGATTACTTTGTCAATCTTACAGTCCAGTTGAAGCTTCTCTTTTTGGCGTTTATCTTCATGGTAGAGCAGGAGATATGGCTCTTGAAGAATATGGTTATCAAAGTTTATTAGCAAGTAATATTATTGATTATATGGGCGATGCTTATATTGATTTATTTAAACAGCCAGAGCAGCCACAAGTTGAGGAAGCGGAATAATTAAAACAGACAACTTGCTATTGTCAATCATTTAGTGTTAATGAGAAGTCAAGTTGTATTCTTAATGCATTATAATTTTTGCAAGATTAGAGTTTTTAATTTTTTTATATTAAAAATTTTGAATTTTTCTGACTAAATAACGTCAATTGAATATAGAAAAATTGATTGGCTTTTTGTTTACTAATGTTGCATTACTTATATTTTTTTAGACCTATTAACCGTTTAATTAATTATTAACATTTGTTGCATAGCCAAAAAGATATTTTCACTTTTGATTAAAATATATGGTTATGGCAACGTATTATACAATTTCGGCATCACTTTTAACTTTAAAAGATATCAATGCTATAATTTTTGAAAATAAAAAATTAAAGTTATCAGATGCTTCTAAAGCTAAAATAAAAAAGGCAAAAGCATTTTTAGACAAGAAACTTTTTGATAGCGATAAACCATTTTACGGTATCAACACTGGGTTTGGCTCTTTATATAATCTAGAAATATCTAAAAAAGATCTTACCACTTTACAAGAAAATTTAGTAATGTCTCATGCGTGTGGCACAGGAGACAAGGTGCCAGAAGTCATTGTTAAGATAATGTTGCTACTAAAAATTAAGTCTCTAAGTTTTGGCCACAGTGGTGTGCAGTTGGCAACTGTCAACCGACTTATTGATTTTTTTAATAACGATATTTTTCCATTTGTTTATACACAAGGTTCTCTAGGAGCTTCCGGAGACTTGGCGCCATTAGCTCACTTGTCTTTACCGATTATTGGAAAAGGAAAAGTTACTTATAAAAATCGATTGGTAAATACGTCAACTGTACTAAAGAAGTTTAATTGGAAACCTATAAAACTTGAAGCAAAAGAAGGTTTAGCTTTATTAAATGGTACCCAATTTATGACGGCTTACGGAGTATATTGTTTGCTATTATCTCATAAGTCATCATATCTAGCAGATATTATAGCGAGTATTTCACTTGATGCTTTTGATGGTAGAATAGAACCTTTTAACGATTTGGTGCATGTTATTAGGCCACATGCCGGACAATTTAAAGTAGCGAGACGTTTTAGAGAATTTTTAAAGGATAGCGAAATTATCGCTCAGCCTAAAGCACATGTTCAAGACCCATATTCGTTTAGATGTATTCCTCAAGTTCATGGCGCAACAAAGGATACAATTGATTTTGTAGAAAAAACGATAATAACCGAAATTAATTCGGTGACTGATAACCCAAATATTTTTCCTGATGAAGATGAAATCATTTCAGCAGGAAATTTTCACGGTCAACCATTAGCACTAGCTTTTGATTATTTAAAAATAGCTATGGCAGAAATTGGAAATATCTCTGAAAGACGAGTATTTCAGTTAGTTTCTGGTTTAAGAGGTTTACCAGCATTTTTGGTTGATAATCCTGGTTTAAATTCTGGTTTTATGATTCCGCAATACACAGCGGCAAGTATTGTCAGTGCCAATAAACAATTAGCAACTCCTGCCAGTGTTGATAGTATTGTAAGTAGTAATGGGCAAGAAGACCATGTAAGTATGGGCGCAAATGCAGCTGTACAAGCTTACAATTTAATCCGAAATGTAGAACGTATCATTGCTATTGAGTTATTTAATGCTTCGCAAGCTTTAGAGTTTAGAAGACCATTAAAGTCTTCAAAATTTATAGAATTATTTTTGAAGGCATATCGAAAAGAAGTTCCATTTATAAAGAAAGATGAAATTCTGCACGACGATATTGAAAAATCTATTCAGTTTTTAAAGAAATATAATATTACCGATTTTGAACTTTTTTTGAATGATTACGGTATAAAAGCTAGCTTATTAGAGCAATAAAAAAAGCCATTTCATTTGAAATGGCTTAATTGTTTTATGTGAGCGTTTAGGCTTAAGATTCCTCTTTTGGCTTCTTTTTAGATTTTTCTACAGCAATAGTTAGTTCATTTGCTTTTTCATCTAAATCCATAGAAATAGTATCACCTTCTTGTAATTTTGATGCAATAATTTCTTCAGCCAAGGCATCTTCAATATATTTTTGAATGGCTCTTTTAAGTGGTCTAGCTCCATACTGCGAATCAAATCCTTTTTCAGCAATGTAATCTTTTGCTTTATCAGATAAAATAAGTTTGTAACCTAAACCATCGATACGCTTCACTAATTTCACTAATTCAATATCAATAATTTTATTAATATCTTCTTTATCAAGCGCATTAAACACTACCACATCATCAATTCTATTTAAAAATTCTGGTGCAAATGCTTTTTTCAAAGCATTCTCGATAATTCCTTTGGCGTGGTCTGCGGCTTGAGATTCTTGCGCTGCAGTACCAAATCCAACTCCGGTTCCAAAATCCTTTAATTTACGAGCACCGATATTAGAAGTCATTATAATTATAGTGTTTCTAAAATCGATTTTACGACCTAAACTATCTGTTAAGTAACCATCATCAAGCACTTGTAACAACATATTAAACACATCTGGATGTGCTTTTTCAATCTCATCTAAAAGAACTACAGCGTAAGGCTTGCGACGCACTTTTTCAGTCAATTGTCCGCCTTCTTCGTAACCTACGTAACCTGGAGGTGCACCAATTAATCGAGAAATTGCAAATTTCTCCATGTATTCACTCATATCAATTCTAATGAGCGCATCGTCTTTGTCAAATAACTCATTTGCTAATACCTTAGCCAACTGTGTTTTACCAACACCAGTTTGACCTAAAAAAATAAATGAGCCAATTGGCTTATTAGGGTCTTTAAGTCCAGCACGATTTCTCTGAATGGCTTTTACAACCTTTTTAACCGCTTCATCCTGACCAATAACACGTCCTTTTATTAAATTAGGTAAATCTGCTAATTTATTAATTTCGGTTTGCGCAATTTTATTAACAGGAATACCTGTCATCATTGAGATAACGTCTGCTACGTTCTCTTCTGTTACAACCTCTCTATGAAGCTTCGTTTCATCCTCCCATTTCTCTTGAGCTAAAGCCAAATCTTTTTCAATTTGCTTTTCGTCATCTCTGAGTTTAGCTGCTTCTTCATATTTCTGTTTTTTTACGACAGAATTTTTTGTTTCACGTACTTCTTCAAGTTTTTGTTCTAATTCAATTATTTGCTTTGGTACGTCAATGTTAGTAATGTGGACGCGAGAACCAGCTTCATCTAAAGCGTCAATTGCTTTGTCTGGTAAAAAACGCTCCGTCATGTAACGATTTGTTAACTTCACACAAGCTTCAATAGCTTCATCTGTATAATTAACATTATGGTGCTCTTCGTATTTGCCTTTAATATTATTGAGTATTTCTATAGTTTGTTCAACAGAAGTTGGCTCCACAATTACCTTTTGAAAACGACGTTCTAAAGCGCCATCTTTTTCTATGTATTGTCTGTATTCGTCTAATGTTGTAGCACCGATGCATTGTATTTCGCCACGAGCTAAGGCAGGTTTAAACATGTTAGAAGCATCTAAACTTCCTGTTGCACCACCAGCACCAACGATGGTATGAATTTCATCTATAAATAGAATTATATCATCATTCTTTTCAAGCTCATTCATTACAGCCTTCATACGTTCTTCAAACTGACCACGATATTTTGTGCCTGCTACTAAACTTGCTAAATCTAAAGTCACAACGCGTTTGTTGAAAAGCGTACGAGACACTTTTCGTTTTACAATTCGCAACGCTAAACCTTCGGCAATGGCAGATTTACCAACACCAGGTTCACCGATTAAAAGAGGATTATTCTTTTTACGTCGGCTTAAAACTTGGGAAACACGCTGTATTTCTTCTTCACGACCGACTACAGGGTCTAATTTACCTTCTTCGGCAAGTATGGTTAAGTCTCTTCCAAAATTATCTAAAACAGGAGTTTTAGACTTTTTATTTCCTTTTTGCGGTGTGCCACCAAAAGGATTTTGTTTTTCATTTTCGCTTGATTCGTTCATATCGTCATCAGAGAATGATTCGGCTTTTGGTGTGTCAAGGAAATCATCTTCATTTGTTATCATAGTTTTAAATTCTTCTTTTGTGTTGTCATAGTCAACTTTTAGCTTATTTAAAAGTTTAGTTGTTGGGTCGTTTTCATTTCTTAAAATACACAGTAATAAATGCGCTGTGTTTATAGATGTACTTTGAAAAAGTTTTGCCTCTAAAAAAGTAGTTTTTAAAGCGCGTTCTGCTTGACGCGTTAAATGCAAGTTTTTCTTCTCGTTTGAAACTATTGCAATATTTGGGTTTGCAGGACTTAATATTTCAACCTTTCGGCGAAGGTGATTTAAGTCTACATCTAAAGCATTTAGAATATCTATAGCTTTGCCATTGCCATCGCGCAAAAGTCCAAGCATTAAGTGCTCAGTACCAATAAAATCATGGCCTAAACGTAAAGCTTCTTCTTTACTATATGCAATTACATCTTTTACTCTTGGTGAAAAATTATCGTCCATTATATTATATCGTTCAGCATTAAAAATAATAAATTCAACTATGAATAAGGCAAAAACTATACCTTATTAATAGATAATTAACGAATTGACTAAAAAAGCATCATATTTCAAAATTTTGCTATTAGGAGTTATTAACGAAAAAGCAGTTAAAAATTGTTAATAAATACCCGTAAATGAACTGTTGAAATGCACAGCTAAACCTAATGAAATTGGTATATTAGCACGTTACGAAAATTAAGTAAATAAATTAACATTTATAATATGGCAGAAGGCGAAAAATTAATCCCTATTAACATTGAAGATGAAATGAAATCGGCTTACATCGATTATTCGATGTCAGTCATTGT
Source organism: Winogradskyella litorisediminis (assembly GCF_042675765.1). NCBI lineage: Bacteria > Pseudomonadati > Bacteroidota > Flavobacteriia > Flavobacteriales > Flavobacteriaceae > Winogradskyella > Winogradskyella litorisediminis. The sequence continues at coordinate 361,075 of NZ_JBHTJL010000003.1, read as the reverse complement.
GTCACGTGCTTTACCAGACGTGAGGGATGGATTAAAACCTGTGCATAGACGTGTACTTTACGGCATGCACGAACTTGGTGTTAGAGCAAACACCGCACATAAAAAATCAGCAAGAATTGTTGGTGAAGTTTTAGGTAAATATCACCCACACGGAGATACTTCAGTTTATGACACTATGGTGCGTATGGCACAAGAGTGGAGCTTACGATATATGTTGGTTGATGGACAAGGAAACTTTGGCTCTATTGATGGTGACAGTCCTGCTGCAATGCGTTATACTGAAGCGCGTATGCGTAAAATTTCAGAAGACATGTTGGCAGACATCGATAAAGATACCGTTGATCACAAACTAAATTTCGATGATACCTTAAAAGAACCAACAGTTTTACCAACGCGTATTCCAGGTCTTTTGGTAAATGGTGCATCTGGTATTGCGGTTGGTATGGCTACAAATATGCCACCTCACAACTTAACAGAAGTTGTTGATGGAACCGTTGCTTACATTGAAAACAACGACATAGAGATTGATGAGTTAATGCAGCACATTAAAGCGCCAGATTTTCCGACAGGTGGAACAATCTATGGATATGATGGTGTTAAAGAAGCATTTCATACAGGACGCGGACGTGTTGTTTTAAGAGGTCGTGCTAATATAGAGGAAGTTAATGGTCGTGAATGTATTATAGTTGATGAGATTCCTTATCAAGTCAATAAAGCAGACATGATTAAAAAAACTGCTGATTTAATTAATGATAAGAAAATTGATGGTATTTCTTCGATACGTGATGAATCGGATAGAAATGGTATGCGTATTGTTTATATTTTGAAACGTGACGCTATTCCTAATATTGTTTTAAACAAATTATACAAATACACAGCATTACAGTCTTCTTTTAGTGTAAACAATATTGCACTAGTTAATGGACGACCGGAGATGCTTAACCTTAAAGATTTAATTCATCATTTTGTTGAGCACAGACATGAGGTTGTCGTTCGTAGAACAAAGTTTGAATTAAAAAAAGCTGAAGACCGTGCTCATATTTTAGAAGGTTTAATAATTGCTTCAGATAATATTGATGAAGTTATTGCTTTAATCCGAGCGTCTTCAAATGCTGAGGAAGCAAGAGAAAAATTAATTGAACGATTTAAACTTTCAGAATTACAAGCAAAAGCAATCGTAGAGATGCGATTACGTCAATTAACGGGTCTTGAACAAGACAAGTTACGTGCTGAGTATGATGAGTTGATGAAAACTATAGAAGACCTTAAAGATATTCTCGACAAGAAAGACCGTCGTATGGAAATTATTAAGGAAGAGTTGAGAGAAGTGCAGTCTAAATACGGTGATGAGCGTCGCTCGCAAATTGAATATGCTGGTGGCGATTTAAGTATTGAAGATATGATACCAGATGAAAAAGTAGTTATTACTATTTCACATGCAGGTTATATTAAGCGTACGTCTTTAACAGAATACAAAACTCAGAATAGAGGTGGCGTTGGACAAAAAGCATCAACGACGCGTAATGAAGATTTCCTAGAACATTTATTTGTAGGCACAAATCACCAATATATGTTGTTCTTTACCCAGAAAGGAAAATGTTTCTGGATGCGTGTTTACGAAATTCCAGAAGGCAGCAAAACATCTAAAGGTAGAGCTATACAAAATCTTATCAATATAGAACAAGATGATAAAGTAATGGCATTTATCTGTACTCAAGATTTAAAAGATGAAGAGTACATTAATAACCATTACGTTATTATGGCTACTAAAAATGGTCAGGTTAAAAAAACCGCTTTAGAACAATATTCTCGTCCTAGAACAAATGGTATTAATGCTATTACCATTAAAGAGAATGATGAGTTGTTAGAGGCTAAATTGACAACAGGCGAAAGTCAAGTTATGTTAGCATTACGATCTGGAAAAGCAATCCGTTTCGAAGAAGCAAAAACGCGCCCTATGGGTCGTAATGCTTCAGGTGTAAGAGGTATTACGCTTCAACACGATAAAGACGAAGTAATTGGTATGATTGCAGTAGATGATATGGAAAGTAACATTCTTGTTGTGTCAGAAAACGGATATGGTAAGCGTTCTAGCCTTGAAGACTATAGAGTCACCAATCGTGGTGGAAAAGGTGTAAAAACAATTTCTATTACTGACAAGACAGGAGATTTAGTTGCAATTAAGAATGTTACTGATGACGATGATTTAATGATAATTAATAAGTCTGGTATTGCTATTCGTATGGAAGTTTCAGACTTACGTGTAATGGGAAGAGCGACTCAAGGTGTAAAATTAATTAACTTGAAAGGAAATGATTCTATTGCCGCAGTTGCAAAAGTTATGAAAGACGATGAAGAAGAAATTGTTGATGAAACTTCCGAAAACACAGGCGATACAGAAAATGGCACAGCAATTGATAATAATGAAACTGAAAACTAAAAAATAACTAAAATTAAATATTAAAATGAAAAAACTAATAACTTTAATTTGTGCATTTGTAATTGGCGCAATGTCGTTTGCTCAAAAAAACGAGATTAAAGCTATCGAAAAAGCACTAAAAAATAATGATTATCAAACCGCTAAATCCAGCGTTATGGCTGCAGAAGTTTTATTAGCAAATATGGATGATAAAACTAAGGATAAGTTTTATTACTTAAAGGCTCAATCTCTTAATGCAGGCGGAGCAATTGTTGCTGATGATATTGATGAAGCTATGAAAGCCATTGATAATTTAATGACCCTTAAAGAACAAACGGGTAAGTCTAAATATTTGGATGAAGCATTGGCAATAAAAAATCAGATTTTTGGAAGCGTTGCTAGTAAAGCTGAATCTGCTTTTAAAGCAAAAAAATATGATGCAGCAGCAGAAAACTATTATAAGGCGTATACAATGTCAAAGAAAGACACCTTGTTTTTATATGCAGCCGCTACTGCTTACCTTAACGGTCAAAAATTTGATAAATCTTTACCTCTTTATGAAAAATTGTTAGAGTTGAACTATGAAGGTTCAGGTACGGTTTATAAAGCAACTAATAAAGCTACTAACGAATTAGAGACCTTTGGAAATAAAAATCTTAGAGATTTAGCTGTTAAATCTGGTAAGTATGTAGCTCCAAAAGACGAAAAATTACCTTCTAAAAAAGGAGATGTTCTTAGATACATGTCTTTAATATACTCTTATCAAGGTAATACAGAGAAAGCATTATCTTTAATTTCTGACGCAAAAAAATACAATCCAAATGACATGCAATTAATCATTGCAGAAGCTAAAGCATATTTAGCAAATGGGCAGAAAGACAAGATGTTATCTTTATTAGAGGAAGCAAAATCTCTAGCAGGAAACGACCCTGTAAGTTTATATAATCTTGGTTTTTACGCAATGGAATCTGGAGAAAATGAAATGGCTATGGAATATTTTGAAAAAGCTATTGAAAAAGATCCAAAATTTGCAGATGCTTATTTGAATATTGCTAACCTCATAACTACTGAAGAAGAAGCAATTGTGAAAGAAATGAATGCTTTAGGAACTTCTGCGGCAGACAATGCTCGATATGATGAATTAAGAAATCAGAAAACAGCGGTACTAATGAAAGCTATTCCTTATCTTGAAAAGGCTTACGAACTTAAGCCTACCGAAGATATCGGAAAGTTTTTAGTAAGTGTTTATAATGCATCTTTTCAAAACGGAAAAGCAAAAGCATTAAAAGAAAAAATGGAAGCAGGAAATTAAATTTTCATTTCATTAATAAAAAAGACAATCTCAAAAGGATTGTCTTTTTTTATTGAATATAATTTTTTTTAAAAAATTAAATAATCTTTTTAATTACTCTAAGTTTATGAGTGTGTAAGTTTGTGTCAACATTATAAATACCACTATGGTCTAGTCTGTCAATGCGTACTTTTCCATGAGCGTGGATGATGTAGTTGTCTTCCATAATTATTCCAACGTGAATAATATCTCCATCTACATTGTCAAAAAAGGCTAAATCGCCAGGTTCACTTTCTTCAATAAAACTTAACGCCTCACCTTGTGATGCTTGTTGCGAAGCATCTCGCTTTAATTTATGGCCATTAATCCTATAGACCATTTGTGTAAAACCAGAGCAATCTATACCAAAAGGAGTTTTTCCTCCCCATAAATAAGGTGAATTTAAATATAAAAATGCCGTTTTTATGAGATTAGATTTTTTTAGAACCTTTTGAATTTTGTTCCCATCAAATTTATGATTTAAAATATGTAAACCATTTAAGGTAGCACCCAAAGGAATTGTATAGATATTTTCATTTTCGTCTGAAACGTATTCTAGTAAGTCGGTAGACAAAATTGGAGAAGAGATAACATTGTCATTGTAATCTTCCTCAGTAATTTCTTTATATTGTTTGTTATCTATCCAACCTTCGTATTTGTCATAAGCAATTCTGATACGACTCCATTTTTTTCGGCGTTCTAAAACTTTAAAAAATTCTCCATAAAGTACTTGAGAAACAAGTTCGGACTTATCACTCGGTTCAAATCGCATTGGTACAATACCAAGGTTACAGATACCGTATTGCATAGATTTTGTTTAAGAACGCTCCAAAACTAATGCAGATGCGCCACCACCGCCATTACAAATTGCAGCAGCACCATACTTAGCATCGTTTTGTTTTAAAACATTAAGTAGTGTTACTAATATTCGTGCTCCTGAACATCCTAATGGATGACCTAATGAAACGGCACCACCATTGACATTTACGTTACTATCGTTGAGTCCTAAAATCTTCATATTGGCTAAACCAACTACAGAAAATGCTTCATTAAATTCAAAATAGTTTATATCCTCTAAAGATAAGTTTGCCTTTGCTAATGCTTTTGGTAATGCTTTTGCAGGTGCTGTAGTAAACCATTTTGGCTCTTGTGCCGCATCTGCATAGCTTTTAATCGTAGCTAATGGTTTTAATCCAAGTTCGTCAGCCTTTTCTTTACTCATTAAGACGACCGCTGCGGCTCCGTCATTAATTGTAGAGGCATTTGCAGCTGTAACTGTGCCTTCCTTTGTAAATGCAGGTCGTAATGCAGGAATTTTTTCTATTTTGACATTAGTATATTCTTCATCTTTAGAAACTATAATAGCATCGCCTCGACGCTGAGGAACTTCAACGGCCACAATTTCATCGTCAAATTTTCCTGAATCCCAAGCAGCTTTAGAGCGTTCGTAAGATTGTATTGCAAATGCATCTTGGTCTTCTCTTGAAAAATTGTATTCTTTGGCACAGGCATCTGCACAAACGCCCATTGCATTATTATCATAAGCATCAACCAAACCGTCTTTTTGCATGCCATCTTCAAAAGTTGCCGGACCAAATTTTGTTGCTGAACGCGCATGGTAATAATGCGGAATTAAACTCATGTTTTCCATTCCACCAGCAACTATAATGTCTGCATCACCAAGCTGTATAGCTTGAGCAGCCTGCATAATAGATTTCATGCCAGAAGCACAGACTTTGTTTATAGTAGTACATGGAACTGTATCAGGAATACCAGCGTAAATTGCAGCCTGTCTTGCCGGAGCTTGTCCTGTACCAGCTTGTACAACATTGCCCATGAGTACTTCTTCAACCATTTCGGGTTTTAGATTTATTTTCTCTAAAGCTCCCTTAATAGCAATCGCACCTAATTTAGGTGCCGAAACTGTTGAAAGCGCACCCATAAAACTACCAATAGGAGTTCTAACTGCTGATACAATGACGACTTCTTTATTCATAATACTTTTTTTGAATTTTGCTGTTGCGAATTTAATAATTTTTATACGATTTAATAACTAAATTTCAGTTAAACCAACATCAAAATATATATATTTATTACATTTGATTGCATATGACTGAACTTATAAATAAATGGTATAAAAACCATGCTCTCGTTTATAAAATCCTACTTTTATTAGGGACTACTTTTTTTATAGTTTATCTCTTTCCAAAAACAGGAAAATTTAGATATTCTTTTGAAAAAGGGAAGCCATGGCAGTCCGAAAGTTTGTTAGCTCCTTTTGATTTTGCAATAAAAAAATCAGAAAATCAATTAAAAGAGGAAACAGAAAATATCACTAAAAATAGCACTGTTTATTTTGAAACAGATTCAGATATAGAGGCTAAAGTAAAAAATAACTATTTACCTAAATTTAATGAAATTTTCATTGATTCTGTCGTCGGTTTTGAGGAAAGAAAAGCACTATTTTCTTCTGGAAAAAAAGCATTAGATGACTTCTATGAGTATGGAATTTTAAATTCAATATATAATTATGATGATGATAAAGAAGTCGCTATTGTTGAGAACAATGTTGAAAAAGAAAAAGTCAGATTTAAAGATTTAACAAGTCAAAATGAAATAAGACCTTACTTAGAATCTATCATTATAAAAAATAATCTTAAGAATTATAAAGATGATTTTATCTCTTTGTTTTTTGATTTAGTTGAACCAAATCTTTCTTACAATAAATCACTAACAGAGAAAACCCTAAAAGAAAATTTAGCTAATATTTCCCCAACACGAGGTGTTGTTTCTACCGGTACATTGATTATATCAAAAGGTCAAGTTGTTGAAGACAAACAATATGCCGTGTTAAATTCTTTAAAGTCTGAATATGAATCTCAAGTTTGGACGTCTAACAATTATAATTGGGTAATTGTTGCTTATACGTTGTTAGTATCATTAACTCTTTTGATGCTTTTACTTTTTTTAAGAAAATACCGAGAAGATGTATTTTTAAACAACACTAAAGTTACATTCATTTTCTTTAACATTGTAAGTATGATATTGCTTACAACGATTGTAATTGGTTACGATTCTCAATATCTATACGTTGTGCCGTTGTGTATTTTACCTTTAGTTTTAAAAGCATTTTTCGATGCCCGTTTAGGACTCTTTGCGCATGTTCTCACAGTTTTATTGTTAGGTTTTATTGTACCAAATAGTTATGAGTATATGTTTTTACAAATCATAGCTGGTATTGTGACCATACTTACAGTTTCAGAACTTTATAAACGAGCAAATTTGTTTATTTCTGTAGGGCAAATTACACTCATTTATATCATTGCATATTTTGCTTTTTTTGTGATTCACGAAGGCCAAATTACTACTATAAATTGGGGAACTTTTGGACTGTTTGTTTTATGTGGTTTAGCGACACTTTTTGTTCAACCTCTGATTTACATCTACGAAAAATTATTTGGTTTGGTATCTGACGTTTCACTTTTAGAATTATCAGACACTAATACTAAATTACTAAAAGAACTTTCAAATAAAGCCCCAGGAACTTTTCATCACTCTTTAAATGTAGCTAATTTAGCTGAAGCTGCTGCAAATGAAATAGGCGCCAATGCCATGTTAATAAGAGTTGGAGCATTGTATCACGATATTGGTAAAATGAAAAATCCAACTTTTTTTACTGAAAACCAATCAACAGGATTAAATCCTCATGATGAGTTATCTGCTTCAGAAAGCAAAGATGTAATTATTGACCACGTTATTGATGGAATTGAAATTGCAAAGAAAAATAACTTACCAGATCGTGTTATTGATTTTATTAGAACGCATCACGGTACTAGTACGGTATATTATTTTTATATGAAAGAAAAGGCAGCTAATGACGAAGTTAAAGAAGAAGATTTTTCTTATCCAGGACCAAGACCATTTAGTAAAGAAACTGCTATATTAATGATGTGTGATAGTGTAGAAGCAGCTTCAAAAAGTCTAAAAGAACCTACAAGTACAAAAATCAACAATTTCGTAGAAACTATTATCTCAAAACAGGTAGAAAGTGGTCAATTTTTAAATGCAGATATCACTTTAAAAGATATCGAATCTATAAAAAAAGTGCTTAAACTAAAACTTGCAAATATTTACCATCTAAGAATTGAGTATCCTGAATAGAAAAAGCCATTCAATTTGAATGGCTTTTTTAATTATAAATTTGAAAACTTAGTCTAAAAACTCACCAATTTTTAGTTCTAAAGCTTTCCCTCTAAGGTTTTTGGCAACAATCTTTCCTTCATTATCTAAAATAAACATTGAAGGGATAGAGTTTACATTATACATTTTTGCAATTTCATCAAAATATCTAAGGTTAGAAACTTGATGCCAAGTCAGGTTATCATTTTTTATTGCTTTTATCCAAGCCTCTTTAGGATTTTGCTGGCCACGTCTCCCATCTAGACCAACACCAATGATTTCGAGGCCTTTATCGTGATATTTCTCGTAAATTTTGACAACATTAGGGTTTTCTCTTCGACAAGGTCCGCACCAAGCTGCCCAAAAATCTATAATTGTAATTTTTCCTTTAGAAAGTACATCATCTAAAGCTAAAATATCACCTTCGGGAGTTGGTGCAGAAAATTTTGGAGCTGTAGCACCAATAGCAGTAGCTTTTTCAGCTTCATTTATTTTTTTTATCTTAATTAAGGCTTCATTTATAAATTGCCCTTCAGCTGTTTTTTTTAAATTGTTGTCAAGGTTTTCGTAAAGCTCCACTATTTTATCGTATTCTAAATCTCGTGTTCTTAATTGAGAATTAAGAATCGTTAGCGTTGCATAACTATCATTATTACTTTTTATATACTCATAATGAAATTCCTTAATTTTATTCTCAATTTTTTCTAGAATTTCTGCATCTGTTTTCATTACTTCATCATTTTTAAGAAATGTTGATTCAGATAAATTCTTTTTGGCTAAATTCCTCTTTTCATTCAATTCATCTAATTGAGAATTATACTGACTAAATACATTGTGTGCTTTGTTTTCTGTATACCTAGAATTACTTAAAATTTTATTGTCAATATGTAATTTAGAAATACCATTTTCTAAAATAATCGGTAATCTACCTGGAGTACCATTAATTGTAACATAATATAACTGCGGATAATCTACTTTACCATTAAAAGAAAACTTTTCATTCATGACTATCGCAGTATCCTTTGGTATTGGCGCACCTCTTTCATTTACCTTGCTTAGGTATACTCGCATACCGTTATATACTCCTTCTGCTTTACCATCAATCACATAGCTATCTTTAGGTTCTTGCTCACATGCTATTAAAAACAAGCTTAAAAAAGCGAAATAAATTATTCTTTTCATAATATGATTTTTTAGTCTTCCGCAAATATAAAAAGTTAGATTAAAGCAAATAAATATTATATCTTAAAAAGCGTAAAAGCCCTATTTTTGAATAAAATTTTATGTCATGATTAACAACGATACAATAGTTGCTTTAGCTACAGCTTCAGGAAGCGGTGCAATTGCCGTAATTCGCTTATCTGGTAAAGATGCAGTGAAAATAGCAGACAGGCATTTTAAATCTGTGGTTAAAGATAAATTGTTGGTTAATCAGAAAACGCATACAATTCATTTAGGACATATTATTGACGATAATCGTGTCATTGACGAAGCTTTGGTTTCTATTTTTAAAAATCCAAATTCTTACACTGGAGAAAATGTGGTGGAAATCTCTTGCCACGGTTCAATATATATCCAACAAGAAATAATACAACTGTTTTTGAGGAATGGTTGCCGAATGGCGGATGCCGGTGAATTTACATTAAGAGCTTTTTTAAATGGGAAGTTAGATTTAAGTCAGGCAGAAGCTGTTGCCGATTTAATAGCAAGTGACAATGCAGCTTCTCACCAAATAGCTATGCAACAAATGCGTGGCGGATTTTCTTCTGAAATTGCAAAACTACGCGAAGAATTAATGAATTTTGCCAGTTTAATTGAATTAGAACTAGACTTTTCCGAAGAAGATGTTGAGTTTGCCGATAGAGGACAATTTAAAGAATTAATTGATAGAATTTCCTTTGTATTAAAACGCCTAATCGATTCTTTCGCAGTCGGAAATGTTATTAAAAACGGAATTCCTGTTGCCATTGTTGGCGAGCCTAATGTAGGTAAATCTACATTACTTAACGCATTGTTAAATGAAGAGCGTGCCATTGTAAGTGACATTGCAGGGACTACTCGAGATACTATTGAAGACGAAATATCTATTGGTGGTATTGGATTTCGATTTATTGATACTGCAGGAATTAGAGAAACCAAAGATGTAGTTGAAAGTATTGGTATAAAAAAGACGTTCGAAAAAATGGAGCAAGCACAAGTCGTTGTGCTTCTATTTTCTGCTCAAGAATTTAAAGAAGACGGAAAACGTTTAAAAGTTGAAATTGAGAAAATAAAAAACCGTTTTCCGCAAAAACCATTGGTTATTATTGCTAATAAAATTGATACTGTCTCCAAAAAGGATTTAATGAGTATCGAGTCTGAATTTGAAACCATTCATTTGCTTTCTGCAAAAACAGGAAAAGGCGTAGAAGAACTTAAAGAAAAATTAATTGGATTTGTCAATACAGGCGCTCTCAGAAACAATGAAACTATCGTTACTAATACACGTCATTACGATTCTTTACTGAAAGCTTTTGAAGAAATTTCTAAAGTTAAATCTGGTTTAGAAATGGGTCTTTCAGGTGATTTAATGGCAATTGACATTCGTCAAGCTTTATTTCATTTTGGTGAAATTACAGGCGAAATTACAACTGATGATTTATTGGGCAATATCTTTGCTAATTTTTGTATCGGGAAGTAACAGATTTAAGACAATTTTATGAGCTTAGATTTTACTTCCTTCAATTTAACTTTTATATTGAAATAATTAAATAAAATTAGAAAAAATGAAAACGTTATACGAAGCTACAACAGTAGCAAAAGGTGGTCGTAGCGGCCAAGTAAAATCTGAAGATGGACCATTGGATTTTAATTTATCAGTACCTAAATCAATGGGTGGTGATGGTGGAAACGGTGCAAACCCAGAACAATTTTTTGGAGCAGCTTATGCAGCTTGTTTTGGAGGAGCAATACAGGCCGTTATAGAAAATAAAAAGCTGAAAGATATTGATACTGATAAAATTTCAGTATCTGCAACTATAGGATTTTGCAAAGATGACGATGGCTTTTTCTTAGAAGCAACTTTAGATTCTTTTATCCCAAATGTAGATATTGAAACTGGTGAAGAATTAATTAATGCTGCACACGAGGTTTGCCCATTTAGTAAAGCGACGCGAGACAATATAACAGTGACACTCAATTTATTAGTGGACGAATAAAATTTATTTTATTATATAAAAAAAATGCCATTGTGATGAATAACAATGGCATTTCTTGTTTCTAAAATCAATTAAATGGAATTCACAAACTGTTGAAAAACAGCTTTATGTTTTTCTAAATCCATATTACCGGACAAAGCCACACGTGCGATATAATCTTTGTCGCCTTCTTTGGTTGTGCCTTGTGTAGAAGTCGCAGGTATCGTCCAATAACACCCTTTGAGTTGCCCGTAGCTGACGCAGTATTTACTTTCATCAGGGATTTCTGTAATCATAAGATTAATTAATTTATGATTCAGTTCTCGTTTGTAGTTTTCTTTTTCTTCTGGTGTTTCTCCTTTAGTGGGTAAATCTAATGAAAATACCGACGGCGTAAATCCATGAGAAGCCAATTCTTCTGAAACAAAATTAATTTTGGCTTCAGGTAATTTTTCTTTTATAAAATTTACAAATTCACGTGTGTATTTATAAGCATTATCAATACGCTGCAACATAGATGGTAACTGTTTTGCTAATATTTGATATTGCTGAACTGTAGCCTCATTGTCACACAAACCTAGGTGTTTTGCTATCTTATTTTGAAGTGCTTCTGCCTTGTTATTAACCACACAATAACCAGCAGTACATAAACCACCACTTGGAAATTTAGATCCGCTAGAATAGGAGAGTGCTCTTACTTCTGAAAGAACTTTGTTTTCACCTAAAAAATTAACATTTGGACAAAACGTTTGGTCTAATATAAAAACGGAATCAATGGCAGTTTCTCCATTTTTGGTAGTTCGTTTCTTTTTTAGAGCTGTTTTTAAGTCGTCAAGATTTGGGACTTCAACTCTTGGATTTGTTGGTATTTCTGCAATGATAAACGGCACACCATCAATTTTGGCAACTTGTTCTAAAACGTTATCAACGCTTTTTACCATATCGTTTTCACCGTCAACAGGTAAATCTAAAATTTCGACATTATCAAGGCAAGCTGCGACTCGTCTTGCTTGGTCGTTGGTGCCACCGTAGCAATTAGGCGGAACTAAAAAACGTATAGGTTTGTTAGGGTAATTATGTTGCGCATCATCAATTAATCCCATCATAATGGCATATTGCATGGATAAACCGCTAGATGCAACAAGTGGTTCCGCTGATGTATAAGTTATTTTTTTTAAAGATTCTAAAACAGATTGCTTTTCTGTTTGAATATTAATTTGTCGTTCTTCAATAGTTTCTGAACTTGATACAGCTTCTAAAACTTCCAGACAATTTAAGGGCGTCATTGCCACAGTTTCACGTCGGCGTACATGCTGTATTTCAGAAATAAAATCTTTATTCTCTTTGCCATTAATTAACAAAATACTTCCGTAATTTCCGTAGCTATTAATTAAAATATCAATGTTAATATTCAGATTAAAATCTTTAATGGTATTAGAATTTGAAATAAATACTGAAGTGGATGCATTTTTAGAAATATCTGAAATGCTTTCAACCTTTTTAACTTCAAAATTATAACCATAAACTGTTTTGAAAACGTCCGTTTTAAAAGCTTCTGGAATAACTTCGGAATAATATATTGTGGTTGCTTTACCGTCTAATAAATTCTTTCTTAAGATTGAAAGTACTGGCACTGTTTTGGAGTCAAAACTGATAACAGATTCTGCATCTAAATTGTTCAATTTTGCAATGGTCCATTCTAAAACGCAAGACAGCGGATGACCAAGTCTTATATAATCATACGCCGTTGGCAAATTTTCGAGTGCTGAAACCTCGTAATTATTATCCGAAAATAAATTTTCGAAATATTCTAAAAACTGTGTTTTTGCTAAGCTTTCATTATAAATATCTAACCTGTGAGTGGTTAATTTCACCCAATCCGATGGTTTGTTTTTTAAAACGTTTTTTATATAGTTTAATATTCGATTTTGCTGCATTTTTCTGAAAAATTTGAGCTGCAATTTACATTAAAATGTAAAGTATTTAAAGGTACAAACCCTAAAATACCGTTAACCTTATTTTCTGTTCATAGATTGAAATCAACCGATAATGCATTGGTGACTTGTTTTGTAAGAGAAATATGAAATCTTTAGGTAAAATAAATCACCCATATGAGATATAGATGTTTTTTAGTACTTATACTTTTTTGTTTACAAGCAAGTAATTTGTACGCTCAGGAGAAAGGTTCTAATCCTTTTAATCTTTCGCCATACGCTGGTTTAAGTACACCACAATCTAGTTTTAAAAATATTGCAGATAATGGATTTGGTTTTGGCTTAGCAGCAGATAAATATGTTACTAAACGCTTAGCTTTTGGTTTAGATTTTAATTATCAGACTTTTGCAGTAAAGAATCCCATAGATTTTAATGCTTTGCCTGGTTCTTTTGCAATATCAGAAAATACTGATAAAAATTTTACAACAACAAGCATAACCGTTGGTCCAACTTATAAAATTGGCTCAGGAAAATTTACAACTGAATTATATGGTAAAGCTGGTATTTCTTTTGTAAATAGTCCAACAACGAGTGCTTCAATAAATATGACTGAAGTTTTTAATACCAAAGAAGAGAGTTCCACTGCATTTGGTTTAACTACTGGAGTTAGATTTAATTACAATGTTTCTCCTAAAATCTCTTTATTTGTAAATCCTCAGTTTAATTTTTCAGGTTCTGAAATCAATTACCAAACACGAGATTTTACAATAATTCTAGCTGATGGACCAGGCGCAGATGACCAAATAGATTTTGAGCAGGACTTTAATGACGAAACCGTAAAGACTTCATCTATTGGGATTAACGCGGGAATAAAAATTAATCTTGGTGGAAGTTCTAAGGATAAGGATGAGCCAGATAGTGTTTTTCCGCCTTTTTGTGAAATTGTTTTTAATAATGTTAATTGTAAATATACAACGCCTTATGCTAGCTTAACAGTCAATTGGTCTGGTTATAATCCTAATTTCGCTAAACTCATAGAAGTTTATGACACTAATAACAATATAGTGAATACTTCTATTGTCGGGAATAATACTGCATTGGGAGGAAGTGCAGGAAGCTTTACTGGTAGTGCAACTCTCAATGGTCATGCTAATTCTACTTTAACTGCAGTTTTCAAAGTTATGGATTATGCAACAGGTAATATAGTTTGTACCTCGCCAGTTATCACTTTTCAAGTACCGCCATGTATAGCACCATATACTTGTGATTTTGAGATTGACCCTAACAACTACAGTTGTGATAGTAATGGAATTACATATTCTGGAGTTGTAACTTGGAGTAATGCAATTAGTGGTAGTACAATAGACATATTAGCAACTAATCAAAACGCAAATTCTGTACCATTAATAGTTAATCCAAATAATTTACCAATTCAATTAACGACTGCTAATGGTAATTTAAGTGGAACTGCATCATACTCAATTACAATACCTAATACTTATTCTGGAAATCAGATTACTTTAATCTCTAGAATATCTAATCCAAATACAGGTTTTGCTAGAAGTTGTGGTGGAGCAGATGTTTTAGTACCAACTTGTGTTCCTTCCAAAGACTGCGAGCTCAATATAGACCAAACTGCTTTTACCTGTGACGCCAATACAGTTACATTTACAGGCGTCACAACATCATGGGCAAATCATTTAGTTGGTAGTACAATTACGCTCGAAGCGACACAAAATGGAGTCACTGTTCCTGTTACAAGTACTGTAAACTTTCCTTATGTGACAACGGCAACTACTGGTAATATTTCTTATGATATTACTATTCCTAACAGTTATGGAAATTCTAATATTAATATTAGCGTAACACTAACAGACCCGACTACAGGTCAGCCATTTAGTTGCGGAATTATAAATCTTGCTGTTCCGCAATGTCCACCAGTGAAGAGTTGTGGTATCGATGCAGAACCACAATCATGCTTGTTTAATAACGGTAAAACAGAGCTAAATTTTGTCGCGAGTTTAAATAACTACAATAATCCATCAACTCATACAGCTTCTGTTGAAATTAGAGATTTAAACAACACTGTAATTAATATTCCTATAACAAATAATAACAACAATTTAAATGCAAACGGAAAGCTAAACTTAAGTGGAGATTTCTCAAATTACACAGGAGAAAGCTTAATTGTTATTGTTGTTTTTAGAGATAGTAAAGGCACAATTATATGTAGCCAAAAAATAACGTTTGACATACCTATGTGTTGTATCGATTGTGATGGCGTTGTTATTAATAATACAACCCCACCAAATCAGGTCGGCAATCAATTTGTAGTAGATGCTGTTGTAAATGCACCAACAGACATAGAGAAGATTGTTGTAAAATTAGATTATACGAAAGTTAAAGATATACCTAATACAAGACTTGTTACTCCAGTAAATTTTGAATTTTTAAGTACCTCAAGAATAGACAATAATCCAGTACAACTTACAGGAAGTTTATCAGGCTTTAGAAGTACAATGATTATTCAAGATATTTCGCCATTAAAACAAAGTGTGCCTTTAAAACTTTTAATAGATAATTACTATAACAAAGAAATGATTCAGTATAGAATTAAGGTGACTGTGCATATGGTTGATGGACAATTTTGCGAGCAATACATCCCGAACTAATTCAAATTAAAGACTTTAAAAAATGAAAAAAATAATAAACATTTTAGTAGTTGCTTTTGCATTAGTTCAAGTAATGCAGGCACAAACGGTAACAAAAACAGCTTCAAAATCATCAGTATTTATTGGAGAAGAATTTCATTATACCATTTCTATAAATAACGTGACTGATTTAAGCAAATTAATTGAGTTTACAGATAAAATAGACCCAGCTTTAGATTTTGTGAGAGTGGAATATAATCCATCGACAGTTTTACTTCAAAATTGGGGGTTTTGCAATGCAATTAATAATTCTTACAATGCTGGTACGAGAGAAGTTAAAGTAGAATTTAATCAATGTAATGGTTCAGCAATACCAAATGGATCTTACAGTTTTAAAATTTATGTAAAGCTTAATAGTCAAGCTTGTAATTATTCAACATTAGATAATCAAGGTGTTTTAAAATTGGCTGATGCCAATATAAAATCGAATACAGAGCAAATTTCTGTAAAAACTCAAATCCCAATACAATTACAGAAAACGTTTAGAAATCTTCAAAATAATGTATTGACTTATGATGTGAGATTGACTTCAAATACTGGGAATTTTGAATTTTTAGACTTTGCAAATTTTACTCCAAAATTCTTTGACGAATTTAATATTCCTAATTGTATAACTCTAACAGGTAATCCAAGCGATATAGAAGTAGAGCATATTACAGACGAATCAGCGATGACAGGTAACACAGTTACGCCAAATATAGCATTTAGCCCAAATGTTGTAACCATGGATTGGAATCTTGACCAAAACTTGAAATCAGCAAGCAGCCTATTATATCAAGTAAAAATTAGATTAGTTAATTGTACGTGTTTTGGCCCAACCTTTACATTGTCCAACACAGCTTATTTTGAAGCAAAAGATAAATGCGGAAATCGAATATTTGAAAAAGAACAATCAATTATTGAGAATATTACCTGTATTAAAGACCCAAACAACCCTAACGGAGGATCTCCGAATATTCCTGTGACCATAAAAGATAGCATTTGTTTTTCTAAAACTTTAAAAATGTATGGTAACGATTTAAACCTTACCATGAAAGGTTGTAAAGGGAAATATACCATTGAAATTAAAAACTGTACGCCTAGATTAAGTTATAATACTATTAAACTCAAAGACATTTTACCAAATCAGGATTTAGATATTGGTCAAATTACGACCTCGAATAATGCTACTGCAAATTTAGCTAACAACAATTTAACAGTTACAAATAATGCTAATATTGCGCCGACGGAGAGTATTATAATTGAGATTTCTTTTAAAACATCTACCAATGTGCCTAATGAATCTATTGATAATTGCGCAACGTTAATAGTAGATGGCGAAGATGAATTAGGAAATCTCTTTACGTTAAATAAAGAATCATGTGCAGAAACATTGCGAACTGTACCAAACTCAGTAGCTATTCAAAGAACTAAAACGATTTGTAACAGTCCAGATAGAACATGTGGTCCATTTGCAATAGATGAATTTTTGCCAGGAGATACAGTTGAGTATGCGCTTCATTTTTATAATTACGGTCTTGCAGAAGCCAAAGACATTAATCTTGAAGATGCTCTTCCTACACATTTTACAATTGATGATATTAATACTGATGTAAGAATATTTAAATCTAAAACTAGACAGACTTCTATTTCTACATGCGACACGTCAGATTTTAAGGATGTGACAAGCACAGTAGCCAAAAGATTTAATTCAAATACCAATCTATTGAATATTGATTTTGGCAATAAGCATAGACTGAATGAGTTTACGTGCGATGGTGTTGTGCAATACATCGTTAAGGTTAAAGCCAAAATTAAACCCGATGCACCAACAGGTTTGTACGAAAATATTTACAGGCTTGACTATATAGATTCTAATCTTGGCGGAAGGCAATCTTTATTATCTAATAAAGCTTCAATTCAAATTAATAGAGATAATCTAGTGATGGCTTATAAGTCTATGGATGCCGATACAAAAAATTGTGATTTAAATACACAAAAGGTGACTTATTCTATATTGTTGGCTAATCTAGGAAGTATTCCAGTAACAGCTGATATTACAGACCGTTTAACGGTACCAAATAATATTACAGTAACAAGTTTTGGAAATTTTAAAGAATGTATAAGTATAGGAGCAGGACCATTATGTTCGCCGAGCACGCCATTTTCGCCAACAGCTGCAACCGCAACAGGATTTGATTATATCGGTGTTGTTTTACAACCTTGCGAGGCTAGAGTTATAAGTTACGAATTCGAATATAATTTTGCACAATTGCCAAATAACGAAACAGTTCAGGTTTGTAATGATGCAAAAGTGAAAACCTATATAGATGGTCCACAATCTTCAATTGTAAAACCCGTTTTATTATCAGATACCTCTTTAATTCAGCAATATTTAAATGCAGGTTCTAGAAAAGAACAACTCGATATTGTTGAGGTAGCAAAAGCATTACAACAAAATCCTGAAATTGTAAATTTCGATACACCTCAAAAAAGCCAAAATTATCAAGCGGCACTTCAGAAAAACATAGATTTCGGTACGCAGAGTTTACCTCAAAAATGTATCACAATTTCAGATTGTGTTAAAAATAAAGAAGCAGATTGTATTGTAGATGGCAATGGTAGTTTCGATTTTAATATCATAGGTGTGTCTAGAAACGGAGATATTTCAACCACATTGAATAATAATTCTCAAGAAAAAATAATGAAGATTGAGTATGTGCTTAATGATATTAAACCTGTAAATCCATGTATACCAAATGTATTCTATTTTAACGGAAGACCTTTTGTTTATGGTTGTTTCGGCGCATGTAATAGAAACATCTCAGGTCGTTTTATCAGCACAAGTCCGCCACCAAGTCCAGGCAGTTGGTTAGTAAACCAACCTCCGATTATAGGTAACTATAGCCAAACAAATAAGGTTGAGTATAGCGGAATGCCACATGCTGTAACACAAGATAATAGAACATTTAAGTTTCCAACAAGTTTAAACTGTAATGGTATTTACGAATATTCAATAACAGCAGTAGTCTATTTCGAGGATTGTAGCATCTGTTACGTTACAGATTATTACAAATATTTTGCAAGCTACAAACCAACGCATCTTGGTGGTGGCATAATACTGAATGGTGGATTTTCTACTAAAATGTAAATCAATATTATGAAAACGACTAAATACATATTTGCAATAATTATTTCAATTGTATTGCTTGCATGCGATAGTGATGATGGTATTAATACTAATAATAATCAATCTGATGGTCTTTTGGTAATCACCTCAGACGTAACTCAGACGCCTTCAGTGACATTTTCATTAGATAGTATAAGTAAACCTATTTCATCTCCCGTGGTATTTAATACCATCAGAACTGATGTGCAACAGAATTTTTTCGGAGTGTCGACAAAGCCATTAAATTATGATGCTTACGATAGTAATTCAAACACTTATTTTATCGAATTTCCAAGAGAACAACGCATTTATAAATACGATTTAAATGCTCAAAGTAGACAAGAGTTTGTCATCTCAGGATTTTATTCGGCGCCTATATTTGATAATGGTAATTTATATGCAATAACCGTAGATAATTTTGGAAGTGGAAATAATCCTGTCAATTATAGTATCGATACTATAAACCAGGCAGATGGTTCTTTATCAATAAATACGTCTAGTTCATTCCCTTTACTTAGTCGTTTTGATTGGAATTATATGTCATCTGCATCAAACAGAACAGGTACACTTTACTTTTTATCAGGAACTAATTTGGTGAGTTATACTATTAATTCAAATACGACAGCGCATACGGAATTATCTCCCAATTTCAATGCTACAACTAGTTTTGAAGAATTCTATGGTTTAGAATATCGAAGAAACGGTAATTTATTAGCAATAAGAGAGCAAAATGGTGTCAATGGCGTAAGATTAGAGTTAGTCCAACTAGATATTAATAATCTTACTTCTGCACCATTAGTTTTGTATGATTTTATATCTAATAACAATAGCATTGATAAAGAGCGCTATTCTACAACTTATGATGCTTTTGATGATACATATTGTATAACAACATCAGACACATCAAATCCAAATGTTAGTTTCTTTAAAGAAATAGATTTAGCCAACAGTACAACTTCAAGCCAAAGTATTCCTTTTTATTTAATTGGCTTAACATCTAAAAACAATAATTAAAAACAAGTATAACTTAAAATTCAAAAATCATGAAAACTTTAAAAAATTCCTTAATCGTTTTATGCGCCATCTTATTATTTAATTGTGATAATGATGATGCCAATAATCCAAACAATAATGCGTGCACTTTCGCCGGTTTAACCTATGTAGATACTAATGGCAATATTGTACAACAATACACGGATACATCGATGATTACTGACTTTTTTCCAAACGCGTTGGGTCAAGGCGTTGGTCAGATAGAAATTGGTGAATCTGGCGCTCAGGCCATGACAAACTTTGTTACAAACATCGTCACACAAAATGCATCTGGACCAGGAACTATTACCTTAAACGGGAATACGTATAATAATGCTACAGTAACATGTCAGCGTGCAGGCACCAATGTTGGCGATGAGTTTAGGTTTGATGTAGTTATACCTAATGTAGGCGAGGCAGAGTTTTGCGTAACGATTGATAGCGTATCACCATAATCATCTAAATTTTTTAATATGAAAATTTTATCAAGACTATCAGGTCTAGCGCTATTGTTATTATTGGCTTGTGGAAGTCAAGGCTTAACCAAGACAGAAGCATTAGCCGTAATGAAGCAAATGGAAGTTGAGAGACCAATGCAAACCACAAGATTTATTCCTGTTGGTCAGGTGTCATTAAAGAATTCTGGCTCTGGAGTTTCAGAACTTAATAAGTTACGCCAATTAGAACAACAAGGTGTTATAACCATTACAACAGGTGCGAGTAAAACCTTGACTTTTGGAACAAGAACGGAAGTCCATACGATTTACACCATTGCAATTAAACCACAATACCAAAATTTTATTATTAAACAACAAGGCAATTCTGCACAAGTGCAAACTGCATATAGAGATACAAAATCTATACTTGAAGTCAATATGGTAAATGAAAGACAAGCAATAGTTACAGCTGAGTTTGAAAAAGTGAAAACACCATTTTACGATGCGTCATCAGATAACGCTTTGCTGAAGAGTAGAAACGGTGTCTATTCTCACAAAGTAAAATTCAGAAAATCGGATACAGGAAAATGGTCTTGCGATTGGTTAGATTCAGAAGGTATTTAAACTTTTAAATTTATAATTATGAAAAATAGAGTTTTAGCACTCATCTGTATTTTAGCAATAACATTATCTATATCATGTGAAGGTGATGACGACGCAACACAACGAGGTTCTGAAACTATTGAAGTTTTTATAGATGGTGCAACAGTGCCTGTTGAATTTTCAACGAACATAACAGCAGACGATTTTCCTGTTGCACCACAAACAGGATTTTCTAATATTTTTAGAATCACGTCTCAAGACACGAGTACAAATCCTTTTTTGTTTCAGTTTGGACCATCTAATGCAAATCCGTTTACAGTGACGGTACCAAGTTCTGAAACGATTTCAGGACCTGTTTCTGGGCGTTTGCAAATATTTGGAGTAGATATAGATGACGCTGCAGCTAACAATTTAACTTTTAGTTATGTGGCTTTTGGACCAAATACTGGTGACACCATTGAGATAAATATCACAGGTACTTATTTTGATAACAGCTCTGTACAACATACCATTTCTGTAGTTATTGATATTGTAAGAGATTAATTTTCTAGTATCTTTAAAATGTGATTAAAAAACTAACCATTCTTTTCCTTTTTGTATGCTGGGTAGGTTCTGCCCAAAAACCAATACCTCTCACTGTAGATGATGGTTTGCCTAGTAACCACGTCTACGATGTGTTGGAAGATAACGATGGTTTTATTTGGTTTGCAACAAATCGTGGTGTCTCTAGATATAATGGGGAAACTTTTAAAAATTTCACCATTAAAGACGGTTTGCAAAATAATGATATTTGGTTATTGGAAAAAGACCATAGAAACCGTATATGGTTTATTTCTAAAAGTAAATACCAAAGTTATTTTGAAAATGATAGTATCCATAAGGTAAAAACTAGTAATAATAAAGTAATTGCGCCTTATGTAGTATCAAGCAAATTAGAAACTTATTTCGCTTTTCAGTCATTTTATAAATTAGAAAATAATGTATTGAAGGAATATCCCAGACATGATTCAATACAATCAAGAAAGTTGTATTTTAAAAAAAGAGGATATACTCATTTAAATGATGATTTTATAAGTAAAAACTCATTAACTCTAGATGAAAATCAAATACGTCTTTTTAATAATAAACATGAAGAAGTAAGCAATTTTAGATTATCAGTACCTATAAAACCTTTAGTTGCGTGTTTCGAAGTTTTAGGTGAAAAATCAATTTTTTTAATATTTTCAGAAAATGGGATTTTATTAACAGATGGCAAAGACAATTACAAATTTCACCCATTTAAAACTTATCAATATAAAACGATATTAGACAAACTATATTATAAAATAAATGATAACATACTGCAAATTACTATTGACAATCAATTGTTAAGATTTGATACTGATTACAATTTAATTGAAACCATAGAATTGCCTAAAGAAAATAACGCGACACGCGCTTACAAAGATAGCCATGGTAATTTATGGACTGTTAGCTCAAATAAGGGTGTGTATTTAATAAATAATACTCAAAAAAGCTCTGCTTACTTTTTAGAAAACAAAGCAACTAAAAGAATTGGAAATATTGGCAACCAGTTGCATGTAGGTACCAATCAAGACGGCATTTATAAGCTGGAAAATAATAAGGCAAGACGCCTTTCTAATCTGAATAAAAAGAAACAGAATATTTATCAAATAAAAAATAATATGATTGTATCATCTTATGATTTGTATTCGTTTTCAAAAAATGATATAACACCGTTAAAATATGAATATTTTCAAGATGAAACTTTAAATTATAAAGATGTCATTTTCAAAAATGATAGTACTTATCTTATTACAAATGCTGGTTTCTCAAAATTATCAAAACAAAGCAATATCGTAAGTTATATTGATAGAAAAATTGGTTTAATTGAGCTTGAGACTTTTAAAAATAGAATATATCTTGGTGGAAGCGATGGGTTAAGCGTTTTGCAAAATGACAGCATTGTAAAGCCTAGCATAAAACATGAAATTTTACAAACGAATATTAATTATATTCAAAAAGAAGGAAACTACCTTTATGTAGCTACAGACGGTCAAGGTGTTTATTTATATAATGAAGAAGAAGTAATTCCTCTTAAAAACACTTCAGATTTATTTGTACAAAAAGTAGTAAAACAAAATGAAGACCTTTGGTTAGCAACCCAGAATGGTGTGCTTAAAGTAACTCTGAATAATAATAATTTAGAAGCCTCAAAAATTACAGACCGTTTTGTAGAATCAGATGGTTTACTACAGACAAATACTAATGATATTTTTATAGTTGGTGATACCTTATACGCTGCAAGCGATTTGGGATTAGCAAAGCTTAATGTTAACAATCCCATTTACAAACAACAACCCAACATATATTTTAATACTAAAAGTGATACGTTAGTTTACAAAAATGGCGCTAGAGATAATATATCAATTTCATTTGCGGCTTTAGATTTTAAAAATCAACAAAACATAAAATACAAATATAAATTAGAGCCAACACGAACGGATTGGACAATTACAAATACAAAAACGTTAAACTTCTCAAACCTTTCGCCTAATTTATACGAGTTAAAAGTATTAGCGCGTGACCAGCATTTTAACACCACTGTTGTAAAACAATACTTAAAAATTATTCCTAAATGGTGGCAAACTATTTATGCAAAAATAGGTTTTGTAATCTTAGGATTATCCAGTTTTGTAATCATGTATTTTGTTTTAAAAAAACAAATTAAAAAACGCGAATATGAGCGCACAGAAAGAGAAAAGCGTACCGCAGGTCTAGAGTTACAAGCGTTACGTAGCCAAATGAATCCTCATTTTGTACATAATTCTTTAAATGCTATTCAGTATTTTATACAACGAAATGAGGTGGAATTTTCTGAGAATTACTTGTCTAAATTTTCAAAATTAATTCGCTTGTTTTTTGAATATTCAAGAGAGCAAAACATTACCATAGCACAAGAAATTGAGTTGCTTCAACTGTATCTAGATATCGAAAAGTTGAGGTTTGAAGATAAGCTGAATTATGATATTTACGTGAGTGATGAGTTTGAAACTGAAGAACAAACCATACCTTCAATGTTGTTACAACCGATTGTGGAAAATGCGCTGAATCATGGTTTATTTCATAAAAAGGAAAATGGTTATATAAAAATTACGTTTAAATATATAGATGAAACCACCTTCAAAGTTTCTGTACTAGACGACGGTATTGGTATTAATAAGGCGAAAGAAATTTTTAAAACGTCGACCAAAAATTACAATTCTAACTCTTCTGCAGTATTAAAAGAACGTTTGGATTTATTGAATAAAACAGATGCTATTAGTATTGATTATAGCATACAAGATTGCTCAGAAATTGACCCAAAAACCACAGGCACATTAGTTAACCTAACTTTTAAAACCAACTAACAAAATGCAGATAAATGCCATCATAATTGATGATGAACGAAAGGCGATTGCCATTCTAAAAAATAAATTAGAACGTCTTTGTCCTAATGTTAATATTATTGCCGAAACTCAAGACCCAAAAGATGCTATTGCGTTGGTTGAAGCCAAAAATCCGCATTTGGTGTTTTTAGATGTAGCGATGCCAGAACTTAGTGGTTTTGATGTATTATCTAAAATTAAAAAACCAAATTTTGAAATTATATTCGCCACGGCCTTTGATAACTACGCTATTGAAGCAATCAAACATTGTGCTATCGGATATCTAGTAAAACCAATAGACAATGTAGATTTAGTGACAGCAGTTAAAAAAGCGATTGATAATATAGAAGAGAAATCAGCTTTAGAAAAAAATAAGTTACTAATTGACAATTTAGGCGTACAAACTTTTCAGGATAAAAAGATTGTAATACCATCGCAAGATGGATTAGAGTTTGTAAAGATTTCAGAAATTATTCATTTAAAGGGTGATAATGGCTACACGCATATTTACATAGAAAACCGAAAATCTATATTAAGTTCCAATAGCATTGGGCATTTTAATAAAATTTTGGATAATCAATCGTTTTATTTAATCCATAAATCACATTTAATTAATCTAAGCTATATAGAAAAATATTTAAATGAAGGTTACGTACAATTATCAAATGGCTCAAAACTGCCAGTATCTCGTAACCGACGTCAAGAATTTTTAAATAGCTTAAAAAGCTAGATTTACAAATATTTAAACGTTTCCCAAACGGTAGAAATATCTAATTTTTCAATAAAATCTTTGTACTCGTTAATATTTTGGTCGTCTCTCGCGGACATAAAAAACATGATTTGTGTAGATGCTTTAGGGTTTGGATTTGGTCTTATAACGGCATTGAAATAATAACGACCAACAAACTCATCAAATAAACCCTCATCCATACTAGCAATAGCTGTAAGTGCCAAATGGTCGTTATTATCTAGTTTAATGTAGCCAATTTTGCTTTCTTCCATTTTGTAACCAGCACCTTCAAGCATGTCTTTAACTTGTCCTAAAAATGACTTAGCTGTGTCTTCAAAATCGGTTTGTCCTTTTATGTCAATGTATCCAAAGGAACACATTTCTATAATTTCATTCTTGTCATTTTTTTTCTGAATCATACCGTAAGAAGAGGTTTTCTTTCCAGGTTGCGGCTTATCAAAATTTAACGAGGTTGGAATTTCAACTTTAAAGTGAACTTCAGGCTTGTTAATACTTTTAGCAAATTCTGGAGTAACTTCGTAAGTTTTTGTTTCTATTGTTTTGTTTTGACAATTGGTCAACGATACTTGAACCGTAAAAGCGAGAATAATTAGTAATATTTTTTTCATTATTTAAAATTTAATAATCTCTTATTTTTGCGCCTTTGTTATTAAAAACACCTTTTACAGTATTTCCAGATTTTTTATAGGTCATCCGGCCTAATCCATCAATGCGGTCATCTGTAAACATACCCCTAAATACTGAACCATCGACGTAAGTATAAATACCAAAACCATTGCGTTTGCCACCGATTGTGTATGCGCCAGTATATGCGCTATTGTTATTCCAAGAATATGAACCTACGCCATAACGCTGACTATTTTTAAAGAACCCAAAGTAAACATCACCATTGGAGTACTCATATTTTCCAAAACCATTTGAGCATTCGCCTGTGCAGCTTCCAACTTTTTTAGTGTTTAGATAATCTTGGTCTTGCTTTTCTACTAATTTTCCATTTTCAAAACGACCAGCGGTTGTTATGTAATTTTTATCATCCATGGTATATCCCAAACCATGTTGTTTACCATCTTTCCATTCGCCAACGTAACTATTTCCGGTAGACCATTTGTAATAACCAAAACCATGTCTACGATTATTTACATATTCGCCATGATAAAAAGCGTTATTTGGATATTGGATATACGCAACGCCATTTATTGCACCATCTTTAAATGTGGCATCTGTAGTAATATTATTTACTTTGACTTGTCCCCAGCCATTTTGACAATCACCAATTGAACAGTTATAATCTGTTGGAGAAGATGCAGTTTGAGTCGTTTGGGTTTTAGGTGTAGGTGTTACTGAAGATACTGAATTTTGAGTGTCTAACTCGCCATTATAAGGTCGTCCTTCATAGATTTTATTATTTTGCGCAGTTCTAAAACCAGTAAGAATATATAAGGGTTTATTATCTAAAAAGATTACTGGGTCGCCATTAGTTAAATATTCGAAACGTGCTTTTTTATAGTCGATATGTTTACCTTCTACAACAATAAAAAAGTTGTCTTTTTCAAGCTCACGCAAATACAGTATGGAGTTTTCGTTGGTTGTAAACAATCGCATGGTTTTAAGCGATTGATTTTTTATGTTTTGATAATTATCAACAACATAAGTGCGCCCTTCAGATTTGTCGATACGATAATCTACCATATGTGGTCCAATAAATGCAAATTCACGAGATTTTACTCTGTTTTCGCCATGTACATAATTGATAAACTTTCCGTCATAAGAGCAACTTATCATAGGTTCTCCTTTAGATAAAATTGAAGTAGCTTCTATTCGCGTTTCTAAGGTATGGTCATCAGGATTTCCAAGCGGAATTACATAGTAGGTTTGCGTTAAACCGTCATAAATTAGTTTTTCATTTGGTCGTACACTCTTGCTTATTTTTAAAGCACTATCTCTTTCTCCATCAATAAATACAGTCTCTAATTTTGGTTGGTCTTTAGTATTGTAAGGTTTGTAGTAGCCAAATTCTATTTTTATGTTTTTATTGGCATCACTATAGTATCGATTAAAGGTTTTAAACTCTTTTGCATTTGGCTCATTTGCTGCATAAAAATTAATTTTATTTCCTTTTTTATCAGTATCAACAATATACTCGTAAGTGCCACTTGCAAGTTCTTCTTTTACTAAAAAACCATTTTTATAGTGATAACTGCCTTTAAATCCTGGCATTTTGTTGGCATTTAAGTACTGCACCGAAACAATTATATTACTACCTTTTTTATCATAGGTATAATCGCGTTGCTGATAAAACACACCTTTCTTATTGATGACCTCTTTGATAATTCTATTTTGGGAATCGTAGGTATAAAATTTTTCATCTCCATAAGAATTTTTTTCAAATACTAGTAAATAATTACTATCAAACTTATATTCATTAGTGCTTCCGCTTTTGTACTTAAATTTTATGATGTTGCCTCGAGAATCATATTTAAATTCATCTCCATAATTGTTACCAGTTATTCTGCCATCATTATTTTCGTAATAGTAGCGTGTCCCGTAGTTGTAAATTATATTACCAGCTTTGTCAAAAATCTTTCCGGCAGAGGAATAAATATCGCCTTTTAAATAAAAATGTTCTTTTTTGTGTTTAAAGCCAATCGGATTTCTCGGCGCATTTACCATATCAATAACTTGAGAAAATCCAAATTGAATAGACAGTAGAATAATAAGGAGTGTTTTAATAGCTTTCATAATATCAAATTTATTCTGCTGTAAAACTACTTTTACTTATCTTTTTATGGAATACGAAAAATTGCGTATATCTGTAACATTTTTATAATTTACGCGTCATATAGGTAAAAATTATCAATCATGGAATCAAATTATTATCAAGTATCAATGCGTAAAGACAATCAATTATTGGTTATAACGCATTTGTGTCAATTACTTACTGCCTTTACTGGTTTTGGTGGTTTAGTGGTACCATTAATTTTATGGTTAACTCAAAGAGACAGTGTAGAAGGCATGAACGAACACGGAAAAGCGATACTCAACTTTCAGATAAGTATTATTATTTATTCACTAATTAGTATTCCACTTATATTGTTGTTTGGATTAGGAATTTTAACCTTAATATTAATCGGAATTTTCTCTATCATTTTTCCAATTATAAACGCTATAAAAGCTAGTAATGGCGAAATGCCAAGCTATCCATTATCTCTGAATCTTATTAGTTAGTTATTTGTTATGGAGATAATAAGAAAGGCTTTCTTTACAGAAAGCCTTTTTTGGTATAAGAGTTAATGTAATTTTTTTTGCCATTAAACGACCATTTTAAAAAATAGTAATATTGATGTATGAAAAATTTTAAATTACAAATAGGATTATTGGCATTTATTTTATTGAGTGCTACATCGTGCATTTCGGCAAAAGGCATCAACGTAAAAAAAGTAGATGATACGTTTCAAAGCGCGTCTAAGAATGAAATAGACCATAGTAAATGGGATAAACTTCTTAAAAAACACGTAAAAACAAATGGTTTGGTAGACTATAAAGGTTTTAAAGCCGACAAATCTGATTTGGATGCTTATGTAAAATTTCTTAGCAAACAAATACCAAATAAAAAATGGAATACAGCAGAACAATTAGCATATTTTATCAACGTTTACAATGCCAATACAATAAAACTTATTGTAGATAATTACCCTGTTGAAAGTATAAAAAAAGTGGATGCAACGATTTCACCGTTTTTAAAGAACTTTATTTTTATTGGTGAAAAGGAATTTTCATTAGCAGATATTGAAAAAGGAATTCTTCAAAAAATGAACGAACCTCGAATTCACTTTGCCATTAATTGTGCATCAATTTCATGTCCTAAATTATTAAATGAGGCTTACACCGCAAAAAATGTCGATGAGCTCATGGATAAGGCAGCAAAAGAATTTATAAATTCTGATAAAAATGAAATTTCTGAAAACAGTGTCAAACTTTCGGAAATTTTTAAATGGTATAAAAAAGACTTTTTACAAAATGCATCGTCTGTAATTGAGTATGTAAATAGATATTCTGAAGTAAAAATAAATTCAAATACTGAAATTTCTTATATTGAATACGATTGGGGATTAAATGATACAAAGTAATTTTTTCTATAAATATTATAAATCCTGTTGAAAAACGGGATTTTTTATGTTTAAGAATTACTCAACAATTAAACGGCCTGTATATAATTCTTCAACATTTAAAACTGTTGGTGTGTTTGTAATACGCACATCGCCAGTGCTTAAAATGCTACCTGTTAAGCTATTTTGCGGATTTAAGATAATGTCATTGGTACCACGATGAAAAAGCGTCGTGTTTTCAACACTAAGATTTCTACCTTCAAAACGACCATCACCAAATAAAAAGTTGATATCAAGATTGGTTACATTTCCTGTTAAAAAGAAATTACTCAAATTATTCTGAATGATTTTTAAATTCTGAACGTCCAAGTCCAATCTGAAATCGCCATTGGTATTAAAGGCATCTTCTTCTTCTTCTAAATCTTCTGAAATTAATAATAAATTAGGATAAGAAAGCACACCAACAGACAAAACTTCTAGTCCTGATGCATTTCGTATTTCAGTCACATTTGGTGCCGAAACAAAAACTTTTGTAATACCATAATCTCTAGAAATGTTACAAGCATTTTCATTATCAATGATTAATCTTCCGTTGGCGTTGACAAAAACAGAAATATCATTTTCTAAATTTTCTCCTGTTTCTAAAGTCACTGAAAATTGACCTTCTGAAACTATAAGTTGACTGCGTTGCAAAACTGTGATTTTATCAAAACCGTTCAAATCATATTCAACCTGAATAATTTCACCAGCTGCTTGAAAACAATCGGGAACATCTGCATTGTCACAAGTAAATACAGATAATAGTGCAATTATGTATATTATTTTTTTCATTGTTTTTAAAGTCTAATTCCTACACCAAATTCAACAGCTTCAGCCTTTGCGCCATGCGAATGCACATTGATAACACCAAACCATTTATCAGAGAAATAACGTTTCAAACCTAAACGGTTATAAATTCGGCTTTCAAATTCAACTGGCCAATATAAATAATAGCCTAAATGTGTGATGAAAGCGATTTTATTAAATCGCAGTTCGTGCCCAGCAAAAATACCAACACGTTTAAAATCAGTATCAGCACTTACATTATTTTCTGGGAAAGCGATGGATTGATGCTCAACAAATTCTTTCAAAAAATAAGACACAAACAATTCGGTACCAACCAAAAATGTGCTTTTATGGTTGATGCGTTTATCTGCAAATGCTGTAAATACGTAAAACGGAAACTGTCCGCTACCATTAACGTCACTCTCATTAATTCCACTTCTAAATACGAAATTGTATTTTACAGGTTCGCTGTATTTAGTGCGTTCGCCTTCGGGAATGTATTCAGGGAAATTTTCTCCATCAAACGTGTAATTTAATCCAGCAGAAAATGCGAATGTGTTTGTACTATTGTTCGGCGCTCTAAGATTGGCGTTGGAGTAGTGGATGATGGTTACACCTGCATTTACACCTAATCCTTTGTAAATATTTTCCTTTATATAATCAAACTTTAGATATGTACTGCTTAATAAATGTGAGCCGTATGCATTATTTAAAAAATTATCATTTTTATCATAGGGTTTATTAGCATAAGCAATACCTTGTCCAATTCTAAACACCAAACTTCTATTTAGAAAATAAAAATTAAAATGACCATAGAGACTAAAGACTTCACCTAAGTTATAATTCTTCATGTCTTGGTAAGCCATAGAAAAACCCCAATCTGGGTAATTGTAACGGCGTTCCCAGTCGTTAAATCCGTAGGTTTTACGATTGTAGCTTAAAATAAAACCAGTTGGATGTTCCGTAATTAAATGCGAAATATCAGGATTGTGCTGCAAAATAGTTCCATAAAAGGGACTAAAATCTACGGAAACTGGCTTTTTCTCTTCGGTTTGAGCCAAAAGTGTAGTGCAAAAAAAGCTTCCTATTAAAACAATAAAACTGCATTTAAAAGGAAGATTGAATTGGTTTTTGATGATAGTTAATTTTTTAAAATTGCTAAATAAAATTTTTATTTTTTTCGACCAATAAAACTACCAACAAGTGCCACGACGCCAAGAGCAATTGCGATATAAGCGTTGTTGTTATCTTGAACTTCGGCATTTAACGGACCAATGTCTATCGAAGCTTCTGGAGCAATCATTTGGTAAATACCGTAACCAACAAGAATAACACCAACAACAAGTAAAATGGTTTGTACTGTTTTGTTCATAATAAATTGAATTGATTAGTGGACTGACAAGATACTCGAATAATTTGAGATTTGTTAAACAGTCTTAAAATTCATTCTATCTATTTTCCTTTGTCCCAATCCAAACATCATTCTGCTTAAATGAATAACTCACATAACCATTGCCGTCATCATAAACGCGTGCACCTTCTTTTATTTTTCGTTTGTACCAACTTTGGTAGTAATGATAGTCTTCTTCATTGGCGTAATCGTCAACTTCCATAGCCAAATCGTCATTTGTAAAATGACCTTCATCGTGCCCGAAAATCCAATTAAATTGCTCTAATTCAGATTTGAATTTGCCATAATTCTGTATTGGTAATTTGCGTTGTTCTTCAGGTCTAAAAAAGGTATCTTCATAAAAATGAAGAAAATCGTCAATGGCACAAACCACTTGCGATTTTTCAATTTTTGGTTCTGTTAGCCAAATTGCTAAATAATAAGGCTTATTAAGTGTTTTTAGTTTTGCTTCCCAACTGTTGTAAATTTCCAATAAACTTTTAATAATTTCTTTTCTGAATTTACCATAAGGTGAAGGAATATCAGACTGTAACATAGAAATATCACAGAACGGACTGACGTAAACCTTACAGTAATTGCGTTGCCGAGATGCGAGATAGTCTAAATCTAAATCTAGATTGTAATTTTTCCAGATTTGGATGTCTTTTTCTATAAATTTCGTGTTTCGTATTTTTTTATAACGAATCATATTTTTTTGATATAAAAAAAGCTCACCGTTTGGTGAGCTTTTGTAGATTTTATGGTTTTAGTTATTAAGCATAACTGGCATAACCAGCATCGTTACATGCTCGCCTTCATCTAAACCATCAGTCGGTGTTAAAATACCAGCGCGGTTTGGTAAGCTCATTTCTAACTGAACGTTGTCCGAACTTAAGTTATTTATCATCTCTGTTAAAAAACGGGAGTTGAAACCAATTTGCATGTCATCACCTTGGTAATCGCAGCTTAAGCGCTCTTCGGCTTTGTTGCTATAATCGATATCTTCAGCAGAAATATTTAATTCGGCACCAGCGATTTTTAAACGAATTTGATGAGTAGTTTTATTTGAAAATATACTCACACGACGAACAGAATTTAAAAATTGCGTACGGTCGATAACCAATTTGTTAGGATTCTCATTTGGAATAACAGCTTCGTAATTTGGATATTTTCCATCGATTAAACGGCAAACCAATTCAGAATTATTGAAAGTGAATTTTGCGTTAGAATCGTTATACTCAATCGTTACATCATCTTCGCTTCCTGCAAGAATTCCTTTTAAAAGATTTAAAGGTTTCTTAGGCATAATAAATTCGGCAACGGCATCTGCAGAAACATCTTCGCGAGTGTATTTTACTAATTTGTGAGCATCAGTAGCTACAAAAGTTAAATTTTCTTGCGAAAACTGAAAGAAAACACCACTCATTACAGGACGTAAATCATCGTTTCCTGCAGCAAAAATGGTTTTACTGATTGCAGTTGCTAAAATATCAGCTTCAAGTTTTGTTGTGCTTGGATCATCTAAAGCAACAGCCTTTGGGAATTCAGCGCCATCAGCATACGCCAAGGCGTATTTACCGTGATTAGAGCTGATTTCAACCGTGTTGTTATCTTCAACAACAAAAGTTAATGGTTGCTCAGGAAATGTTTTTAACGTGTCTAAAAGTAAACGTGCTGGTAAAGCGATACTACCTTCAGAATCACTTTCGACTTCAATTTTTGAAGCCATTGTTGTTTCTAAATCACTTGCCGAAACGGTAAGGCTTGACTGGTTTAATTCAAACAAAAAATTATCTAAAATTGGTAAGGTGTTACTGCTGTTTATCACGCCACCTAAAACCTGGAGTTGCTTTAGTAAATAAGTACTTGATACTATAAATTTCATAGGATTTAATTCCGAATTTTTAACATTCAATATTACTTACAAATATATCGTAAACACTTGTTTTAAGGAAACAAACTTATTAACAATAATTTGTACTAAAAATGAAGGAATAAAGCGATTTATCGCGTGTATTTTCGCTTTCTAATAAAATTAAATAGTAGTCCAAAAATGCCTAAAATCACTAATGGTAAGACCAAATTTATAAATTGCCAAGTTGTTTTTTGGGCTTCAGTTTTTTCAGAATCTAAAAACGCAATTTCTACAGATTTT
Organism: Winogradskyella litorisediminis; assembly: GCF_042675765.1. Taxonomy (NCBI): domain Bacteria; kingdom Pseudomonadati; phylum Bacteroidota; class Flavobacteriia; order Flavobacteriales; family Flavobacteriaceae; genus Winogradskyella; species Winogradskyella litorisediminis. The sequence continues at coordinate 327,450 of NZ_JBHTJL010000003.1, read as the reverse complement.
GCTCTAATGTTTATAAGTCCTGTATCGTCTAAAAGATAGTTCACTGCATTGAGTAAAAATTCTTTATTTCCAAAGGTTTTACCAGTAATGCGTTCAAAGCCAAGTTGCATTGGTCGGTTTCTAGATACCTCATTTTTTATAACATCTCCATCAGAAATAATAACCATTTTTGTAGACTCACTTTTATCTAAAAAATTTTCAATTTCAAAAGGCAAAACTCTATTCTTATAAACAGAAGTAAAATTGCCTTCTAATAGAACGGCCAAATTCTGATTTCCTTCAGTATAATTTTCAACATCTGGTTGTTGAGTCACTGACGATAATGAAATGGTTTTTAGAGGACCTTCGAGCTTTGTGCGGTCAGAAGATTGTAATAAAATTGTTTTGTTGACTGTGTTTTTCAACGTATCAATTTGGCTTGCAAAATCGAACTTTACCAAATCGATATTATCGCTAATTGGGTGATTATTATCCGCTTTTGCTAAAGGCGAATACTGCCATTGTACAGGTTGAAATTGAGTATTGTTTCCTTCGCCAATGGCTAAAGGAATAGGAGCAGAGTACAAATCTTTTACCAAATTCTGATTAACTCGGACTCCATATTTAAAGAAGAAATCCGTCAAATTTAAATCTCTTCCGATACTTACTGAACTACCGTTATCATTGTAAAGACTATCGCGGTCCATAATTACAGATTCAGTTAGCCAAATGCTTTTTCCGCCAGACATGGTATATTGGTCGAGCACCAACTTTTCTTCTTCTGTAAAAGCTTCGCTTGGTTTTGCTGAAATAATAAGGTCGTAATTTTTAATTTTTTTTAATGTCGAAACTGGATTAGTAGCCACAGAGTCTAAAGTAAAGGGCGCAATATTGTAGTACGGTTTTATAGTTTGAAGAAAATCTGCAATGTAAATGTCTGATAATTGACCATTCCCTTTTAAAACCGCTACAGTTTTAGATTTTTCCTTTGTGAGTTGACTAAAGGCATCAGCAAAATTATATTCTAACTGTTGTACAGAGTTAGCAACTTGTGTTTGTAAATCTTCAGTAATACTTTTTTTGAAAAGCGGAATTTTAACTGTTCGATTTTTATAGCTAGCAAAGCCCCAAGGAAAAAGGAGTTCTTGTGTGACTTTTCCACTAACTTTTTTGCTATTTACATACGGTTCAAGCCCCGTTTTAGTGAGTTCTCTTATGATGTTATCACGATTAGCTTCATCAGCTAATGGGTCTATGTAATTTACCTTCAATAAAGGATTTAAAGTCTGAAATTCTTCAATGAGTTGTTTTGTTTCGGTTTGAAGTAATTTAAATTCCGACGGTAAATCGCCTTCCAAGAAAATATCAATTATAAGTGGCGTATCTGCTGAATCTATAATGTTTTTTGTGGTTTCTGAAAGTGTATAACGATTGTCTTTAGTTAAATCGAAACGTTTAAATACATAGCTAGCCAAAACATTAATCAAAATGACAGCAGCAATAACCGAAATGATATATGTAAGTTTATTTGTCTTCAATAGTTTCAAAAGTAATAGGTTCTGTGTATGGCCTCAATGCAGATACTTTTCCGTTTTCAAATAGAATTTCTACATTACTTTTTTCTTCGGTAAATGCACCTGGTTCTATACCTAACCCATAGTTCCATCTATCTGGATTGTGTGCTTTAATGGCGTCGTTCCAAGTTAACCATTCGGCTTCACCAAGAAGTGATTTTACTTGAGGTTTTGTTAGCCCAATCAATGTATCGGTTTCTATAGTAGAATCAATCATTTCGTAACGTAATGCGGGCTTTTCTTCCCAAGCTTCTGCATCAAAGTATTTTTGATGATGGTAACTACTTACAATATTTATAAACGGATAAACTACATAAAAGTAAACGATAGGCGTCAACACCAAACTAATTATAAAGACCAACCAATTACGCTTATCAACTGTTTTTAAAAACAAAAACAGAAGTACAAAAACAATCACTAAAAAAACAACTAATACGGGTGTAATTATCATTTATTTCTGCTTTATGTTAAGTTTAGTAAGTAAAATGAAAAATGCAGCAATACTTATAAAATAGACTAAATCGCGAGTATCAATAACGCCGCGACTCATGCTTTTATAATGAGAAGACATGCCGAGAGTTTCAAAATTAAACCCTGAGCCAAATAAGTTGTAACTCGAAATACCATTAAATCCAAAATAGAATATAAAGCATATAAATATTGCAATGATAAATGCCACAATCTGATTATCTGTAACACTTGATGCAAAAATACCAATTGCGGTATAAGCAGCCACCAAAAATAGAAGTCCAAAATAAGAGCCAAGTGTACTGCCGAAATCTAAATTACCTTCTGGATTGCCTAGTTTGTAAATGGTAAAAACGTAAAGTAATGTGGGAATTAAAGCGATTACAATCAGCAAAAATGCTCCAAAATATTTTCCTAAAACAATCTGTAGATGCGAAATTGGTTTTGTGATCAACAACTCCAAAGTGCCTTGTTTTTTTTCGTCGCTGAAACTGCGCATCGTCACAGCGGGAACTAAAAAAATTAGTATCCAAGGTGCTAATAAAAAGAAAGAGGACAAATCTGCATAACCATTATCCAACACATTAAATTCTCCAGTAAATACCCAAAGAAACAAACCGTTAAGCACTAAAAACGCCGCAATTACCAAATAACCAATTGGTGAAGCGAAAAAGGTGTTTATTTCTTTTTTTAATATTGCTAACATTATTCTTAGTATTCAGTGTTCAGTCTCAGTTTTTATTTATTTAAAAATCAATAATTTTCCTAATTCCACTTTGCGCCTTTTCAAGAGTATTTTTTCACTCATCACTCAAGCGAAGCGAGTTTTTCCACACTCCAAGCTTCAGGTTTCGCATTAAATATAGGTTTGGTTTTTGCCCAAACGCTTTTAAATAATTCCGAATGTCTGTAATTATTCAATTCGGTTTCTGATGTCCAATAGCTATACGTAAAAAATACGTTTGTATTGTTTTGCTCTCTGTATAACTCTAAAAAATGACAGCCTTCAAACGCACGAATCTTCAATTTATTTGCTTCAAAATTAGCTAAAAATTCATCTATTTTCTCAGGCTTAAAACTAAGTTTTACAATTCGTACTAACATATTAAATTTTATCAAATGTCACTGTTACTGTATCCATAGCTTTCAGTCCCATAAGTGTAGATGCACTACCAACTGTACTACAATTACTTTTGTAAACAGCAATTTCTAGATAATCTGATGCATTAAAAACAACAAGTGCTTTTCCTTCGTCATCACGTTTATTTTCAGGAATATCAAAATTTATAAAATCACCATATCTATTATACACTTTTTTAAATTTATAACTGCGTGCAGCAATTTGGTAGTTTCGTGTTTTTTGTATGTTTTCAAAAAATTTACGTTTAATATTTGTGATGACGTTTCCGTAATTATCAATATGAATAACAGTACCAATAATTTGAGTTTTATCGTCATTAACAAAAGGTACCAAATATTTAATAGGTTTTATATTGTTAATAACTTTGCCAATCACTTCTAGCGTTCCGCCACGTGCAATATGGCAAGCCACTTTTACAAAAACATCGAGCACTGGGAAACTAGTCTGTATCTTATCGTGTATATTAATTTCAACAATTTTATCGGGTACAATATCTTGACAAATCATGCTCATAATTCCGTTATTGGCGCAGATAAAATAGTGATCGTCTAATTGTACAGCAATGTGCTTATTTTCTGGGCTAAGCTCAGAATCAATACCTATAATATGTATCGTGCCTTTAGGAAAACTGCTATACGCATTTTGTATGGTATACGCCGCTTCAATGATATTAAATGGAGAAATAGAATGCGAAACATCAACAATTCTTACATCAGAAAGTTCGCTATAAATAGCACCTTTAACAGCACCCGCAAAATGGTCTTTTTCTCCAAAATCTGTCGTTAAAGTTATGATGGGCATTTACCGAATTGTTAATATTTTTTTAATCTACTACGCGATTAAATTTGTTAGATTTGTTACAATACAAAGCTATTAAAATTAAACATATATATTCACTAAATCCAGCTTGCTTTTGAATGAATTTATCTTAGAACTCGAAGAAGTTTCGCCTAAAGAATTTTTTGGTGCTCAAAACGCCAATATTACTTTACTTAAAAAGTTTTTTCCAAAATTAAAAATCGTTGCGCGCGGCAATAAAATCATGGCCTATGGCGATGAAGAGCTGCTAGAAGAATTTGATCGTCGCATGACAATGCTCATGAATCATTTTGGCAAATACAACAAATTAGATGAAAATGTTATAGAGCGTGTATTAACAAGTCAAACCAGTGACGACTATAACACATCCGCACAAAGTGGCGAAGTTATTGTCCATGGCGTTGGTGGAAAACTAATAAAAGCCCAAACCGCAAATCAGCGAAAGTTAGTAGAGAGTATGCGCAAAAATGATATGGTGTTTGCTATTGGTCCTGCCGGAACAGGAAAAACATACACAGGCGTTGCACTCGCTGTTGAGGCATTAAAAAAGAAGCAAGTTAAACGTATCATTTTAACAAGACCAGCTGTAGAAGCAGGAGAAAATCTCGGATTTTTGCCAGGCGATTTAAAAGAAAAACTAGATCCGTACATGCAACCGCTATACGATGCATTACGCGATATGATTCCTGCAGAAAAACTCGCCAATTACATAGAAAAAGGTACCATACAAATTGCGCCATTAGCGTTTATGCGTGGTCGTACTTTAGATAATGCCTTTGTAATTTTAGATGAAGGCCAAAACACCACGCACAATCAAATGAAAATGTTTTTAACCCGAATGGGGAAAAACGCTAAGTTTTTGCTCACTGGCGACCCAGGGCAAGTTGATTTACCGCGTCGTACAATTTCTGGTCTTAAGGAAGCACTTTTGGTTCTCAAAAATGTCGAAGGTATTGGCATGATTTATTTAGATGATAAGGATGTTATTCGTCATAAGTTAGTAAAGAAAGTTATTGCAGCATATAAAGAAATTGAGAATAGAGATTAGTAATTAATAATAAGATAAAGAAATATGTTTTTTGGAGCTATTTCCAGCTCTCGGCAGTCGCTCTCTTCGAGGAGCTTCAACAAATGCCTCCATCTGGGCTAAACTAGAAAGTTATTAATTGATTTAAGAGTAACTTTTTTTTAATTGAATAAATAAATAGTATAAAATCGGTTTCTTTCCTTTAGGGAAAGATGTCTGAAAGATAGAAAGGGAATGAACACAATTACAGACACCAACTTTAGTTTTCCAAATCAGAAAAGTGTTTACAAAGGAAAAGTAAGAGAAGTATATAACATCAATGACGAACAATTGGTAATGATTGCTACAGATAGACTTTCGGCTTTTGATGTGGTTATGCCAAAAGGAATTCCGTATAAAGGTCAAATCCTTAACCAAATTGCTACTCAAATGATGAAGGCTACAGAAGATATAGTGACAAACTGGCTCGTAGCTACACCAGACCCAAATGTTGCAGTAGGACATTTGTGCGAGCCTTTTAAAGTAGAAATGGTTATTCGTGGTTACATGTCTGGTCATGCTGCACGAGAATATAAAGTTGGTAAACGCATGCTTTGCGGCGTTGCAATGCCAGAAGGCATGAAAGAAAACGACAAATTCCCAAATCCAATCATTACACCAGCAACCAAAGCCGAAATGGGTGACCATGACGAAGATATTTCTAGAGAAGATATCCTAAAACGAGGCATTGTGTCTGAAGAAGATTACATAGTTCTCGAAGATTATACCCGTAAACTATTTCAACGTGGAACAGAAATCGCGGCAAGCCGTGGACTAATTTTAGTCGATACCAAATACGAATTCGGAAAAACCAAAGACGGAAAAATTGTGTTGATTGACGAAATCCATACGCCAGATTCTTCACGTTACTTCTATGCAGATGGTTATGAAGAACGCCAGTGCAGAGGAGAAGCCCAAAAACAATTATCCAAAGAATTTGTGCGTCAGTGGTTGATATCAAATAATTTTCAAGGATTAGAAGGACAAACCGTTCCGGAAATGTCAGACGAATACATAGAATCTGTTAGCGAACGATATATTGAACTATACGAGAATATTACTGGCGAAACATTCGTAAAAGCAGATGTCTCTAACATTCAGCTTCGAATTGAAAAAAACGTGCTAAATTATTTAGAGACATCTAAGTAAAAAACAATAACTGATTTTAAAAACAGTTTATAACGCCCAAATAGAGCGGTAGCCCAAGCGTTATATTAAATGGGAATGTAATGGCCAAAGCCATTGGTAAATACAAACTTGGATTCGCTTTTGGTGCTGCTAAACGCATTGCTGCTGGCACTGCGATGTAAGAAGCACTTGCCGCTAAAATGGAAAACAACAATCGATTTCCGACGCTATCCGTAATCCAACCACTAACAACAGCAACTGTTACACCATTTATTATAGGTATTATAATGGCAAAGAGAAATGCAAACCATCCTTTTTTTAAGAAAGACCCCAATTTTTTTCCACTTGTTATTCCCATATCTAATAAAAAAACCATCAAAAAGCCTTTAAAAATATCTGTAGTAAATGGCTTTATACCTTCAGCTTGAGCATCACTTGTAAGCATTCCTATAATAAGGCTTCCTAATATTAAAAGCACGCTTCCATTGGTAAAAGAGTGTTTAACCAATTTCGGAATAGAAATATCTGTTTTATTTGTTTTATCGTAAATAGAAATAAGTAAAACACCTACAATAATCGATGGTGCTTCCATCAATGCCATAATGGCTACCATGTGTCCACTAAACGGAATATCTGCTATTTCTAAAAAGGAAACTGCTGTTACAAATGTTACAGCACTAATAGAACCGTATGTTGCAGCAATTGCACCAGAATTGACGACATTAAATTTTCGCCTTAAGATAAAGTAAGTGTAAAAAGGAACAATGACAGCGAGTAGAATTCCCAGTAATAACGATAGAATAATTTCGGTGTTTAGTGTGCTATGTGCTAACTCATGTCCGCCTTTAAAACCAATAGATAATAAAAGATATAATGAGATAAATTTTGAAGAATTTTCTGGTAATGCTAAGTCGCTTTTTACTTGCACAGCAATAATACCTAGAAAGAAAAATAAAAGCGCAGGATTAGTGAGATTGTCAAATAATAAGTTTAAATCCATGACATAAGCGGTTAGTCCTATAAACTCAGAAAGAGATATAAGCTTGTATTAAAATAAAGGTTAGTTTGAAAAAATCCCGCTGGTTAAGCGGGATTTAAAATGGTTAGTTATTTTTTTACAAATCGTATTTCTAAAACACCATCTATAAACACATCGTATCCTTCTTTGCGAGCTTTGTCAATATATGATTTTGCAATTAGTTTTTCGTTTTCTAACTCTGCAATTCTGTTGGTTGCGTAGTGTGTATCTGCGTTTTCATTTCCTTCGCAAAGGCTTAAACGTTGTAATTTATGAAAGTTAATTTTTTCGTTAATTAATTCGTTTATAACGTGTGAAGCTTCCGAACATGAAAATTGACCTTCAACAAGTTGAACTTCTTGTTTTGTTTTTACTAGCGTGTTTTCTTTAGTTTCTAATGACATAATTTTAAGTGTTTAGTTATTTTTATTTTGAAGATTCACAAAGTTTAATAAATAATATTCCTACGACGATATAGAGGCATAAAGCAATCTTTTCAGAAAAAATTGAATTGCCATAAAATGTAAAACCTAAGGCCAACATTAGTGTTAAAACTAATCCTGCTGCTTGAAGTCCAGAACGGATATCTTTTTTAGATGCGTCTTTATAGCTTTTAGAGAACGTTTTTTCTTTTTGAGTTTTAGCATTTTGATTTTGATGCTGAATAAAATTTTGTTTCATGGCGTTTGTAGTTTTAGACGCTGCAAAATTGAAACAAATTATTCATACATTTTTATATATATTTGTTATGATATATATAAGTATAACTTATGAATTACACATTGCATCAACTTCAAATATTCTCGAAAGTCGTGGAACTAAAGAGTGTAACGAAGGCTTCGGAAGAACTTTTTTTGAGTCAACCTGCCGTTTCTATGCAACTAAAAAAGTTTCAGGACCAATTTTCAATTCCTTTAACCGAAGTCGTTGGAAGACAATTGTACGTTACAGATTTTGGAAGAGAAATAGCTGAAGCTGCTGAAAAAATATTAGCCGAAGTGGAAGCCATTAATTACAAAACGCTATCTCAACAAGGTAAATTAGCAGGAAAACTAAAAATTGCAATAGTATCGACTGCGAAATATGCTATGCCTTACTTTTTAAGCGGTTTTATGGAAAAACATCCAGGAGTAGATTTACTAATGGATGTTACCAATAAGGCTGAAGTTATTAAAAGTTTAGAAAATAACGAGGTTGATTTTGCGATGGTTTCTGTATTGCCAGAACACTTAAGTTTAAACAAAATAGAGCTAATGCAGAATAAGCTTTTTTTGGTAAGTAGTACTAATTTCAGTTTACAGAATAAGCGTATTACAAAAACTATTTTCGAAAAACATCCTATTATTTATCGCGAGAAAGGTTCTGCAACCAGAGCGGCAATGGAGAAGTTTTTATCAAGTTTAAATGTCCCTGATAAGAAGAAAATAGAACTAAAATCTAACGAAGCCTTAAAACAAGCTTTAATTGCTGGCTTGGGAATTTCTATAATGCCATTAATTGGTTTAAAAAATGAGTTGAAGGATAATGAGCTTCAAATAATACCTTTTAAAAATTTACCTATTAAAACCAATTGGAATTTAATTTGGCTCCAATCCAAAAAATTATCTCCAGTTGCATCAGAATACCTAAAATATATTCAATCTGAAAAAGAAAAAATTATAAAGGATACTTTTAGTTGGTACGAAGCTTATAACTAAAGTCCAATAGTACGCTCTGTCTGTCGTTTTGCGTTATTGAGCACATCATTATATAAAAAGTCCGTAACTTCCATAATACAGCGACTCATTGGAATTCCGGACCAACTATGTGTACCTCCGTTTATAGAAAACAAATAATATGTTTTGCCTAGTCCTTTAAGTCTGTCTGCAATGGCACGACTACCATAAAGCATCATGTAGCCTTTATCATTTGGGCTGCAATAATGATGAGCCGCAATATAATAGGGCACCAAATTATCGTTTGTTCCATGAAATAGTTGTGTTGGTATTGCAGTCTCTGAAGTTACATTATTAATATTAATTATGGCGCCAGCCATACCAATTACACCAGCAAATTTAAATTTTCGAGGCAATATTATATTTTCATGAACATAAGCTAAATGCAATACAGCTTCAGCACCAGCGCTTGTGCCTGAAATCACCACTTTTTCTTCATCCACGTTAAAAATATCATCATTCTTTAATATAAATTTTATGGCTTCACTAATATCCTCCGCAGCTGTGTCAAAAGCTTTTATTTTTTCTTTTGTTTTAGTGTCGCAACCAAAACCTATTTTTTTCATAATCAATTGATACGAAATAGAAGCAACAGCATAGCCTTTTTCAGCCATCTTATAGGAAAACTGAATCGTATTTTCATCATCTCGTTGACCGCCCGAAAATCCACCACCATGAACATAGAGTAGTAGAGGACGTTTTTTTTGGTCACCTACTGGTTTGTAAAAATCTAATTGAAGACTATCTTTTTTACCCAGTTTTAAATAAGTGTGTGTTGATTTTTCAACCGCATAAAGGGAATCTAAATATTCGGTTTGTGCTTCAGATTGAAGAGTTAGAAATAAGATAAATAAAGTAAATATGTATTTGTTCAATTTATGATATTTTATGATTTGTTATAGTGTTTTATCAGTTTGTCGTTAAGTCTTCGAATTTCCTTTCAGTTTAAAAAATAGAAGACGGAGTTTTTCGTATATATATGCATTTGTCTTAACGTAATGAAAAGAAATAATACAAACAATTACTAAAAAGCCAATCGCTCCGATGACGGCTTCATATGGGTTTAATGTTTTACCAATCAGTTGATGTAAGCCAAAACCTGTAAAACTTCCATAAATTATTATGAAATGAATAACGTAAATCGACAAAGTTTTCTGTCCAATTTTTAGTAATAATGGTGGCTTTAAGTAACGTTCTAAGCCATAAAATATAGCAAAATATAAAAATACATTTCCTAAACGAGAGAATAAATAATTATAATTTGCAGAGTCAATAAATAGTTTTATATCTGTCCACTTGTGTAAGTAAAATAAGGCTATTGAAGATTTTTCTATTAAGAAATAGCCTATAATAAAAAATACTGAAACGGTGACTGGTTTAAAATTTGGTTTATCTAAATGGCGATAAAATAAAGTGGCAATAAACGCACCAAAGGCAATATATCCAAACCAGGGAATAATTTTAAAGACAGAGCCATTTGCTTTAGATATGTAATTTGAAAATAATAATGGTATGTTCTCAAAACTAACTTCTCGATACATTGGTTCTGTTAAAAATATTAGAAATCCCAATACGATTGTTATTACCGAAAACAGTGTTACATTTTTAAAACATATGTAATATAATATAACCACAAAAATCAATGACAAACCGATAATTTGTAATACATCTGTCACAAAAAAATAGGAATTAAAATGGCCGGTAAGCCAACTTAAAAAAGGTGCACGAAGCAAATAGCCAATACCAATTAACATCAAACCACGATTAATCCCTTTTTTCATACGGAGTTTTTCGTTGCCTTTTTCTTTAGCTTTAAGTAATAAATAAGTGAAAATCAGTCCTGAAATGGTAAAAAAAGTAGGAGCTGTTATACCTCTAAAATAAGACCAAATTCTAAAGGCATCGTAAGTTTTATCTCTAAATTCTGGTGCTAATAGTGTATCAATAAAATGACCCTGAAGCATCATTAATATAGCAAATGCTCGTACGGCATCAATAAAATAGAGGCGTTGGGTAGACGACAAGGTAGATTGAATTAGTTACGTAAATATAGGAATTTGAGTGGAGAATGAAATTAAACTTAATTTTTTAAAAACGCCTAAAAGATTTATATAAGAACATTATAAATTGTTTTTAAAGAGAAAAAATTAAACATTGATAAAAAAGATTACAATAAGATAATTTTTCTAATTTTAACCTTACATGGAAAGACTCAACTCTATTTTTTCAGTATTTTCTGAGTTCGCTTGGGGTTTGCCACTCCTTATTTTATTAGTTGGTGGCGGATTGTATCTTATCATTCGTTCACAATTTTTACCTTTTAGATATCTAGGACACGCCATAAAAGTGTTACGAGGAAAATTTGATGATCCTAATGATTCTGGTGAAATATCTCATTTCAAGGCTTTAACAACAGCATTGTCTTCAACCATTGGCATGGGTAATATATCAGGTGTGGCTTTAGCTATTGCTATTGGTGGACCAGGAGCAGTTTTTTGGATGTGGATTAGTGCTGTAATTGGTATGAGTACAAAGTTTTTCACGTCTTCTTTAGCAATTTTATATAGAGGAAAAGATTCTGCAGGAGAGCTACAAGGCGGACCAATGTATTTTATAGTCGAAGGTCTTGGGAAAAACTGGAAGTTCCTAGCTATAATGTTTAGTTTTTTTGGAATGTTGGGTGCTTTACCAGTGGTAAACGTCAATCAATTAAAACAAGCGATTAATGATATTATTTTAATTCCAAATGGCGTTGAAGTAAATTTGACTACTAACTTAATAATTGCTGGTGTTTTAGTTATTTTCACAAGCATAGTCGTCCTTGGTGGACTAAAGCGTATTAGCAATTGGGCATCTAAAATGGTACCCTCAATGGTGGTATTATATTTTATATTAGTTTTAATAATTCTGGTTGTAAACTTTTCTGAAGTCCCTAAATATTTAGCAATGATAGTTACTGATGCTTTTAATGCTGATTATTACCCAAAGGATAAACCATTTCTTGGTGGCGTTTTAGGAGCTTTGATTTTACACGGTATAAAGCGAGGTGCTTTCTCAAACGAAGCTGGTCTCGGAACAGCAGCGATGGCACACGGCGCCGCAAAAACCAACGAACCTATCAGAGAAGGTTTAGTAGCTATGCTTGGACCAGCTATAGACACATTAATTGTTTGTACACTAACAGCTTTAGCAATTTTAGTTACAGGTGTTTGGGAAACAACGAACACCAATGGCGTAAGCTTAACAGCCGCTGCTTTTCAATCGGCGATGCCAGGTTTTGGTCAGTATTTGTTAATGATTTGCGTGTTTGTCTTTAGTGTGTCGTCCTTGTTTTCTTATGCCTATTATGGTAATAAATGTTTGTCTTTTCTTATTGGTGCAAAGCGAAAACACTACTATAACTACTTATACATTGCTAGTATTATTTTGGCAGCTACGACAGACTTTAAAGCTATGATAAACTTTATAGATGGTGTTTTTGCGCTAATGGCCATACCTACAATGACGGCAACTCTTATTTTAGCACCAAAAGTAATTAGAGCTTCTAAAATTTATTTTAATAAATTGAAGTCTGAAAATTAAAATTAAAAATGAGCAACTACCATATAAAAAATTTCGAAGAATATTTTCAAGTCTATCGCAAATCAGTAGAGAATCCTGAAGGTTTTTGGGAAGAAATTGCTGAAGAGCATTTTACATGGCGAAAAAAATGGAAAACTGTTTTAAAATGGGATTTTACAAAACCTGAAGTGAAATGGTTTGAAGGTGCAAAACTAAACATTACCGAAAATTGTATAGATCGTCATTTAAGAACACGTGGCGATAAAACAGCTATTCTATTTGAGCCTAATCATCCTGAAGAGCCAAGCGAACATATTAGTTACAAACAACTACATGAGCGCGTCTGTAAATTTGCTAACGTGCTAAAAGATAAAGGTATTAAAAAAGGTGACCGCGTTTGTATGTATTTGCCAATGATTCCAGAATTGGCTATTTCGGTTTTAGCTTGTGCAAGAATTGGGGCAGTACATTCCGTTGTTTTTGCTGGATTTTCTTCTTCTGCTTTAGCTACCAGAATTAATGATTGTGATGCTAAAATGGTTATTACTTCCAACGGTTCTTACCGTGGTGATAAGACTATTGATTTAAAAGGTATTGTTGATGATGCTTTAGATAAATGCGAAGGCGTAAAAACAGTTTTGGTCGCAAAGCGAATTGATTCTGAAATTAATATGAAGAATGGTCGTGACGAATGGTTACAACCATTGCTAGATGAAGCATATAGCGATTGCAATATTGAATTGATGGATGCGGAAGACCCGTTATTTATTCTTTATACATCTGGCTCAACTGGAAAACCTAAAGGGATGATGCATACTACCGCTGGCTATATGGTATATTCGGCTTATACGTTTAAAAATGTATTCGATTATCGAGAAGATGATGTGTATTGGTGTACGGCCGATATTGGTTGGATAACTGGTCATAGTTATATTGTTTATGGACCTTTAGTAAATGGTGCAACTACTGTTATGTTTGAGGGTGTACCGAGTTATCCAGATTTTGGACGTTTTTGGGAAATTGTAGAAAAGCATAAAGTCAATCAATTTTACACAGCACCAACCGCTATACGTGCATTAGCAAAGCATGGTACAAAGTTGGTTGAAAAACACGACTTATCTTCATTAAAAGTTTTGGGAACTGTAGGCGAGCCTATAAATGAAGAAGCTTGGCATTGGTATAATGAAAATATAGGAAAGAAAAAAAGCCCAATTGTAGATACGTGGTGGCAAACCGAAACAGGCGGAATAATGATAACGCCAATACCATTTTCTACGCCTACTAAGCCAACGTATGCCACCTTACCATTTATAGGAATTCAGCCAGCGTTAATGGATGAGAATGGAAATGAATTAAAAGAAAATCAAGTTGAAGGTCGTTTGTGTATAAAAGCACCTTGGCCATCTATGGCACGAACCATTTGGGGAAATCATCAACGCTATAAAGACACCTATTTCTCAGCTTTTAATAATATGTATTTTACGGGTGATGGCGCTTTACGAGATGAAGTAGGTTACTATCGTATCACGGGTCGTGTCGATGATGTCATTATTGTTTCTGGTCATAATTTGGGTACTGCACCAATTGAGGATGCAATTAATGAGCATCAAGCCGTTGCGGAATCTGCTATTGTTGGTTTTCCTCATGATGTTAAAGGAAATGCACTTTACGGCTTTGTAACCTTAAAAGATACTAGTGAAGACCGAAATCATGATAATGTTCGGAAAGAAATTAATCAACTTATTACGGATAGAATAGGACCAATCGCTAAGTTAGATAAGATTCAATTTACAACTGGTTTACCTAAAACAAGAAGTGGAAAAATTATGCGTCGTATTTTAAGAAAAATTGCTTCAAACGACATTGAAAATATTGGTGACATTAGCACACTTTTAAATCCTGAAGTGGTTCAAGAAATAAAAGAAAATTCTTTATAAAAAATTCAATTTACTCCTTTTTAAGGTCGTTTGCTTTTTTAACGATTTCTTTAAGGCGTGCTTTTCGTATTTCGGTTTCTTTCTTTTTCTTGTTTTTTTTCTGATTTACTAACCGACTATGTTTGGCTTTGTTTTTCGTGTTTTTTTCTTGTCCCTTTTTGGCCATGATAAATTTCTAATACCGTTTTATATCCTTAATTTCGGCGTTTAATATTCAAAATTACTAAATATTTATGCTTAAAGCAGTCTTGTTTGATATGGATGGTGTCATTGTTGATACTGAGCCTTTACACAGAAAAGCTTATTATAAAATGTTTGATGATGTAGGTATAATCGTGGACGACGAGTTATATTCATCTTTTACGGGGCAATCCACAATAAACATTTGCAAGCGTTTAGTTGAACATTTTGATATTTCTGAAACTCCAGACATTTTGGTAAACCTAAAACGAAAGCATTTTAAATATTTATTTGAAAATGATTCAGACTTAAAACTAATTGAAGGTGTTTTAGACTTAATAAAAAATTATCACTCTAATAAAATAAAATTGGTTGTTGCGTCTTCAGCATCAATGCCAAATATTAATCGAATTTTTGAAAGATTTGATTTAAATCAATACTTTATATGGAAATTTAGTGGAGCCGATTTAAAGCAATCAAAACCACATCCAGAAATTTTTATAAAAGCAGCTGCATATACAGGTTTTAAAAAATCCGAATGTATGGTTATTGAAGATTCAACCAACGGCATTAAGGCAGCGCATAAAGCCGGTATTTATTGCGTAGCTTTTAAAAGTCCACACTCAATAAAACAAGACTATAGTTTAGCAAATAGGGTAATATCTAACTTTAAAGAGATTTATACTGAAAAAATTCAAAGTAATTTCTGATAGTTTTTAATTATCGTTTTCCTCTTTGTTTTTCTTTTTCTTTCTGCGTTTTTTCTTTTTCTTTTCAGAGTCTTTTTTATCAAATTTACCATCTAAGAAGTCATCTAGTTTTTTGCTATCACTTTCAGAAATTATGGTTTTTAACTCTTTAAAATGTTCTGATTTAAAATAATCAAAAGCATCTTTTCTTTTTACGGAACTTTCAAAAGGTATTTTCGCAAATTCTTTTATTTTTTCATAGAACTCATTTAAAGATTGTTTTGCAATTTCTTTTTGAAAATCGTCAGCCTCTAAAGTTGATAAAAAATCTCTAATATATTCTGCTTGGTTTTCAGCTGCTTTTTTCTCCATATGCGCAATCTGATTAGGATTTGGTTGAGTTTGTGGCTGACGATTAAATCTATTTTGACGTTGACGACCAATTTGACCAAAAACGCAAATCGAAAATAACAGTAGAATAGTAAATAGTGCAAGTTTTCTCATAATATTGTATTTATAGCCTCTGCTGGTCGCCCAACAATAGCCTTGTCTTTATTAATTACGATTGGACGTTCAATAAGTTTAGGATGTTTAGCCATAGCTGTGATGATGTCTTCATCAGATAGATTTTTTCCTTTGTAGTCGCTCTTCCAAATAGCTTCATTTTTTCTTACTAAATCTAAAGGTGAAATCTCTAATTTACTGATAATGGATTTTAATTCCAAAACAGTAAGTGGATGGTCTAGGTATTTAATAACCTCAAATTCATTATTTGTGGCTTCCAAGAGTTGTAGACCTTCTCTAGATTTACGACATCTTGGGTTGTGTAAAATTTGTATCATATTTATTTCCTGTGAAATTGGGAATCTTATTTTATTAAACTCTTTTAATCAATTACTGTGCCGAATCTTTTTGACCCATCATCATCAAATATTCCTTAAGAAATGCTTCAATATCGCCATCCATAACGGCATCGACGTTTCCTGTTTCGTGCCCAGTCCTAACATCTTTAACCAATTTATAAGGATGCATCACATAGTTTCGTATTTGGCTTCCCCATTCAATTTTCATCTTTCCAGCTTCAATATCTTCACGTTGTGCCATTCGCTTTTGTAATTCTATTTCATAAAGTTGAGACTTCAACATTTGTAAAGCACGTGCTCGGTTATCGTGTTGTGAACGCGTTTCAGAGCACTGAATTTGAATTCCAGATGGCTTATGTAATAGCTGCACTTTTGTTTCGACTTTATTCACATTTTGTCCACCAGCACCGCTCGAACGTGCTGTCGTTATTTCGATATCCGCGGGATTTATTTCAATCTCAATAGAATCATCCACCAAAGGATACACATAAACCGAAGCAAAACTCGTATGGCGTTTGGCATTACTATCAAAAGGCGAAATTCGTACTAAACGATGCACGCCATTTTCGCCTTTAAGCCAACCAAAAGCAAACGGACCTTCAATTTCTAGGGTCACAGTCTTAATTCCAGCGACATCACCATCTTGAAGGTTAAGCTCTTTTATTTTAAAACCACTTTTTTCGGCATACATCATGTACATACGCATGAGCATACTTGCCCAATCGCAACTTTCGGTGCCGCCTGCACCAGCAGTAATTTGAAGGACAGCACTTAGAGAATCACCTTCTTCAGAAAGCATATTTTTAAACTCCAATTTTTCAATGGCGTTTACGGCTTTTTCATAACGCTCTTCAACGTTTTCCATTGGTGCCTCATCTTCTTTGAAAAACTCGTAAATAACTTCTAAATCTTCGAAGAGTGTTTTGGCATTTTCAAAATCATTGACCCAACTTTTTTTCTCGCGAAGCGATTTCATTACGGCTTCTGCCTTTTTAGAGTCGTTCCAAAAATTTGGGTCGAAGGTTTGCTCTTCTTCGTTGGTAATTTCTATGCGTTTGGCATCTAAGTCAAAGATACTGTCTCAGTGTGTCGAGACGTTGGTTTAGGGATTTTATTTGGTCTGATGTTATCATCTATCTTCAATTTCTGCAAATATAATAGGATGCTTTAAAGTCTTCTTTATTTTTAGAGGAATTTTTAGAAATTCCGTAGTTTTATGTCGCTTAAAAAAATCAACTATGAAACACGTTATACAACTCACTTTTCTTTTTTTGTTTTCCATATCTATTCAAGCTCAAGTTACCAATAAAAAAGATTTGAAAGCTTATGAAGGGTATTTTGATTTTTATTATGAAGAAGCTACCGATAAAATTTATCTAAAAGTTGAAAAGCTGAACGACCAATTTCTTTACGTGAATTCTCTCGCTTCTGGAGTTGGTAGTAATGACATTGGTTTAGACCGTGGACAATTAGGAAACGAACGTATGGTGTATTTTCAAAAAGCAGGAAATAAATTATTGTTGATTCAGCCGAATTTAAAATTCCGTGCTAATACCGATAACGAATTAGAAAAGAAAAGCATAGAACAAGCCTTTGCGAAGTCTGTATTATTCGGATTTAAAATTTTAGAACAAAAAGACGACGCATTTTATGTTGATTTTACGCCATTTTTGATGGAAGATGCACATAATGTTTCAGGACGTTTAAAAGGTAGAGGCGAAGGTAATTACAAAATAGATGCATCAAAAAGCGCATTAGCTTTAGAACGCACAAAAGCATTTCCTAAGAATGTGGAATTTGAAGCCATGCTAACTTTTAATGGAAATCCTGCAGGTCGAAATCTAAGAAGTGTAACGCCAACACCAACATTAGTTACAGTGACGCAACATCATTCATTTATAGAATTACCAGATGATAATTATAAACCAAGAATTTTTGATACGCGTAGCGGTGCGATTTCTATGAGTTATATGGATTATGCAACACCAATTCAAGACGATATTAGAAAACGCTTTATTATTCGTCATCGTTTGGAAAAGAAAAATCCTAATGCTCAAATTAGTGAAGCCAAAGAGCCAATTATTTATTACCTCGACCCAGGAACGCCAGAACCAGTGCGTTCTGCATTGTTAGAAGGTGCACGTTGGTGGAATGAAGCTTACGAAGCTATTGGTTTTAAAGATGCCTTTCAGGTGAAACTATTGCCTGAAGATGCCGACCCAATGGATTGTAGATACAACGTGATTCAATGGGTGCACAGAAGTACGCGTGGTTGGAGTTATGGCGGCAGTGTGGTTGACCCAAGAACTGGAGAAATAATCAAAGGCCATGTGAGTTTGGGAAGTTTGCGGATTCGTCAAGATTTTATGATTGCGCAAGCCTTGATGAACAAGCCTTTTGCTGAGCGTGATGATAATTTCCAACCAATGTTAGACATGGCATTGGCACGTATCCGTCAATTAAGTGCTCACGAAGTTGGTCACACCATAGGTTTTGCTCATAATTTTGCGGCTAGTGCAAATAATCGGGCTTCGGTTATGGATTATCCGCATCCACAGATTGAACTTAAAAACGGAAACATAGATTTCAGTAACGCTTACGCAACAGGAATTGGCGATTGGGATAAAGTCACCGTAGCTTACAGTTATTCTGAATTTGATAAGAATGTCGATGAGAAAACTGAATTAAACAAAATCTTAAAAGCAGCAACTTTTTCAGGTCATCGTTTTATCACAGACTCTGATGCTCGAGCAGCTGGCGGCGCACATGCTACGGCACATTTGTGGGACAATGGCAAAAGTGCTGCTGATGAATTAAATGCTGTTTTAGAATTAAGAAAAAAAGCTATTGAGAACTTTTCAAAAGATAATATCAAGAGTTACGAGCCTTATTCTGTTTTAGAAGATGTTTTTGTGCCACTTTATTTTTATCACCGTTACCAAACTGAAGCTGCGACTAAGGTTATAGGTGGATTGGATTATAATTATGCGGTTAAAAATGGTGAAGAGTTTACAGTGAAAACTATTGATGTAAAACTTCAAAAAGAAACTTTGGACGCTGTTTTAAAAACACTTTCTGCTGAAAATTTAGCCATTCCGAAAGATAAATTGAGCTTATTTCCGCCACGCGCATTTGGTTATGGTCGCTCACGAGAATCTTTTAAAGGAAAAACGGGTGTTGCTTTTGACCCATTTAGTGCGGCAAATACGGCAAGTGACATGACGTTGAAATTCTTGTTGCATCCGCAACGAGCTAATCGTTTGGTGTTGCAGAAGAGTTTGGATGATAAGCAAATTGGATTGGAAGAAGTAATTAATGAAATAATGAGTAATACTTTTGGTAAAAATTATTCAGATAGTTATATCAATGATAGTCAACATCAAGTCAATGTTAATGTACTTAAATATTTGATGAATCTTGCTGTGAATGATGAATCTTATTTTCAAGTTAAAGCAATTGTAAATAATATTTTAGTTAAATCATTAGAGAATTTTGGTAAAAGTTATAGTGAATCTGAAAAGTTTGATTTACAATATAAAATTATGATGAAAGAGTTTTTTGAACACCCAGAAAAATTCAAATTAGATGCAGCACCAAAAATTCCTGATGGTTCACCAATTGGAAGTGGTTTTTGTGAGTATAATCAGTATTAAATTAAATCGACACGAATTCCACGAATGTTCACAAATATGATTTTTAGTATTCCATTCGTGTAAATTAGTGCTATTCGTGTCAAAATAAAACTTAGTTTAACAAAATAAATTCCGGTTTTTACGGGAAATAAATATGATAATAGACCTAAGAAGCGACACCGTAACCAAACCAACCAAAGGCATGTTAGATGCCATGCTATCCGCAGAAGTTGGTGACGATGTATATAAAGAAGACCCAAGTATTAATGTTTTAGAGCAACGCTTAGCCGATATGTTTGGCATGGACGAAGCCTTATTTTTCCCAACAGGAAGTATGGCCAACCAAGCCGCTTTAAAATTACATACCAATCCAGGTGAGCAAGTGATTTGCGATAAATACGCCCATATTTATAATTATGAAGGTGGCGGCGCATCATTTAATAGCGGAATCTCATGCAAATTGGTAGATGGTCATCGTGGAATGTTCACAGCAACACAAGCGGAAGCATCTATAAATCCACCAGATTTTTATCACAGTCCGCTAACTTCATTAATAGCTGTTGAAAACACCACTAACAAAGGCGGAGGTGCATGTTGGGACTTTGAAGAACTTAAAAAATTGAGACGCGTAGCAACAAAACACGATTTAGGCTATCATCTTGATGGTGCACGTTTGTGGAACGCTTTAATCGCAACAGGACAGTCGCCAAAACAATATGGCGAATTGTTCGATACCATTTCAGTCTGTCTAAGTAAAGGTTTGGGTTGCCCAATGGGTTCGGTTTTAATTGGTAATTCTGAATTGATGAAAGGTGCCATCCGTGTTCGTAAGATTTTAGGTGGCGGAATGCGACAAGTCGGTTTTGCAGCAGCAGCAGGGTTATATGCTTTAGATAATCATTTTGAAAGACTTGCCGACGACCACAAAAAAGCCAAAGAAATAGGCGAGGTGTTGCGTCAACATTCAGACATAGAAAAAGTAGAGCCAATTGAAACCAACATCATAATTTTTGAATTAAAATCGCATATCGATGAAGCTGAATTTCTTAAAAAACTGACCAAGCAAAATATCAAGATTATAGGTATGGGCAGCAATAAGTTAAGAATGGTAACGCATTTGGATTATACAGACGCGATGCATGAGCGGGTTTTAGAGATTTTGAAAAGCTTGTAGTTTGAAAATTTCAAAATTTATATTGATTTTTATAATTAGTTTTAGTTTAGCTGGATGCTATTCAAAATCATCAACTAATCCTGAAGAGGTCTATAAATACTGGCTTGGAGAGAAACCACCTAAAGAGTTAAAAATTATTAATGGAAGTTATTACCAATCTCCACATTTCACTTTAGAGTATGAAGTTTTTTTAGAAATGGAAGTCACAAAAACGTGGTGGAAAGATTTTATAAGAATTAATAATTTAAGCTTAGATAACACATCATCTGATTTTTTAACGGAACTACCAGAATGGTTTAAATTCAATTCCAGCTACACTAAATACTCCAATAAAGATAAATATGATAGGTCAGCCTATTTCATAAATCTTAAAAACGGTAAATGTTTTATTTATGAAACGCTTGGTATCTAAACTTTATTTTGATGCGAAAAATACTTAAAAACATATATGCAATTTTAGTAATATCAATTTCAATATATTTTATATGGCATTACTTAAGTTTATACATCGCATATCAGAACCCAAATATTAATTTTGCTTTTATGTTGCCAAATTGGATTATTTTTGGTTCAATTTTTATTTGTATCGTAAATCTTATATCAGGAATATTATTGTTATTAAAAAAGCAGATAATAAAACATGCTGTGATAATTGCTATTGCAAGTGTTAGTATTTGTTTATTAGCTAATAACTTGCATCATTCTGGAGTTTTGTGTAATTGATAATTCTAAAATTAAAACACACTTCGACTACGCTCAGTGAGACAGTTCAGCATGACAAACAATAATAAGGAACCGTAACAATACAACAGTGAACAGATTTTCCCCTTAGGGGAAATGTCCGAAGGACAATGGGGCTATAGTCCTGGAATATTCGGCATACCTTCTTTAGCAACTGCAGCCAATTCTGCTTCATTAACGGCAGTAGCGCGTTCAATGGCTTTGTTAAGCGTTAAGATTAAGTAATCTTCGAGCATTTCTTTGTCTTCCAATAATTCATCAGAAATTTCCAAAGATTTTATGGTTCTATTTGCCGAAATTGTCACTTTCAATTTGTTGTCATTACTGGCTTCGTCTAACAAAACGCTATGCAAACGTTCTTTGGTTTCTTCAACTTTCTTTTGGGCTTCTTTCAGTTTATTCATCATGCCCATCATATCTCCAAACATATTCCGTGTATTTAAAAATTTTACACAACAAAATTAGTAAATTGCGTTTCTTTTTTCAGAACAAATAGATTTAAAATTTTCATAATTCCATATGGCAAATCCTTCAGAAATTAAACCACCAATTGCTAAGAAAATTCCAAAATTATTAGAAGCGCACGCTGATGTGAGAACCGATAATTATTTCTGGATGAACAATCGCGAAGATGAAGAAGTCATCAATCATCTTAATGCCGAAAATGCTTATTGTGATGCGATGATGGCGCATACCAAAGTGTTTCAGAAAGATTTATTTGAAGAAATGAAAGCCCGAATTAAGGAAGATGACGAGTCTGTACCCTACAAATATAATGGCTATTGGTACATTACCAAATACGAAAAAGGGAAAGATTACCCGATTTATACCCGAAAAAAAGAAAGTTTAGATGCTGAAGCCGAGCTACTTTTTGACTGTAATATAATGGCTGAAGGCGAAAGCTATTTTAAGTTAGTTGGCATTTCCATAAGTCCAGATAACAAAAAAGTTTCCTATGGTTTAGACTTAACAGGAAGACGAAACTATACCGTTTATGTTAAGGATTTAGAAACTGGAACAATTGCTAAAGATAAAATAGAGCACACCACAGGTTCATCGAGTTGGGCAAATGATAATGAAACTCTTTTTTATACCAAGAAAGATGAAAAAACTTTACGTGCATTCCAGATTTATAAACACAAATTAGGCGAAACTCAAGACGAACTTATTTTTCAAGAAAACGATGATACGTTTGGCGTTGCCATTTACAAATCTAAATCTCGGAAGTATCTCATCATCGCGTGTTACAGCACATTAACCAACGAATATCACGTGCTAAGTGCCGACAATCCAGATGGAAAATTTAAAGTCTTTAGTCCACGTGTTCGTGGTTTAGAATATAATATATCGCACTACGATGGTCATTTTTTCATTTTAACAAATAAAGATAAGGCCACCAATTTTAAATTAATGAAAACGCCAGAAGCGGCAACCAATATTGAGAATTGGGTAGATGTCATTCCGCATAGAGAAGATACTTTATTAGAAAGTTTAGATATTTTTAAAGACTATTTGGTCTTGAGTGAGCGTACTAACGGGTTGAATCAAATTCGGATTAAACGTTGGGATAATACTGAAGATTATTACTTGCCATTCACTTCAGAAACTTACACATGCTACACAGGTACAAATGTAGATTTTGATACTGAAATTTTACGTTATGGCTATAATTCCATGACAACTCCAGCGTCTGTCATTGATTTTAATATGAGAACTCGTGAAGAGAAAATTCTGAAAGAGCAAGCCGTTTTAGATAAAAATTTCGACAAGAATAATTATACCGAAGAGCGGATTTGGGCAACTGCTGAAGATGGTACAAAAATACCGATGTCAGTAGTTTACAGAAAAGGCATCAAATTAGATGGAAATAATCCATTATTGCAATATGCTTATGGGTCTTATGGCTCTACTGTAGACCCTTATTTTTCGACCATCCGTTTAAGTTTGTTGGACAGAGGTTTTATATATGTGATTGCCCATATTCGTGGCGGCGAATATCTCGGTAGAAATTGGTACGAAGATGGAAAACTTCTAAATAAAAAAAATACGTTTTCAGATTTTATAGCTTGTTCTATTCATTTAATTAAACAAAAATACACGTCGTCGCAACATTTGTATGCTATGGGTGGAAGTGCAGGTGGTTTATTAATGGGTGCCATTATTAATGAAGCTTCTGAATTATATAACGGAATTATCGCAGCAGTTCCTTTTGTAGATGTGATGACGACGATGTTAGACGAATCTATTCCACTAACAACAGGCGAGTATGACGAATGGGGCAACCCTAATGATAAGTTGTATTACAATTACATGAAAAGCTATTCGCCATACGATAATATTTCGGCAAAAGCATATCCAAACATGTTGGTTACTGCTGGTTTACATGATAGTCAGGTACAATATTGGGAACCAGCAAAATGGGTGGCAAAACTCCGCGAGTATAAAACGGATAACAACCAATTATTTTTAAAGACCAATATGGATGCTGGTCACGGTGGCGCATCTGGCCGTTTCGAATCTTTAAAAGAAGATGCCGAGGAGTTTGCGTTTCTGTTGGACTTAGAAGGTATAAATTCCTAATTAAAAAAAATATTGTAATTTTGCACGGTTTTGGGTACTACTTTATTGAGTACCACATAAATTACAAATATGACGAAAAGTAAACACGTTTATGACAATGTACTTCAGCTTGTAGGAAGTACACCCCTAATTAAATTAAACAAGGTTACAGAAGGTTTCGAAGGCAATTTTTATGCTAAAGTCGAAGCTTTTAATCCAGGTCACTCTTCAAAAGACAGAATCGCGCTTCATATTATTGAAGAAGCGGAGCGCCAAGGTATATTAAAACCTGGCGATACCATCATAGAAACAACATCTGGTAATACAGGTTTTAGTATTGCTATGGTGAGTATTATTAAAGGTTATGAGTGTATTTTAGCTGTAAGTTCTAAGTCATCACCAGACAAAATAGACATGCTAAAATCAATGGGAGCAAAGGTTTATGTTTGTCCTGCCCACGTAAAGGCAGATGACCCTAGATCATATTACGAAGTGGCAAAGCGTTTACATTCTGAAATAAGAGGTTCAGTTTATATTAACCAATATTTTAATGCTTTAAATACTGAGGCACATTACAAATCTACAGGTCCAGAAATCTGGGAACAAACCGAAGGTAAAATAACACATTTGGTAGCTTGTAGTGGTACTGGAGGAACAATATCTGGTATTGCTCGTTATTTAAAAGAGCAAAATAAGGATGTAAAAGTTATTGGAGTAGATGCTTATGGTTCAGTATTAAAAAAATATCACGAAACACGTGAGTTTGACTCAAACGAAATTTATCCATACCGTATCGAAGGTTTGGGGAAAAACTTAATACCTACAGCAACAGATTTTGATGCTATTGATAAGTTTGTAAAAGTTACGGATGAAGAAAGTGCACATTCAGCAAGAGAAATTTCTTGTAACGAAGGCTTATTTGTAGGTTATACTAGTGGCGCTGCTTTACAAGCTATTAAAATCTTAAATGAAGAAGGTGAGTTTAAGCCAACTGATAACATAGTCGTTGTTTTTCCAGATCACGGTTCTCGTTATATGAGTAAAGTTTACAACGATAAATGGATGGAAGACCAAGGTTTTTTTGACTCAAAAACAGAAATGCAAGCAGCAATAGAATACGTAAAATAATTTCTATTTTAATATAAAACTAAAGACCCTTTGATGTTTTCAAAGGGTTTTTTATGTTTAAAACTTGGTGAATATAAAGGGTAAATAAATTATGCATTCATAATATTTTGCCTTAATTTTGCAGGGTTAAACTAAACTATTTAGCAATAATTTTGTCAGCTTACATTGACAAAAGGATTTCGAGAGCGATAATATGAAGGATTTATTCGAAAAGATTTACAGAGATAAAGGACCGCTAGGAAAATGGGCTTCTCAAGCCGAAGGATATTTTGTTTTTCCAAAGCTTGAAGGGCAGATTTCTAACCGCATGAAGTTTCAAGGAAAAGAAGTTATTACTTGGAGTATTAATGATTACTTAGGTTTAGCTAATCATCCCGAAGTTCGTAAAGTTGATGCAGAAGCTGCGGCAGAATACGGTTCTGCTTACCCAATGGGTGCACGCATGATGTCTGGTCATACAGAGCTGCACGAACAATTACAAAACGAATTAGCTGAATTTGTAAATAAAGAAGCCGCCTACTTATTAAATTTTGGCTACCAAGGCATCATGTCTACTATTGATGCTCTAGTTGGTAAAGATGATATTATCGTTTATGATGTAGATGCACACGCTTGTATTATTGATGGTGTACGTTTGCATATGGGTAAGCGCTTTACTTATAAACATAATGATGTAGAAAGCTTAGAGAAAAACTTAGAAAGAGCTACTAAGATGGCACAACAAACAGGCGGAGGTATTTTAGTTATTTCTGAAGGCGTGTTTGGTATGCGTGGTGAGCAAGGTCGATTAAAAGAAATTGTTGAATTAAAGAAAAAGTTCAATTTTAGATTTTTAGTTGATGATGCACATGGTTTTGGTACTTTAGGTGCAACAGGCGCAGGAGCAGGAGAAGAGCAAGGCGTACAAGACGATATTGATGTATATTTTGCAACCTTTGCAAAATCAATGGCAAGTACAGGTGCATTTATTGCTGGAGACCAAGAAATTATTGATTATTTAAAATACAACTTACGTTCTCAAATGTTTGCTAAGTCATTACAAATGACTTTAACAAAAGGTGCTTTAAAGCGCTTAGAGATGTTGCGAACAATGCCAGAATTGAAAGAGAACCTTTGGAAAATTGTTAATGCGTTACAATCGGGTTTAAAAAATCGTGGTTTTGATATCGGAACAACTCAAAGTTGTGTAACTCCTGTTTACTTAAAAGGAAGTATTCCTGAAGCTATGGCATTGGTAAGAGATTTAAGAGAAAACCACGGAATATTTTGTTCTATAGTTGTTTATCCAGTGATACCTAAGGGATTAATTTTACTTAGAATGATTCCTACAGCAACGCACACGTTGCAAGATGTTGAAGAAACACTTGACGCATTTGATGCTATTAGAGAACGATTAGATAATGGAACTTACAAACGCATGTCTGCAGCTTTAATGGCAGCAATGGGTGAATAAATAATCTTATAGTAATAATAAAAAAGCTACCTTTTTGGTAGCTTTTTTTGTTACAAATCTTTTCTAAATGTTTTCCGTCGTTTATACACTACAGGGTCAAAATGTTTCCAAATTTTATGAATAGCTTCGTTATCTTCTAGCTCAGGAGTTCGGTAACACATTTCTATTCCTTTTTTAGTAAATGTTTCATACATTTCATTAAAAACAACTGCATGTACACCTTTATTTTGATAATCTGGGTGAACACCAATGAGATAAAATATAACGTCTTTACTGTGTTTTTTTGCTTTTAAAATATGAAATACTCCAAATGGAAAAAGTTTTCCTTTCGCTTTTTGCAAAGCTTCGGCAAAGCGTGGCATTACAATAGCAAAGGCTACTAGATTTTCATTTTCATCAATTACAAATTTGATATATTCTGGATTTATAAAGCTGATAAACTTCTTTTTAAAGTATTCTTTTTGAATATCAGTAATTTCAACAAACGACGCTAAAGAAGAATAACTTTTATTAAACAAATCAAACATCCTATCCGCATATGGCATCACTTCAATTGTTTTTGTAAAATTCTTTGCCTTTAGTTTATAACGACGCTTTATTAGATCTTGTGCTTTTTTAAAAAATTCTGGTTTTACGTTTGCAAAAGGAAATTTACTTTCTGAATACTCTTTTTCAATTTTATAACCATGCGCTTTATAGTGCTCAACATAATACGGATAATTATACCAAGTTATCATAGGTGCAATACTGTCAAAACCTTCTGTCATTACACCAACTTTATCAAGATTTGAAAACCCAACAGGACCTTCGTTATATTTGAGGTTATAAGATTTTCCTATTTCAATAACTTTATCAAGTAAGGCTTTAGATACGCCTAAATCATCAATAAAATCAAACCAACCAAAACGCATTTTCTGGATGTCTTGATTTTTTATTTCTAACCAATTAACAATTGCAGCAATACGACCTACAATTTCTCCATTTTTGTAAGCCAGAAAAAAACGGGCTTCTGCATCATTAAAAACAGGATTTTCAGATTTATCAAACGTTTTAAGCTCTTCACTAATTATTGGAGGTACCCAATATTTTGAATCTTTATAAAGCTTAAAAGGAAATTTTACAAATTGTTTTAATTCCTTTTTAGAAATCGCTTCCTTAATTTCAATCATAAAATCGGCTATTAATTATCAGAATCGAAATCTGTTTTCTTCTTTTTTCTGGTCTTTCTGTTTGAGGTATCTACTTTGTCCTCAACCTTTCCGCCATTATCAATCTCTTTATCTTTATGCCAATCAAAACGATAAGAGGCACCTAACGCAATATTAAATACAGAAGGCGTATTCTTAGTGTTAAACGCTATATTGGTATCTAACTGAAAGTTTTTTGACCATAAATATGCGCCACCAAATCTAAAAATATTATCCGAGTAGAAATCGCCTTTTATGCCTTGCGCTTCGCCAAAAAGGACCCATTGGTCAGAGAACGAATGTGTCAAAGTGAGGATATACTGAAATTCTGAATAGTCTGTACCAATTCTATCCATTAAAAAGTTTGTAACAAAAACCCAACCACCAGCAAAATTATTTTGTGTAGCAACCATTATTTTTGGGGAAAATCCGCCTTCACGAACACCACCAAAAACAGATGAATTTGGTATATATGGATTACCTTCGCCATCTAGATTTGCGCCGGCATAGACTGCCACAGCAGGAATTAAAGATTTCCATTTAAATTTTCTGTTTGCGTGGTAACTGTAAATATTAGGTTTATCTTCTTCTGCATTTTTGTATGGGTCATAAACCAAATATTTAGCACCAATAGTAAAGTTTCTAAAGTTTGAGCGCTTATTTTCTGTGACTAAAGATGAAGCAGTACTCATAAACGTATCGTTTTGATAAATACCTTCAATATTAATCTCTAGCTGTTCCAACAATAGACCAAACCGTGTTGCAAAATCAATACCAAATCCTGACACTTCGTAGTTTAGAGGTTCATGTTCTTCTTTAACTGTTAATGCGCCAAGTTCAAACTGTAAAACATTGGTGCCAACTGAAAATGCTGATTTGGAAACACCTGGTCTATTTGAGTTTATAACATCTGTATATTGAGCAATCGCAGCTAGTGGAGACATAACAAGCGCAATAAGCAATATTGATTTTATTTTTTTCATGCTAAATAGGTTAGATTTCAAATATAGATATTTTATACTTTTTTTATAGAATTATAACAGATTATAAATGATGTTAATTGTATTTTTGAAGCATAATACAGAGTTATGATTTATTTTTTATCGGCCGCAGGATTAGCAAGAATGCTATTATATATTATTGGTATTTATTTTGTAATTAAAATACTATCGAGATTGTTATCTCCATTTTTAATTAAATACGCTGCCAAAAAAATGGAAGACCGATTTGGTCAGCAATTTAATCAACAACGTCAACCACAACAACCTAAACATAAAGAAGGTGAAACAGTGATTGACAAAATGCCAAACACGGGTAATTCTTCAAATAAAAAGGTTGGTGAATATATCGATTACGAAGAAATTGATTAATTTTCAGCATAATTCATTTAACTTTTTTTCATGTTAAAATACTTAAAGCGATTTTTACCGCATTTACTTGTATTAATAGGTTTTGTAGTTCTATCACTAGCTTATTTTAGTCCTGTTTTACAGGGTAAAAAAATTTTTCAGAGTGATATTATGCATTACATTGGCATGTCTAAACAACAGGTCGATTTTGCTAAAGCTGAAGGAGAGCAAACCTATTGGACAAACAGCGCCTTTGGCGGAATGCCAACTTATCAACTAGGTGCAAAATATCCACATAATTATATTAAGAAATTAGATTTAGCTATTCGGTTTTTGCCACGACCAGCAGATTACCTATTTCTATACTTTATAGGATTTTACATTTTGTTGTTGAGTTTAAAAGTTGACTTTAAACTCGCTGCACTCGGTGCTTTAGCCTTTGGGTTTTCAACCTATATGATTATTATTTTAGGCGTTGGTCATAACTCTAAAGCACATGCTATTGCTTATATGCCGTTAGTGTTATCTGGAATAATTCTCACCTTCCGAAAAAAATATATTTGGGGATTTTTACTCACTGTAGTAGC
Organism: Winogradskyella litorisediminis; assembly: GCF_042675765.1. Classification (NCBI taxonomy): domain Bacteria; kingdom Pseudomonadati; phylum Bacteroidota; class Flavobacteriia; order Flavobacteriales; family Flavobacteriaceae; genus Winogradskyella; species Winogradskyella litorisediminis. The sequence goes on along the minus strand of NZ_JBHTJL010000003.1, from coordinate 297,502 downwards.
GCTAGGATTAGAAATAGTAGCCAATCATTACCAAATGACCTATTATCTGTTGCTTTTGGTTTTGGTATTAGGCATTGCTTATCTCATAGATGCCTACAAAAAGAAAATGTTGCCGCACTTTTTCAAGTCGGTTGGTATTTTATCTATCGCAGCCATTTTAGCCGTTGGATTAAATGCCACAAACATCATGGCAACTCAAGAGTATGTAAAGGAAAGTACGCGTGGAAAAAGTGATTTAACAATAACTGCAAGTGGTCAGCCAAAAAAGGTAACCGATGGTTTAGACCGTGATTACATAACAGAATACAGTTACGGCATCGCGGAGTCCTTTAATCTATTCATCCCAAAATTTATGGGTGGCGGAAGCACAGAAGATGTCGGTAGAGATTCTGAAACCTATAAAGCATATTTAAATTTAGGTGCATCTCCTATAGAAGCGATAGAGGCAGCAAGAAACGCACCAATGTATTGGGGCGACCAAACCATTGTTGAAGCACCTGCTTATGTTGGTGCAGTAATCATATTTTTGTTTGTATTAGGCTTATTTTTAGTAAAAGGCCGATTAAAGTGGTGGCTTGTTGGCGGAACATTATTATCACTTTTATTATCCTATGGAAAAAATATTGGATTTTTGACCGACTTTTTCATTGACTATGTTCCGTTGTATAATAAATTCCGTGCAGTAAGCTCAATTCAAGTCATATTAGAACTATGTATTCCCGTGTTAGGAATATTTGCTTTGGTACGATTATTCAATGATTTTCAAAGCAGAGAAGAAAAGCTTAAAGCACTTAAGTATGCTGTATTTATTTGTGGTGGATTGGCTTTAGTATTTCTTTTATTTCATTCTGTGTTTTTTGAATTTGAAAGCCTTAGAGATGATAGGTATGCTGAAGCTTACGGAAGACCTTTTGTTAATGCTTTAGTTGAAGACCGAAAGTCATTATTTATTTCAGATACGATTAGGACTTTACTCTTAGTTTTACTTTCAGCAGGTGCAATCTTCTTCTTTTTAAAAGAAAAATTGTCTGAAAAAGTCCTAGTCATTGTTTTTACCGTACTTATTGTTTTTGATTTGGTTTCTGTGAATAGAGAATACGTTAATAGCGATAATTTTGTACAAGCAAGACAAGTTGATAAGCCTTATCAAGCTACAGATGCTGATAAAGAAATATTAAAAGACAAAGGACATTTCAGAGTTTTTGATGTTTCTCGTCAGGGTCAGCAACAACCGGCAAGAGCAGCGTATTTTCATAATTCTTTAAGTGGTTATCATGCGGCTAAAATGAATCGTTTTGATGCGCTAATGGAGTTTCATATTTATAAAAATAATGTCGAAGTTCTTAACATGCTTAACACCAAATATGTTTTAGCTGAAGACCAATCAGGTAGAGTAGAAGCTTCTACGAGATATACAGAACCAAATGGCAACGCTTGGTTTATTTCTGAATTAAAATCTGTTGAAAATGCAGATTTAGAAATTTTGGCTTTAGATAGTTTAGATACTAAAAATAAAGCAGTTGTTTTAAAATCCATTGCCAAAGAATTTCAGCTTAAACAAGAATATCAGAGAGATAGTTTAGCCTCAATTAAGCTTACTGAACATAAACCAAATTACCTTAAATACGAATCTAACAATAGGAACGACGGTTTCGCAATATTTTCAGAACTGTACTATTACAAAGGCTGGCAAGCTTATATAGATGGAAAAGAAGTCCCGCACTTACGAGTTAATTACGCTTTACGTGGTTTAGAAATTCCAAAAGGAAATCACACTATAGAATTTAAATTTGAACCACAAGTTGTAAAAACAGGTAGCAAAATTTCTTTGGGTAGTTCAGCTGTTTTTGTGATTTTGTTATTGCTTGGTGGATTTTTTCAATATAAAAAACACAAGTCGACATCATAATTTATGACCGACAAAAACGTACTTATCATTGTTTACTATTGGCCGCCAGCTGGTGGTCCAGGCGTTCAACGTTGGTTAAAGTTTACAAAGTATTTACCAGATTTTGGATTTAAACCTATTGTTTATTGTCCAGAAAACCCAAATTATCCTATTGGAGATAAAAGTCTTTTAGATGAAATCCCTAGTGAAGTTACAATCCTAAAACAGCCTATAAAGGAGCCTTATCGTTTTGCTAAATTTTTGTCAAAAAATAGCGCTAAAACTATTAGTTCTGGAGTAATTCCTGATAAGAAAAAGCAATCATTCGTCGAAAGATTAATGCTTTTTATCCGTGGAAATTTTTTTATACCTGACGCCCGGAAAAATTGGATTAAACCTTCGGTAAGTTTTCTTTCAAAATATATTAATAAACATAATATAGACACCATTATTACCACAGGTCCGCCTCATAGTTTGCATCTTATTGGACTTCAACTAAAACAAAAATTAAACGTAAACTGGGTTGCCGATTTTCGTGATCCTTGGACAACTATTGGTTATCATAAAGCTTTAAAACTATTACCATTTGCAAAGAAAAAACATTTGCAGTTGGAAAATGATGTTTTAAATGCTGCCGATGAAATCATCGTTACAAGTTATAACACTAAAAATGAGTTTATTTCAAAAACACATAAGCCAACAACAGTAATTACTAACGGATACGATTCAAAATCTGAAGTCTCAATTCAAAAAGATTCAAAATTTAGTATTTCCCATATTGGCTCTTTATTGTCAGATAGAAATCCGCAAATTTTATGGGAATGTCTTTCAGAATTAGTTCAAGAAAATGAAGATTTTAAAACTAATTTTCAATTAAATCTTGTTGGTGTTGTAAGCGACTCTATTGTTGAATCTATTAAAATGCATAATCTTGAAAGTCATTTAAATTTGGTTGGGTATGTGAGTCATAAAAAAGCAATTCACTTTCAGAAAAAATCGCAATTATTATTGTTAATTGAAATAAACTCGGAGGATACCAAAGCTATTATTCCAGGAAAGTTATTTGAATATATGATTTCTGAAACACCAATTTTAGCAATTGGGCCAAAAGATTCTGATGTTGAGCAGATGATTTCTTCTACAAATACAGGAAGTTATTTTTATTACAATCAGAAATTAGAATTGAAAAAACAGCTTTTAGATTCTTTCGAGAAATTTAAAAAAGAGAATTTAAAAACAAACCCAATTGGTTTAGAACAATACAGCCGAAAAGCTTTAACCAAAAAACTTTCTGAGCTTTTAAAGGATTTATAAAACAGTAAAATTGTAAATTTATCTCATGGGCATCGTAATTAGTCAATCCTTTAAAAACACCATAAGTACCTATATTGGCTTTGGTATTGGCGCGATAAACACTCTGTTTTTATATACAAATTTTTTAACGGACGAATATTACGGTCTAGTTGCATTTATCTTATCTGCGGCTAATATAATGTTGCCTTTTATGGCTTTTGGTGTGCAGAATGCGCTGATAAAATTTCATTCTACATTTAAGACAAAAAACAATAGAAATAGCTTTTTAACGCTAATGTTGTTTTTGCCTTTAGTGTTTATTATTCCCACAACGATTGTTGGTGTTTTTGGGTATGATTTCGTAGCTAATTTATTGTCTCAAAAAAACCAATTGGTTTACGATTATGTCTGGTACATTTTTATCACAGCAATTGCTATGGCGTATTTTGAAATTTTCTTTGCTTGGTCTAAAGTGAAGTTAAAAACTGTATTTGGCAACGTTATGCGTGAAATTTTTCATCGTGTAGCAATCATGCTATTGCTTTTTGGAGTTTATCTAAGTTACATTTCTGTAGAAACCTTTATTTGGTCTGTGGTTTGTGTTTATGTATTGCGAATGCTAATTATGATGATTTATGCCTTTTCAATTTATTTACCAGTATTTAGATTTAATAAAATTGAAAATATTTCATCCATATTAAAATATAGCTTTCTCATTATTATTGCTGGATCTATTGCGATGGTCATTTTAGATTTAGACAAATTTATGATTGGTCAATATCTTGAAATTAAAAACGTCGCCTATTACAGCGTAGCTATTTTTATTGCTACAGTCATTTCAGTGCCACAAAGATCTATGCATCAAATTATGATGCCCTTGACTGCTCAATTTTTAAATAATGGCGAAAAGAATGAATTAAGGAGATTATACAGAAAAAGTTCTATAAATCTTTTAGTGATCAGTGGTTTGATTTTTTTGTTGATTGTCGTAAATATTAATATGCTTTATGAAATTTTACCAGAGCAATTTACTGGCGGATTGTTTGTAGTTATTAGCATTAGCCTAGCAAAATTATTTGATAATGCAATGGGAATTAATAATGCCATTTTATTTAACAGCGATTATTATAGGATGGTACTTGTTTTCGGGGTGTTATTAGCCTTTTTAGCCGTGGTATTTAATATGATTTTAATTCCGCTGTATGGAATCAATGGTTCTGCTATAGCCACGTTTCTAGCCATAATAATTTATAATACCTTAAAGCTTTTTTTCGTAAAAATGAAATTTAATATGCAACCTTTTAGTTGGGCTACACTGAAGGCTATTGGGCTTCTTCTGCTGTTAGGTTCAATATTTTATTTTTTTGAATTCAGCTTTCATCCTATTCTAAATATTACTCTAAAAACAATCTTTTTAAGTATTGCTTATATATTCTTAGTCTTTAAAATGAAAATTTCTGAGGATATTAATCAACAGATTAAAAAGTATTTATTTTTTAATTAAATAATTAAACCAAAAAATAATACCTAAATAAGAATATCCCGCAGAATGCTTTGAGGCACACACTTGCAGGATATTCAATCTAACCAACCAAAAAAATGTTATCCGCGTCTTCTTGATGTTGACCTAGATGTTCTGCTCCCAGAACTTCTATTATTACTTGATCTCGATTTTATTGAAGACGGTTTTTTAGTATTCGAATTTACACTTCTAATTTTTCTTTGAGGTGCAGTTCTAATAGATTTACGAGAATTTGTGCTTGTCGGTTTTCTAGAAGCTGAATTATTTCTCTGATTTCTATTTGACGAAACATTAGGTCTTGTTGTTCTTGTATTTGACGTTGCATTAGAACTACGAGAAGAGGACCTTTTTGTTGCCTGAGGTCTGCTATTTCGCGTTGATTTTCTATTAACGTTATTGTTTCTACTTACACCTCTATTTGCATTACTGTTTCTAGTAGTATTGCTTCGTCTTGTTTCATTCTGCCTAGTATTTCTGTTTGCATTCACGTTTCTATCTCTAGATGTTCCGCGAGTAGCTCTATCATTTCTAGTTGAATTTTCTCTATTAGAAGCTAAACTATTACGTCTTCCAGAATTGTTTGAAGCCAATCGTGTACTTCTACTTCTGTTTAAACGCTCATGACGTTCTTGTACACGTCTACCTAAGTTACGTTCTCTATTATTTCTCGGTGTTTGAGCGTATCTACGGTAATAATCTCTATTTGTACCTCTTCTAAAGTCGTTAAATCCGTGTCTACCATTAACATTTACATAGCGTACGTTATTTCTGTATGGTCTGTAAAATACGTTTCTGTATGGTGTATAGAACTGTCTGTATGGCCTTGTGTTTACTATACATAAGTTTACTGGTGGCACTGCGTAAAACCTGTGCCATGGTCTATATACATAAGCTCTATTGTATATATTTATAAATCCGGTATAGTGCGAAAATACATTTCCTCTATAAAATACATTTAATCCTCCAACGCGTGCTACTCGACCAAACCCATTGTAATCGATAAAGATATCTCCAATCTGATTTACTCGACCATAAAAGTCGTAAAAGATAGGTGTGTTTTCGACCTGGATTACTGCTCCAAACTCATCATACTGAACATATGGATTGTAATTGTATCCAGTATTAAAGCTAAAGCTGAAATTTCTGTTACTAACACCAAAAGTAACTTCTGGTCCAAAGGCTTGTGCATAAAAATCGAATTGACCATCAGGAAAAACCGAAAATTCAATACCACCTTCTGTAAATATGAAAGAATTACCATAACCTCTCACAAATGTATTTATTGAAGCATCTGCTTCATTGGTAGTGCTGGTTGATGCATAAGATGTGCCTCCGATGAGGAACATACCTGCTAATAAAAATAGAATCCTTTTCATAATATTTGGGTTTTAAATTAAACTCATTTTATTAATACCAAACAGCGTGCCAAAAACAAAAACGCTATAGTTTACAAGGGTTTTAAGCAACAAAAAAGCCCGAAGCATATAGCTTCAGGCTCTTGATTATTAAAACATTAGTCATCGTCACGAGAACGTCTCTTTAGTTTTTTATGTTTTTTTACTTTTCCGTTCTGACGGTAATAGTAAAATTCACCATCATCATCATCATAGTTATGATTGTTTCCCCAATTGTTGTTCCAATCGTTTAATTGAAACATATTACAATCTCTGTTGTTATGGTTTACAAATCCTCTAAAGCCAACTAAACGACCTCTGCGGTTATACTGTAATCTCAGATTACCAACTTGTTGTAATCTATTGTTACGGTATCTTATATAAACTGTTCCGGCACGTTTTATTCGACCTTGATCATCATAGTTAATAAAAACGTTACCAATTCGTCTTACGCGTCCAAGATAATCGTGCGTAACTCTCACACCTCTGGCACCACGATGACTATATGTAGTTCCAGGAGCGCCAAACGACCTATTTACGTTTCTACGACGGTTACGATAGTAGTCTGGATTTGTTGAGTTACCAAAAACATCGGTATTAAAATCAAAGCTACCATCAGCAAAGATTAAAAACTCTACACCACGTTCTACGAACAAAATAGGTTGTACATAATTATAGCGTGATGTAATGTCTAAACCTTCATTAATCGTTGCTGATGTTTTTTCTGCTGCTGTTACAGATGTTAACCCAGTTAACATAACTGCTAAAAGTAAAGTTACCTTTTTCATAATTAAAAAATTTAGATTGTGCCTACTCATATTTAGCTTTTCGGCTTACGCTATTTGACTTTAATAAACCAATTTGCGTGCCATTATTTTAACACATTGTATATCAATATTTTAGAGGTGTTATTTTTAATCTTATATTTTACTGAATATGATTTTATGTAAATTTTTACTGATAATTTGAATTAAAATCAGCTACATTTATAGACATAAATATTCATTTTGTAATTTTAAGCTAGCGAATAAAAAACAATGAAAACCGAAATAGATTGTTGTCAAAATTGTGAAGAACCATTAGAGGGAGACTTTAAGTTTTGTCCAAACTGCGGGCAAAAAACTAATGAAGAACTTACCCTTGGTGTGCTTTTTTACAATACCATCAGTAATTATTTTTCGTTTGATGCTCGATTTTTAAAAAGTTTTATACCGCTTATGTTTAAGCCAGGTTATTTGGCTAAAAAATTTTTAGAAGGCAAACGACTACTTTATTTACATCCGGCACAAATGTATTTATTTGTCTCAGTCATTTTCTTTTTCATTTTTTCATTTACAGTTAACGATTGGATAAAAGAAGCAAACAATGCTAATGCTGCTATTGTTAAACCAAACGAAATTGACAGACTAAACAATGCTTATGAAAAGGCATTAGACACCATCGTAAAAATGTCTCAGCTAAGAGATGAAAAAACAAATGGTAAATCAACGCAACTTAGCGAAAATGAAACTCAAAAAGTTATTGATTCTATTCTCAAATCAGTAAAATCGAATCAAAATGGAAACTCTATTAATTTTGGTATAAGTAAGAAAAAACTAGACTCACTCCGAAATGCAGGTGTAGATAATAATATTATTTATAAGGAAATGGGTATGGATGATGACGCTGGGTTTATTACTCGTGGTTTTTACAAAACAATGTTAGACTTAGCAGATGGACAAGGTGTAGGTATTTTAATAAAGCGTTTTGCAGATACTATTCCTATAGCCATGTTCTTTTTGTTGCCAATTTTTGCCTTTCTATTAAAGATATTTTATTTTAATAGAGGTAGATATGCACATCATTTGGTGTTTAGTTTTTACTTTTTTTCTTTTTTGTTTACGGTCTTTAGTATTTTACTAGCAACAAATGAGATTTTTGATGTAATACCGTGGTATGTAAATTTACTAATTGCTCTCTCTACATTTATCTATTTTTACCTAGCTGTATTGCATTTTTATAATAGTCACTGGTTTACAACATTTATTAAAGCTAATGTTATAACGTTTATATTTTTAATGATGGTTATACCTTTTGCTGCAGGTATTATTACCGTAGTTGCCTTTGTAAATGCCTAGCTAAGATTTTTATAATACTCAAAAGCTTCAAGAATAATTTCGTTTGAAACTTCGCAATTAATTTTCGCTTTACCGATTGCTTCAAGTAACACAAATTTTACGATACCATGACTATTTTTTTTGTCATGTTTCATAAAATCAATAATATGCTCGTGGTCTTTTTTATCAATTTCAACCTTGGCAAATGTTTTTAGAATTCCTTCCGAAATTTCAGATAAAGCAACTGTACTTAATCCACAAATTTTAGTAGATATAAAGCTTTCTAGAATCATTCCTACGGCAATCGCTTCACCATGTAGTAAGGTTCTTTTTTCATCATTTTCTAAAAAATAACTTTCAATAGCATGACCAATTGTATGACCAAAATTTAAAGTTTTGCGTAACTCTTTTTCTGTAGGGTCTTCGCTTACAATAGTATTTTTTATCACTACAGAATCATATATTATTTGGTCTAAATCCGAAATATCTAAATTTTCTAAATGCGTTAAGGTGTGCCAATAATTTTTATCTGTAATAAGACCATGTTTTAACATTTCAGCAAAACCCGATACCATTTGATTTTGAGGCAAAGTGTCTAAATAACTGGTATCAATAAGTACCATTTCTCCTTCAGAAATAACGCCAACTTGGTTTTTAAGTGGTCCCAAATCTACACCAGTTTTACCTCCAACAGAGGCGTCAACCATTGCCAATAAAGACGTCGGCACATTGATATAATTAATACCACGCATGTAAGTACAGGCTACAAATCCTCCTAAATCGGTTACAACGCCACCACCAAGATTAATAAGTAAACTCTGTCTATCTGCACCATATTGAGACATCGCTTCCCAAACACCCATGCAAATATCAATAGTTTTATGGTCTTCGCCTTCAGGCATTTCCATCACTTCGGTTTGAATATCTCCGTTTTCTAATTGCGCCATAAATTTTGGCAAACATAAATCGTGAGTATTTGTATCAACTAGTATAAAAATACTAGACGGATTTGTATATTTTATATAAGAATTTAACTCGATATAAACCTTTGAATTAAAATGGACTACGGCACTTTTAGTTTTAATGGATTGCATTAGTATGTTTAACTTAATTTTATGTTGTGAAAATAGTCTGTTTTTTCAGAAAATAATAAATCTTATATCTATTTTTGTGAAAAATTGAATTTGAATGACCGACAAAACGCTTTTTAATAACACCGAAATCGCTTTTGCAACAAAAACAGACTCTCAATTAGAGCGCGCTTATTTTTTGTTTAAAATGATTTCTAAAGAACCATTGGTTCGTATTGGTACAGCGGCAACTAAATTTGCTTTAAATCTTAATTTACCAGTTGAAGGCTTAATTCGGTCTACGGTATTTGATCATTTTTGCGGTGGTGTTAATGAAGAAGATTGTTTAAATACTATTGATGAAATGTACACCAAAGGTGTTAGTTCAGTTTTAGATTATTCGGTTGAAGGTAAAGAATCTCAAAATCAGTTTGATGACGCGTTAGCAAAGATTTTAAAAATTATAAATTTTTGTGATGAGCGTGAAGCTATGCCAATCGTGGTGTTTAAGCCAACGGCATTTGGTCGTTTTTATTTATACGAAATAAAATCAGCAGGAAAAGCTTTTACTGAAGCCGAACAAGCCGAATGGGATAGAATTGTTAAGCGTTTTCATAAAGTTTGTGAGCTCGCAAAAGCCAAAGACGTAGAAGTTTTAATCGATGGCGAAGAAAGTTGGATGCAGTCTGCTGCAGATGATTTGGTAGAAGAGATGATGCGTACTTACAACACTGAAAAAGCTATCGTTTATAACACGCTGCAATTATACCGTTGGGATAGACTAGATTATTTAAAAGCCTTGCATGAACGTGCAAAAGCTGATAATTTTTATATAGGAATGAAAATTGTCCGTGGTGCCTATATGGAAAAGGAGCGAAGCCGTGCTGAAGAAAAAGGCTATCCGTCACCAATATGCGAAAGCAAATTAGCCACCGATGTCAATTTTAATGATGGTCTAAAATATATTCTTGAAAACAACAAAGACATTGCGGTTTTCATTGGGACTCATAATGAAGAAAGTTGTTATTTGGCCATGGATCTGATGGAAGAATTAAAGATTTCTAAATCTGATAACAATGTCTGGTTCGGTCAGTTATATGGTATGAGCGATCACATCAGCTTTAATTTGGCAGAGCTAGGTTACAACGTAGCTAAATATTTACCATTTGGACCTGTAAAAGACGTGATGCCTTATTTGATACGTCGAGCTGAAGAAAACACATCTGTTGCAGGACAAACAAGCAGAGAGCTAGATTTAATTATAGCTGAACGCAATCGCCGAAAGCTTTAATACTTTGCTGCTTTTCCGTTAGCCGAAGAATTAATAATAAATTCTCTCAAATCGTCATTAGCTTTAATTAAATCTTCGTTTCTAAGGTACATCATGTGTCCGCTACGGTAGCCTTTAAAGTACATGCGGTCTTTTAATTTTCCACTAGGGTCAATTTGCCATTGGCTGTATTTTGCCTGAAAATATGTAGTTGCCCCATCGTAATATCCAGATTGTGTCAAAACTTTTAAATATGGATTTTGCGCCATAGCTTGTCTAAGATTATCCCTAACATTATCGTTGCTTCTGTCCCAATTCCCAACGTTTCCAAAAACATTATATTTGAGGTCAGTTTTAAAACCTAATTCGTTTTGGATGTAATAGTTTATTGCTGGAGTAAACGAATGTAACCATGAGGTTAATTCAGCACTGTAATCTGGTGCATCACCTGTTTCAACTTTATCAATACCCAAATAACGACTATCTAATCTGCCTACAGTTTGGCCGGTTTCATCTCGTAGTAATTCTTTCCAAAAAAAGCGGTTTGGGACATCTAGATTTTGTTGAAGAATAACTTTCTCTGATAGCCCAGAATAATAACTCATTTTCTTTGCAATAGCTTTCCTTTCGTTTTCAGATATAAATCCTCCTTTTGCGATAGCAGGAATTAGTTCATTAACCGCAAAATCTTCGGCCTCTGGAAGAATATCTAATAAGTCTTTATTTTGAAGTTCAGCAGGTAACATTTTGTGATACCAAGCTGTAGCAGTAAAATACGGTAAATTTAAACTTGAAGATACTGGTCCACCGACACGCAGCACTTTATAGTCAGCTGGTGACACCATTACAACACCGTTAAGATACATCCATTGGTTATTTTGAAGCTCTAATGCCAAGCCCATAACTCGTGTGCCGCCATAACTTTCGCCTATGATATATTTTGGCGATTCCCAGCGATTATTTCGAGTGACAAAGGTATTAATCCAACTGGCTAAATACTTTACATCAGCGTTAATCCCAAAAAATGTTTTATCATCTTCATATTCGCCGTTTTTAAGCTTTATTTTTCTCGAGTAACCTGTATTTACAGGATTAACAAAAACAATATCTGCAACATCTAAAATTGAATTTGGATTTGTTTTAACACCATAAGGTTGTATAGGATAACCTTCGTCATCTATATTCAATATTTTTGGGCCTGTATAGGCTATGTGCATCCAAACAGAAGCCGAACCTGGCCCACCATTAAAAGAAATAATTAATGGTCGTTTATTGCCTTTACTATCATTTGTACGTTTGTAATAGGTGTAGTAAAGAGAAGCTGTAACTTCTCCATCATCGTTCCAAACGGGCTGAAAACCAGTCATAGCTTTGTAATCTACTGATTGGCCTTTTATTTTAATTGAGTTGGTTGTGGTATACACAGTGTCTACAGGAACCTTAAGGTTTTGAGAAAAAATATAACCACTAGCTAATGCTAAGAAAAAGGTGAAAAAAAGTTTCATGTTTTGCTATTTATGATAGTTTGAAATCAGCCTTCAAGATAGTACAAACATTTTACTATCCATAAATATTTGAATTGCTATTTTTTAATAGAAAAATTAAAAGTGGTTCCGACATTTACTTCTGATTCAACATCAATATCACCACCCAATTTTTGTATAATGGTCTTTACAGTAAATAATCCAATTCCTGTACCAGTTTTGCCGAATATATCTTTTGGATTTGCGACCTTAAATAAATCAAAAATTTTGTCTTTATCTACTTTGCTAATTCCCATTCCATTGTCTTTTACAATAAAATGATAGTGTGTCTCTGACTCTTTAAAACCTAAATCGACTCTTGGAGTAGCATTATTATTATATTTATAAGCATTTTCCACCAAATTGAATAAAATTTGCATCAATGCGGATTTGTTTATACGAATAAGATTGGCATCATTTAATAAATTAAAATTCTTTTTCTTTAAATTTTGAATGGCTGAAATTTCATCGTAAATAATTTTAAGAGTTGTGTCCTCTAAATTTGTGTCTAGATTTGTACTTGCTTTGTAATGAAGTAGTGCGCCGTCAATATATTTACGAAGCGATTCCGTAGATTCACTTATAGAATCTAAATATTCTAATGTTTCTTGTGATAGAACATCAGAATTTTCGTTTTTAACAAACTCAGTGAGAGAACTAATATTTGCTATTGGTGATTTTAAATCGTGCGATACTTGACCAGAAAATTTTTCTAAAAATTTATTTTGCACCGTAAGTTGCTCAGTTGCAGATTCTAGTAATTTGTTTTTACGTCTCAGCTCAAACAAATTCATTACCTGTCTTGCAACAATTTTTAAAGTTTCTATTTGATTTAAAGTTAGTTTTCTCGGTTTATGATCATATACACACAAAGTTCCAAGCGGATAGCCTTCAGGATTTTTTAATGGTACACCAGCATAAAAAATAGCTTTTAAGTCTTCTAAAAGTGGATTATTTTTAAACAATTCGCTTTCACGTGCGTCTTCAATGATAAAAATATCTTTATCACTCAATATAGCATGGCCACAAAAAGAAATATCGCGTGGCGATTCATTTAATTCAATACCAAAATGAGATTTTATAAAATTTCGGTCCGCGTCAAGCAAAGTAATCAGAGAGATTGGGACTTCGCAAATTGTTGAAATAAGTTTTGTAATATCGTCAAAATCAGATTCGGGAAGCGTATCTAACAAGTCGTAACTCTGTACGGCTTTAAGACGTTCATTTTCGTTTTTATGTAATTTTGGTACTATCATAACAAAGTAGGTTATAACCTACTTTACGTAAAAAATGGTTAGTAGGTTTTAAAAATTTTCAAAAACACCTAAACCAAACAACGCAAAGTCGTATTTAACAGGGTCTGATGGGTCTAATTTACGCAATGCATTATCTAATTCTGATAATGCCTTTCCATCATTTTGCTTTCGTTTTAACAAGCCTAGTTTACGGGCTACATTACCAGAATGTATATCTAAAGGACAGCTTAATTGTGCAGGAGAAAGTTTTTTCCAAATACCAAAATCTACACCAGTATTGTCATTACGTACCATCCAGCGTAAAAACATATTTATGCGTTTTGCCGCTGAATTTTTATTTGGGTCACTCACATGTTTTTTTGTACGTTCTAAATGTTCTATTTCAAAGAATACGTTTTTAAAATTATGAATTGCATTTTGAAGCGAATTAGATTCGGCATATTTAGCAAAAATGGCTTCTAATCCATCGTGATTGTTATATATATGTTTTAAGCTTGTGATAAATTGAATAAAATCACTGCCATTAAAAGTTCTATGCACGAAAGGTAACAATTTTTCTAAATCCCTGTCTTGATGATTTAATACAAAATCGTAAGGTGAATTCTCTAAAAAATTCACCATTTTATTAGCATTAGTAATAATACTTTTGCGATTTCCCCAAGCAATGGTAGCTGTTAAAAAACCAATAATTTCTATGTCTTCCTTTTTAGAAAACAGATGTGGAATTTGTATAGGGTCGCTCTCAATAAACTTTGGGTTGTTATATTGAATTACTTTTTCGTCAAGAAAGTCTTTTAGCTCTGTTTTTTTAATTTTCAAACGATTAGTGTGATTTAAAATTGAAATTTTAATAATTTATTTCACCGCAATCATACTAATCTCCACATTTACAAACTTAGGCAAATTTGCAACTTCAACGGTTTCGCGAGCTGGTGCAGTTGCTTCATCAAAGTATGTGGCGTAAACTTCATTAATTTGTGAAAAGTTATTCATATCACTGATAAATATTGAAGTTTTAAATACGTTTTCAAACGTCATATCTGCAGCTTCTAACACAGCTTTCATGTTTTCCATGACTTGCTTAGTTTCGATTTTAATATCGTCTAAAACCAATTCCATGGTTTCTGGATTAAGTGCAATTTGCCCTGAAGTGTAAAGAGTGTTTCCTACTAAAACCGCTTGGTTATATGGTCCGATAGGTGCAGGTGCTTTGGTAGTGTTTATTATTTTTTTCACATTTATATTTTTTAAATAAAAATCATTTCGGTTTTCACTTGCCCATAATTTTATTGTGCTCAATGAAATTCTCAAAACAATTTATCTTTGAGGCTTTTAGCCTTTATTTATAATTTCTTAAATCTAAGTTTTAAAATACTAATTCCCCAATCGCTGGTCTGGCTGACGACGTTGTTCGTACTTGAGGTCTTTAAGGAAATTAGATTTTATACCGACAAAGAAATTCCAACTAGATAATGTACTAAATGGAACCCACGTAAAATTCATTCGCCAACTTAATAAATCGCGTTCAAATCGGAATTGGGTAAATGTAAAGCCATTATTTAAAAAATCATAGCCAGAGGAAGCACCAACACTCCATTTTGGAGATAATTCAACATCGCCAGAAAACATTAACGAGTGTGATGATATTTGGTCTTCGCGCCGAGTGTTACTATAATTTACGGCATACGCCAAGCGTAAATTCCAAGGAATTTTATAATTATAGTATTCTAAGTTTTTTTCTTTTTCTTTTTGGCGCTCAGCATCTTCTTCGGTATAAATTCGTGATGTAAAATCTTCTGTTACACCAAACAAATCATCGGTACGTCCGTTGGCTCTAATAGCTTCAGCTTTGTCACGGTCAACCGGATCTTTGCCAGTACGTTTAAATGTGTCGTTGGATAAGGAATAACTCATATTAATATTTGCAGACGTCATTCTAAATAGACTTCCTCCGTTATTAATATTAAATTTATTGACTTTGTTATTATTGTTGTCTAAAGCGTAAGGGTCTAACGTTGCAGAAAAGTTTACAGACATTTTATCTTTTAAAAACTTTAATCCACCAGACATTCGCACTGGAGAAAAATTTAATGAATCTGCAGCTAAATCATAACTTGTATTAAAATTCAGGTTGTTGATTAGCGAAATTTTTCGAGGCTCAGCATCATCAATTGTATCGTTTTTTGATAATACTTTTGCTTCAATATTATTTCCAATATCTAAGCCTATTGAGCTAGAGTAGCGGTTTCCTGGTGAGCCAAAAATAGAGCGTTCAAAACGGGTATATTCAACTTGGTCTGTTGTTAATCCGTTAGCGTCAATAACATCATAGGTTTCATAAAACTGGTCAAATGCAGGTTGTACTGTGTAACTTAATGATGGTCTAACGACATGCCTAATAGCTTGTATATGTGCGTTTTTGTTCTTTTTATTAAAGTTGAACATACCATATAAGGTTGTACCGATATTGGCATTGAAATTATAAGTTCTAAAACTATCAAACCCATTGACATCAGTAGTCACTACGGCTTGTGTATTTTGGTCAAATTGTCTTCTAATGGTATTAAGTGTCCAGTTTTCTTGAAAGTTTGTTCCAGCACTAACGCTAAAATAATTAAATACTTTAAAGTTTGTTGTAATAGGAATACTATGTTGCATTCCTGCTAATGCATCATCAAACATAGCGCTTGTCCCAAAGATGGAATCTGTAGTAGAAATTCTATATTCTGCTCTAGAATTGTACTGCAAGTTTATGTTTTGTATAATTCCTTTTTTAGAACCAACTTTTGGTGCAAAAGGAAAAACACGACCGACAGACATTTGTAATGTAGGTAGTGTTAAATTGATGGTTTCAGTTTGTGTATTTTGAGAATGCGTTGCCGTTAAATTTACATTAACCTGTGGTTCTCCAGTAAAAGTTTTTGAATAAGACACTGATGATGCCAATGTGTTATTTTGTGAGTTAATGATATTGTTCTGATTTATAGACTGTCTAAAAAATTGAGAACTACCTAAATTTACAGATGCAGAAAATCTCGAATTTGGGTTAGACTTTGCATCTTGACTATGAGACCAGCGGATATTGTAAATCGTATTTTGCGTAAAGTCTGGAAAAGCACGCTCACTAGTCAACAAATTTTCATAGCGTATGGCTACATTTCCATTAAACTTATAGCGTTTTGCATAATTACTCTCCACACGCAAACCGTAACTACCATTGGTATAATAATCTCCTAAAACAGCTAAATCTAGATAATCACTTATTGCAAAATAATACCCACCATTTTGAATAAAATAACCTCTGTCACTACCCGTATCTTCACCAAAAGTCGGAAAAATAATACCAGATTTTTGTTCTTTAGTTAATGGAAAATAGGCAAATGGCAGTGCAATTGGTGTCGGTACGCCATATATTTCCATATATGTTGGTCCAACCACAATTTTCTTTCCTGGTACCAATTTAATTTTGTTGGATATAAATTGATATTCTGGGTCGTCTAAATTTTCAGATGTAGTAAATCTGGCATCTTTCATAAATATTGTAGAGTCGTTTTCGCGCTTCGTTATTGGTGCGTAAATGTTAAAACCGTCTTGTTCAGTTTTAGAATTAAAGATGATGGCTTTTTTAGTATCCTTATTAAATATTATGGAGTCTGGCTCAACCACATTTTGAGCTTGGGTAAACACTGGTGCTTGCGAGTATCCTGTAGAATCTTTTAATCTTCCAGCATAGATTAACCCTGTATTATTATCAATTACAATAATTCCTGAGGTAATTTCTAAGTCTTGGTAAGTAATTTTTGCTTTGTCGTAGAGGTAAATTTTATTTTCTTTTTTATTTAAACTTACATATCCATCAGCACTATATTTTACAACGTCTTCAAGAAATTCTTTAGGTTTTAAACTGTCATTTTTAATAGAATCAACTTCTTTTATATTTGTTAAAGGATTTAATATAGAATCTACAGAAACTGTAGTTGTATCTTTTATAACCTCTTTAGGTGTTTCTTGTGGCTTAATTGGCTTTTGTTTAGGAGGTATGTCTTGAGCATAGCCAAGAGTGTTGATAAACACTGTAAAACTAAGAGTAAAAAGTATCTTTAGGCTATTTGTACGCAAACCTTTTAATGGTATTTTTGTAAAAGTATGGCTCGGTTTTTGAAACCCCAAAATTACATTTATTTTTTTGTGATTGATTTATAATTGCAAGTAAAGTTTTTAATATAACTGTGCCAAATATTATTAGGTAATAAACATTGATTTAATACCGTTTAAAATTTACATGAAAACGAACTACAAACACATATTAGTATTATTCATTACTGTATTTATAACAGCTTTAACATCTCAATGCTATTCTCAAACTAATAAAGATAAGTTTATAGTAGTATTAGATGCAGGTCACGGCGGAAAAGACCATGGAAATTTAGGTAATGGTTATAAAGAAAAAGATATCGCTTTAAAAGTTATTTTAGAACTAGGCAAAGATTTAGAAGCAAACGATAACTTTAAAGTCATTTATACCCGAAAAACCGATAAATTTATTCCACTATGGAAACGAGCCGATATTGCAAACAAAGCTGATGCAGACCTTTTTGTATCTATACATTGTAATTCAGTAGCCAACTCACAACCTTACGGAACTGAAACTTGGGTTTTAGGTGAAAAAAATACAGACCGAAATTTTGAATTTGCAAAACGCGAAAACGAAGTTATTTTTCTTGAAGATGATTACGAAAAAAACTATGCTGGTTTTGACCCTAGCTCTCCAGAATCTACGATTGCCATTGGTATTGAGCAAGAAGTTTATGTTGAGCAAAGTATATTATTAGCTCGTAAAGTTGAAGATGCATTCAAACAAAAAGTGAAACGAAAGAGTAGAGGACTAAAACAAAAAAGCTTACTCGTTATTAGAAATACGTACATGCCAAGTGTTTTAATTGAGCTTGGTTTTTTAACTAACAAAAAAGAAGGCGCTTTTTTAAACACCAAAACCGGTCAGTCAAAAATGGCAAATGCAATAAAAGATGCTATTTTAGATTATAAAAAAGAGCTTGATGGTAACGTTGGTGAAAATTTGATTAGCGAAACAGTACCAAACGAAACAGACGTAACAACAGAGACTAGAAATATAGAAGATGTAACCTTTAAAGTGCAAATAGCAGCAAGTTCAAAAAAGCTTGAAACAAAAGCATATAATTTTAAAGGCTTGTCAGATATTAGTAGACAAAAAGAAGGAAATCTTTACAAATACTACTTTGGCTACACTGGAGATTATAATAAGGCTAAAGAATTTAAAGAAATTGCAAAATCTAAAGGCTATACATCTTGTTTTATTGTAGCCTATAAAGACGGAAAGCGAATATCTGTAGAGACAGCTCTTAAAAGCTCATAAATTAGAACCGGTCTTAATATTATTATTCCTAATTTTGTTTACATTAAAATTCAAAAAAATTGAAAATTTCTAGAGAAGTAAAAGCAGCCGTTCTTGTTATATCAGGCATCCTTCTATTTATATACTTATTTAATTTTCTTAAGGGTGAAAACATTTTTGCAGATGAAGTCGAATTCTACACAGAGTTTGAATATAATGCATTAAACATGTCATCTCCCGTCACAATAAAAGGAAATCAAATAGGTAAAATCGAAAAAATCAAATACGATTTTGAATCAGGAAAAACACGTGTAGAGTTTTCTGTTGACCCAAAACTTAAATTTTCAAAATCTTCGGTTATCCGTTTATATGAAACTGGCTTAATGGGCGGAAACGGCTTGGCAATTATAGATTCAAACGAAGGCCCAATTGCTCAAAAAGGAGATTTCATTCAGTCTGAAGTTGAAAAAGGATTAATATCTTCATTAAGTGGAAATTTTTCAGAAATAAGCACAGACCTAGACAAAACCATCCGTTCTGCAGACACTTTATTGTTAAGTTTAACAAGCGTTGTCAATGATGCTTCACCAGAAGGATTAAAAGCAACTATTTCAGAATTAAATAGAACACTTAAATCTTTTAAAAATCTATCGTATTCTATTAACGATGTTGTAAAACAAAACGATGAAAAAATTGCTGCTACACTAGAAAGTATACAAAAAGCGAGTGAAAATTTTTCAGCATTGTCTGAGGATTTAAAAAAAGCAGAATTGTCTAAAGCTGTTGCTAGCTTTGATGAGACTTTACAAAAATTTAATAGTGTTTTATCTGGTTTAGAACAAGGTCAAGGTTCAATGGGTAAATTGCTAAAAGACGATAAATTATACAACAATTTAGAAGCGGTTTCAAAGGAAATGGAGCTACTCATTTTAGATATAAAGTTGCATCCAGCACGTTACAGACGTATTTTGTCTAAAAGAGAAATTCCTTACGAACCACCGACTGAAGAACAAATTAACGAAAAGAATTAACCACCAATTATGCAATACGTACCAAATATAATTTTTGCAATTCTCCTTGTTGCTGGCATCGGCTATTTTGCCAGAAATATTAAAAAACTTATTAGAAACATAAAACTTGGTCGCGAGGTTGATGCAAGCGATAATAAATCTCAGCGATGGACAAACATGGCCCGAATAGCTTTAGGACAAAGCAAAATGGTGGTAAGGCCAATCGCTGGAATACTTCATATTATTGTTTACATAGGGTTTGTTATTATAAATATTGAAGTTTTAGAAATCATTATTGATGGTCTTTTTGGGACGCATCGTATTGGTTTAAGTGTTTTACCAGAGTCTGTTTATGGTTTCCTTATTGGTAGTTTTGAGATTTTAGCCGTTTTAGTTTTAGTTGCGGTAATTTTCTTTTGGACAAGAAGAAACGTTATAAACATAAAACGTTTTAAAAGTTTAAAAGGTTGGCCAAAAAACGATGGAAATATCATACTGTATTTTGAAGTCGTTTTAATGTGCTTATTCTTGGTAATGAACGCCACGGATTCGGTACATGTCATTGAAGCAACTGGTCAAACATTTCAAGATATGAATTCAGGGAATGTAATTTCACAATTTATTGCACCTTGGTTTGATGGTTTATCAGATTCCACGTTATCATTTGTTGAAAGAACCGCTTGGTGGTTGCACATTGTTGGTATTTTAATTTTCTTAAACTACCTCTATTATTCTAAACATTTACATATTCTTTTAGCGTTTCCTAATACGTATTTCGGAAGAGTGACGCCAAAAGGGCAATTCAATAATCTAGAAGCTGTTACCAATGAGGTAAAGTTAATGATGGACCCAAATGCTGACCCATTTGCAACGCCAGCAGAAGGCGCAGATGATGAGGAAATACCAGCTAAATTTGGTGCAAGTGATGTTATGGATTTAAATCAAATCCAATTATTAAACGCTTACACTTGTACAGAATGTGGACGTTGTACTAGCGAATGTCCTGCCAACCAAACTGGTAAAAAATTATCGCCTCGTAAGATTATGATGGACACTCGAGATCGTTTAACCGAGGTTGGTAAAAATATTGAAGCAAACGGCGGCGAATTTAAAGACGATGGTAAACAGCTACTCAACGACTACATCACTAAAGAAGAACTTTGGGCTTGTACAACGTGTAATGCTTGTGTAGAGGCTTGTCCAATCAGTATCGACCCATTATCTATAATCATGGATATGCGTCGTTATTTGGTGATGGAAGAAAGCGCCGCACCAATGGAATTAAACAATATGATGACCAATATAGAAAACAACGGCGCACCTTGGCCATACAACCAACAAGACCGCTTAAATTGGGTTAATGAGTAAAATATTTTGATGATGAGCGAAAAATTACAGGTAAAAACCATGGAACAATTTATGGCAGAAGGTAAACAACCAGAAATTTTATTCTGGGTTGGTTCTGCTGGAAGTTATGACGATAGAGCAAAAAAAATATCACGCGCATTTGTAAAACTTTTGAATAATGCTGGTGTAGACTTTGCCGTTTTAGGTGCAGAAGAGAGCAACACTGGTGATGTGGCAAAACGTGCAGGAAACGAGTTCTTATTTCAAATGCAAGCAATGATGAATATAGAAGTGCTTAATGCTTATGAAATAAAACGCATTGTCACTTGTGACCCGCATTCTTTCAACTGTATAAAAAATGAATATCCTGGATTGGGTGGAAACTACGATGTAGTTCACCACACTCAATATATAAAAGAATTAATTGACGCTGGTAGGCTTTCTGTAAAAGGCGATACTTATAAAGGAAAGCGTATTACGTTTCATGACCCTTGTTATCTCGGACGTGCTAATGGCGAATTTGATGCACCGAGAACCATACTTGGCAAATCAAATGCCACTTTAGTTGAGATGAAAAAGAATAAGCGTTTTGGTTTATGCTGTGGCGCTGGTGGCGGACAAATGTTTAAAGAGCCAGAAAAAGGTGATATGGATGTCAATATTTTAAGAACAGAACAAGCCTTAGAAACAACGCCAGATATTATTGCAACAGGCTGTCCATACTGTAATACCATGATGACAGACGGAATTAAAGCCAAAGAAAAAGAAGATTCAGTTACAGTTTTAGACGTTGCAGAAGTGATTGCTAATTCATTATAAATGCATGGAAGCACAATTTTGTCCTGCCTGTAAAAACGAACATATTATTGGTAATGCTAATTGCATGATTTGTGATTTTCCCTTTGAAGGTTCAGATAAAGAGAAATCTATACATATCGGAAAATTTATTGGTAAAAAAGGAATTATTCAAGACTCTGAAAATAGCTTAGATAAAAGCAGAAATGTATTATTTTTTGTAGCTATACTTAATATTGTGGGTATAGCAATAAATTACGAAGTGGTTTTTCAAAATATTATTGTTGCAATCATCTCGTTTTTGATTCCTACAATTATTATTGCTTCTGCACTACTTATTAAAAAAGCACCCTTGGTTTTTCTAGGTATTCCACTATTTCTCATGTTATTTGTTTATGGGATAGAAATTGTTCTAAACCCTACAGAATGGTATCGTGGTATAATGCTGAAGCTTTTTGTGTTAGGCTTATTAAGTTATAGTATGTATATCTATATTGCTTCAAATAAATTTAAAAAACGTTATAATCAGTGAATTCCACCGATAAGCAAATGCTTAAAGTTGCTTTAAAAAATGGAATAGCTTTTACGGCTATTTTGCTTATTATAAGTTACTTCAAAAACCGAATGATTAATTACAATTGGATTCCTATTTGGTTTATTTTTTTTGCTGCAACAGGTGCACTTCGCTTTTACTATTTAAACAAAAAATCAAATGATTAAAAAATTACTATTTACCTTATTTCTTGCTAGCGGTTTAATTTTAAACGCACAGGACAAAACAAAAGAAGAAGTATTACAATTGGTAGCCGAAGATACATGCGAGTGCATATCAAAAAAAGAAAATTTTGATGGAAAAACTCCAAAGCAAAAGCAAATGGCACTAGGTCTTTGTATGATAAATAGCTTAAATGAGCGTAAAAAGGGAAGTACTTATTTTGAAGAAAATCCTGTAGATGATTTTGAAGCTTTTGGAGAACAAGTGGGCATGTTTTTATTAGGAATGTGTAGTGAAAATTTTTTAAATGTGTTTAGTGAAGAGGAGCTTATAAATTACGCAGAAGAAACCTATGATGAAAAAAGTACGGAAAGCAATAAAATCACCTATTCTAATACAAATACGCTAAAACTCAATGCAACTTTGATTGCAATGGAGAATAATACCATTTCATCTCTAAATATGGAAGATGACTTTGGGAAAACTCATAATTTTATTATAATTAATGACTTTAGCGGTTCAGAATTATTGAAAAAATCAAATTTTAAAAAGAATTTTGTAATTGAGTATTATGAGCTTGATGTTTATGATTTAAGCGAAAAACGTTACGTGAAAAAGAAAGTTTTAAAATCATTAAAAATGATATAACAAGAATAAATACTTAATGAATGAAAAGAATTTACTTCCAATAGTTTTTATTTCATTATCATATAATTTTTAAGAGCTCGGCGAGTAGATAAAATTTAATAAAAAAAATGTTTTCAAATTCTCAAATAGATATAGATAGTTTACCAAAATTTCAAGATGTACAATTACAGCCTATATCTTCAAAATACATCTATATTCTTTTTTTTAATTTGATTTTTACTTATGGCATTGTATTAATTACACTTATTTCAATAAAATACATTTTTAATCAAAATTTTTTAGGTAATTATTTTTGGTTTGCAATAGCTGGTATACTTCTTTTAATTGGTATTCAGGCTATTTTTATGTATTTAAATTTTAAAACGCGTAAGTACGGTTTAAGGGAAAAAGATATAATTTACTCTGCAGGTTTTATAACAAATAAAACTACAACCTTGCCTTTTAACAGGGTACAACATATTGAAATTTCGCGTTCATTTTTATCTCGTAAACTTGGCTTATCAACATTAAAAATATACTCTGCAGGTGAATCTGGTGGTGATATATCAATTGCTGGATTACCAAAATCTGTTGCAGAGAATAAATACGCTTTTTTAATTGACATATTAAATGAGCGAGTATAACTTTAGTATTCCTTCTCGGCAATCCTCCAAGGGCATTATTGTAATCTTTGGATACAGTTTGTATAAAATCGTTAGAGCTTCAATTATATTAATATTAGCATTCTTTTTTAAGTATTTTCAAGGCGGAAGTTCAGGTTTTATTTCAATTCAAAGTTTAATACTTTATGGTATAGGTACTTTAATTATTTTTCTATGCATTGCCATTTTAAAATATCTCAATTTTAAATTTTATGTCAATGACTCTGCGTTTGTACTTCAAGATGGAATAATAAATAAGGAAGAAGTTTCAATAAATAAATCAAAAATCCAAAATGTTTTTATAAAGCAAAATGTCTTGCAACAAATTATCAATGTAGTATCGTTATCCATAGAAACGGCAGGTGACGATTCTACCGAAATTGAAATAAAAGCATTGAGCAGACCAAAAGCACTAGCTTTGAAAGGTATCTTACTTAAGTCTGATAAAAAAAATGAATTTTCTATTGATAATGTTCAGACAGAAGATGCAAGTGTGTTTTTTAAAGCGTCTCCTAAACTTTTATTTTTAGAAGGAATTAGCGAAAATCATTTTAGAAGCTTTGGTATTATTTTGGCTTTTATTTTTGGAATTTATAGCGATTTAAAAGATTTTTTTGACCAGCTCGATTCTAAATCTCAAGTAACTTCTTGGTTTGACTTAGACACAGAAAGCTTTATGGGTATTCTTCTTTTTAATACTGGTATTGTTTTCGTTTTAATAGTTGTTTCGTTTTTGTTATCACTTATACGAACCTTCCTTCAAAATTTTAACTTAACAGTAAGCCAACAATCAGAAGGCTTCGAAATTTCAAAAGGACTTTTCAATAAAGTCAACTTAAGCTTAAAAACGTCTCGTATACAAACCACAAGTGTTGTAACTAACCGTTTTAAAAAAGCCTTGGGCTTGTATCAATTGCGTTTTACACAAGCGATGGTAAATAAAAAACAGAAAGAGAAATTTACTGTAATAGGTCTTAAAAAAGATAATTTAAATTCATTTTTATCTGAAATATTGCCGATGCTTAATTCGGAAAATATAAAACACAAACCGCATAAATATCTTATGTATCGTATATTTTACATATCGATTATACCAATACTGCTACTAAATATTTTGTTTTATTTCTTTTCTCCAGAATATTATTTACTTAATATTCCGATAATGTCAATAATTGCCCTTAATGCTATTTATCACTACAAAAAAGCATATTTTAAGATTGATGACGCACTTATAACAATAGGTAGCGGGAATTTTATAAGTACCGTAAAAACTGTTGCAGAGCTACATAAAACGCAAGCTGTAAGTTTTAATCAAACTATATTTCAAAAAAGAAGAAATTTAGGCACATTGGTTATTTATACTGCAGGCAAATCTTTAAAAATCCCACACATTCCTATTGCTTTTGGACAACAAATAAAAAACTTTTTATTGTTTAAAGTTGAGTTTGAGAACAAAGATTGGATGTAAATTATATATTTGAAAAAAGAAAAAAATGCTAGTAGATTTTAACACATTACCCGAAGAGTCTAGAATTTGGATTTACCAAGCTAACCGGTCATTTTCAGACTCTGAAATAAAAGAAATAGAGGATAAGCTCAGACAATTTATAGAGGTTTGGACGGCACATGGCAAAGACCTTCAAGCGGGTTTCGAAATTAAATATAAGCGTTTTATAGTTATTGCTTTAAACCAAAATTTAAATATTGCGACTGGTTGTTCTATCGATGCATCAGTACATTTTATTCAACAATTAGAAAAAGAATACAATGTCGATTTAATGGATAAAATGAATGTGTCTTACAAGCAAGGCGAATTTATTGCTCATAAACCATTATTAGATTTTAAAAAGATGGCCAAGCAAAAAGCAGTTTCAAAAAACACTATAGTTTTTAATAATTTGGTTAATAATATTGCCGAATACAAAGAAAACTGGGAAGTACCAGCAAGCGAAAGTTGGCACAGTCGATTTTTATAGTTTTTTTTATAACTGTTACTTTGAGATGCAGTTGAGAGTTTTTTTTTTGAAGAAATCATATTTTAACACGTAAATTTTTCAATATTTTACACCTCTCAAAATTTTCAAAAATCATCTATTTATTCAATATTTACGAAATCGTAAATCAATAATCGCAAATCTTATATCTTTTGGCTAAAGACATTTTTTTACTTAACATTTCTGGAAGAGATAAACCTGGATTAACCTCTGGTTTAACAAGTGTTTTGGCTCAATATGGTGCTAAAATTTTAGATATTGGACAGGCGAACATTCACGATACTTTGTCACTAGGTATGATGTTTGAAATTGATGCTGGAGAAACGTCTTCGGCCGTTCAAAAAGATTTACTTTTTAAAGCCTACGAGCTCGATGTCACTGCAACTTTTAAATCTATTTCATTAGAAGATTATGAAAAATGGGTCAATCTTCAAGGAAAAGACCGTTATATCATAACAATTCTTGGCGAAAAATTGGCTGCACAACAGATATCTCAAGTGACGCAAGCCATTTCGGATATAGGTCTTAATATCGATAATATTAAGCGCCTAACAGGTCGACTGTCTTTAGTTAGAGAAGAAGAATATCCGAGAGCTTCGATACAACTTTCAATAAGAGGAAAAATTGAAAACAAATCTGAATTAACCGAAAAGTTCATACAAATTTCTAAAGATTTGGACGTAGATATTGCATTTCAAGAAGATACTATTTTTAGGCGAAATAGGCGATTGGTTTGCTTTGATATGGATTCTACTCTAATACAAACTGAAGTTATAGATGAACTTGCAGAACTCGCTGGTGTTGGAGATGAAGTTAGAGCTATAACAGAATCTGCAATGCAAGGCGAAATAGATTTTAACGAAAGTTTTACAAAGCGTATGAAACTTCTTAAGGGTTTATCAGAAGATCTACTACAGAACGTTGCTGAAAACCTCCCGATTACAAAAGGTGCAAAAAGACTCATTGAAACGCTTCATGCTTATGGTTTTAAAACTGCAATTCTTTCAGGTGGTTTTACTTATTTTGGAAACTATTTAAAAGAAAAATTAGATATTGATTACGTCTATGCTAATGAGCTTGAAATTAAAGATGGCCAACTAACTGGCGGATATATTGGAGAAATTGTTGATGGCGATAAAAAAGCCGAATATCTTAAGCTAATTGCGAAAAACGAAGAAATTGACATTGGTCAAACTATTGCGGTTGGTGATGGTGCTAATGATTTACCAATGCTTAACTTAGCTGGTTTAGGTATTGCATTTCATGCCAAGCCAAAAGTAAAAGATGCTGCCCAAAGTTCTATATCAAGTATTGGTTTAGATGGTGTTTTATATCTTTTAGGATATCATGATAGGCATATAGATTTGTATGATTAGTATTCAGTGAGAAGTATGCAGAAGAAAGTTCGTAGTTTGAGTCTGAATAAGTTATTTGTTTTATCAACAATCTCTTAGAATTTCTGTGATGCTCTTTAATTCGTTGTGTAAAAATAATTTGCGACTTCATTGCTCGTTAACTTCGACAAATAATTCAGCTTTACCTTGTTAATTAATGTCTTTATAAATCTATCTTAAAGCCTTTTTTTCTTCATATTAATTATACTAATTTGGCATAGTATTAGTTATTAATTTACTTTCCAAAAAGACACTTCATGCGTTATATAGCTTTCATAATATTTTTCTCATTTTTTACTCATAGTTTTTCTCAAGAAGAAACGCCAAATCCACTATTAGCAGATGATATTGAAGCTCAGCAAAAATGGGTAGATAGTATTTATAATAATATGACATTGAAAGAACGTGTTGGCCAATTATTTATGGTGCAGGCATTTTCGGACAAAGGTTACAAGCATGAAAACCAGATTTCGGCATTAATTACAAATCATCATATTGGTGGTGTTATTTATTCAAAAGGTGGACCGACACGACAAATTAAACTTGATAATAATTTACAATCATTATCAAAAGTACCATTACTTATTGGTATGGATGCTGAATGGGGTTTAAGTATGCGTTTAGATTCTACGTATGCATTTCCATGGAATATGACACTTGGTGCAATTTCTGATAATAAATTAATTGAACAAACAGGTTACCAAATTGGTGAACACTGTAAGCGCGTTGGTGTGCATTTTAATTTTGCTCCAGTTGTAGATATTAATACAAATCCAAAAAATCCAATTATAGGTAATCGATCTTTTGGAGAAGACAAATATAATGTTACGGAAAAAGCAGCTGCATTTATGAAAGGAATGCAAGATGCAGGCGTTTTAGCAAATGCAAAACATTTTCCAGGTCATGGTGATACAGATGCAGATTCACACAAAACTTTACCAACGGTAAATTTCACCAAACAACGCATCGACTCGGTAGAATTATATCCATACAGAAAACTTATTAAAGAAGGCTTATCTAGCGTAATGGTTGCTCATCTTAACATTCCAGAATTAGGAATTCAGAATGGTTTACCTACCTCATTGTCAAAATATGTAGTAACTGATATATTAAAAGAAAAATTAGGATTTAAAGGCCTTATTTTTACTGACGCGTTAACAATGAAAGGTGCTGCAGATTTTGTTAACCCAAGTGTGGATGGCGTTTCAAAAGGAAAAATAGATACACGAGGCGAAATAGATTTAATGGCTTTTAAAGCAGGAAACGATGTAATGCTCATGTCTGAAAATGTTGAAAAAGGCATCGAAAAAATTACTGCAGCTTTTAATAAAGGCGATATTACAGAAGAGCGTTTGGCACATTCGGTTAAGAAAATTTTAATGGCGAAATATAAAGTAGGACTTCAAAACTACAAACCATTAGATATTCGTGGTGCACATGGTGATATCAAACGTATTAAGGATGACGTTTTGTATGGAAAGTTGATGGAAGAGGCGATTACGGTTCTAAAAAACAAGAATGATATTTTACCATTACGAAATCTTGAGACAAAAAAAATTGCTTATGTGTCTTTAGGTGATGATAATGGCTCCTCGTTTTATTCAGAATTAAAAAGATATACCAAAGTTCATAAGGTTTCAGCAGAAAACCTAAGTGATTTATTAGGTAAACTAAAAAACTACAATACAGTAATCTTAGGCTTTCATAAATCGAATGATAATCCATGGAAATCTTATAAATTTTCGACAAAAGAGTTGACATGGCTTTATGAAATTGCTAGAACAAATACAGTAATTTTAGATGTTTTTGCGAGGCCTTATGCATTAATGGACTTATCAACAATAGAAAACATTGAAGGTATTGTAATGAGTTATCAAAATAGTGAAATTGCTCAACAAAAATCTGCGCAATTACTTTTTGGCGCTATTAAAGCGAAGGGAAAACTTCCTGTTTCTGCTGGTGAATATTTCTCTGTTGCAGATGGTATTACCTTTGGTGCACTAAGCAATTTATCTTATGGCTTACCAGAAGATGTTGGGATGAACTCCAAAAAATTAAATCAAAAATTAGATTCTATAGCTAATTATGCAGTTAATCAGAAAATGACTCCAGGAATTCAGTTATTGGTTGCCAGAAAAGGAAAAGTCATTTACAACAAAAATTTTGGGTATCACACATATAGCAAAAAGAATAAAATAGATTTTGACGATGTTTACGATGTAGCCTCACTTACAAAAATCTTAGCGACTTTACCACTTATGATGGAGCTACAAGAGAAAAATGTTATTAGTCTTAATACAAAAATTTCTAAATTATTGCCAGAATACAAAGGCACCAATAAAGAGAATATCACAATTAAAGAAATGCTTTCGCATTATGCACGTTTAAAGCCTTGGGTACCATTTTATGCAAAAACTCTAGATACTGTTACTGGCAAGCCTTCAAAAAAATGGTACAGAACTACAAAAACTGGTGATTTTAATGTGCAGGTAACCGACAAACTTTTTATGAAAAGAGAGTATCAAGATTCTATACAGCAGATAATTAAAGAATCAGATTTACTAGACCGCTTACGTTATAGATACAGCGATTTGCCATATTATATACTTAAGCGATTTTTAGAGTATTATCATAACAAAGGTTTAGACGAATTGGTACAAGACCATTTTTACCAATCATTAGGTGCCAACTATACAACGTATAATCCACGAGATAAATTTAGCTTAAAGGATATTGTTCCAACAGAAGTTGATGATTATTATAGAAATCAAAAAGTTCATGGTTTTGTACATGACATGGGTGCAGCAATGCAAGATGGTGTTGGAGGACATGCAGGCATTTTTAGTAATGCTAACGATGTCGCAAAAATTATGCAGATGTATATGCAAAAAGGATTTTATGGTGGCAAACGCTATCTTAACACTGATACACTTGACGAATTTACAAAATGCCATTTTTGCCATAAAGATAATCGTCGTGGAGTAGGTTTTGACAAGCCACAATTAGGAGATGTTGGACCAACTTGTGGCTGTATATCTATGACAAGTTTTGGCCATTCTGGTTTTACTGGAACATATGCATGGGCAGACCCAGAAGAAGAAATTGTCTATATCTTTTTAGCTAATAGAACTTATCCAAAAGCTGGTAAAAATTTATTATTACGCGAAAATATAAGAACCGAAATTCAGCGCTATATTTACGAAGCAATCGAAGAATAAAAAGGTTCTAAATTATTCGTTAAATTATCATTTCTGTATTCTCAAGCGTTATTATTCCTTTAAATTAGCAGAAATAAAAATTCAAAAATGAAAATAGGAATTGTTTGTTACCCAACTTTTGGAGGTAGCGGCGTTGTAGCTACAGAGCTTGGTTTAGAACTCTCTAAACGTGGTCACGAAATTCATTTTATAACTTACAAACAGCCTGTTAGACTTGAATTATTAAGTAATAATGTCCATTTTCACGAAGTAAATGTCCCAGAATATCCTTTATTTCATTATCAACCCTATGAGCTTGCGTTATCTAGCAAACTTGTAAATATGGTAAAGCAATATGGTATAGAATTACTTCATGTGCATTATGCTATTCCTCACGCTTATGCAGCGTATATGGCTCAACAAATGCTTAAAGAAGAAGGTATCTTTATTCCAATTGTAACAACGTTACACGGCACAGATATTACTTTAGTAGGTAGTCATCCATTTTACAAACCTGCAGTTGCTTTTAGTATTAATAAATCTAACGCAGTTACTTCAGTATCAGAAAGTTTAAAGCAAGATACGCTTCGATTATTTGACATTAAAGTAGATATCGAAGTTGTTCCAAATTTTATCGATGTAGAAAAGTTTCAACCAAATTTTACCGACTGTCAACGTACAGCTATGGCTACTGAAAATGAAATGATTGTTACTCACATCAGTAATTTTAGAGAAGTTAAGAACATTCCTGATGTCATTCGAATTTTTAATAATATTCAAAAAGAAATCCCTGCTAAATTAATGATGGTTGGTGAAGGTCCAGAACGAGAACCTGCACAAGAATTGGCTCAAAATTTAGGGATTAGTGATAAAGTTGTATTCTTTGGAAACAGTAACGAAATAGACCGAATTTTATGCTTTACCGATTTATTTTTGCTTCCATCTCAAACAGAAAGTTTTGGTTTAGCAGCACTTGAAGCTATGGCTGCAAGTGTTCCTGTTATTTCATCTAACACTGGTGGTTTGCCTGAAGTAAATGCGAATGGGTTTTCAGGATATTTGAGCGATGTTGGGAATGTTGGCGATATGTCTAAAAATGCAATTAAAATATTACGAGATTCAGAAACATTAAATCAATTTAAAATCAATGCTAAAAAACAATCTTTAAAATTTGATTTGCGAGCAATTGTGCCGATGTACGAGGAAATTTATGAGCGCACATTATCTGAATGTTTAGCAAAATAAAAAAAAGCCATATTCTCCTGTGAAGGAAAAAATGGCTATTAAAATCTATCTTTTCTGTTTAGAATTGATATCTAATACCCAAAGCAATATCAAAGTCTAAATCGTCATTATCAAATCTGTCATTTCCAAAACCAAATTCTGGTCTAAAATCTAATGAAAGTATAAGTGGTATATCAAAATTATATTCTATTCCAACATCTCCCGCAACAAAGAAAAAGGTTTCGCTATCATCAATGCCAGCTGGAACATTATCAAATTCGTAAGATGCCAATCCACCACCAGCGCCAGCGTACCAGTTAAAACCACCATCGATGTTCCAAACCCATTGGTAAAGACCCACGAGCTTAAATCCATCAAAACTGTTACCGCTTCTTAGACCTAAATCGAGTTCTAATCGATTGTTATCTCCAAGTGCACGTTGATAAGAAATTTCAGCACCAAAACCGTCACTGTCACCCAAGCGTAAGCCAATAGCATTATCTGCAATAGACTGTGCGTTAGTAAATAAAACACAAGCAAATACGGCAACTGCCGATAAAATTAGTTTTTTCATAATGAGTTTATTTAATTGATTTATTTGATTCACAATAATAACGCTAAAACTGTATAAGAATGTATAATTATTAATAGTTTTATGAACTCAAATAAAAAAGATTGAAAAAGGAACTTAAATCTTTAAAAAATAACTTAGACGGTTCATTACACACGGATAACCTGATGCGCAAAATATACGCCACAGACGCCTCAGTTTATAAAATGTTGCCTGTAGCAGTAGCTTTGCCTAAGTCTCATAAAGATTTAAGGGAACTTATAGCGTTTGCTAACTCAAATAATACGTCTTTAATTCCTCGTACAGCTGGTACGTCATTGGCTGGACAGTGTGTTGGTGATGGTATTGTTGTCGATGTTTCTAAATATTTTAATAAGATTATTTCTGTAAATAAATCTGCCAAAACAGTAACTCTACAACCAGGAGTTGTCCGAGATGAGTTAAATAACTATTTAAAACCATTTGGATTGTTTTTTGGACCAAATACATCGACCTCTAATCGGTGTATGATTGGCGGAATGGTAGGTAATAACTCTTCGGGTACAACTTCTATACAATATGGTGTTACACGAGACAAAGTTATTTCTCTTAAAACAATTTTAAGTGATGGGAGCGAAATTGAATTTAAATCAATTTCAAAAAAAGAATTCGAAAACAAACGAAAGCAAAGCAATTTAGAGGGAAAAATTTATAGTACAATTTATCAAGAATTACATTCTGAAACTATTAAAAATCAAATAAATAAAAATTTTCCTAAACCCGAAATCCACAGACGAAACACAGGTTATGCTATTGATGAGATTATAAAGAATAATGTCTTTTCAGATAATTATTCAGAAGATTTTAATATGTGTCGATTGCTCGCCGGAAGCGAAGGCACTTTAGCCTTTACTACTGAAATAACCCTACAATTAGATGATTTACCACCTTCTAAAAATGTAATGGTTGCATTGCATTTTGCAAGTATTGAAAAATGCATGTTCTCCGTAAAAGGGCTTATGCAACACAATTTACATACTTGTGAGATGATGGATGATACTATTTTAAATCTTACAAAGCACAATAAAACACAACAAGAAAACCGAAAATTTATCGAAGGTGAACCTGTTGCCATTTTAATGTGTGAACTTAAGGCCGAAACAGATGACGATTTAGAAAATTTAATCGCTCAATTTCTTAACACCGTAAAAACACAAAATTTAAGTTATGCGCAACCTATTTTAAAGGGTGAAGACATCACCAAAGCTATGGAATTGCGTAAAGCAGGTTTAGGATTGTTGGGTAATATGATTGGCGATAAAAAAGCAGTAGCATGTATTGAAGACACTGCGGTAGCTTTAGATGATTTAAGTCCTTTTATTTCTGAGTTTACGGCTTTAATGAAAACCTATAACCAAAATGCGGTTTATTATGCACATGCAGGTGCAGGCGAAATCCACTTAAGACCAATATTAAATCTAAAGGATAAAGAAGATGTAAAATTATTTAGAAAGATTACAACAGATGTGGCGCATTTGGTTAAAAAATATAAAGGCTCAATGTCTGGAGAACATGGTGATGGTATTGTCCGAGCAGAATTTATTCCGTTGATGATTGGAGAAGAAAACTATCAAATTTTAAAACGAATTAAATCAGCCTTTGATCCAAATAATATTTTTAACCCAGGTAAAATTGTTGATGCTTTACCGATGGATAAAAATTTGCGTTACGAAGTTGGTAGAGAAGAACCAAAAATTGAAACAATTTTAGATTTTTCAGAATCCTTAGGAATTCTTCGTGAAGCCGAAAAATGTAATGGCTCTGGTGATTGCAGAAAATTACCAGAGTTTGGCGGAACGATGTGTCCGAGTTACAGAGCTACTCGTAATGAAAAAGACACCACGCGTGCTCGTGCTAATGCCTTACGAGAATTTTTGACGACTTCTAAAAAAGAAAATAGATTTAATCATCAAGAATTAAAAGATGTTTTTGATTTGTGTTTAAGCTGTAAAGCGTGTAAAACCGAATGTCCAAGTAGTGTAGATGTGTCGAGTTTAAAAGCCGAATTTCAATACCAGTATCAAAAAGCAAATGGTGTTTCGTTTAAAGAAAAATTCTTTGCCAATGCAAGTAAATACAATAAAATAGGTGCTAAATTTCCTAAATTAAATAATGCCTTGTTTCAAAATAAGATTCTTGGAAGTCTTATAAAAAATAGTCTCGGAATTCATCCTAAACGAAGTTTACCAAGATTTACAAAAGCTTATAAAAACGAGGATGGTTCAAATATTTCTAATCCGATAAAAACAGTTTATTTATTTGTAGATGAATTCATTAATTATCTAGAATCTGATATCGCCAAAGATGTCGAAATTTTGTTAAAACGGTTAAATTACAAACTCATTTACATCAATCATTTTGAAAGTGGTCGCGCTCAAATTTCAAAAGGAATTTTAGATAAAGCCAAATCTTTAGCTAATAAAAATATTACGATTTTTAAAAATCTTATCGATGAAAACTCGCCATTAATAGGCATAGAACCTTCCGCCATTTTAACTTTTAGAGATGAATACATAAAATTAGCTGATGACAAAGATGCCGCAAAAAGCATCGCAAAACATACGTTTTTAATTGAGGAGTTTATTCAGAAAGAAATTGAATTAGGAAACATTACCTCAGAGCAATTTACTAAAGAGTTTAGAACTATTAAATTTCATGGGCATTGTTACCAAAAAGCATTGGCCAATCAAAAAAGTAGTTTTGATGTCCTAAATCTTCCTCATAATTATAAAGTCACTATTATCCCAAGTGGATGTTGTGGCATGGCTGGTAGTTTTGGCTATGAAAAAGATAAATTTAATGTTAGTATGCAAATAGGTGAGCAAACGCTTTTTCCTGCAGTTCGTAAAGCTTCAAAAGATATTATTATTGCTGCAAATGGAACAAGTTGTAGGCATCAAATTAAAGATGGCACAGATGTTATTGCAAAGCATCCTGTGACTATTTTAAGACAAGCGTTGTTATAAATTAATCTTCAGAATTTGGCAGCTTTACAATGGTAATCGCCGAAATAAATTCTTTTAATTTTACCTCATCAAAATCATCATCTGGCACGAACGGGATAAGTTTATCGTTTTTGTAATTGTATAATTTCCAACGTTTTAATCGATACTCTAATGCTGTAAAATTTTCAGTCCAATTACCGGAATTCAAATACTTTACAGTTCCGTTTTTTCTGTTTTTAATTTTCGGAGCGTTTATATGTCCGCAAATGACATAATCACATCTCTTTTTATTGGCATATTTTGATATAAAGGATTCAAAAAAATCGACATACTTTATATCTCTATTTTCTATTGCAAAATTGGATTCTTTTTGCTTATTAATACTTTTTTTATACCAATTAAAAAGGTTGTTTAAAAGTAAAGCACTTTCAAAACCAATGCGTCCAAATTTGTTTAAGGTATACGTTTTCCGAATTGCAAAATCAAATACATCGCCATTAATAATCAACACCTTTTTTCCATCAACATTTAGTAACAATTTATTTACAAACGAGATGTTTCCAACTTTAAAATATTGGGTTTTCTTAATCGCATCTTCACCTTTTGCTTTTACATAGGTAACTTTGGTGCCGTTCACAGAAAGATTTATAATTTTCTTTAAAACTTTAAAATGAGATTTCGAAAAATGATTTTTATCAGACTTAAAAGTATTTAAAATATTGCCATTAAGCACCAAATGCTTAGGCTCAATGCTGTTTAAGTAATTAATTAACTTTTTTGCATGGCAAGCTTTTGTACCCAAATGTACATCCGAAATAACAACAATATCTAATTTGCGTTTAATATTCAACTTTAGAAAATTAATACTGCAAATAACTCCTTCATTTGTAACTTAAAGGTTACTGTATAATTAACTCTTTATAAGGGAATTGTTATTAAAATGTTATCGAATTTAAGATTCACGCATAGCACAAATTTAATATTGCGTTTTTGTTTCTCTAAGATTACAATTACATTAGCGTAAAATAAATTGAAATGGCAGGAAATTCCTTCGGAAAACTATTTAAACTCACCACTTTTGGTGAATCTCATGGTAGAGCAATTGGTGGTATAATTGACGGTTGCCCTGCAGGAATAAAACTTGATTTTGAAGCCATACAACGCGAAATGAATCGTCGCAAACCTGGACAATCTAAAATTGTAACACAACGAAAAGAGCCAGACGAAGTTGAATTTTATTCAGGTATTTTTGAAGGACAAACAACAGGAACACCAATTGGTTTTTTAATCCACAATACCAATCAAAAATCGAAAGATTATTCACATATTAAAGATGTTTATAGACCAAGCCATGCCGATTATACGTACGACCAAAAATATGGTGTACGCGATTATCGTGGTGGCGGACGAAGTTCTGCAAGAGAAACCGCAAGTAGAGTAGTTGCTGGAGCTATTGCAAAGCAATTTATTAATCAAGTTAACATCAATGCATTTACATCCTCAGTTGGCGATATTTTTATCGACAAACCTTATCAAGATTTAGATTTTTCTAAAATTGAAGACAATGCAATCCGTTGCCCAGATGCAGCAACCGCAGAAAAGATGATTGCTAAAGTTACCGAAATAAAAAAACAAGGCGACACTATTGGAGGAACAATTACTTGTGTTATACAAAATGTACCTGCAGGTTTGGGTGAGCCTGTTTTTGATAAACTTCATGCCGAACTTGGTAAAGCCATGTTATCCATCAATGCTGTAAAAGGATTTGAATATGGAAGCGGTTTTTGCGGTGCCAGAATGAAAGGTAGCGACCATAACGATAAATTTAACGAAGATGGCTCAACGCAAACCAATTTATCTGGTGGTGTACAAGGCGGAATATCTAACGGAATGGACATTTATTTTCGAGTAGCTTTTAAGCCAGTTGCAACAACTCTACAAAAACAAGAAACCATTAATAGCTCAGGGGAAACCGTAGAGATGCAAGGCAAAGGCCGTCACGACCCATGTGTTGTGCCACGTGCCGTACCTATTGTTGAAGCTATGGCAGCGTTGGTTATTGCAGATTATATGCTGTTGAGACGTACTGAAACTACTAAATGGTAAATTATAATTTAAAACAATAAACTTTGTCGGAATTTCTTTCTTTAGAAAGATTTCTGAAAGGTAAAACGACTTATGAAAAAACTCGCATTACACTGGAAAATCATCATCGGAATGGTTCTTGGAATCATTTTCGGATTTATCATGAATTCTGTAAACGGACAACAATTTGTAACCGATTGGATTGCACCGTTTGGTAAGATTTTCATTAATCTTCTCAAGCTAATTGCGGTTCCTTTAATACTAGCATCTTTAATAAAAGGAATTTCAGATTTAAAAGATATTTCTAAAATTAAAAGCATGGGATTACGGACTATCGGAATCTATGTGGCAACTACTTTAGTAGCTATTGTAATTGGCTTGTCGATTGTAAATATTGTAAAGCCTGGCGCTGGAATGCCTGCGGAAACAATTGAGAATATCAAACAAAAATATGAGAATGATGCTGGTGTTACAGATAAATTGATGAAAGCCAGTGCTCAAAAAGATGCTGGACCTTTACAAGCATTGGTTGATATTTTTCCAAGTAATATCTTTCAGTCAATGGCAGATGCAAGTATGTTACAGGTCATTTTCTTTGCGCTTTTTGTTGGAATTTGCTTGTTGTTGATTGGAGAGAAGAAAGCCAAACCCATGATTGATATTTTTGATTCTCTCAATGAAGTCGTCATGAAAATGGTAGATTTAATCATGCTTTTTGCACCGTATGCAGTTTTCGCACTAATGGCAAACGTTATTATTGCTTTTGACGATACAACAATTCTTGTAAAACTTCTTCAATATGCATTTTGCGTGGTTGGTGGCTTGGTTTTAATGATTGGTTTTTATCTTTTACTAGTCAGCGTTTATGCCAAAAAATCACCAATGTGGTTTTTAAATAAAATTAGTCCGGCACAATTATTAGCATTTTCTACTAGTAGTAGTGCAGCGACATTGCCGGTAACTATGGAACGTGTGGAAGAACATTTGGGTGTAGACAAAGAAGTGTCTGGTTTTGTTTTACCAGTTGGTGCTACTGTAAATATGGACGGAACAAGTTTATACCAAGGAATTGCAGCCGTTTTTATCATGCAAGTAATTTGGCCTGAAGGTTTAACATTTACCAATCAAATGGTTATCATTTTTACAGCTTTATTAGCGTCAATTGGTTCTGCAGCAGTACCAAGCGCTGGTATGGTAATGTTGGTTATTGTTTTAGAATCTATAGGTTTTCCCGCAGAATTATTACCTATTGGTTTGGCCTTAATCTTTGCAGTAGATAGACCTTTGGACATGTGCAGAACTGTTGTTAATGTTACTGGTGATGCAACAGTGTCAATGTTGGTGGCAAAGTCTCTTGGAAAACTTCATGATAACCCAAAACCAAAAGAGTGGGATGACCATTATGAGGAAGTAAAATAAGTAAACAACTTTTTTTAAAAGAGCAAATAACCATACTTGAGGCAATCAAAGAGTTGACTTAGCATAAATTTCTTTCATAATTTCATAGAAAAAAGAAAAGTTAGTATCTTTTCACTTCATACTAAAACCAACCGAAAACTATGAATATTTGCTTTATCATGTATCCTTGGGAAAAAATTGACCCAGAAAACGATACGAGTTTAGCCTTAATTAAAGAATGTGTAAAACGTGGTCATGGTGTTGCCATGTGCTCACCAGCAAACCTTACAATACGAGATAGCGTAACTAATGCCTTTTGTACGGTAGTTGGCCGAATGGATAAAGTACCGGCATCATTAAAAGCGTTTTATAATAAAGCGAATTTAAGGGAAGAAATGTTGCCGCTTGCTGGGTTTGATGCTATTTTCTTTAGAGCAAATCCGCCGCTAGATCCATTAATGCTTAACTTTTTAGATTCTGTTAAAGATGATGTGTTTATCGTAAATTCCCTTCAAGGCATGCGCGAAGCCAATAACAAATTATACACTGCTGCTTTTGGAGATGCGCACAGCAATATTATTCCTAACACGCATGTATCAAAAAATAAAGAATACTTAGTTCAGCAAATTAAAGATTCAAAGTCAGATAAAATGATTTTGAAACCTTTAAATGGATTTGGTGGTTCTGGAGTTATTTTAATTGAAAAATCAGCGATGAATAATATAAATTCACTTTTAGATTTTTATATAAGTGCTGGTGATGGCGAATCTAATTACGTTATACTTCAAGATTATATTGAAGGTGCCGATAAAGGTGATGTCCGTATTTTGTTGCTAAATGGTGAACCTGTTGGTGCCATGAGACGTGTTCCTGGTAATGATGACCATCGCTCAAATGTTTCTGCTGGTGGTTCTGTACAAAGACATACGCTTACTAAAGAAGAAAAAGCTTTATGTAAGCAAATAGGGCCAAAATTGGTAAAAGATGGCTTATATTTTGTAGGAATTGATGTTATCGGTGGAAAATTAGTTGAAGTTAATGTTATGTCACCTGGCGGAATAACCTACATTAACAAAGTCTATAAAAACAAGCGTAAGGTCGAAGAAAAAGTAATTGATTTCTTAGAAAGTAAAGTCTTAGATAATCTCGAAGCTTTTAATCGAAGAACACGC
Organism: Winogradskyella litorisediminis; assembly: GCF_042675765.1. Classification (NCBI taxonomy): domain Bacteria; kingdom Pseudomonadati; phylum Bacteroidota; class Flavobacteriia; order Flavobacteriales; family Flavobacteriaceae; genus Winogradskyella; species Winogradskyella litorisediminis. Next base: position 257,641 of record NZ_JBHTJL010000003.1, on the reverse strand, counting down.
CTGCGAAAAACAGTTGAAGACGCTTAATTGTATTAGTAATTTACCGTCGTCATTTTCAGTTTTACTAACGTGTTGAAACGCTTAAATAATATTATCCGCTTTACATGAATAATATAAAATTTAAATCTCCTTTAGTTTCAGCAGAATGGCTTCAAAAACACATTGAAGCTGAAAATCTTTTGGTTTTAGATGCAACTATTCCTAAGGTTTCAGGTGCAATTTTAAATGATGAATTGGGTTACATTCCAAAATCACAATTCTTCGATATTAAGCAAAAATTTAGTGACGTTTCAGCTGAACTTCCTAACACACTGCCAAGCCTAGAACAATTTCAACTTGAAGCTCGTAAATTAGGCATAAATAATTCATCGGCAATTGTAGTTTATGACCAGCACGGTATTTATTCTTCTGCACGAGCTTGGTGGTTTTTTAAATATTTTGGTCATGAAAACGTTGCTGTTTTAGATGGTGGATTGCCCGAGTGGATTTCTAAAGGCTTTCAAACTGTAAACGACTATCAATTGAAATTTGAAAAAGGAGATTTTAAAGCAAATATAAATTCAAAATTATTTACACATTTTGAAGGGGTTTGTGAATTTTCTAACGATAAAAACACACAAATTTTTGATGCACGTTCAGCTAAACGTTTTAAAGGCGAAACTCCTGAGCCTCGAGAAGGTTTACCAAGCGGAACCATTACAAACTCATTAAATTTACCTTTTACTGATTTATTAGACGGTAATACATTGAAATCTAAAGACGCATTAAAATCAATATTCAGTCAATTTCAAATTGATAATAAAAAATTAGTATTTAGTTGTGGTTCAGGAATTACGGCTTGCAATCTTGCATTAGGCGCTACAATTGCAGGTTATAAAGATTTAGTTGTATACGATGGTTCTTGGACGGAATATGGTACATTAAAAAAAGAATGACTATATGATGCCTTAGGCATTGGTTAAGACAAAAATAATTTTGTCGAAATCACTTTGCATTGCAAATCGTAAGGTTAAGGTTTTAATTGGACTCAACGAGGCAATGAATAAGCTTAAACAAATGGAATAAATTGAAATTATGGAAGTACCAAATTGGACAAAAGACGAGCTTATTGCATACACTTTATTGTACGCTGCACATTCAGACTTTAAGGAAGATAATCACGAACGAAACGTTATTATTTCAAAGGTGGATATGCAAACATTTCAAAAAGTGCACGAGGAATTTTCTGATGATAACGATTATCAAAGTATTCAAAAAATATTGGCTTCCGTTAAGCATCACAATTATTCAATACAAAATTTTAATCAACTCTTGGCAGACATCAAAGCCTTATTTTTTGCTGATGGCGATTTTGATATCCGTGAGCATTCAATGTTATTATTCTTAAAACGTATTTTAAAATGAAATTACAACGACTTTCATTAGCAGAAATTATAAATAATATTGAAAACGAATTTTGTTTTCATGCCGTTTCTGATGATTATTCTTTTACATTAAAAATTGAAAGTTATGTACATTATGCTTGTGCTGCAGTACATGATGGTCATCAGTTTAGAAAAGAATTATGGGATAATTGTTTGCATACCGAATATGAACGATGGTACGAAGAAGACCCAGAAACTAAAAGGATGGTTGCGTCGCACCCAATTGTTCTGGCTGCATGCGATTCTCGATTTGAATATGACCTTAATCGCGACCCAGAAAATGCGGTTTTTGATACAGCTTGGGGAAAACAACTGTGGAAATCACCCTTAGATGCCTCAGAAAAGGAACATAGTTTAAAAAAACATTCAAACTTTTATAAAGTTGTAGAAGCATTAATATCCAAACTCGAAGAAAAATTTGAGATTTGTATCGTTTATGATATGCACAGTTACAATTGGAAGCGTTGGGATAGAGAAGTGCCAACTTGGAATTTGGGTACATCAAATATTGATAATGAGCGTTTTGGAAACGAAGTTGAATCATGGCGAGTAACTTTGGCTTCCATTAATTTACCTCATGGTATAAAGCAAACTTCAAAAATAAATGACACTTTTCAAGGCAATGGTTATTTTCTAAAATTCATAACAAATAATTTTAAAAATACCTTAGTTTTGGCAACCGAAATCGCAAAAGTTTATTGCGATGAATATGAGCAAATCATATATCCTGAAGTGGTCGATGCCGTAGCACAACAGCTTAAATTTTTATTACCAAAGCATGCTTCAGAATTTTACAATACACATCATAATTAATGTCTCAAATAAAAACAACATTAGAGTTTCAGAATATATTTGATATTGATTCTAATCTTGATAGATTGGTAAAAAATATCGAATTACTTAATTACATCAATCCGCTAAATATTGCTGCGGAAAAAAAGAAGTTTTTTACTTCAAAATATACATACGAGCCAGAATTTAAGTATCGTAAAATTAAATTTAATGGGTATAAGTTACATCGGTTGTTTTTCTCTCAGCGTTTAGAACGTATTGAAGACGATGATATTAGACAATTGTATGAAGATATTATTTATGAATATTCGGGTTTAATTGAGTGTATTGAAACTATTGGACAAGGACGTAAATTCTATTTCAATAGCTTAAAAAGCTTTGGTACACCAACTGAAAATGATATTGATAATGCAAAATTTATATTACGATTCGACCCAAATGATGACGCAGATTTAGAACCAATCCATGATACGGATTATGCCATTAATTATTTTGAAAATTATGCCAAACGTTATGATTTTAAATATAACTTAAAAACGAGCAATAATATCTCGGCAGCTGCTATGGTTTTAAATAATACGCAAACGTTGGTATTAAAGAAAAATCATAAGTTTAGTAAAAATCAGCTTCAGGTTTTAGCAAATCATGAAATTGGCGTTCATATGGTCACTACATTTAATGGGTTATCTCAGCCATTAAAATTGTTTTCAAACGGCTTTCCTAATAATGTTGAAACTCAAGAAGGATTAGCGGTATATGCCGAGTATATGAGCGATTCTTTAACAATGGACCGTTTACGCGAATTGTCTTTTAGAGTTATAGCCGCAGATAGTTTAAGTAAAGGTTACAGTTTCGCTGATACCTTTGATTTATTACACAGAAATCATAAATTAGAAAGAAACAAAGCTTTTAGTATTACGCAACGTATTCATCGTGGTGGTGGATTTACAAAAGATTTTTTATACTTAACGGGTTTAAGAAACGTATATCAATATGCAAAAAAAGGAAACGACTTAGGAAAACTTTTAATGGGAAAAGTCAGTATGTCTTACGAACCAACTATTGAAAAGTTATTGGATGTTGGTTTAGCTATAAACCCAATACATTATACTGATGCTTACGAACAAAATAATAATAGCAATCCAAATTTAGATTTTATCCTTAATAGTTTAAAATAAAAACCTCAAAGTCAGTCACTCAATCATCATTTGTAAAATAAAGCTATTAATTGGGTAGACTTGCCAAATTAATAGAGTTCGATTCGTTCCTCACTAACAGAAGTAAGGCTCAAACTAAAAGACCAACTTTGAGGTTTCGTTAACCAACCATTAACTTTAAACTCTTTTTAAAAGTAGAAATTTAGTTGAGATTCTAAAACTCATACTGAGTAAATAATCCTTTTGAGTGAGTAAAACTGATGTTTTAATAAGTAAGACTTAATCCAAAAACTTAGCCTTTAATTCTGGAGTAGGAATCATACAAGATTCCTTTTTGCCATACCATTTATAACGGTTTTTAGCAATAAAATCGTAAACCCAATTACGAATCGAAGCAGGAACGATTAAAAACCCAGAAAGTAGTTTTGTTGGATAAGATAACAGTTTTGCGACTTTAAGTGCTGCCGTAGATTTACTGTAAATTTTTTGTTCTGAAGGATTATAAAGAATTATAGAATCAGTTTCTGTAGTATCAATATTAAACTCATTTATAATTTGCTCACCAATGTTGCTCTGTAATGGTGCGAACAAGAAAAGATTTTTTTTATCTCGTTTTATAACATACAAAACACTGCTGTTGCAAAGGTTGCAAACACCATCAAATAAAATAAGTTGTTTATCTTTTGGTACGCCTTTCATTATTTTTTTGCTTCAACTAATTCTAGTAAATCAACATTCACATTTGTGGTAAACATACCATAATTTACTATAGCTTTTCCTTTTTCAAATTTATCTATGCTACCAATCGCTCTACCATCGTGCATTCGTACGCGGTCGCCAATTTTTAAAACGGGTTTTGGTGGAGCTGGTTTTTCTTTCTCTTTTTGTTTGGCTTCTTTTTTCTTTTTTCTAATTACTTCAACCTTCTTTTCGGCTTCCTTTTTTATTTGCTCTTCTTTTGCTTTTTCGGCACGTTTCTGTTTGGCAGAAACTTTCTTTTTCTTGGAATTTTCAATTTGAACCAACCGGAATAATTCCGACATTAATTCGCGTTTTTTGTTATTATTCTGAAATTTATCTGCTAAATCATTCACCTTCTGTCCAAGGTAAATGAGTCGCTGATTGCTGTCATATAACTCTTGATAGCTTTCTAATTTTTTTTGAACTTTTTGATTTATCTCTTCAAGTTTATCAGCTTCTGTTTGTTTTTTCTTTTCATTGGCTTTTAGAGATTGTTCGGTCTTTTCTAGTCGGCTTCGTTGTTTTTGAAGCTTTGCAATCGTAGCATCAAAACGGACTTTACCGCGCTCAATCTTTTTCTTTGCTTTGTTAATTAAACTATACGGAATACCGTTTTTCTGAGCGACTTCAAACGTAAATGAACTTCCGGCTTGACCGATAACTAATTTGTAAATTGGTTCCAACGTTCGTTCGTTGAATAGCATATTCGCGTTGCGCATGTACGGCAGTTCGTTAGCCAACAATTTTAAGTTGGAGTAGTGCGTTGTTATTATTCCGAAGGCTTTTCGGTCATAAAAAACTTCTAAAAATGTTTCAGCTAAAGAACCACCTAATTCTGGGTCAGAGCCTGTACCAAATTCATCTATTAAAAACAGTGTATTTTTATTACATTTCCTCAAAAAATAGTTCATCTGTTTTAAGCGGTAACTATAGGTGCTTAAGTGATTTTCTATAGATTGATTGTCACCAATATCACTCAAAATCCTATCAAATAAAAACATTTTACTACGCTCATGAACAGGTACTAGAAGTCCACTTTGTAACATGACTTGCAATAAACCAACAGTTTTTAGTGTGATACTTTTTCCACCAGCATTTGGCCCAGAAATCACGATAATCCGTGCATCATCTTTTAAACCAATCGTTTGTGGAAAGGTTTTTTCGCCTTTCTCAGTATTGGTTAAATAGAGTAGTGGATGATAAGCATCTCGCAGAAACATTTCACGTTCCTCAGAGATTTCTGGTAGAATCGCATTCATGCTACGCGCATATTTTGCTTTCGCAGAAATGAGGTCTATTTTAGTAAGAAAAGATTGATATTTTTCTAATAGCGGCAAGAACAAACGAATGTAATCGGTTAATTCTTTTAGAATTTTAATGACTTCTTCTTGCTCTTCATACACCAAATTATTCAGCTCTCGTGAATGTTGAAGTGTCGTTTCTGGCTCAATATAAACAATGCTTCCCGTTTTACTGCCGCCCATAATAGCGCCTTTCACTTTGCGGCGATACATGGATTTTACGGCAAGTACACGTTTGTTTTCTACTACGGATTCTCTGATCTCATCCAAATATTCGAGATTGTGGTATTTATTTAAGGCTGAAGCAAAACTTGTATTTATTTTTGTGCGCAAACTTGCAATCGATTTTCTAATGACCGAAAGCGCTGACGAGGCATTATCTTTAATATCTCCAAAGCGGTCTACAACAATATCAACCTGCTCAATAATAGTTGTCGTATGCTCAATGGGTTGAGATAATAGGTATAAACTCTCGTAATATTCTTTAAATTTCTTCAAGAATGTGAGTATAGTATTTACAGTTAAAGATGTGCTGACAATTTTCTGTAGACTCAGCACTTCTAAATATGTGTTTTCTATATTGAGAAGTTTAATTTCTTTGCTTAAATCTTCAAACCCGTGATTTGGTATGCGATTGTCATTATCAAAAGACGATAAATATTCATTAGTGTAGGCCAATTCTTTTTTTAGAATTTCAGCATTTTCAAAGGGTGAAATAGCTAATGCGGCTTCTTTTCCGAGGTTAGTAATACAATGTTCACTTAATTGCGATTGTACAGTGCCAAACTCAAGGTCATCTAAAGTTTTTTGGTGAATATTTATAGTTCTGTCTTTACTCAAAATTGTTTTGTAATAGCGGAATTTAAAAACAAAGTTACATCAAAATACTATTTAAGACCTAATACATTAAGAGGCATTTTTGACTCTAAAATTTTATCTTTGTATTATGAACGTATCCATTGACCAAAGCTGGAAAAAATATCTTATTTCTGAATTTGAAAAGCCCTATTTTAAAGACTTAGTCGCTTTTGTAAAACAGGAATACAGCACTAATACCTGTTACCCAAAAGGCGGAGACATTTTTAACGCTTTTAACCATTGTACGTTTGAAAACTTAAAAGTTGTTATCATTGGTCAAGACCCTTATCATGGGCCAAATCAAGCTAATGGTCTATGTTTTTCTGTGAATGATGGCATTTCGCATCCACCATCTTTAATAAATATTTTTAAAGAATTACAGGCAGACTTTAATATGCTTTATCCAAAAAGTGGAAATTTAATGCCTTGGGCAGACCAAGGTGTGTTGTTGTTAAATGCGACATTAACTGTAAGAGCGCATGAAGCAGGAAGTCATCAGAAAAAAGGTTGGGAAACGTTTACAGATGAAGTAATTAATGTTGTAAGTGACCAGAAAGAGAATGTAGTTTTTTTACTTTGGGGCGGATTTGCAAAAAAGAAAGCAAAGCTGATTGATAAAACAAAACATCATATTTTAACTTCTGGGCATCCCTCGCCATTAAGCGCTAATCGCGGCTATTGGTTTGGAAATAAACATTTCAGTGAAACGAATTCGATTTTAAGAGATTTAGGAAAATCTGAAATTGATTGGACTATTCAATAACCTGAAACTCATAAGCACCTTCAGCATTTGCGTTTTCGATGCTGGTTCTTAACTCTACAAAACCTAATTCATAAACGCCGCCAGAAATAATTACTTGCGTAAAATCATTAAATCCAAAACGTGAATTTGCCAGAAAAAAAGTGCCGCTTTCTCTTAAGTTAATTGAAAATCGACTTCTAAAACTATGAGTTGTTTCGTCATAAAACGCTCTAACAAGGTTGAATTGGCTGTTAACTTCCACCTGACCGAAATCATTAGTAACTGCGTCTTGTGTTAGTGAAATAGGCGATAAGGTACCAAATCCAGTTTCTTTAAAAAGAGATACATCAAATTGAAGAAACGCATCTTCTAAACTATCATTATAAAACAAATCTGTTAGCAAAATAGTTTCACCTGAAGTTGTTGTCTGACTATTGTTTATAGTGGTTTCAATAACAATACTCTCATTTAAATTAAAAGTAGTTTCACTATTTTCAACTTGAATAAGATTTTCATTTTCAATAAAAATTGTAGGTCCAAAATCATTTTCTTCTGGGCAACATAAAGATGCACACAGAGAAATTGTAACCATAAAAAGAAGTGAAGATAGTTTCATAGACTTGATTTCTTCCTAGATGGATTATTTGCAGAAAGATTGCGTAATAAATCTATAATTTATAAACCAAATCATCATACTTCCACTTTTCGTCAATAATATTTAAATCGAAAAGTTGGTTTTGCACTTTTGTCAGTGTTTTTTCATCAATTAATTCTTGTGACCATTCGGTAAGTGATAACCATTCTTGCACATCTTCTAATTCTTGTCCGTAACGATTCGCAATGGTTCTGTCTATACTTGGAATATGTTTAAATTCTGAAGTCGTGCTGTTGACGATATCTAAAATGGTTTTCACATCATCTTTATTAGACTTTAAAAACTCGTTCCTCACAGCAATAACAAAGCATGGCCAAGGCGAAGGACAATTGCCAATACGTCTAAACGTACCATCATCAACCAATGGTTTTGTGGTAAATTTTTCCCACATAAAATAATCTGCATCACCATTAGTAAGACCTTCGACTGCACCATCAAGATTTTTTATGACTTCAAACTTGAGGTCTTTTTCCAAATTCCAACCGTTATTTTGGGCATTAACGTAAGCCATTAAATGTGATCCCGAGCCATAACGACTAATTGCAGCGCGAGTACCTTTTATATCTTCTAAGGTTTTAAATTTTGATTTGGCAGCAACATGAATTCCCCAAATTAATGGCGATTTCGTAAATGTTTGTACAATTTTAGATGGATTACCTGCGATAATGTCTTTAACGATACCTTCGGTAAGAATTACTGCCATATCAATACTACCGTCACGTAATGCTTTACACATTTGGCCGGTTCCGCCATGATAATCGTGCCATCGTAAGTTGATGTTTTCAGCTTTATACTCGCCATTTTTAAGTCCAAGATACCAAGCTAAATTAAAATGCTCTGGAACGCCACCAATATTTATTTGTCTAGAATCCACTTCTATATTTAATTTCGTTTTTGTTTGTTTTGAAAGAAATTTAGCAATAACACCGTTATACAAATTCCCCAAATAATAAATAATTCTGTTCTAAAAACTCGTGCATTGTCAATGCCTATAAACCAATATATGAGCGTTCTAAACGCTGTTGCTATTAATACAATTACAGAAATGACGCTGAATATATTAAGTAGCCTATTTACGTTCTTTGACATTATACTATAAATTTGAAATTTTATCCAATGTGAATGTTATTAAGTCTTCAACCACTTTTTTTGGGTGATTGCTAAACGTACCATTTGCACGGTTGGCAATAATAGCATTTAGCGATATAGCCTCATGACCCATTAATTTTGAAAGTCCATAGATTGCAGAGGTTTCCATTTCTAAATTTGTTACTCTAAAATCACGATATTTAAAACTATCAATCTTAGAATTTAAGTTTTCATCTTGAAGTGGCAAGCGTAACACACGACCTTGTGGTGCGTAAAATCCGCCAGCAGTTGCCGTCATTCCTTTAAAGATCACATCGCTATTAAAATGCATTTGCAAGAAATCACTTCCGCCAATGACCAAAGGTTTTGATTTATTTTCGCTCCAATTGGTTTGTTTGATGAATTCTGCTTCAATTTCAGGATTTGTAATACCTTCAACTTGATAAGCATGAAGCATTCCGTTTAAATCTAGAGCATATTCGCTAACTAGAAAAGAATCTATAGGAATATCAGCTTGCAATGAGCCAGAAGTTCCAATTCTTATAATATTTAAACTAGTTAATATTTGTTTTGGTTGTCTTGAAACAAAATCTATGTTAACAAGCGCATCTAGTTCGTTCAAAACAATATCGATATTATCTGGTCCAATACCTGTTGAAATTACAGAAATACGTTTGCCATTGTAACTTCCTGTCTGAGTTTTAAACTCACGCTTTTGAGTTGTGAATTCAATACTATCAAAATGCTTTGTAACTTTTTCTACTCGGTCTTGGTCACCCACAAAAATGATAGTTTCTGCAATGTTTTCTGGTTTTAAATTTAAATGATAAACACTACCGTCAGGGTTTAATATAAGTTCGGAGTCTTTTATAGACATTTGTTATTTCTTTATAAGTTTATTTTCTGTTGTACTAAAAACAAAATCTAAGCGGTTTATTCCTCCAAAAGCAATATTATTATCTATTTCATTCAAATAGTTTTTTTCACCATTTAGAGCTTTTAAACCTTCAGAATTTAAAGTAAGAACGTTACCGGATTCGTCAAATAAAAATGATAGTTTTTCAATCATTCGTCTAAACTGAATATCTCCAAAACCATAATAACCTTGATAATTTAAGCAATAACCAAGAAGATGATTTTTTGATTTAATATTCTTTTCATTTATTAACTTTAGGATGTTTTCTTCTATAGTACAAAGTCCAGTTTTTGCATTAGGAAAGCGTTTGGAATGTGCTTTTAAACAATTGGTCAGATATTTAAAATTTGATTTTTTAGTAATATAAGGCTTCAAAATATTATGGTCTGTGCCGCAGTAAGTGCGCCATATGGCAATTGCCATATCTTTATCGTCTTTTTGAAGTAAAATTTTATTATCGTAATGTGTTTTTAGTTGTTGTGTTGTAAGTTCTGATAATCCTTTTAAGAGTTTCTCGCCATCAATATATCCGCTACAGATAAGATAAATTGGTTTTTTTATGTTTTTTTGATGTAATAAATTAATAGCTGCAATAAGATTGATGTGACAAAACAAATCATACTCAAACCACAAATTAATTTCATTGTAATCATCTGCATTCTCCAAAATTTTTAAATCCGCATTAAACGTGTAATCCGATAATTTAATATTGTAAGTTTCGTTTAAAAACGCTCGTCGCTTTTCAAAAAAATCTTCAGAATCTATAAGTGGAACTACAGGACCTTCACACAACATTTCACGCCAAGTGAATATATCACCCTCAAAATTTAGTTCGTTGAGATAATTTGTCAGGCTATCGCCATTTGTGATATGTAAGATGTTTTTGGCCATAAAACTTAGCCGCCAACACGTTTTACATTAAACCCTTTTTCTTTGAGCATTGCCATGATTTTGTCTCTATAGTCACCTTGAATAATTATTTTATCATCTTTAAAACTACCACCGACACTCAGTTTCTGTTTTAACTCTTTCGCCAATTTTTTAAAATTTTCCGTAGCGCCTGTATAACCTTCTAGTATAGTTATTGGTTTCCCTTTACGTTTTTCGTATTTACAAATTATTGGGTCGTCTTGCAACCAAATATCAGAAGTTTCGTCTGTTTTATTTTCTGAAACTTCAGGCACGTGTTCTGGAAAAAGGTTTTTGAGTTGATCTTGTAAATCCATAAAAGCTCTTTTAATTTCTCCAAAGGGGAAAAATTGTTACACAAGCAGTCTGAGTGTTTATTTCCATATGAGTGAGTATTTCCTCCCTTTGGGAGGATTAAGGTGTTTTTTTTTTTATTTTTTTAAACCTAAATCTCGTAAACGCTCATCTAAAAATTCTCCAGCTGTAATGTCATCGTATTGTTTTGGATTATTTTCATCTATGCAGCTTTCTAAAACATCAAGTTTCATTTCGCTTACTGGATGCATAAAAAACGGGATAGAGTAGCGGCTAGTTCCCCATAATTCTCTTGGTGGATTAACCACACGATGAATTGTCGATTTTAACTTATTATTAGTATGTCTCGATAACATATCACCAACATTAATCATCAATTCATCTGGCTCAGCAATGGCATCAATCCATTCGCCTTTATGATTTTGCACTTGCAATCCACGACCTTGCGCACCCATTAAAAGTGTAATTAAATTAATATCACCGTGAGCAGCTGCACGAACAGCGTTTTCTGGTTCTTCTAAAATTGGTGGGTAATGTATTGGTCTTAAAATAGAATTTCCATTATGAATATAATTATCAAAATAAGTTTCTTCTAAACCGACATGCAATGCTAATGCACGTAACACATATTTAGCAGTTTCTTCAAGTTTTCTGTATGCTTTTTTTCCAACTTCATTAAACTTAGGAAGCTCTTTAACTTCAACATTTTCAGGATACTCTTTTCTGCGTTCTTCATCATCTTCAACGTACTGACCAAAATGCCAGAATTCCTTTAAATCGCCTTCTTTTTTACCTTTAGCACTCTCTTTACCAAACGAAATATAGCCACGTTGTCCGCCAATACCTTCGATCTCGTATTCACGCTTTTTCTCAACAGGCAAATCAAAAAAGTTTTTGACTTCGCTATAAAGTTCATCAACTAATGCATCGTCCAAAAAATGACCCTTTAAAGCTACAAAGCCAATATCCTCATAGGCTTTACCAATTTCATTAATAAATTTTTGTTTTCTATTTGGGTCACCCGACAAAAAATCTTTCAGGTCTACGCTAGGTATTCTGTCCATGTTATAACGTTTTATTTATTTGATGTAATCACAAATTTAATGAAAAGCCTTTAAAATTGGGATATTTTGAAGAATAAAAATGAAAGCTGTAACGAAGTGATTTCTTGTTAAATTAATTACATTTGAAATACCAACTAAATGTTTTGCTTAATTGCCGAACACAATACCAAAATCAATGAAATTTGATAAACAAAATCTATCAAAAAGTACACTTTTAGATTTATACTATAATATGCTCAAACCTCGATTAATAGAGGAAAAAATGCTTATTTTATTGCGACAAGGAAAAATCTCAAAATGGTTTTCTGGTATTGGACAAGAAGCCATTTCTGTTGGTGTTACTTTGGCTATGCGAGACGAAGAATACATTTTACCAATGCACCGAAATTTAGGTGTATTTACAACCCGTAAAATTCCGCTATTTCGTTTGTTTTGTCAATGGCAAGGTAAAGCCAGTGGTTTTACTAATGGTCGCGACCGGTCGTTTCATTTTGGTACGCAAGAGTATAATATTGTTGGAATGATTTCGCATCTCGGTCCACAATTAGGTGTTGCAGATGGTATTGCGTTGGCAAATGTATTACAGAAAAATAAGAAAGTCACTGCTGTATTTACAGGTGAAGGTGGTACAAGTGAAGGTGATTTTCATGAAGCCTTAAATGTGGCTTCGGTTTGGCAATTGCCAGTGCTATTCTGTATTGAGAACAATGGTTATGGCTTATCTACACCGACAAAAGAGCAATACAATTGTGAGCATTTGGCCGATAGAGGAAAAGGCTACGGCATGGAGTCTCATATTATCGATGGCAATAATATTTTAGAAGTTTACAATACACTTTCGGAATTAGCTGAAGATATCCGAAATAATCCGCGTCCAGTTTTAATTGAGTTTAAAACCTTTAGAATGCGTGGTCATGAAGAAGCGAGTGGCACAAAATATGTTCCGCAAGATTTGATGGATGCTTGGGCAGAAAAAGACCCAATTTCTAACTTTGAAGAATTCTTAAAATCTGAAGGGGTTTTAACCGAAGACATTAAGCAGAAATTTGAAAGCGAAATAAAGACTGAAATTGATGATGCTTTAGATCAAGCTTATGCGGAAGAAAACATAATTCCGAATTTAACTACTGAATTAAATGACGTTTACAAACCGTATAATTATCAAGAAGTTAGCAAAGGTTTTGAAGTTGAAGAAAAACGATTAATTGATGCTATATCTGATGGTTTAAAACAGTCTATGGAACGTCATGATAATCTTGTAATTATGGGTCAAGATATTGCCGAATATGGTGGTGTTTTTAAAATTACAGATGGTTTTGTCGAGCAATTTGGAAAAGAGCGTGTGCGTAACACACCAATTTGCGAATCTTCCATTGTTGAAGCTGGAATGGGATTATCCATTGCAGGAATGAAAGCCGTTGTAGAAATGCAATTTGCCGATTTTGTGAGTTCTGGTTTTAATCCAATAGTAAATTATTTAGCAAAATCGCATTACCGTTGGGCACAACACGCCGATGTTGTGATACGAATGCCTTGTGGTGCAGGCGTTGCTGCTGGACCATTTCACTCACAAACTAACGAAGCTTGGTTTACCAAAACGCCAGGTCTTAAGGTAGTTTATCCGGCATTTCCTGCTGATGCGAAAGGATTGTTGGCTACGGCGATTAATGACCCAAATCCTGTGTTATTTTTTGAGCATAAGGCTTTATACAGAAGTATACGAGAAGATGTACCGACAGATTATTACACCTTACCTTTAGGAAAAGCATCACTTTTAAGAACTGGAAATGATATTACCATCATTACTTATGGTGCTGGCGTGCATTGGGCTTTAGAAACACTTAAAAACAATCCTGAAATCTCAGCAGATTTAATTGATTTACGTTCATTACAGCCTTTAGATAAAGACGCGATTATTGATTCAGTTAAGAAAACAAACAAAGCTATAATTCTGCAAGAAGACTCTCTGTTTGGCGGTATCGCGAGTGATTTATCTGCAATGCTAATGGAAGCCTGTTTTGAATATTTAGACGCACCAGTAAAACGAGTGGCAAGTTTAGAAACACCAATTCCTTTTGAAAGTGAATTGGAACAACAATATTTGGCGAAAGGCAGGTTTGAAGAAGCTCTTAAAAAATTACTTAAATATTAATCTGAAAAAATGTCAGAAAAACTGCAATTATTTCATAATTAGTTGGTTGGCACTTTGTTTGCACTTGTATATGTAAATAAAGTTTAATTAAAATCTATATTATTATGAGTAATTTATTTCCAACATTAAGAAATGGTAGTGATTCAAATTCTAACGTAGGTTTAAGAACATTACCGAGTTTGTCATCTTGGATGGATGATATTTTTAATAAAAGTTTTGGTCACGAGCTAACATCAAATTTTAATACTGGTATTACGCTACCAGCAGTAAATGTATTAGACAGAGATGAAGAATACATAGTTGAGATGGCCGTGCCAGGCTTAAAGAAATCTGATTTTGATATCAATTTAGATAATAATATGCTCTCAATTTCTGCAGAAACAGAAATATCTAATGAAGATGAAAATGACAATTTCACAAGACGTGAATTTGGATATTCATCATTTAAACGTTCGTTTTCTCTGCCAGAAACCGTGGAAAGAGACAAAATTGAAGCAAAATATGAAGATGGTATTTTAAAAGTTTTATTGCCAAAACGCGATGAGGCTAAAAAGAAACCAGCAAAACAAATCAAGATTTCATAATTATTATTTCTATAAAACTAAAAGCCAGCTATCGCTGGCTTTTTTTATAATATGATTTGCTATTTTTTTAAGTTTAAATATCAAAAATTTATTTCAAACTCTCAGCTACAGCAGCACATTCATCCAAAACACGGAACAAATTTCCAGACCATAATTGTTCTATCTCTTTTTCAGAATAACCGCGTTTTACCAATTCGTGAGTCACATTAAAGGTTTCTGAGGCGTCATCCCAACCATTAACGCCACCGCCACCATCAAAATCTGAGCTGATACCAACGTGGTCAATGCCAATTTTTTCTACCAAATAATCGATATGGTCTATAAAATCTGAGACATTTACATCTTTTTTGTCTTTTTTATCAGACACATAAGTTCTAAATGCTACAGTTTGTACAACACCACCGTTTTCTTTAAGCCATTGGAGTTGCTCGTCGTCTAAATTACGACTGTGGTTACAAAGCGCTCTTGCGGAAGAATGAGACGCGATAATAGGTGCTTTGGTCAGTTCTATCATTTGGCGCATCGCTTCTTTTGACGGGTGCGAAACGTCTATCATCATCCCTAAGCGGTTCATTTCGGCAATGACTAATTTCCCAAAATCACTAACGCCATTGTGTAACCAAACGCCATCGGCTTCGCCAGTATTACTATCGCATAATTGGCTATGACCATTGTGAGATAAAGACATGTAACGTGCACCTAAATTGTAAAATTTCTCTACATTTTCGATATTAAGACCAACAGGATACCCATTTTCAATCCCAATCATAGCTGCTTTTTTACCAGATTTTACAATGCGCCTAACATCATCTGATGTTGTCGCTAATTCAATTTTGTCTGGCGCATATTGTTTTACTAAACGATGTATGGCATTGAACTTAGACATGGCATTATCGTAAGCATTTTCAAAACCTTGTCTACTTAAACTATCTTGTCCTGTATACACTATGAACCATGGCACATCTAATCCACCTTCTATCATTTTAGGAAGATTTACTTGTGTTTTGAGACGTTGGGTGTAATTGATAGAATCTGTAAAATTCTTTACGTTTATATCGCAATGCGTGTCAAGAGTAATGACGCGCTCGTGAATATCTTTTGCATAAGCCAATAGTTCTGCTTCAGTTTTTGTCTCGGATTTACAGCTTAAAAAAAGAATTGTAATAATTAATAGGATTAAAGTTTTAGTTGGTCGCATAGTTCGTGTCAATTTTTTATAAATGTAATGCCTTAAGATTGAAAAACAAAAACCAGCATTCTTTCAAATACTGGTTTAGTTAAAGTTAATAAGTTTTAAATTCATCTTTTAAAATTTTCTAGGTCATCATCTAGGCTATTAGATGTATTAACGATTTTTGATAAAGCTCTCATAATTGATTGATTTTAAAGGGTTATCTAAATCGTCTTTTACTATTCCAAGTAAAACTTTTTGATTCTGAATTTCTGTCTGTTAACTGATTACTGTTTAATGTTCTCATGATTGTTCGATTTTTGATTGTTATATAATAAAGACGACCAAAAACAAGCTGTGTTACATTTAACTTACTGATTTAACAAAAGTTAACTATTGATTTCTATCTAATTGAACTTCAGAAAGAATAAAAGGATAAGCTTTTTTCACTTCAATAAGCTCGTCTTTTGTTAATCCTTCGGGTAGTTTATTAAATTTTGACTTTGCGTAAGCTGTTCTCAATTTAAGATAAGCTTTACTAATTTCATCTTGTACATCGATGAAAGTGCCGTAACTCGTTTCAGAATCGTGTTTTAATGAGATTATGGCATCTTGAGGTTTATCAGATGAAGTTTCTAATTGCTTTCCATTGCAATAGTCGCATTGATTTGCACCGTCGTTATCAATAAAATCTATAGCCAAAGTTTTTAAGTCGCTGACTTCAATTAATTCACCTTCAACCATTAATTCATTATTCCTATTGATAAAAATCTCTAAAACATTTCTATCATTCACTTCAATATTGCAATCTGGCGTTAAACATTCTGCGGGCAATTTCCTCAAAATTCCTTTATCGGCAGAAATGGTTGTGGTCACTAAAAAAAAGATTAATAGCAAAAAGGCGATATCTGCCATTGAACCTGCATTTACTGTTGGGGCTTGTCGTCTAGAATCTCTCATAATTTGTAGTGTTTTAGGATTATTGTTAAAGAAATCACAAAAACAATACCACTTTTAAAATGTTGTTAACATCGCTTAATCAAACCGTTATTATGTACTATTTTTGCAAAATTGGTCTTTTTAGCATAGCCAAAGACCTAAGCTATTAATACAACACAAAAAATTATATGTCCTTAGAGACTCAAGACACTATAGAAATAGAGCAACAGAGCGAAAAGCGTTTGTACGACTATCAAATAAACGATTTAAATCGAATTTTTGATGTTATGGACCAAGCGCCGGCTGATTACAATTTGCTCTATCAATTACCAACTGGTGGCGGAAAAACGGTGATTTTTTCCGAAATCGTTCGTCGTTATATCAAAGAGAAAAACCAAAAAGTTGTTATACTGACCCATCGCATTGAGTTGTGTAAGCAAACCTCTAATGTATTGTCTGGTTTTAATGTGAAAAATAAAATCATCAACAGTAAGGTAAAAACCTTACCAGACCAAGACGAGTATCAATGTTTTGTAGCCATGGTTGAAACGCTGAATAACCGTTTGTCTGAAAATGATTTTGAGTTAAAAAATGTTGGACTTGTTATTATTGATGAAGCACATTATAATTCGTTTAGAAAGCTTTTTAAATTTTTTGATAATTGCTTTATTCTTGGTGTAACAGCAACACCTTTGAGTAGCAATATAAAGCTGCCGATGAAAGATAATTACGATAAACTTATTGTTGGCGATGACATTGCAACATTAATTAAAAATGGTTTTTTAGCAAAAGCAGAAGCTATAAGTTTTGATGTTGGTTTAACAAGTTTAAAAATTGGAATTAATGGTGATTATACTGTAAAATCTTCTGAAGCATTGTATACCAATAGCTTTATGCAAACCAAATTAATAGCCGCTTACGAGGAAACATCTAAAAACAAAAAAACGCTGATTTTTAATAATGGTATTCACACTTCAAAAGAAGTCTATCATTCCTTTAAACGTGCTGGTTATGATGTTAGACATCTAGATAACACTGCTAGTAAACAAGAACGAAAAGACACGCTAAAATGGTTTAATAAAACGCCAAACGCTATTTTATCTTCAGTAAGTATTTTAACGACTGGTTTCGATGAACCGTCTGTAGAATCTATTATTTTGAATAGAGCAACGCGCTCATTAACATTATATTTTCAAATGATAGGTCGTGGCTCACGTATTTATAAGGATAGAGATACGTTTCAGGTTGTAGATTTAGGAAATAATATTGCGCGTTTTGGACCTTGGGACCAACCGGTTGATTGGCAACATATTTTTAAATATCCAGATTTTTATTTGGAAAATATTGTAGATGACGAAGCATTAGAGCGTGACTTTATTTACAAAATGCCAGAAGCATTAAAACAAAGACTTGGCAAGTCTGATGACTTAGATTTTAATGTCAAAACCGAATATAAAAAGGTATTAAAATCAAACAAAAAGTCGTTTACTGTTATAGAAAAATCAATAGAACAACACTCTAAAATTTGTATAGAAAATTGTGAAGATGTGTTTGAAGCACGAGAATTAATAAAAGAGCTTCAAGATGAAATTGCTTACCGAATTAAGCAGTATTGCTATTGCATAATGAACAGCACACAAAACTATAAAGATTGGTTGTTTGAGGAATACAACAGACGGTTACGACTGAGCTTTAACGGAAAGTTTTAACTTTTTTTTGAAAGGTTTTTGTTTTTTATACGTTTAATTTGAAGTAGGTATAGTTTTTGATTATATTTTAAATGCTATAACAAAAAAGAAAATTATGAACAATCGTTTTATTTTATTACTCCTTTTTCTAAGCTTCGGTATAATGCTGAATGCCCAAGTGACGGATAAAGAAAACAAATCGATTAGAATACCTGCAATTGAGTCTAAAACTAAAAAAGACGAAGCGCCAAAAGTGATTAAAGTTGCTCCTAAAGAGAATCCCAAAGCCAAAGACGACAAAGATAAAGACAATAAAACGGGTACAATTTCAAGAATTAAAAAAAATGAAATTGAACGACCTTTTTCTATGACTGGTGGTGATGGCCTTAAAAATCCAGGTGAGATATTTGAAGAACGCTGGCGAAAAGAAGCTGCAAGAACAGGTATTGTTCAATATATGAGTGACCAATTTTTAGGACAGTATAATATTGATACAGAATTTGTTAATATCATTTGTAGAGACCATGAATATCCAGATGGCGACCGTGTAAGCGTTTCTGTAAATGACGAAATAATTTATCCTAGTGTTGTTTTACAATCACAATACAGAAGGTTAAAAATAAAATTATCCGAAGGTATTAATAAGATTGATTTTAAAGCACTTAATCAGGGTGATTCTGGTCCAAATACCGCAGAATTCGTTGTTTACGATGACAAAGGTAATGTTGTTTCCTCTAAAGAATGGAATTTACTCACTGGCGTAAAAGCCACCATCACGTTTATTAACGAAAAGCCTGTAATTACCGCTAAAAATGAGGGCAATTAATTTCTTCAATTTTACCGGACGTTAAATTTTCCAATCTATAATCTCCAATTCTCACACGTACCAATCGCAACGTTGGTAATCCAATCCTTGAGGTCATTTTTCGGACTTGTCTAAATTTGCCTTCCGCTATTGTAATGCTGAGCCAAGACGTTTTGCCATGACGTTGGTCACGTACAAAACGCTCTTCTATATGGCATATGTCATTAAGTATATGTGCTTTACAAGGTTTAGTTTGGTAGGATTTACCATTTATAGAAATGTCAATTCCCTTTGTTAATTGGTTAATGTGCGTATCAGTAATAATACCGTCAACCATGACATGGTATTCTTTTTCTACAGATTGACTTCTAATGTATTCGCTAAATTTTCCGTTTGTGGTTAGCAATAACAGACCTTCAGATTTTTCGTCAAGTCTTCCAATTGCCATCGTATTTGGTGGCAAATCATAAATATCACTAAGTAGCTTTTTGTTACGTCGCTTGTTTTGGTTGTTTACAAACTGACTCAGCACACCATATGGCTTGTAAATTTTGTAGTATTTGTGCATTACCAAAAGGTTATAAAACATTTTTGGAACGACTCCTTTTTGGATTTAAGCCAAACCATTGGAGACCGTTTTTCAGATATAAATTTAAAAATTTCAGTTTTTCCAGTTTCAAAATCAAGCCAATTTACTTCTGCATGTGGTTGCGCTAACCAGTCTAATTTTCTTGGAATAAACATTTTACATTCTGAAAATCTTTCTATAGTATCAAAATTTAAATAGAAACCATAAACACAAGATTTATTTAAAGGGTTAATAGATACATCTTCACTTTCAAAAGGCAAAAATAGTTGTGCTTTATAATACACTTGCTGATTAAGATGTATAGCTTTTAAATTAAAATGTCTTATTGCTTTTTCTGTATGCTTGGAGTAGAGCAGTGGCAATTGCTTTTGTTTAAGTTTATCAAGCTTATAAATTAAAGTGTCTTTACGGTTTGGGCCAATCCATTTGTCTAGTTCATTTTTGGTTGTAATGTTTGGGTCGTACAAGTAAAATTTGTAAACAATTTCAATATGATATAATTCGGTTTTAGATGCAATTAAAGCGTCTAATTCGCCAATAGTAATTTTTTCATTTTTAATTTGAAGGTTTGCTACAATGCTTTTAAATTCTGAAGATTTTTCAATTTGATAGTTAAAAAATTGTTCAACACGTTTTCCTAATCGGATTTCGTTAAAATCTTCCGCACAATTTAATTGTTCATATTCTAAAGGCATTTCAAACTGTTGCAAATCTTTTACAACATTGCCTTTCCAAAGATTTGGTGTATTGAGAAAACCTAAATATTGCCGTTGCGTGATGTTTTTCATTCAGAAAATAAAAATACAAAGAAGCACGCAAAAATGTCTCGACGCTATAAATAAGTTTACCTTTGCAAAAAAAATTATTAGCATGTCCACATTTTTAGAACTTGGAATAACCAACGACTACGTAAAAGGCTTAAAGGAATTAGGTATAAAAGTGCCTACTAAAATACAAGAAGCTGTAATTCCGGTAGTTTTAGAATCTAAAACCGATTTAATTGCACTAGCGCAAACTGGTACAGGTAAAACGGCGGCTTTTGGCTTACCAGTTCTTAAATATATTGACACAAAAAACAACAATGTACAAGCTCTAATTATTGCACCAACGCGCGAGTTGGTTCAGCAAATAAAAAAGCAACTTTTTAAATTCACCAAATATGTGGATGACCGCATTTTTATAGAAGCCGTTTTTGGTGGCGAAAAAATTGACCGCCAGATTTCTAACTTAAATCGTAGTACGCATATAGTTGTTGCTACTCCAGGTAGACTTTTAGACTTAGTAGAACGAGGTGCTGTTGATATTAGTGATGTGCATACACTTATTTTTGATGAAGCAGACGAAATGCTTAGTATGGGTTTTAAAGAAGATTTAAGTAAAATCTTAAAGTACAATACGGGCAAGCGTAAAACTTGGTTATTTTCGGCAACAATGCCAGACGATATAAAGCATATGATTAAGACTTATATGTCTAAAGATGCCGCACGTATTGAAATTGATAAAACCTCCTTAGTAAATGAAAATATTTCTCATCACTACATAAAGACTTCAATTCCTGAAAAAACCTTAGTGATTTCTAAAATTTTAGACCGAAGACCAAATGACCGTGGTGTAATTTTTTGCCGTACAAAGGCTGGAACTAAAAAATTGGCTTTAGAGTTAAAGGCAGAAGGTTTTTCAGTTGATGCTTTAGAAGGTGATATGCAGCAAAAAGAACGCGATAAAGTAATGCGTGCTTTTAAAAATGAAAGTTTGCAAGTATTAGTTTCAACGGATGTATCTGCACGAGGCATTGATGTTAATAACTTAGCTTTTGTTATTCACCATCAATTACCAGAACATTTAGAATATTACACTCATAGAAGTGGACGTACAGCTCGAGCAGGCAAAACAGGGCAATCTATAGCCTTAATTATTCCAGGAGAAATGCAAAAAGTCATTGATATTCAGCATAATTTAAATATTACTTTTGCTGAAATGAATGTGTAAAGCCTATTTGTATTTTCTGTTGTTTTTGATGACGTAAGACACCAAACCAACAATACCAAAGCCAATTAGCACCAAGAATATAATATTTACGGTATCAGATTGACTTTTTGTTTCAGAAGTATTTGAGATTTTTGGTGTTACTTTGGTTTTCTTATTTGAAAATAATGAGCTCATTTTAGCAGCGCTTTTCGGAATAAAAAGGTACATGGAAAAGTTTTCTTCAACCGCTTTACAATCATTATAAAATTGCAAAAAATCCTCAGGAGCAACTGCATCTTTTTTGTTGATGTACTCATAATCTAAGTACAAAATATCTTTGCGTCTGTTGGCTTTTGATTTGTAAGAAAACTTAAAATGTTCATTATTAATTTGCTTGCTATCTGGTGTAAAACCCCACGACATTGGGAGCTTTATCGTTACCTTGTGTTTTTTATGAATTGGGTAATATAGCGAAAAAGGTGTTTTTCTATTTTTCTCTGTAGGAAAAACAATATTGTTATAAAAACTATAAGGCATAAAATTAAGACCAATCTGGTTGTCATCACCAATAACCGGTTCCCAAACTTTATCAAGTCTGTAAGACTCTTCTATAGTAATTTTATTACTCAGTGTATCATCTTCAAAAATCATGGCTTCTATAATTTCAACTTCGCCATATAAATTCTTGTAATAATCTCTGTAATCTTTATTTAAAGACGTTAAACTATTCGATTTTAAAACACCACGCATCATGTCTGCTTCACTACCACGATACACAGTTGTAACGTTAAGTGTCATATCATTTCCGATGCCATTAACATTAAAAATATCGAATATTTCAACTAAATCTTGGTCATCATTTTGTATGGCTTCAAAGCTTGAATTTCCTTGCTTTAAAACCAGTCCGTTTTTATAATTTGGTGTAGCAATAGTATTAAAAGAACCTTCTTGGTTGGTAATTGTTGGGTCAAAAAAACGACCTGTTTTTGTACTGTCAATCACTTTTACAATAACATGGTCAAAGGCTTTAGGTGATGGCAAAAAATTACCTAATGTTTTGCCATAGGTTGTATTAATAAGTACAGGATACGCCTCAATATCCATTTCTCGCAGCATATTTACTAATAACCAGCTTTTGTCTTTACAATCTCCAAAGCGTTGTTCAAAAACCTTATTGGGTTTAAATGGTTTGTAGGCTCCAATTCCAGATTCTAATCCTAAATATCTAATATCGTTCTGAACAAATTTTAAAGCCAATTTTATCCGGTCTTTTTCATATTCAGAAGCATTTTTTATTGATGCAATTTTGGTTTTTAGCTCTTTTGATAGCTGTTGTTCTTTTTCGTAGATTGGTATTGCCCAATCTACAACTTGGTTCCAAGTATCATATTCAGAAACAAACAAATTTTCATAGTGCATGTGCCAAGAGGCCGTGTTTTCTTCAAACTCTGGTGCAGTTGTATTTGTGTTAGTCCAATTGTATTTTTTTAAACCAAATTCTGAACTGATTTTTGATTGAATCTCCGAGTTAATAAGCTTAATGTTTAAGTCTGAATCATTTAAAATACTAACATTTATTTTTCCTATTGGCACATAAGCACTCAATAAAAACATACCCGAAAACTTTTTATCAATAGGATTAAAACCAACAATAGTGTAACTATAATCTACAATATCTCCTGTTCTTATATCCGACAAATTTGCCGTAGCATTAACGCTTCCGTCATAAATATAATTTTCAGAATTTGACTCTTTTCTAATAGTCTGAAAATCATTTAAATTAAGTTTATCAATTACTTTATCATCTCTAATTACCAATATTTTGTGCAAATACAACTTTTGGTAGGTTGGGTCATAATTTATAGATATTAAAGAACCAGATTGTACACCAACATTGTCTGTAATTTTGCTTACTGTACGCAAATAACGCTCTTGTTTAGGTGCATGAATTTGCTCGTCGCTTAACAATGTTAATAAACCAAACGAAATATCATCGCCATCAATATCTGGAGCTTTCTCATAAGATTGAATATCAACCCAATTAGGTGTATTACGTTTTTGTATCTGTGCAATTAAGCTTGAAGAAATAAGGATTAAAAAAAGAAAAGATTTTAATTTTAAAAAGGTAGGTTTGTTTTGCATGCTAATAAATTTCAGCAAGCAATATAAAAAAGAAAATACTTACAGTTAACTATTTATATCTTACTTTTAATTTAAATATTGAATTTTACGAAATGAAGTTTTTTAACAAATTACGAAACAAAGCGATGAGCAAAAAACGTATAGGAAAATATTTAGCTTATGCAGTTGGCGAAATTATTTTGGTTGTAATTGGAATTTTGATTGCGGTAAGCATAAATGATTACCAAAAAGAAAAGTCCGACAGAGAAGAGCTTAACAGAATATTAAGTCTTGTAAAAAAAGACATGCTAAATGATATTAAACTTTTAAAAGAGGTGCTATATGACTTTAAGTATAATGAGAAGTTAATGTCAAAAATGCTTGACGATTCAATCAATAACAGTGAATATTTATATAAATGTTATGCATGCAGATATATTTTATCAGAATATAGTACAATGTCAATTAATACTAAAGGTAGAAATTTATTAAAAACTTACAATAGAGTTCCTATTGATAAGAGACCTTTAGTTGATAGTATTAATTTATTTTACGATAATTATATTGACCATATTGACATGAATAATCAATTTATGAAAGACGAAATCATTGAGTTTAACAAATATCTTCGAGACAACAAGACTTGGTTTAAAGCATATTTTAATGATGGTAGATGTAATGAAGACTGTGCAAATTATTTTAAATCCCAAGAATATCTTAACCGAATAACATTGGCTAATGCAGTTATTTCTGACGCCCTAATCCCATATTTTGAAAGTTATAAAATTGATGCAGAAAAATATATTGAATCCATAGATAAATTGTGATTTAATATAAAAAAAATATAATATAAATATCTGTTTTTTAAAGTTTTGGAATAATATTTGAGTATTTTTTAAAAATAATGACTATGAAAAAGATAATTGTATTAATAGTAATTTCAGCTTTAGGTTTTAGTTTAAATGCACAATCTCGAAAAGAGCGCAAAGCCGAAAAAAAAGCACAGCTTGAAACTAAATATCAAGAATTAAAAGGCTTAATTGATTCCAAACAATTTATGTTTGAAGCAAATTGGGCAATTCCATTAGGTAATGACGTGTCCAATATTGGTCTTAATATTCCCGGTGGTGGCGCTGTTTTTCAAGGTGGACGCGTGGATATTTCAAACAACAGTAATTTTTTAAAATTGAATGGCGCTTCTGCAGATTTGTTTTTGCCTTTTTTTGGACGTGTATTTGTACCCGATATTACTTCGTCTTCAAGAGGTATACAATTTAAAGGCGAAATCCAAGATTATACTGTAGATTATAACAAAAAAAAGAAACGCGCTATCGTAAAATTTAATGCCAAAAATTATGGCGATTTTTTAAAATTTATATTAAATATTTCAGCTAGCGGAAAAACGACTGTCAGCGTCAATAGTACAAAAAGACAATCAATAACCTACGATGGTTTTTTAGCACCATTGCATGACCAAAAATAATTAGTCGCGTTGTCCAGGCTTGTAGGTTTCCTCGGCCACTTTTAGAACATCTTCTTTGTAATATGACACGTCTTTAAATTCCATATCAGCATAGCGCTGCGCTTGGTCATTAAAATGAGGTGAATTTATATCGCTACTTTGTCCGCCAGCCAGCATTGATTTTGCTTTTACTTTATCTCCAAATTCAACAACAGCCACAAAGCTATTACCGCGAGTTCCATAAATCTTTTTAGCATCAGGATTTGTATAACTAACACCATAAGCAGCTAAAGCGCCCCATCGACCAGAGGCAAACCCAACAGGAATACTTGGTTTATCATCGTCAAATTTTTGTTTGATGTCGCTATTTAAACGCTGATAACGGTTGATTTCTCCCCAAGGTAGATTCCATGTTCCAAAAGTTTCAGTTAAATAGTCTATGGTATTTTCAAAAAGCTCTAAACGTTCTGCTTTTGGAGATTTACTACCGAAATAATACAAAAATTCCATAGAATTCATTGGCTCTGGTCGTTTTCCGTTACGTAGAACATTAGTTCCATAATAATGTGCTAGAGTCATGGCAACAGATTCTTTAGAAGTTTTATAATCCCATTTTTTTAAAACTTCAATAGCTTCACGAAGTTTTGGATTTTTGTCATCGTAACTCTCATAAGCCTTGATAAGACCAGGTACAATGGCTTCAAAAGCAGGTAAATATGAGTCGTGAGCTAATTCAATTACAGAATCTAGCGTATAGTTTTTATTGTTTGATAACAATTCAATTGCATGAATCCCTCTAAAATTTTCACGATTTAACGACATGTAACTTGGGTAATCTTCAACTTTTGGACTAAATTCTGCAGCCGCAGTAAAAGGCGTAGAATTACAATTTTGAATCCATCCATTTTCGGGATTTAGTAACGTGATATGCTCATCGACCTCATGTAAACCTTGCCAATCCGTTTTAGGGTTGCTGCCATCTACGGGTTGTTTGTAGTTAAATTTTGTATCTCTTTTAGGTATAAAATTACCATGAAAATAGGCGATATTGCCTTCTGCATCAGCGTAAACCGTATTATTAGATGAATTGGTTTTAATATCCATCATTTTTCTAAATCCTTTATAACCATGCTGTTTTGTGCGAATGTATGATTGCTCTAAAGCTTTTACTGGTTCCCACATCATAGCTGTAGCAATCCATTTGTCGCCATTGGTAGAAGTTATTGGTCCGTGATGCGTTCTGTAAAAAGGAAATATTTTTGATTTTATTTCATCTCCATCTTTATATTTAAGCGTGGTTTTAAAAGAATTTACTTCTCGTAACTCTTCGCCATATCGATACATCAATTTTTCATCAATTGTGATTAAATCTTCTTCAAATTCGTCAATAACATCTGTGTATGTAGATGTATGCATCCAACCTGTTTTTTCATTAAATCCTTGATAGACGAAGAATTGTCCCCAAGTTACAGCGCCGTAGGCATTTAAACCTTCTTCACTAACCACATGAACTTCGCCACGAAAAAAGAATGAGGTATGCGGATTTATGAGTAAAATGGGATTTCCAGACTTTGTTAATTTACCATGAATAGCAATTCCGTTAGAACCAGCTGGTTCGGCTTCAGCTTTTTCTTCTTGTTCTTTTTCAACTTCAGTTGAGTTGATAGCCAAACCTTCGTAAAATGCTTTTATTTTTCGAGTTGAAACACGCTCAATATCACCTCCTATAGAACCTTCAGAAAAGTACATTGGCATCCAAGGTTCAAACTTTGTGATAAGTCTCGGTTTTACTTCTGGATGTGTGTATAAGTAGTAATTTATACCATCAGCAAAAGCATTGCAAAGCTTTTTTAACCAATCTGGACTTTTCTCATAATTAGCCTTTGCTTCATCTTCTGTCATAAATAATTTTGCTCGTAAATCGCTATAAATGGCAGATTCGCCTTCAACTTCAGCTAAACGTCCAGTCGCCCAAATGTAATTTTGTTCTACACGATTAAAATCGTCTTCGCATTGCGCATATAGTAATCCAAAAACAGCGTCGGCATCGGTTTTTCCATAAATATGCGGAACGCCAAAATTATCGCGGATGATTTCAATATTATTGGCTTGAGCTTTCCAGCGGTCTTGGTCTGAATCTGTTTTTACTTCAGAATTACAAGAAAAAATAAAGAAAGCAAATAGGAGTAAAGCGTAATTTTTCATAAAGATTTTATTTGCTGCGTGAAGTTAATTGTAACTAACAACAAATCAAAATCCAAGAGAGTTAAAGAAACACTACATCTCTAAAATAAGCTTTTGACCAATTTTTAATGTAGAAGTTTTTCGAATAGAATTTACTTTACATATAGAACGAATAGACACATTATTTTGGTTTGAAATCCGTGATAGTGTATCGCCAGATTTTACTATATACACCTTTCGGGTTTTAACTAAACTCGCTAGTGCTGCTTCTTCAGTGGTAAAAAGTTTAAGTTTGCTTCGTTTACGCGAATTATGAAATGAGGCACGTGTCCACTCTTTAGTAATCCAAATATCCTGAGCTCTGATTTTGTGTTCTTCGGAAAAATCGAAAATATATTCTGGGTGAATGTATTGCCCTTTGTAACTAGCCACAAAGTGCAAGTGACTACCAGTTGAGCGACCAGTATTTCCACCCTTACCAATAACTTGCCCTTTTAATACAGCGTCATTTACTTTTACATGTCTCTCCGATAAATGGGCATAAGTGGTTTCTAAGCCATTGTAATGCCTTACAATAACAACATTCCCTAATGTGCGACTATATCTAGAAAGTCTTACAATGCCGTCTAAAATAACAGCAACACTATCGCCAGTAACTAAATCTAAATCGATACCGTTATGAGGACGACCACGACGCCAACCATAACGAGATGTTACCACATTTTTATTAAGAACAGGTGCAGCAAACGTACTATCTGTAAAATTTAGATAAAGCGGATATTGTATAATCTCATTTCGATAGGGATTTACATTTACATTATCCCAAAACTCTGAATTGATACTTACAATCTCGGAAGTTTCGTTTTCTGTACTAATTATAGGAATAGCAATTTCTTGATTTACTAATCCTTTTTGAGCTACTGAATTAAGTTGAATTTTTATAGAATCTGTTTTCGTTTCTTGCGCTAATGCTATACATAACGAAAATGAGAAAAGAGAAGCTAGTACGAATTTCATTCGGGATAAATAAAATTTTTTACAAACTTAAACGAAAAAATAATATTCATATTGTTTTAAACATTTGTTTATAAACAAAGAAATTTACAAAAGAGCATTCTTATTATATTGAAATAAATAGAGTTTAAAAAATGTTATTTTTTTATATCTAATAAGCTACCTGCTAATTTGTTTTTAATCTATATATTAATTCTTATTTTTGAATTCCCCCTAAATTTTAATCCATAATTTTTTTTCGATGAAAAAAACTAATTTTTTATGCTTTTTAGCGTTTGGTTTACTGCTTTTTAATACTTGCGATAGTGATGATGGCCCAAGTCAAGACGAAATTGACAGTGCATTGTTTCCTACTAGTTCCACTGTAAATTTTGAACCAGATGTAACATTAGACGTAGACGCAGTGTTAAATCTTCCGGCAGGTTCTGACATATCAAACCTCATTAATTTAGGACAACCTGCAGGACAATCTGCAGCAGAATTTGAATCTGTAGTAAGATTGCAAGATGTCGTAATACTTGGTCAGCCTACAGGAATAGCTCAAGATGATGTATTGCTTTACAGTTTTGATTTTGATATTATTTTAGACAATGGTGATAGACTTACGCCACAACAGCAAATAGATATTTATGATAGTGTTGTTATTACAACTGAAAATATTGATGATGTTGTTGGGCAGCAAAATATTGTAGTTGATTTTAGACCTTCAGACGGTGCGCCTCTAATTAATTTTATTGGATTAACACCTTCATTTGCAGATCAAAATTCGGATTTAAATTTTAAATATGACATCGAATGTTGGATTTTAAGAAACGATGTGCTTAACGGACCGTATATTATTGATCCTAAAATCAGAATAAAATCACTTAACTTTAGTGGAAATTAATTTTAGTTTTTGAAAAGATTAAAATCAATCATATCAACCAAAACTATTAAAGCCCTTTTTTTATTGGGCTTTTTTGTATGTTCAATAGGTTCGTATTCACAAAATATTAGAAAGAGTGATAGTCTTGAAAAATTGCTTAAAACTGGTGACTATGATAAGGTTGGCGAATTAGATTTGCTCGAAAAATTAACCCGAACAGAAACCGATTTAGATAAGCTTTATAATTACAGTTTACAACTTATAATTGTTGCTAAAGATTTAGATTCGACCAAAGCTGAATATCGAGGATATCTACAAAAAGGAAATGCCCTAATTGAAAAGGGTGATATAACTAAAGGATTAGAAAGCTATTTTGAAGCTTCTAAAATTGCAAAAGATAATGATGACTTAGAAAAGGAAGAAGCACGCATTGATATAGCAATTGCAGGTGCATATTCTACTTTAGAAGATACAGATTCTTCATTTGAATACTATCGCGAGGGATTAAAAATTTTAAAAAGGTATCAGGATACAGAAGAAGATTTATCGAGCTTAGCTGATGCTCAATTTAATTTTGGAGATGAATTTCTTAAAGTTAAAAATTATGATTCCGCATTTTATTATACTGATAAAGCAAACAAAATTTTTGAGCAATTAGAATCAGAAATTGGTATTGTATTTTGTAAAGGAAATTTTGGATTGATTTACGCTGGTAAAGGAAATAATGAAGAAGCAGAAAAGAATATTTATGATGCAATTGAAGTGCTTACAACTTACGGAGCATATTCTGCAGTTTGCGAGTATCTTACTGCAATGTCAGGCGTTTACGAAGATATTGGTGAAAAAGAAAAAGCCTTAGACTATGCCAGACAAAGTTTAGATTTAGCTAAAAAGCACGGGTTAAAAGATGAAATTGGCGATGGTTATTACAGATTGTACGAGTTATATGATAAACGTAAAGATTCTAAACGCGCATTAGAATTTTACAAAAATCATATAGACTATAGAGATAGCGTCACCAATGTGGCAGAATTTCAAAGGTTAAATAGATTGCGTACTAAAGACGCAGTATACGAGTCGGAGCAAATTGCTGAAAAGCAAAAAGAGATAGCAAAAGCTACGCAACAAGTAAATAACCAACAAAAAATTATTATTGGTTTGGTTGGTTTGGCTTTGATAATCATTGGTTTTTTAGCATTTAAATTCCTTAAACAAAGTAAAGTTTTAGAAAAACAAAAAGGGGTAATTGAATTTGAAAAACACCGTTCTGAAGAATTACTTAATAATATTTTACCAGAAGAAACTGCACAAGAATTAAAAGAAAATGGTTTTGTTAAAGCAAAGCAATTTGAAAATGTTACCGTACTTTTTACTGATTTTAAGGGATTTACATCTCAAGCAGAATTATTATCTCCTGAAGATTTGGTAAAAAGTATCGATTACTATTTCACTAAGTTTGATGAAATCACCGAGAAATATGGATTAGAGAAAATTAAAACCATCGGAGATGCTTACATGTGCGCAGGAGGTTTACCGTTTCCAAAAGATAATCATGTGGTTAAAGTTTGCCAAGCCGCATTAGAAATCGCCGATTTTGTAAAACAAACTCGCAGAAATATTGATCATAATTTAGCAAAATTCGATATAAGAATTGGTGTGCATACTGGACCAGTTGTCGCTGGAGTCGTAGGTAGCAAAAAGTTTCAGTATGATATTTGGGGTGACACTGTAAATACAGCCAGTCGTATGGAGAGCTCTGGAGAAATTGGTCGTGTAAATATCAGTGAAGCAACATACAAGCAATTGGTACAATATGATGCATTTAATTTTACAGCTCGTGGTGCTTTAGAAGCCAAAGGCAAGGGAAAAATAGATATGTATTTTGTAGATTAATTATCTGTATTTCCAATATTTTCGTGCTCCAGTTGTACACTCGCAATTACTAGCATTCTGTAAGAAATCAATACCAATGGTAACCATATGCGTTCCTGAATTATAAGCCGCCAAATCGTTAATTGTAAGCTGATAAGAATAGGCAAAGTAAAACTTGTTTACCATGATTCCGGCCATTGGACCAATATTTAGAGGCTTCAAAATTTGGTCATTTAAAAATCTGTACGATACGCCAATCCAGTAATAATCATCATTTCTGCTAAACTTTCGGTATTTAAAATTAATATCTGTACTTGAACGTCCATCACTATTAAATCGTTGATAAAATACAGATGGTTCATATTCAATTAATTTATTTTTCTTTCCACCAATAATATATCCTGTGTAAGCCTGAAAGTTTAAAAGACTATTTGGTTCTTGACCAATAAACGGATTCACATCCTTTTCCAATAAATTATTGGCATTAAAACTGAAGAAGAAATTGTTATAACGGTACAAAAACCCAACATCAAAGTTATTATTACTTTGTGCTCTATCATCAATAATACTTGGGTCAACTATCGGAATATCTGGTGTAGGTTGAAAATTTTCGATATCAATTCTAAAACTATTTATATTATAAGAAAGACCTAATGACAAGTATTGTTTAGTTTTATAATCTAAAGTTAAATGATGTGCAAACGAGAATTTAATTCCCTTTTGGCGTGTATTTCCGTTTTTATCATTGTAGGCACTTATACCAATCCCAGAACGGTCCGAAATTCTAAAGTCGGCATACAATGCTTGGTTATCTGGCGCACCTTTAATACCAACCCATTGCGTTAAGCCGTTGGCACGAATTCTTAAATTATCTCCAATTCCTGCAAAAGTAGGAGAAATGACAAATTCATTATCTGCCAAATACTGTGTAAATACAGGTAAATTTAACTCTTGTGCATTTGCAAAATACGATAGGCTTAAGATTATGTAGAGTAGGTTTTTTTTCATGATTAGGCTTTGTTAAGGTAGATTTGGGGATTATCTATAAAGAGTAAAGTGTCCTACAAAGGAGCGCGAAACGGTATCGTCATTTGGTCTTACAACATACCAATAGTCACCTGTAGGCAATTCGGTACCATTGTATCGTCCATCCCAATATTCGCCAGCCCTATATGTGGCCACTTTTCGTCCGTATCTATCAAATATGTCGAATTCTAAATTTGGATAATTTTCTGCACATCCTGGAGTCCAAGTATCTGTTACGCCATCACCATTTGGTGTAAAGTAATTCGGGATACATATTTCAATAAATTCGCGTACAATTTGCACAACAGCAGAACAACCGTTTGAGTCAGTCGCAGTGATAGTGAATATACCGGAGCTTGAAATAGTATAAGTATTCTCCTCTCCATAGTCTTCGTCATTAAACGTATATGTGTATTCACCTGTTCCGCCTGAAGCATTAGCAATGATTTGATTAATTTCTTCGCCATCTGTTACATCTAAAGTAACAGGTTCATAGTCTGACATGTCAAATAATTCGGTGCGCTGAATACAACCATCAGAGTGTCTTACATCTATATAATTTTCTACGCTTGGGTCAATATTCGTAAATATGTTACTTTCTTGATATGGTCCACCATTTAATGAGAAATCGAGTGTAGACATATCGGTAATGGACTCATCAACAATAACCGTAACAGTATTAACTTGAGCATTCTGGTCACAATCGTAGCTAACTTCAACGGTAGGATTTATTCTAATTGAAGTTGGAAAAGGAATATTCCACTCAGACTCGCATCCTTCGGAATCTCTGACAAAAATGCTTTGGTCGCCACCAGATAAATCAGTAAAATCGAATACGGTTTGTCCAACTTGGCCAGTGATATAAGGCCCTTCGTAACTACCAAGACTAACGCTATATGGTGTAGTTCCGCCAGAAATTTCTATACTAAACTCGCCATTAGCTTCACCATCACAAACCTCAGGTAAAATTGAGTTAGGCACTAACCCCAATAATACCTGAACAGGTTCTGTGACAGTTTCAGTAAATGTTAAATAACACCCTAATTCGTCTTGTACAATTATATCATAATCGCCTGGTGCTAAGTTTTCAAAAACATTGGTATCAAAAAATTGATTGAGTTGCGGCGAGATAGCATACTTAATAACTCCTGTTCCGCCAGAGGCATCAATTGTAATTGAACCATTGTCTGTGCCTGTACACTGTACATTCGTGACGTTTACAGTAGCCTCTAGCATAGTACTTGGTTCCGTTATAGGGATTGTGTTTGATATGGCTTCACAATCACCACTTTCCACAACTACGACATAATTTCCTGCAATTAATTCTGTAAAATATCCAGGAGTATTTTGTGTAGCTGCGACAGTATTTCCGGCGGTATCTTGTAGAGTGTACACATAGTTTTGTAATCCACCAGAAGCAACAGCTGTAATACTTCCTGTATTATCTCCAGCACAATTTATTGTAGGGTTTGTGGATTGTAGCGTAATCGATAATTCTGGAATTGGCTCGACAGTTATGGTATTTGAAACCGAAGCAATACAACCGTTATCATCTCTTACATAAAAAGAATATGTTCCTGCAGAGACATCAAACGTTGTTGAATTATTGAAAGTACCTAAAACTGAAGTAAAGTTTGCATCAGAACTATAAGTGTATGGCGCTGTTCCGCCAGTAGCAGATAAAGTTAGTGACGCCTCAGTTAAACAAGTTTGGTTATCTGTTTTAACGAGACTTGCATTTATTTGTGTAGGATTATCAATTTCAATTGGTGCTGATGTCATTTCACAATCAAATCCATCAGTAATTGTTACCGAATATGTGCCGGCTGATAAATTATTAAAAACGTTAGAAGTTTGTGGTCCGGATGAAGTCACAACAGGCGCAATTGTATTCAATGTAAATGAATAATTTGAACCTTGACCACCAACAACATTTGTAATAGTAATACTTGCATCAGCATCACCAAAACAGGATAGAGTTGTGGCGCTTGGTGTAAAAAGAGCTACGATAGGATTCGGCTCTTCAAGTATAATATTTTCTGAAACAATACAGCCTTCGGCATCTCTAACATTGACAGTATAATTACCAGCAGATAAATCTGCAAATGTTCCATTAGGAGAATATCCTACTGTTGCATCGCCAGTTAATTCATATTCGTAATTTCCCCAACCACCTGATGCAATTGCCGTAATTGTACCTTGATTATTATTACATGTCACATTAGACGTTTCGGTAACATCTAATTGTAACGCTTCTGATGGCGAATTGATAATAACATCCAAGTTTGATGCACAAAATGGCACTTCAGTTTCGGTTACAGTAACAGTAAAGGTTCCAGATGTTAATCCGTTTATAGTGAGCGGATTGGTTGTTGTGTTTGAAGATACAGCACCAAATATAGATGTATTAGTTTCGTCGGTGACTTCGTAAGTATATGTACCAGAATAATTTAAGATTTCTAAATAAAAACTTCCAGAATTGTCACCAAAGCAAGTTAATGTATTTGGTGTTAATATAAAGCTTGGTGCAATTGGTTCAACTAATGAAACGGAAACATTATCTATACAACCGGTATTTGTATCAGTAATTTCTACTTCATAATTACCAAAAGGCACACCAGATATAGTATTTCCTGTAATAGTTATTGATGGACTAATTGGAGTAATTGAATACGTAAACACGCCTGAACCACCAGATGGATTTAAAGAAATTTCTCCATCATTATTATTACAAGTTGGTTGTGCCGTAACAACTGCAGTTACATCTAATATTGGAAGAATATCAACTGAGACTAAGTTGCCACAACCATTTACGTCATTAATTTCGACCGTATGATTACCAGTGGCTAAATTTGAAATACTAAAAGGGAAACTTTGTACTTGGAAAGCACCACCATCAATACTAATACTGTAAGGTGCAGTTCCAGTCACTATTAAATCTACATCTATTTGAAATGTACCATCAACCGATAAACAATCGTCATTAATGGTGGATGAAATTTCAGGAGCATCGTCCATTGGTAAAATAGTTGCAGGACTTGTTAGCACACAACCATAAGCGTCTAAAACATGAACATAGTATGTATCTGCATCTAAGTTGAATGTATTTGCAGAACCCCAATTAGTATCCGAAGCTAAAGGCGACGTTGCCGTTGTCGTAATTTGATATAAGTATGGTGCTGTTCCGTTTGAGGCAACGGCAGAAATTACTCCTGAATTCGGGTTGCAATTAGCATTTTGGTTAACAGAAACATCTAGAGCCAAAGGAAATTCAGATTCTGTGATATTAAAAGCTGTGGTTACAACGCCACATCCTGCATTTGGTCCTGATGTTTCAGAAATATTCACAAAATAATTACCGAAAGGTAAAGGTCCAAAATCTGAAACAACTAATGTGCTATTTGCGCCAACTGTTGCATTAATAGCCGTTCCTAGAGGACTTAAAGATTGTGAATCTAAAACCTGATATGAAACATCAATGTCAGTTGAATATGTACTTGTAATCGTAAATGAAACATTACCATCAGCGCTACCTGTACAAGAAATATTATTAACATCTGGAGCGGAAACTATCAAGGTTGAATTTGTAGGAATAGGTAACGTAGACACTTCATAATAACTACAATTTGTTGCTGTATCGTGTACTATAAAAGTGTAAGTAACACCAGGTGTTAATCCTGTAAATTCAGTTGCACCAGAATTCGCAGGACTTTCAGGAATCCAAGTTCCGACGGATGGATATGAAATATTTGGGTTATCATAAATTGCGAAAAAGAATGGGCCAGAACTACTTAATGCAGAACTTACAGCAATTTGAGATGTTCCGCCGGTTGAACAATCAACTGTAGAAGTAATGTTAATATCTAAATCTGAAGGCGGAGAAGCAACTAGTACATCTTGCACAAGCACTGAACAACCATTAGCATCAATAACATTAATTTCATACAATCCAAAGTCCACTACGTTAAAGCTAACAGATGTTGAACCAGTGTTATTTAATTCTGAATTAGAATAGCCATTTGTCCCTGTTACAAAATAATTATATGGTGCAGTTCCACCAGAAACCGAATTAATAATTACAGAACCCTGTGAAACTCCAGTCGATGTACATGTAATATCAACAGCTGAATGATTGACGATTATTGCATCTGGCTGTGAAATTGAAATATTTTGAGCGTCAGTACAGGAGTTAGCATCTGTAATTGTTACTACATAATCATCAGCCGGTAAACCAGTAGTTTGTGTTCCGTAGTCTATTCCGGATGTTGAACTAATATTCATAACAAATGGCGGCGTACCAACAGTATTATCAATAGTAATATCTAATGCTCCCGTATTTTCTCCATGACAATTGATATCTTGAGATTGCACTAAAGATGAAATGGACGGTGGAGTTATTGGGTTAATTGTAATTATTGATGACTGTATGGAACACCCATTTCCATCTGTAATTTCAAATTGATAATTGCCAGAATTACTTGTTGAATAGGTAAATGTATTTGGTGTATTTCCTAAATCTGTAAACGTACCGCCGTTAAACGACACGCCATAAGTAAAGGGTGCAGTTCCATTTATTGTTCCGCTAATTACAGCATCTGGAGAAGCTGTACAATCCAAGCTTTCTGTTAAAACCACGTTTATAGTTGTAGTTGGTAATGGGTCAACGGTATATGATTCTGAATACGTACAATCGTTTTCATCTCTTACCTGAAAAACATAAGTTCTTGGTTCTAAACCAGAGAAGTCAGTAGCGGTTTGGTATGGTGTTGTTGCGCTTGCAGGCGCAATAATTTGATATTCTAAATTTCCTGTTCCACCAACTGTATTTGTTACATTAATAGTCGTAGTATTAAAAGAACAGTTAATAGGTGAGTGGCTAAACTCTAAATCTGTCGGTGGATTTAAAGGTGCAATATCGACTGCATTAGTAATAAATGTACAGTTATTTGCATCACGAATTGTTACGGTATAGTTTCCTGGTGATAAATTATTAAAGCTAGTACCATTTTGAAAATTAAATCCATCAATACTGAACATGTATGGTGCAGTTCCACCAAAAACGTTAGTCACTTCTAAAGTAGCTGTTGATGTACAAGTAAATGTAGCTAAAAGTTCTGCTGTACCATTTATCGGGTCATTTTCAGTAATCGTTACCGTTTGCACATCTGATGCACAAACAGCTCCACCAAATGAATACTGCACAACAACATCATAGTCACCAGGAGTTAATCCAGAAAAAACATTTGAATTGGTGAAAGTCGTGCCTCCATCATTACTATATAAAACAGTGTTTCCTCCGGCATCATTAACATTGATGGCAATTGAACCATTATCATCACCGCTACAAATAATATTAGTTGTCGCTATATTAAAGTTTGGAGTACCAGCAGCTTCAACATTTATTGTTGTTTCTGCACTACAATTATTTGCATCTACAACCGTAATATTGTAAACTCCAGCAGATGTTACTGTATACTCTGGAACTGTTTGAAAATCCGTAGAGCTATTTATAAAATAAAAATAAGGTGCTGTTCCACCTTGCGGATAAATGGTGATTTCTCCATCACTACAAGTTAAAGGTATTGTTAATGCAGCTGTAACTGTTAATAAAGGCGGTTCTGTTATAGTTATATTTTCTGAGTAAACACAGCCATCTTCTGTGGAAGTATTAATCGTATAATTTCCAGGATTTAGATTTTCAAAAGTATAAGTGTTATCAATTGTCGGACCTACAGAATTAACCAAAGTTCCGCCATTGAATATTTCAAAAGTGTACTGTGGTTCAACATCATTTACTGAAATTTGAATATTTCCTAAACCGCCGTTACAAGCGGCTTGCGTTACTGTTGTATCTACTGAAAAATCACGTTCTCTTATTTGTATATCAGGTACAGTAAACACACAAGGATTACTATCCACACCTATCTGACGAATATAAACTGTGTAAAAACCAGCTGTGTTTACGGTAAAAATATTGCTGCTTTGATAATTAACTCCGTCTAGGCTATATTCATATCCAGAAGGCACATCACTTACCGTTATGCTTCCTGGTGTTGTACACACAATATCTTCTGTGGTGACTGTTGGTGCTAGTAAATTTTGATAAACATTAAAATAGAACTGCACAAAACAGCCACCTTCGTAATTAATAGTTAATCGGAATTGACCGGCCGAATCTGCTAAAAAATCTTGTCCTGTTGAAACTTGATTCCAGTTACAAGCATCATCTTCATTAGCACAATCCGTATTTGATACGGCTGGACAACTACTCTCATCTAGTTGTTCCCAAATAATCGAGGATGCTCCAGAAACATCAGTATCTATATTTACAAAATCGTCAGCACCACATAAATAAATATTTGGTAACTCTTTTCCGTCATTCGGGCAAATAACCACTTCATCTGCATACGGAATTACAGGATTTGTTGTGGTTCCACCAAACAATTCCACATTGTATTGCTGGACAATTGATTGACAAGGTGCGTCTGCAGTATTAAACGAATAATACGTGCCAGTGGCATCAACTGTAATAGTTTGTGTTGTCCCTATAATTGGAGTTCCAGACGGATTTGGCGACCAGGCATATGACGAATAGCCATTTGCAGCGGTCAATTGTAATGTTGAAGTACATAATACGGCATCTTGTTCAAACAAACAATCGTCTAAATCTGCTAAGAAATTTGTGGTTTGTGGCGAAAGTAAACATCCTGTATTACTGCTATAACTCGGGTCATCTGTAATTTCGAAGGTTGGATTGGTCTCACCTGAATAGGTTGCAAATGCTTGATTTTGAATTAAATCTGTACATGCATCAATAAGTTGCTGACAGCTTTCTACAACGGTAACTTGAATACGAATTTCATAAGCTGGGTCAAATTCTTCAACTAAGCTCTCGTCGATAGCAAAGACCAATTCTCTTGAACCCACGTCATAACTTTGTACCGTTACACCAGCAGGAAGCGTTAAACCATCAGGAAAATCTAAAATTGTATTTACAGGTAAAACATCTCGAATAGTAAAGTTTACAGCATCATCATTTCCAGTATTCTGAAACCCGATAACATACTCCAATTCTTGACCAAGATTTACAACTTGACCACCAATATTGTTCCCATTTTCATCTTCGACCACTTTGGTTAAAACAATATTTGGCTCAATAATTTCAACAGCAAAGGATGTGACAAATGCACCATAACCATCGCCATTTGTCGTTAATTTTAAATCGCCTGCAGTTTCACCATTAGGTATAACAATATTATTTGGATTTGGGATATTTACATTGTTTATATCCATACCCAAAGTATTTGTACTCGTCGGATTTCGGTCTAAATTATGAACACCATTTCTTGTAATTGAAGAATTAAAAAAATTATTTGCCTGATTGATATTATCAGAAATAACTGTAAAATCAGGGTTAGAATCTGCTTTAAAACGAAATGAATCTCCACCAATACCAATATCACCTTCTAAAGCACCAACTCCAATATTTGCATTAACCGGTAGTGGTGCAGGTAACGTTTGAAATCCTGAAACAGGAATATCTAATTCTGTATTTCCTTGAACTCCAGCGTAACCATCAAAAAGTGCTATGTATTTACTTGGTAGAGTAGGACTTTCATAAATTACAACTAATGTCCAACCAGCAGAACATCCACCACGACGTCGGCCACGAGTAGCTCTTAGATTTGCAACGGCATATTCTCCATCAGCTTCTGGCAAATCTCTTAGTAAGTTTGTAACATTTTTATAACAAATTATTGGGGAATCTTTAAATGAATTTTCAACACCAGCGCCATAATATTCATAACCATCAAATATAATATCATCCTCTTCGCCAGCAGCATCTGGGTCATTATCTGCAACTAAATCAATATAATTTCCTCCAGGAACTCTAAATTTAATTTCGTTCCAATCTTCAAAACGAGGTGTTCCTTCAAATTGCACACTTGGATTATTTGCTTCTTCTAGTGGATAAACGGAAGCCCAATATAAACCTGCAAATAATATTTCTTTACAAGAGTTATCGGTTACTAAATTAGCGCTACTCGAACTGAAAATTGAAGGGTCGCCATCGTTTTCAACATTGATATAAACACCTTCGTTGTTGTTATTGATGCCGTTTCCATTATACGGTTGTGGTAATCCTGCACCTGTTACAATACTGTTTCCTATAAAAACAATGTCGCCTTTAACACGAATGCTTCCGTTTTCTAGTCTTGGATTAAAAGGTACTGCTAGCTGAGCATACGCAGAGATATTTGCAAATACTAAAAAAAGTACTGCTGCTATTTTTGAAAAAGTAGGTTTTTTCATAATAATTTGCTTTTTGAATTTTCCTTTGCTAATTGTTTGGGGCAATGCAGAAAAAGTAAATTCGTGAGGGTTATATTTTGGGGGTTAGTTTTCTATTTTAATTATCGTCATTTTTGAATTGTATGGTTTTGTTCCTCTTTGTTTTAATAAAGAATTTGCTTGCTGTATGTTTTGAAACTTCTTTTGATAGATATAATACTGACTTGTATTTACATCAAAGAAAAACTCAATATCTGCCACACCTGAAGCAATAACTTTAGTAATAAAATCGTCTCGTTTATCTGTATCTGTATGAACAGCTAAAACCAAATAATAGCCACTATTAATATTATTTACATTTTTTAGAATGGTTATATTATTGGATTGGGTAATCCCGAAATCAAAATCATCTTCAGTGTAATTTGCAGAAGCAACTTCTGTAGTACTTTTAAGGTTGGCTAATCTTGCTCGGTCTTGTTGATAGCGCTCTTCTTCATTATCGTATTCGGCACGCTTAATACGACGTCTTTTCTCAAACTCAATACGTTCTTGAATGTTTTCTAGTCGGTTTTCAAGTTCGGCTCTTATTTTCTGCGTTTTTGCTTGTTCAGCTTTTGATGATGATAATTTCTTTTTGTAGAATAGGAGTACAGTTTCGTTTACAATAGTATCTGCCTCTGTAGCACTTTTATAAAGCTCCTCGAGTTCAGAAATACTTTCATTTTGTTTTTCTATAATATTATCTAATTGAGATTTTACGGCTCGAAGCTCATTATTTTCTTTAGTAACACTTCTAAACTCTTTTGGTTGCACTGTAATACCTTGGTCACTTAAATCATTTTCTTCTTTTAAGTTTTTTAAATTTTCATTTTTGTTTTCAACCGCTTTATTATATCTATCTAATAAGTCTGTTTGTTTCGTATTATCATTTTCAATGGCATCTGCAACAGACTTTAACTCCTTACCAATTTTACTTTTTGGATTATTGATAATATTACTTTCAGTATTTTCTCTTACCAGGCGTTCTTGTTCCAAACGAGTAGCTTCTGCTTGTTGTCTTTCAAGTTCTTCTTTGGCTTTTTGCTCTTCTACTAACTTTTTGGCCTCAAGTCGTTCAGCTTCAGCTTTAGCTAATCTATCTGCAGCTTCTTTCTCTTTTGTAATACGCTCTTGTTCTAAGCGTAAAGCTTCTGCTTCTTCTTGCTGTCTTTTAAGTGCTTCGTTTACTTTCTGTTGCTCTGCTAATCTTTCTTTTTCTAAACGGTCTGCTTCTTTTTTCTTTTTTTCTTCTTCCGCTTTAGCTCTTTTATCAGCTTCAATCTTGGCTCTAGCTATACGTTTAGCTTCTTCAAGACGTTTTTGTTCTGTAATTGCTAATTCCTCAGATTTTCTTTTTTCCTCAGCAAGTCGATTATTTTCTTCTTGTTTTAGTATTTCTGCTTTTTCTTTTGCGATACGTTCTTCTTCAGCTTTTGCCAAGGCCTTAGCATTATCTTTTTTAGGTTCAGCTGGTGTAATGACTTTTCGTTTTGGAGCTGTTGATTTTACAATTCTGCGTTTAGGTTTTTTATCTGTATTTATTAAACCAGAAACTTCGTCTTGACGACTGTAATCAAAATAACGTCTGTTATTAAATCTATAGGCAAGCGTGACCTCGTGCGATGGCCCAAAATCTATGATATCACCCAATGCTTTTTCAAAATTATATTCG
The DNA here is from genome assembly GCF_042675765.1 of Winogradskyella litorisediminis. Lineage (NCBI taxonomy): Bacteria > Pseudomonadati > Bacteroidota > Flavobacteriia > Flavobacteriales > Flavobacteriaceae > Winogradskyella > Winogradskyella litorisediminis. The sequence continues at coordinate 215,235 of NZ_JBHTJL010000003.1, read as the reverse complement.
ATTGCAATTTCTTTTGTAACATTGATTCCCACGCCAGCCGAAGCTCCATATAAGGTATTATATCCACCTTGAAACCAAATTCCTCTTGGTACGTAAATCATAGCATTTGCTGAAATGATAGTTTCTTCTCTTCTAAATTCGCTTCTTACTAATCCTGAAAAGCGAGCATCATCAAAAAAACCACGACTAGACATATAACCAGTGTACATTACGTGGCCTTGAATGCCTTGTTTAGGATTATTTTCAAGAATTTCGGAGGACTCAAAATTGTAAGAGACCAAATTGTTTATTGAAACTCCAAAATCTAAAAAAGCTGTGCCATAATTAATACCTGGCGAAACAGTAACTAATAAATTTGATGGTACGTTTTGTAAAGATGGGTCAGGAAAATTTGAAGTCACATTACTTGTGTTGATTCCGCTACTATAAGCTCCAAGATTTAACCCAAAGGTTAGATTACTGTCTCGGTCCAATCGTGCATTGTAAGCAAAGTTAAGCAAGCCACCAAATGTTGTTAGAACACCATAATTTTGCTGAAAAACACCAATGCCAGCACCTATGTTTTCGCCAAATCGACCAGAATAACTTGCCAAATAGGTGATTGGTGCATCTTCAAATTGTGTCCACTCGCGTTTATTATAAATACTTGCGTAATTGTATTGCTCTCTAACAAAACTAAAGGTTGGGTTGATAGCGTATTTATTAAACATTAATGAGTTTCTGACCGGTAAATCAAACGCTACAACACCATCTTCGTCTTGAGAAAGTAGAAGTTGCGTTGTAATGCAAAATGTTATGGTTAGAATTATAGCTTTCATTCTATTTAATAAGTGTTATTGACCCTTTTTTAGAGTTTCCTTCTGGTGTTTCGATGATGTAATAATAAACTTGATTTATAGCACTAAGCCCCAAATCATTTTGAGGCCAGTCGTTTTGATAATCATTAGTTTGAAAGACAAGTTTCCCTTGACTCGAAAATATTCTTATTGATGTATTTGTCCCACTTACAAAAGCTTGTGGAATTATCCACTTATCATTTATACCATCATTATTTGGGCTAACAATATTTGGTATATCCTCAACATTTGGAAATTGTTCTATTGCTTCTTGAATTGTGAATTGATATTCTACAGCGCCAGTACATCCTGTGCTTTCGGTGATGATAACGCTATAATCGCCAAACTCATCGGTTACAAGAGATTCTGAGGTTTCGTTGGCGATTAAATTTCCGTTTAAAAACCACTCATATGATGGATTATTAGCGTCATTCGTTACTGTTATAGTAAGTGTTTGTCCGTCTTCAATAAAATTAACTTCATCTACATTGATATCGCTATTAAATAATTCGCTTACCAAATCGATTGAACCAGAAGCCATACAATCTCCCAAGTCTACTTGGACAGAAAAATTTCCAGATGTGTTTGTTAAATACATTTGGTTTGTGGCGCCATCAATAACTTCGCCATCTAAAAACCATTGATAGCTGTTGCCACCAATAGTAGTTAATGTTGTTAAGCCTTGTGCTGGACAATACGGGTTTCCTAAACTGGAAACAATCGTAGCGTTTGCTTGACCATTTGAAGCCTCGGAAATAGTGACACGGTTTGAAGCAGAATCCGAAGTACAACTTCCGTAGTTGGTTTCAACAAAATAAGTGCCTTCAGTATTAACTTCTAAGGTTTCGCCTTCCGCAACAAAAATTGATGTTGTTGGGCTTGTTTCGCGATACCAATTAAAGGTTAATGACGGATAATTTAATGGAGAATCGTTAGTAGCTGAGCCTGGATTGTCTATACTCAGTAAATAACTACTTCCTGTACAATAAGCGCCTGTTGATACTAAATTATTTATTGTAAATGGTGAATCTTGTAATTTATAATACGCGGCAAATGATTGGGAACCAGAGCTTGTAGCGGAAGGCGCAGTAGCTTTTATGCGTATTCTGTAATTTTCACCACTCGTTGTTGTTGGGAACGAAAAATTTATCGATGCTGGTGAGGTTGTGAATTCTCCAGTGTTTGAAGTGTAAATAACTTCTGCACTTGTAAAATCACCATCTGCATCAGATAACTCTATAATAAATTGATTATTACTTTGTAAGCCAGATTCTGGAGAAAATACAAAACTTGTGGTATAAGAATTAAATGAATCACTTGCACAAGCCTGACTAAATCCTAAACTTGGTGCACCTATAACTATCTGAGCTTTGCCAGATAAACAGAAAAAAAGTAATATGCAGTTGAGCCAATAAAAGCTAACTTTAGTGCCTAAGTGTAATTCCATTTTTAAGGATTGTAGTTGTGTTTAATATTTAATATTTGTTAGTTAATGAAATGTATGTTCCTAGCCAAGGTGCTTACCTCAGTGATAAAAGTGTCTATAAATAATTTTGAAATTAGTGCTTAATCGTCGTCAGTATCTGTATCTGTCGTTGCTACGATTTTATTAATCCGTAATCTAAAATCTGGATTTTTTGTCAAGTTTAAATCAATAAAAGTTTCTGTATCAGAACCTTTGGAGTATACATTGTCAAAAGCACGACTTCCATACCAACTTTCTAAATCTTCGTTATTGGGATTGTATTTTGTAAAAATATTACCCTTACAATTATTAAAGTAAGTACGCTCAAATTTTATACGTTGAAGATTGTCGTTATTAATTTGAATTTTTTCGTCCAAATATACCGCAGGATTAAAACCTGAAATAACACTTTTGTTTAATTCTAATGAAGCCGTATTTGTAATATATATTGCTTCTTTAACTAAGCCTACATTAATATCGGATTCTAAATTTTTACTCACATTGATTAGCGTTACATTAGTTGCAAATACATGTGTCGATGGTTTTTCAAAATCTGTGTCTTCTTTATCTGAATATGATGAAATATACATGGCTCGAAAACCCTCAGAGCTTGAAACATATGGTGACCTTATTGCCAATGAGTTGCTCAAACTTGTTTGTGTACCTTCATTAAAAGCATAATCATTTCTGTTGCTTTTATATGATACCAATTTTTCGGCTATAACGTTTCCACCAATGACGTTGAAAGAATTTCCGCTACAATAACTAACCATTACGTTATCTAAAACCGTTTGCTCACCAACGGCTGCAAGTGTTAAACCACTTAAATAGCCATGTTTTTTTGTGCGTTTACCTGCATATTCAATTCTCACGTGTCTTAAAATACCTGAATCGCTAAGGCTGTCGTCACCTCCATATTTCAAATTTGACAAATCATCTGGTGACAATCCGTAATCTAAAGTACCTTCGTTTGCTATTTTATTTGTAGGTGCATCACCTAGAATAAAAATTCCGCCCCAATCGCCAGGTTTTCTTAATGGCCTATTAGAGGTAAATACAATCGGGTCAGTTGGCTCACCTATTGCTACAATTTTTGAATTTTTACTTATGGTTAAAGAACCTTTTGATTTAAAATCTCCTAGAATTAAAGTTCCTGGTTCTATAGTTAGCGTCGTACTGTCTGTAACAAATACGTCACCGAGAAGTAGGTAGATATCACTCTTATTGAGTGTAAGGTCTTCTGTAATTGCACCTGTTAATATTTGAGTTGGTTCATCATACTTTTGTTTTCCAGGAGAAAAGTCTGTCCATGATTGCAACCAATTATTATAACCAATTATTCCTTTTTCTTGCTGTGACCATGAACAACAAATTGAAAATAGGAGTAAAAGAGTGCCTAAAGTAATTTTTTTCATAGTAGGTTAAGATTTTATTTTTATTGCGGGCATTTCAAACATAGAATTAAAGCCTATTAAATACAAATATTATCGATATAATACGTAAATAATTTAGAAAAAAAAGAAAACACTTACAAATTTAAGCTGTTTGTCTAGGTTTTAAATAGCGGAAGAACAATCAATTATGTATATTATGATTTTTAGGATGACTATTAGAAACAAAAAAGCCTCAATAAAAATTGAGGCTTCCATTTAATAAAACTTACGCTTAATTAGATTTAAAATCGTTATAAGTATATAGTGATTTTAGTGTTGACTCATAGAACAGAATGGCTGTTATTAAGTCGTTAGTATCAGAATAGGGTAGTATTTTTTTCTGAAACTCAATAGTATTATCAAAGTAAACTTTAGAAGCTTCTTTATTGTTTTCTAAAGCCTTTACATTTTCTTTAGTATCAGGTATTCCAATGTCACTCATGGTAACATTAGGATTTGTAGCAAACGCAATGTTTGGTAAAATATTTACAATAACTTCAATACGCTCAACGTAAAGTTTAAGCAAATCTCCTTTACGCATACGGTCCAATTCACCACGCTCATGATATTTTGAAATATTTACTTTTCCTGTAATAAAACTTAACGGTTTTGATTTTTTTTGGGCTTGCGATAGATTAGATATGCATAAAAATGCGACCACAACAAGTAGTAGTTTTGTTTTCATATTATAGTTTTTTAATAGACTTGGGAAAAACAAATCTATATAATTAAATAGCAATTACAAGTAAAATTTTACTTTTTTTAGCAAATAAAAACATCAATAAAAAGCATATTTCGTCGTTAAAGTGCATAAACACTAGTTAAAATGCAAATTATTCAGACTAAATACAAAGTGCCCTATTTTAAAAGATTTTTATCGATTTAGGATAATTTTGATGAAAATATCTAAATATTTAAATTGCATTTTATCGAATATTTATACTTCAACCATCCTTTAATCGTATATATTTTGAGTTGGTAAGATTTTTAAGGTTTTATCATTAATTTTTTACAATTTGGTTTCATAATCAATAACTTAACTTATGAAATCTGTCATTAAGCTATATGTAATTATTTTATTTTTTAGTATTTCAAATTTCATTCAGGCACAATCGAAAGAAATTTCTTCTGTCGGTATAGTTCCTAATTATGATGAAAAAGAAACACCATTTAAAATTTACGGAACCATATACATGAGTGATGGAATTACCCCAGCAAAAAATTATACAGTAACCATAAATCAAGCGAATGAAAATGGGGATTTTTTAGTTGATGAAAACGATAATTTAATTTCTGCTGCATCGCTAAAGACAGACCAAAATGGCAACTATACATTTTACACTTATGTACCTGGAAATGATAGACGTTACAATAGACTTCAAGAAATTTTCATGAAAGTAGAAACTCCTAACGGTGGTGCATACGCCATGCCTACTTTACTTTTTGACATCGACCCAATGCTTACAAAGCGTTGCAGAAAACAAATAGCAAAACGAAGTGATGCTTCAAGAATTTTAAAACTTACAAACACAAACGACGAAAACATCGTTAAAAAGGATTTTATACTTACGCTAGACCTTGAGCGTATTAATTAATGTTTATATTCGTTTATTGAAATATTTAATCCAAAACTCTAAAAATGAAAAATTTTAAAATTGCATTCTTAATGCTTTTTAGTGTCACACTTTTTAATTGCGACAGTGACGATGACAATAATACTAACACAGATGTGCCTGCTGTGTCTTTTGATGTTACTTCTGTTATTGCGTTAGCTCCAAATTCGGATATAACAAATTTAGTGACCTTTAACGGGCAAAATGCTGCTTTGTATACTACTGAATTATCTGTAGGTTCTACTTTACGCGTTGGGAGACCAGAAGGATTGGGTACAAACGATATATTTACTTATGACGAAGTGATTGTCTCTTTTGAAGATAATGGTGAGATTATAGAAATTAATTTTGATGAAAATACCTTTATTAGTAGCGATGGTTTTTTACAATACATCATTCCTGCGGGTCAGCCATCTAATTATTTTGACTTAGATGAAATCACGGTTTTCGAAATACAAGCAATTGATGCAAATGCAACGGTTGATATAGATTACAAATACGAAATGTCAGTTTTTATTGAAAGAGATAACATTACTTACGGACCGTATTTTATTGACCCAAAAATTAGGGTTAAGTCATTAAACTAATTATATAGTATCCACAAAATAAAAAAGAGTGCAAATTAAAATTGCACTCTTTTTTATTTATTATTTATTGAGTTTATTCGGATATAAGAATTGCTTTTGCGTTAACAAATTCTTTCATTCCAAAACCTCCGTGTTCTTTTCCAAATCCAGAATTTTTTACACCACCAAAAGGCATTGCTGGGTCAGCTAATCCAAACGAATTAATAAAAACCATACCTGTATCAAAATGATTTTCTGCAAGTTTTATGGCTTTCTGTTTGTCTTTACTAAAAATTCCTCCACCTAAACCAAAACGGCTGTCGTTGGCTATACGCATTGCGTCATCTTGGTTTTTTGCTTTTATTAGCGAGGCTACTGGCCCAAAAAGTTCATCATCGTAAGCTGGTTGTCCGCTCGTTACATTTTCTAAAACCGTAGCCGGATAGTAATATCCTTCACCTTCTGGAATTTCTCCACCGCATAAAATTTTAGCACCATTTTTCACACTTTCTTCTACTTGTTCGTGAAGTTTTTCACGTAAGTCTTTTCTGGCCATTGGCCCTAAATCAGAATCATCATTATAAGGATTTCCTAATTTTAAATCTTTCATACCTTTAACGAAAGCTTCTTTAAATTCCTCATAAATACTTTCAACTGCAATAAATCGTTTTGCTGCAATACAAGTTTCTCCATTATTATAAATACGACCGCGTATGCATTTTTTTACAGCATCTTCTAAATCTGCGTCTTCAAGTATAATGTATGCATCATTACTTCCTAGTTCTAAAACTGTTTTCTTTAAAGCACTACCTGCTTTTTCTCCAACTGTTCTTCCTGCTCCCGAACTTCCGGTTAGCGTAACTCCTCTAACCAAGTTATGATTTACCACTATATCAGATTGGTCGTGGTTGATTATTAATACTCTAAATAAATTTTCTGGTAAGCCAGCAGTTTTAAAAATAGATTCTAATAGTAATGCTGTACCAGTGACGTTTTCGGCATGTTTTAAAAGCACACTGTTACCAACCATTAAGTTTGTAATGGCATAACGAATCACTTGATACGATGGATAATTCCATGGCTGTATACCGTAAATTATTCCTAATGGGGAAAAAGTGATTATTCCCTTACCGCCATTAACCAAATCACGTTCTTCATTTTTTAATACTTCAGCAGCATTTTCAGCACAATAATTACAAATAGCAGTACATAAATCAACTTCGTCATGACTTTGAGAAACTAATTTCCCCATTTCGTCGGTCATTAATTGACTTAATTCCTTCTTATAATTCTGAAGCTCTTCGCCAATTGATTTTATAATTTTTCCTCGCTCTTCAAAGCTTTTATGTTTCCAACTAGAAAACGCTTTATTTGAATCTGAAATGATATCTTTTACTTCGTGATTTGTCATATAATTATAGGACGAAATGGTATTTCCGTTTGAAGGATTAATGGTTTTAAATGCTTCTTGTTGTGTTGCTACTTTCATAATTTTTTTATTTCTGTTCGCTAGGAACGATGTATACGTCGTTGATGTTTACTCTTGCTGGTTGCGTTAATGCATAATGTATGGCATTAGCAATGTCTTCAGATTCGAGAGTTGTCATTTCCTTCATATCAGACATGTTTTCTTTAATATCTTCATCTGTAATAGTAGAAGTAAGGTTAGTGGCTACTGCGCCTGGCTCAATTGAAGTCACATTAATCCCATATTTTGGTGCTAATTCTTGTCGTAATCCTTCAGAAAACATTTTTACAGCAGATTTTGTTGCACAATACACTGCGCCACCTGGAAAATAGCGATGTGCAGCCATCGATGACACATTAATAATATCGCCACCTTTGTTTTCTTTTAACTTTGGTAAAACAGATGCGACGCCGTTAAGGACGCCTTTAATATTAACGTCTACCATTTTATCCCATTCTGACGTTTTTAATTTTTCTACATATGACAAAGGCATCAAGCCAGCATTATTAATAAGACCATCTATCTTGCCGTAAGCGGCAACTGCTTTATTTACAACATTATCAAAATCTTCTTTTTTGGTAACGTCTCCCAAAGCTACAATAGCTTTTCCGCCATTTGCTTCAATTTTATTTTTTAATGTTTCAAGTTTATCTTCACTTCGCGCCATGAGAACAACATTTGCTCCGTTACCAGCCAATTTTTCGGCTGTGGCTTCTCCGATACCACTAGAAGCACCAGTGATAATTATTGTTTTATTTTCTAAATTCATAATTTTTCTTTTTCAATTTTTTTAAATAAAGGAGTCGTCTTCAGTTTGACTCTTGGTCGTCGGTTTCTCTGTATGAAACGTTTTTTCTAAACCAGCAGAATCTACTCCAAAAAAGTGTAATGCCTTTGTATAATCGGTTGTATGCATTGTTTTATCTCCTTCAATAAGAATAGCACCTTTTAATACTTCAGGATTTTGAGCTAAGATTTTTACTAAATCTTCCTCGCTATAAGAAGTGTCAGAATTAAAATCATCAATTTTTTCAGTATCCATAATGGATTTTAAGCTAACATCTAGACGCTCTGCGATTTCGTGCCATTGGGTATCTGATGGCATTGTTTTGCTAACATCGTAGAGCATAACATCTTTTTCAGATGATTTTAAAAAGGCTTCGAGTTGGTTGCTAAATGAGGTGCCACCAACATAATAACAGTTAATTTGATTTTTCACGGTATTAATCATTTATTAATAAGTTTGCATTGATGCTTTACGCTTTTCAAGTTGTTTTAACAGCTCATCGACACACTCGGCAACTGCTGGTTGAAACTCGTCTTTAGAAGATTCGGCAAATAATCTTGGTCCAGGTGCACTTAAACGAATACCTGCTATCATACCTGTTTCATCACTACTTGTATTTTCTGTTTTAAAGAAAACATCTGCACGGTGTACAAATTCAAATCTGTTAAAAATTCTTTCTAATTTATTTTTTGTGTAAGTTTCTAAAGCGTCGCTTTGCGTTACGCCATTGTATTCAAAAATTATCTCGCTCATATTATTTGGTTTTAATTGTTTATGCCTTTGGGCTATGGTTTGCGTTGTCTTCTAAGTGGTCATTGTGTCCACTTCCTTGTGAGTGTAAATTATTTTCCTCGTCATTTAAACGTTTTGTATTTTCATTAGCTGAAACTCTGCCTGGTACATCTAAGTTTTTTCCTGTAAAATCTACAGGCTTTTCTCTATTACTTAATTGTGCATCGTCGCCTTGCTGTGCAGAGCGTTGATTTTCGGTTTTACTTCCTAATGCGTTTAAATCTTCTTTAGTTACGTCTGAGTTGTATAACTCTTTATTATTTGGTTTCATAAGTTTTTGTTTTTTATAAAATTACATACAAACACTATTTTAGGTTAACGCAATACAATTTGATGTGTGCTGAAATGAAGTTTTGCGATAAAAAAACACTCACAACTCAAAAGTATATTCTGAGATTGTGAGTGTATTTATTTACTGAGTTTTTAAGTTATTACAGACTATGCGTTTGCAGATTCTACAATTTCACTTTTGTTACTTAAAATTAATGCTAAATTTCCTAATAACACACCGTAAATTACTTTAGAGCAAACGTCTGCAATGGTATAAACCAATTGTCTTGCCATTACACCATCTTCACTATAAAAATAGCCATCGACACCGGCTAAATAAGGCATTAAATACGCACCTGGATATAAAAACCATGATACTAAAAATAAGACCCAAATGTTATTTAAGATTTTTTGTCCTTTGGTTGGTATTCCTACTTTACCTTCGTTAATTACTTTTTTCATTACCCATAAAATATGGAAGAAAAATAAAGAAGAAACACCACCCCAAATAAAGAAAGCCGGTAAGTTACTAACTTCGTAATATTGCCCAATATAGCCAGTAATAATCATTAAAGCGCCAGAGAACCAAAATTGATTTCGTATCGATGCAAATTTTGAAGTGGTTAAGCATACAACAAATAAAATTTGAAATAATAACATTGGTACATCAATTAACCAATTAAGGTATCGGTAACCATTATTAAATAAATCCCCATCAGGATTTAAAAAATATCTTCCAGCTTCGGCGTCAAATACAAAACTCGTTGTCCAATTATTAGCCTGTGCGTACAATAGTAAAAATGCACTTACCATTACTACAGCAGATAAAATGTTAGACATTTGATATTTTTTGTCTACATTTCTAATGGTTAAAATAAAGTAAAGTAAGCCCGCGAGCATTACTGCGTATCCCAACGTTAAAATGTGAGAGACAAATTGATATGCAATTTCAGAATAGCCTTCTGAAGCACCTATAAAATTTTCGAAATTTGCGTTTCCTAAGTTTTCCATGATTCGTATTATATTATATTTGTTTAATTATTTATTCATAAAATTAAACAAACAAAACGTTGTATTTGTTAATGAAGCGTTAACGAATTGCAGATGAGTTAACTATATTACAAATGAGTTAAACATCTACTTCATATAAAAACTATCTTTGAGAAAGAGATTAAAATTAAACCAACTAATAAATATTTATAAACTATGACAACATTTGATTACATCATACTTGCATTGAAAATTATAGTAGGCGCAAGCATCTTAAATGTTTGGCTTATTCAGCCTAAAAAGAGTACAAAATGGCGAGGTGGAAACGCAGATACTATTATAGAAGAATTTAAAACTTATGGCCTAACCAAAAACATGTGTTATGTGATTGGATTTCTTAAAGTAAGTTTAGCCATTCTACTTTTGTTATCTGTTAAATTTCCAGAATTTACTTTGTTCGCTAGTTTAGGACTTGCAGCATTATTATTGGGCTCAATTGCAATGCATTTAAAAATTAAAGACCCTTTGTACAAGTCGTTTCCGGCTGCATTGTTTTTAGTTTTAAATCTAATTATAGCTTACACCGCTTATTAAAAAGTAAGTCTTTACGGCAATTAATGCATTAATTACTGCAAATATAAATGCAGGCGAAGATTTAAAGAAATTGTCTTTTATTTTAATGCGTACAATAAAACCAGCGAGCATTAATAGAAATAGACCAGCTGAAGCAATAAGTAATAATACATTGCTTTTATAAAGTCCTAATAAAAGACCAACTGCGCCAATAAGTTGAAGTGTACCAGTTAGTTTTCGGTACTTAGGCAAGCCGTAACGCTGAAATTCTGAAATTATAAATTTTGAAAAAAAACAACTAAAACCAAAATACAAAAACGAAATACTGGAAAACCAAACTAAAACCGAAAGTAAATTCATTACAAAGCATTAAATGAAGTATAAAGATAACTATTATAAATGCAATCGTTAAATAGTATTGGTTTGATTCAATAATTAATTAAAACAAAAATAATATGGAACACAACATCACAATAAAAAACATAGAACACGTAAATCACAACGTTTTACGTATTGTTGCAGACAAGCCAAAAGATTATACATTTACGCCAGGACAAGCCACTGAGCTTGCTATTGATAAAGATAATTGGAGAGACGAAAAGCGCCCATTTACCTTTACAAGCTTACCCGAAGATGATGATTTAGAATTCACCATAAAAGTGTATCCGTCTCATGATGGTGTTACCGATAAATTAGAAGATTTAAGAGTAGGAGACAAGGCCATAATCGGAGACGCTTGGGGTGCGATAAATTACAAAGGTGAAGGAACTTTTATTGCTGGTGGCGCAGGTATTACACCATTTTTAGCCATATTAAAGGATTTAAAATACAAAGACCAACTTAAAGGCAATACCTTAATATTTAGTAATAAAACTGAAAAAGATATTATTCTGAAACAAAACCTCGAAGCTTGGCTCGGAGACGATGTTCATTTTGTGTTAACAGAAGAAGACAACACAAAGTATCACAACGGTAAAATTGATGCTCAATATTTACAAGACAAAAAACTAAGAACAAACAAACCTGTTTATGTTTGTGGACCGCCAGCTATGGAAGACGCTATAAAATCCGATTTATATAAACTTGGCGTTTCTAAGGATTTAATTGTGTCAGAAGAATAATTAATTAAAATTAACCAACTATTTTGACGCAAGACATCTTAGAACAAATTAAGCGCGAATTAACTAATGGCCATGCGAAGCGTGGCCATCCTTTTAGGTATTTTACTTTAGCAACTAATAATGGCAAAACATCCCGATTACGAACGGTTGTACTTAGAAAAATGCGCTCAGATTTTACATTAATTGTTTATACTGATTTACGCTCAGAAAAAATAAAACATATTAATAAAAATAGCGCTGTAAATGCATTATTCTACAATCCAAAAAAGCTAACTCAAGTGACAATTGAGGGTCACGCCAAAATCATTACAGATTCTGAAAAACTAAAAGCGTATTGGACCAATATTCCCGAAAAATCTAGAAAAGATTATACAGCAATAAAACCACCAGGAACAGCAATAAAAAATCCTGATAATGTAGAATACAATTTCGATAATCCTAATTTCTGTATCATAGAAATTGTGCCAGAAACTATTGAATATTTACAACTCAAACGACCAAATCATTTACGTGTGCTATTTAAAAAAAATGATGGCGATTTTGATGGTGAGTTTTTGGTGCCTTGATTTATTGAATTTAATACGCTTAATATATTGTGAAGTATTGTTTTAATATTTAGCTATCCGATGGATATTAATACAAAATAATTTGTCCTATAATTTATATTATGTAAAATATAAAAACAACAAGAACCATCACTCTCTCAATAATCCTCTAAGCTCTTCTAATTTTTGTTTTAAGCTGGATTGTACATCTAGAAGCATTCCGTCATAACCATCTGCATATAAAAATTTCATATGAACAACTCTGTTCTTATAATCCGTTGAACCAAAATATTTGTATTCATCAACTGTAAAGTTTGAATTTGGTATAATCAATTTTTCGTACCAGTCATAATTTTCTTTTATATGATTTAAATTACTAATAAGCTCCTTAGTTATAGTATTGTCCATAAGTCTTAAACCAATAATTATTGCGTTATAATCTTCTTCAATTTCAATCAGCTTGTCCGAAAGCTCTGTTTTAGAACTTATAGCTTCGTTTAGTTTGGAGTCCGAAATTGGATTTATAGGCAGCAATTGTATGCTTAATGTCACTAAAAACGGCGCTTCCAGTAATACTTCTAAACGTTCTTTATCAGATTTATCTTTCTTTAAATAGCGGTTATATTTATCGGATTCTACTTCAATAGCTGTTCTTACTTCAGAAATTAATTGTATATCTGACACTAATTTGCTTTCAATTTGTTTTGCTACGGTTAAGGTATCGGCTTCTACCTTCTTGGTTTCGTTATTATTGTTAATAGCTACAGCAATTAAAATACCTAAAACCACTAAAATTATTTCGCCAATAGCGTACAGTAAATAATTTTTTAACCGCTTTGCTTCTACCATTCTAAACCTTTTTTTATTGAAAAATTTCATAATCTCTAATTATTCCTCTGGCGGATGCCCGTGAATTTGCTCAAACACCTCGTCGAAGTTAGCACGTAGATAACTATTCAATTTGGTTTTGTAATCGTCTTTTAACCATTTCAAGAAATTATGCGTGCTTTTACTAATGCATTTAGCATAAACTTCGATACGTTGGTTAATATCATCTTTCAGCAATTTGGCTAAAGCCAAGGCATCATAGACATCCTCGCTATTTTCTATACAGATTTTCGCGTGATGCTCAATAGAACGTTCTAACACTACTTTAGAAGATTCGCCATTAGCCACAGCATCTTTGTATGTTTGTCTAATATCAAAATAGGTGTCTTCAGACTTGTCGAATTCATCTTTAATGTCTTCGTGCAAATCGTGCTTAAAATTGGCTTCGATTTTTTCATCATCCATAATGCGGTCTGCATACCAATTTGGTGATTTAAATATCAATTGCCAATCTAAATCTGCGCCCCAAGGTCCAAAACGATACGCGTTGTTTCCTAAATCGACAACAGTAAATGTCGATTTATTATTTAAAATTCGTGAGCCACGACCAATCATTTGATAATATAGTGTCAAGGATTTTGTTGCTCTGTTTAAAATAATGGTATCAATCGTTGGTTCATCAAAACCGGTTGTTAAGATACTTACCGATGTTAAAATGGCATTTGGTGTTTCGTGAAACCATTTTAATATTTGCTTTCGTTGTTTTTTTGTTGCTGTATTATCCAAGTGCATAATCGGAATTCCCGCTTCTCTAAAGGCATAATACACGTTGATACTTGTGTTAATACCATTATTAAAAATCAGCGTCTTCTTCCCTAGCGAATGTTTTTTGTAAGCATCAATCAGCTTTTGCAACATCGCTGGACTCGAATATAAATCTTCCGAAGATTTTACTGTATAATCACCATTAGAACCAACTTCTAAAGACGTCAGTGCCATATCATACTGATACACTTCTGGACGTGCTAAAAATTCATTTTCTATAAGGTTTTCAATAGTTTCGCCTGTAATTAATTCGTTATAATTATCCTTCATTGGCAAGTCCTTATTAGAACTTAACGGCGTTGCCGTTACACCAAGAATAAAAGACTTTTCGAAGAATTTAAACAGTTTTGTAAACGAGTTATAGTGCGCTTCATCAATAATCACCAAACCAACATCCGAAATATCAAGTTTATCGTCATTTAAGCGGTTGTTCAAAGTTTCAACCATGGCCACAAAACAGCTATAATCGGCTTGGTCGTCAAGATTTGCTTTGCTATCTACCACTTTATTAGTGACACCAAAACTGGTCAGCATTTTCGAGGTTTGCGAACACAATTCAATACGGTGTGTCATCACCAAGACTTTTTTGTCATGATTTTTTAGGTATTGGCGTACGATTTCAGAAAAAATAACCGTTTTTCCACCACCGGTTGGCAGTTGATAAAGTAAATGGTAATCGTCTGGAGCTGTATCAAACTTATCAAAAATTTGCTGAATAGCGCCTTGCTGATAATCGTATAACTCTTTATCGGTTTTCTTTTCTTGTAATGCTGAATTGTTCGTAGCCATAAAATCTCTCTGTTTTTAAAATGCAAAATTACACTTAAAACCGTGATGAACTAAATGGAATTGAAAGAAATTTGGAACGAATTAACGCTCTTTTCGCGTATTGATAAAATATACGCCCAAAAGCAACAAACTACCTGCAATAATTGTTTGTGTGGTAATTGTTTCGTTTAAAAAATACCAACCTAAAATAAGCGCAATTATAGGATTAACATATCCTGAGGTTGCTACTTTTTCTGGCGATACATTTTTTAGCAGAAAGTTAAAAGCAGTAAATGCGGCAATACTTCCAAACAACACCAAGCATAACATAGAAATTTGCGTATCTGTCTGCCACGTATGTGGTAAAGCCCAGCTATCGCCAAAAGCTAAACTAATTACGCCTAATAAAATTCCAGCACTAAGCATTTGGTAACCCGTACTAACAAAAAAGTTTTTTGGCAATTCGGCGTTAGACACAAACACGCTACCTATGCTCCAACTTAGCACACACATAAAAATTATGATAATACCAAGCGTACTGCCTTCTTGAAATTTAATATCGTTCTGACTTACTAAAACATACATACCAATAATGCCTAATGCGATGCCAATTATAGAACGAAGTTTAATCGGTTTTTTATGATATAAACGCATGATAATAAGAATCATCAGCGGATTAATAGAGGCTTCGAGTGCAGCAAAACCACTATCAACAAATTTTAAGGCGTATACAAATGCTCCGTTTCCAACAACCAAAAATAAAATACTTGCGATGATGGTGTTTTTTAGCTGTAATTTTGAAATCAGTAATGGCTTCTTTAAAAATTTAGCAATAATTAAAACGATACTTCCTGCTGTTAAAAACCGAATAGAAGCTAGCATAAATGCTGGTAATTCGGTGACAGCAATTTTATTCCATAAATACGTCGAACCCCAAAACACGTAGGTCGAAAAAAATGCTAAAACGATAAGTATGGTACTTTTACGCATCCTAAATATTAATCGCGCAAAAATAAACTTTAGCAAACAGATGTTTGCGGTTTAATGAAATGATTAACATTTTATAGAGATTCTGTAAAAACAGGAGTTAAAAATGTTGAATAACTCTTAATAAATCCTTCGTGCATTCACTTTTAAAATCTATTAATTTATTTACTTTGGAAGCTCAAAAAAATTGAACAAATAGTGAAAGTCTGTATAGCTGAAAAGCCGAGTGTTGCTCGAGAAATTGCTGCTGTTCTTGGTGCTTCTACCAAGCGCGATGGGTATTTTGAAGGTAACGGTTATGCCGTAACTTACACGTTTGGGCACTTGTGCACACTCAAAGAACCTGCAGATTACAAACCCTATTGGAAAAGTTGGGATTTAAACAATCTCCCGATGCTTCCCGAAAAATTTGAAATTAAAGTTTCTAATAACGATGGCATCAAAAAGCAATTCAAAATTGTAAAAAGCTTGTTTGATAAGGCCGAAGTCGTTATTAATTGCGGTGATGCTGGTCAAGAAGGAGAATTGATTCAACGCTGGGTTCTAAATGAAGCCAATTATAAAGGGAAAGTACAGCGTTTATGGATTTCGTCTTTAACGACAGAAGCTATTAAAGAAGGTTTTCAGAATTTAAAACCGTCTGAAGATTATGATAACTTGTATTATGCTGGGTTTTCGCGCTCTATTGGCGATTGGTTACTAGGCATTAACGCAACCAGATTATACACTGTAAAACATGGTGGTTACAAACAAGTTTTATCTGTTGGTCGTGTACAAACACCGACTTTGGCAATGCTAGTTAACCGTTTCAAAGAAATTGAAAATTTTAAGCCTCAACCCTATTGGGAATTACAAACCACATACAGAGATACGGTTTTTAACTACGAAGAAGGGCGTTTTCTAAAAATGGAAGATGGCGAAATTTTAGCCAAAAAAGTAAAAGAATGCGAATTTGAAATCGTTTCCATAACAAAGAAAAAAGGAACGGAATACGCGCCCAAACTTTTTGATTTAACCGGTTTGCAGGTGTATTGTAATACCAAATTTGGGATGTCTGCTGATGATACTTTAAAAGCTGCACAGCGTTTGTATGAGCAAAAAGCAATTTCTTATCCTAGAGTTGATACCACTTTTTTACCAGATGATGTTTACCCAAAAGTTAAAAGCATTTTAAGCAAGCTAACTGACTATTCTGAGTTGACATCTCCTCTACTCGATAAAAAAATTAAAAAATCAGCTAAGGTTTTTAATGACAGAAAGGTTACAGATCACCATGCCATCATTCCTACAGGCATGCAAATAAGCATGCAACACGGTGATCAAAAAGTTTATAATGCCGTTGTTAAACGCTTTATTTCAGTTTTTTATGACGATTGTAAAGTCTCTAACACAGTGGTTATTGGCAAAGCTGCTGATGTAAATTTTAAAACTACTGGAAAAGAAATATTATCACCAGGTTGGCGTGTGGTTTTTGGTTCAGGTACATCAAAAACTGAAAATTTACTCCCAACGTTTACTAAAGGCGAAAAAGGTCCGCATAAACCCTCATTTTTAGAAAAACAGACCAAACCGCCAAATCAGTTTACAGAAGCTTCGCTCCTTCGCGCTATGGAAACTGCCGGCAAACAGGTAGATGATGAGGAGCTTAGAGATATCATGAAAGAAAATGGTATTGGTAGACCTTCAACTCGTGCCAATATAATTGAAACGCTTTTTAGAAGAAAATATATTAAGCGGAATAAAAAGCAGATTCTACCTACCGTTACGGGTATTCAGCTTATAGATACCATTCAGAATGAATTATTGAAATCTGCTGAACTCACGGGAACATGGGAAAAGCAATTGAAAGATATTGAAAAGGGTGAATATTCTGCTGCTGCATTTATAGCCAGCATGAAACGCATGGTTGATGCTTTAGTTTACGAAGTTAGAACTGAGAAAGTAACTTCTCGTATTTCAGCAGTAAATAACAAACCAGCAGGAAAATCTAAAACGCAAACAAAACTAAAATCTAGTAAAACGATTGTTGGCACTGCTTGTCCTAAATGTAAAAATGGGCAATTGGTAAAAGGAAAAAGTGCTTATGGATGTCATCTTTACGGAACGTCTTGTGATTTTACATTACCTTTTAAATTTGAGAACAAAAAAATATCTGAAAATCAATTACTCAGGCTTTTAAGTAAAGGTTCAACTGTAAACCTTAAGGGCTTTAAAATCAACAAACAAACTATCGAAGGTTTATTGCGATTTGATGAAAATTTCAAACTGAAATTAGAGCCAAAAAAAAGTGTTATGATAAATAAAACAAACGAAAACAATCCTTGTCCAAAATGTAAAAAAGGAACTATTATAAAAGGAAAAACTGCTTATGGTTGTTCGGATTATAAACTGGGTTGTGATTTTAGATACCCTTTTGATTTGCTTTTTGAGAAGGCGAAAGGTCAGAAATTGACTAAAGAATTAGCTTATAAAATTATGGGACAATAATGTATAAAAAAAGCTAGCATTATGCTAGCTTTTTTTTGTTTTAATATGTGTGATTTAAATTCGTTTTACTTTAACTGCATTCATACCACGTTGACCTTTTTCAAGCTCAAATTGTACTTTATCATTTTCAGCGATTTCATCGATTAAGCCACTGACGTGACAAAAATATTTCTCATTATTTTCATTATCGATAATAAAACCAAAACCTTTTGAAGAGTCATAAAAGTTGACTTTTCCTTGACGAATTGGGTCAAACTCTTCTTTTTCGCCAGGTAATGTTTTTGGGATGCTTACTTCTATATTTTCAGCTTCAACCTCAATCTTATTATTTGGGTCTGGCGGAGTATCTGTTAAATTTCCATTAAAATCAACATAGGCAATTGGTATTCCATCAGATCCGCCGTTGGCTTCTTTTTCAGCTTTGCGAGCTTCCATTTTTTTACGTTTATCTTCTCGCTTTTTTAAACGTTTTTTTTCTTTTTCACTCTTACTGAATGTCTGTTGCGATCTTGCCATGTACTATTTTAGTGGGTTTTTAAATTTTTGTAAATATACGTTTAATACTCGAGAAACCCTTGTAAAATCGGATTTACTTCATTTTAGTAATCTGTGTAACCTTCAGCTCCAGGCGTGTAAAACAAATCTTGATTAGGTTCTTTCAATTCGATGTTATTCTTAAATTTTTGGATTAAATCTGGATTTGAGATAAAAGGCCTACCTACATAAGCTAAATCATAACCATTTTTAATTACTTGTTCTGCATCATCTTTTGATTTTACATCGCCGCCAGTAATTATTGTACCATTAAAATTAAGTTTAATCGTATTTTTTATATCAGTTTTAAAGTCTGGTGCGCCCATAGTTCCTGAATGATCAGCAATATGAATGTAAACTAAACCTATTTTTCTAAGCTCTTGAGCTAAATACGAATACATATCAACTAAATCATCGTAATCGTGTTTTACATCATTCATAGCTCCATATGGCGAAAGTCTAATTCCTACTTTATCTGCACCTATAGCTGCAGCCGTTTTTTTGGCTGTTTCGATTACAAAACGGGCACGATTTTTAAAATCTCCACCATATTCGTCAGTACGTAAATTAGAACCAGGATTTAAAAATTGGTCTAACAAATAACCATTTGCGGCATGTAACTCTACGCCATCAATTCCTGCATTAATTAATTTTTGAGCACTATCAACAAATTCTTGCTGTGTTTGTTCTATTTGTTCAGGCAATATTTTTTTTGGTGTTGCGTGTTCAACATTACCTTTCGAATCTGTATACATTTCTCCAGCGGCTTTAATAGCACTTGGTGCCACTACAGTTCCACCTTCTGGGACATTTTCTGATGCGCTAATTCGTCCACTATGCATCAATTGTACAAATATTTTACCATCTTTTTTGTGAACTTCATCTGCTATTAATTTCCAGCCTTCTATTTGTGCTGGGCTAAAAGCACCAGGAATTCTAGCATAACCTAATCCATTTATTGATGGTGATGTACCTTCTGAAATAATTAAACCTGCTGACGCACGTTGACCATAATATTTGGCCATTAAATCGTTTGGTATATTATCTATAGCACGGCAACGTGTCATTGGTGCCATGACTATTTTATTGTTTAATTGAATGTTTCCTAATTGATAAGAATCAAATATGCTCATATTTTATTTTTTTTGTTTTGGTTCTACAATACCTAGCGGTTGTAATCTAGGCTTAATTTTTCTGTAACGGTCGTACTGAATTTGAGTAAGTACATTTCGCATTTCTAAAGTTTCGGCCTTACGCAACTCATTAATTAAATCTAGTTTTTCTTTACCTGAAAAATTTCTATGAATTTTTTCTTCACGAATTAAAAACTCTTCAGCTTTTTTTTGAAATAAGGTAAATTGCTTTCCGTCTAAATTTAATTCGTCATCGTAAGCTCTAGTAAGCTCCATGGCAATTTTTTCTAGCTTATCGTTGTCCTTTTGAAGTAAAGGGTCTTGCGCGTATCCTGTGGCTACCAAAAAGACCGTAATGAGTGTAGTTAAAAATGTTTTCATAATTTTTATGGTTGTATTTTTATTTTTGAACTGGCATTAAAATATTTTCAATACCATGAACAATTCCGTTTGATGATTTCATATCAGCTTCAACAATTTTTACTTGATTTGCATTTTCGTCAGTAATTAATAAATCACCGTTATTGTTAGATATTGACAAAAATCCACCATTTAAAGTCTCTACCCTGTAAGGTGTGCCTTGAGCTTCTATTGTTGTCTTTAAAAATTCAGCGTCGAATGTTCCTTTAACGATATGGTAAGTTAAAATCCCTTGCAATTGTTCTAAATTTGAAGGATTACGTAAACTTGTATAGGTATCTTCTGGCAAACGCTCAACCGCAGCATTAGTTGGTGCAAAAAACGTTACGTCATCTAATGATTTTACATCATCAATAAGTTGTGCTTGATTTACAAGCTTTAATAAACTGTTGTAATTAGGGTCACGTTCTAACGTTGAAAATACTGTGCGAACGTCTTCTAAATCCACATCTGGACTTATCTGTTGTGTTTCTTCTTCAACATACGGTTGTTGGTCTTTTGTTTTTGGAGAATTATTACATGCAAATGCACATAAAATGATAAATGATAGTATTAGCTTTTTCATAAGATTTTAATTTTTCTACAAGTAATAACTTTTACCAGTAATAGCTTAACGCCAAAAATTATAATCTTAACTTAAATGCTTAATCGTTTAATAATTTGCTAGAATCATTAGATTTTTCAATTTTTTGCCATAAATAATCGGACGTTAATTTGAAACTTCCTAAATATTCGAAATTGCAAGTATCAGGATTTATGATTGAGAGAAAAGGTTCGTTTTTATCATTGTTATATAAATGATATATTTCACCAATAATAGGTTCAAAAGAAAATTTCGAAGCCGTTATTAACTCATTATATTCAAGCACTTGCATTAACTCTTCATATTCCTTTTTAAGCGCCTCATATTTTGTTTTAAGATGCTTGTTTGCTTTGTATATTTGAGAGTTTTTCCAACTACCGTTATTAGGCGCTTTTATCTGTGGTGCACTAAAACTTGTGGCATACGGTAAAAATGCAGCATTATATTGTTGCTTTTCTTCATCAAATACAACCATATCTGGTTTTTTATCTGCCATGTTTTGTTTAGCTTTTAATTAAAAAATCTCTACAAAAATACATAATTTAGCATTCATAAAACTTAATAAATTCCCAATTATGGAAGCAAAAAACGTTTACGGAAAACCATTGATATCATGTTGTACAAATCCTATGACTGGATATATGCGAGACGGATTTTGCAAAACACTAATGCAAGATACTGGTACACATGTCGTTTGTGCAATTGTTGATGATGCATTTTTAAAATTTTCTCTTTCAAAAGGAAATGATTTAATAACACCAATTCCTCAGTGGCAATTTCCAGGTTTAAAATCTGGTGATAAATGGTGTTTGTGTATTTCGCGCTGGCTGGAAGCTAAAAAAGCAGGAGTAGCTCCCAAAATAGATTTAAACGCTACTAATAAAAAAGCTTTAGAATTTACAAGCTTCGATATTTTAGAACAATATGCTATCTAAATATATTCTGAGGCAATATTTTCGACAACCAATCCATCTTCTAAAGCCATTATTAAACCATTTGCCGCAGATTCTCCAGAAATCATAGCTGCATTTAAAGAACCATTTAGCAAATAATCACCAGCCAAAAAGATTGTTGGTTTTATTTGTGTTTCTGTCGGAGACATATCGTATTGTAAATTTTGAAGTTTCGGCAATGCTTGATTAATATGGTACGTTTTTAAATGTCTTTGCACATTAATCTTACAATAGTTTTGTAACTCCTGCTCTACTTGCCTTACGATTTCATCTTCAGATAAATTGGTGTGTTTAACAACTGTAACAGAAAGCAACTCATTATTCCCTTTACTTTTTGTTTTTAAAGAATTATGAAAAAAGAAATTATTTATAAGTGCATCTTTGTCTGCTACCAAACCAATGATGGGTTTTGAAACAGTACGTTTATTAGTCTCAAAATAAAGATTGTAGCACGATTTCCATTCTTGTTCCTGATTTTTTAAATTTGAAATCAACTTACTTGCACCAGAAGTAATTATTGTGAAATGGGTATCTATCTTTTTACAATTAGCCAATTCTATATATTCATCTTTAACGGCTTTAACTTCTGTGTCAAATATAAATTTTGTTGAAGTCAAACTGCTTTTTAGTTGTTGCGGAATTGCACCAATTCCGCCTTTTGGTAATGTTGCCAAACCTTCACCAAACATTTTGTAAACAAACTCAAACATTCGCGATGATGTTTCAAGGTTTGGTTCTAAGAAAATACCAGAAAAAAAAGGTTTAAAAAACTTTGAAATAATAGCTTCTGAAAATCCTTTATCTCTTAAATACTCTAAGGTTGTAACGGACTTACTTTCAAAAATAGCCTCAAGTGTTTTGTTTTTTAAGGCTGTATTCAATTTTAAGATTTTCAGCTTATCTGAAATACTACCAACAGATGCCAATAAAGTTGGAAACAACAAACTTAGATTACGAAGTGGGTCACCAATGGTTTGCGACTTTCCATTAAAAAATATTGTTGCACCAGGCAAAAACTCTTGCAAATCTAAAGCTTGAAAATCCAAGTATTCTATAGCCTTGGGATAGGCATTTAATAGCACCTGAAAACCATGGTCTAACTGATAACCCTCAAATATATCTGTCTTAATACGACCTCCAACCTCTGAAGTCGATTCTATAACAGTTGGTTTATAGCCTTTTTTTTCTAAAACTTTTGCTGCAATTAATCCACTAATTCCTGCTCCAACAATATGTATTTTATAGTCTTCTCGTTTCATTTAAAAGCAACCTATTTAGGGTCTAAAATATTTTCAATTCTAGCAAGAGCATCTTTATAATGATATTTAGTTTCAATATTAACCGCTGAATTCGAAGCAGATTTTAATTGGTTTTTTAAGACATTAAGCTCGCCTCTAACCAATGCTCTTACATCGGATTGATTAACATTATAATACTTACGAGAACGTGCACGATTCATATTTTCGGTCATCAAATTTTCTAATTGCTCAATATGAGCTCGCTGTAGGTTTCGTCTGTAAACACTAACATTTTGGCCTAAATTTGCTTCAGACCAAATGCCTTTTCTAAGGTCTCTCATCATTTCTATAGCTGAATAATTATTTGCATCTAAGGCATTGTAGTCTATTAATCTGCCAATGGTTTCAAAACTTAAAATTCGGTTAAGATGTCTTGTTTGTAAACCTCTTAATCGTTCTGTGTAACCCGCATAATCTATTTTATTTAAAATATCTTTATCTACCAACCAAGTTGGAGTAGCAAATGCATTTTTGTGGAGCCATTGCATTGCCGCTTTTTGTTGTGATTTTGACACCATTGAATAAACATCACCGTCTTGTGATGGATTTTTTGTGTTCTCATAAACACCGCCAATATGAGTTGTTACATGACCAATGTAACGATTCCATACACCTAGCATTTCTCCATATAATTCAGCCAAATCGTCATAATGATTAGTTTGATTGCTTGTCCAGTTTGGTAAATTTTCTGCAACTATTTTTAGATTTTTTAATCCGTAAGTACTTGCTTTCATACTATTATTGCCAATATCTTCGGTTTGAGACCTTGGGTCAAAACGGCTACCTTGACTCCCAAACATATATTTTGGGTCACCAGCTTTTGCAGTAACCATTTTGTCTAACATTTCAACTTCATCATCAGCCGAATTTGCTTCTGGATAATAACGGTAGCCAAAATTAATAGCATAGTCATCGTAAGGACCTAATTGTCTTATAAATCTAATGTTTTGGTCACCAGGCTGTGCAATGTAATTATAGCGTGCATAGTCCATTATGGTAGCTGCTATTCCGTTTTTTTGAGTAAAAGCACCATCTCTATAATTTTCCACATCATAAGCATAACTTGCTGCCATGTTGTGTGGTAAACCTAAGGTATGCCCTACTTCGTGGGCAATAACCATCTTCATCATTTCTCCAATATCTTCTGCTGGTGTATCTAAGGTTCTTGCAGATGGATTTGCCGCACCAGTTTCTAACAAATACCTATTTCTATAAGAACGTAAATGGTTATGATACCAAATAATATCACTCTCTATAATTTCGCCAGTTCTTGGGTCAGAAACACTTGGTCCAGTAGCATTACGAGTAGTACTTGCTACATATCTAATTACAGAATAACGAATATCCTCTGGACTAAAATCTGGGTCTTCTTCCTTAGTTGGTGGGTCTTTTGCTATGATAGCATTTTTAAAACCTGCGGCTTCAAATGCTTTTTGCCAAAGCTCTACACCTTCTTTCATATAAGAACGGAATTTTTCTGGAGTTGCTGGATCAAGATAATATACAATTGGCTTTACAGGTTCTACCAATTCGCCACGTTTATAGGCTTCAATATCTTTTGGTACTAATCGCCAACGACGTATATAAGTTTTACGGTCTGCTTTAAGTTTCTCGCTGCTGTAATCGTAATTACTTAATGTAAACCAACCAACACGCTCATCAAAATATCTCGGTTGCATTTTATCTTTAGGTAGTAAAATCATCGATTGATTCATTTGCACACTAATAGTTTGGTCACCTGTGTTTACTGGAGGATTTGTAGCATTATAGGTAAAATCTTGAACAACTTCTATGTTTTCTGGAAAGCTTTTCATGCTATTTATAAAGCTTCTAGACTTATCAAGATTTCTAACTTTATATTGTGTGCGTAATCTTGAAGAAAGTCCGCTTAACGCTTTTACATCAGTTCCGTAAAATTCAGTAACATCAACAACTACTGCAGAAGAATCTTTTGAAAATGCTTGAATATCAAAAGCAAACAATGTTGGCTCATAATTATTGTTCTGCACTGAGATATTTATAGGTAAACTATCTTCTGCAACTGCGCTGTAAGACTTCTCTTTTATTAAAATTTTATTTTTAAAACGTTCCCAACGTACCAAACGCGTATTGGTTTTAGAGCCCGCATTAACGTAACCACCGCCTAAATTACTTGGTAGTTTTGCAAAACGGCTAACTAATAACATATTTGTATCGAGATACTCGTTTGGTATTTCGAAAAAATACTTTTCACCAACCAAATGCACTTTAAAAAGACCATTATCGGTAACAGCATCTTTAGTAATAACTTTGTCATAATCCTTAATTTTACCCTTCTTTTTTGAAGGTGGTGTAGCTGTTTTTTCTGTTTTATCTTCTTTTTTGTTTTTCTTTCTTCTAGATTGGGCATCAGAAAGATTGAAGATTAATAACGCACACAAACAAGCAATAACGGTTAGCGGTTTTTTAAATAAAATCATAAGAAATTAAGTGTAAATCGGTTTGTAAAATGTAAAGATATAGAATAGATTTTAAGTTTTTATGCTTTTCTTAAAAGCTGTTAAAAAGACCAAAAAATCTTTAATTCTAAACTATTTTTGCCAACGAAAAATAATAGATATGAAACCACTTTTTAGAATCATTGCTTTATTAGAAGGCGTCTCTTATATTTTACTACTTTTTTTAGCAACACCAATAAAATATTTTGCACAAGACCCGCAATATGTAAAATTATTAGGAATGCCTCATGGTATTTTATTTATGGCTTACGTTGTTTTGGCGCTTTGGTTAAAACCAGAATACAAATGGAATCAACGTACGACGATTATAGTACTAATTGCTTCTATAATACCTTTTGGGACATTTTATGTTGAAAAGAAATTTTTAAAAGGCAAATAATTAAAGATTAAAACTTTATGAAACATTTTATTTACGACTTATTAGTAGAATATGGCTTGTCAGAACGAACTGCCATTTTTATAAATATGTTTGCGCTTTTATTTGGACTTCTTCTCGTAACATATCTTATCGATTATATTATTAAACGAGTATTATGGCGTATTTCTGAAGCTATCGCCAAACGCACCAAAACAAACTTTGATGATATTTTACTATCCAACAGACTTCCTCGTAATGTCGCACATATTATTCCGTTGTTTATTTTAATTGAATTTGTTCCCAAAGTATTTACCGATTTCCCTGAGTCCGAAAAATATATTGAAAAAGCACTATTCATTATTGGTGTGTTTTTGGTGCTTCGCATTGTAAAAAGTCTATTAAATTCTATTAAAGACTATTTAAAGACGCTACCGAGATATAGCGATAAACCTATTGATAGCTATATTCAAGTCTTTGTTATTTTTGCTTGGATATTGGGCGCTTTTGTAATATTTGCCATTTTAACGGGCTTAAGTTTCTTTAAATTTTTAGGCTCGCTAGGTGCTATTTCAGCAGTAATTATACTTGTTTTTAAAGATACAATTTTGGGTTTTGTAGCATCCATACAAGTATCATTAAATGACATGGTACGCATTGGCGACTGGATTACTTTTGAAAAATTTGGAGCAGACGGTAATGTAATAGAAATTAATTTAGCGACCGTAAAAGTTCAAAACTGGGACATGACAATTACAACAATACCAACATATGCATTAATCTCTGAGTCTTTTAAGAACTGGCGTGGTATGACAAATTCTGGCGGACGCCGTATTAAACGTTCGGTCATTATTAAAGCATCAACAATTAAGTTTTTGATGGAAAGCGATTTAGAACGTTACAAAAAAATTCAATTGGTTTCGGGATATGTTGAAAGACAGAGCAACGATATTAAAAAACACAACACCGAAAAGAATATTGATAAATCAGTATTAATCAACGGAAGAAACTTGACTAACTTCGGGATTTTTAGAAAATACTTGCAGTTATACATTGAAAATCACTCTGCCATTAATAAAGATATGACATTTATGGTAAGGCAATTAGAGCCTACACCGCAAGGTATTCCTATGGAAATTTATGCTTTTAGTAGCGACCAACGCTGGGTTAATTACGAGTATATCATCGGAGATATTTTTGACCATGTTTTAGCTTCGGTTAAATATTTTGATTTAGAGGTTTATGAATTAGGATTGGCGCAACCCTAAAATTAGCTATCCTCTAGCCTATCTTTTACAAATTCAATTTTAGATTTACCATGTGGTTTCGGTTTTCCGTTTTCATCAAGATTAACCATTATCATATTATCGACGGTAAGTATGGTTTCTCTGGTCATTTTATTTCTGGCTTCACATTTTAGGGTAATAGAACTTCTACCAAATTTTACAACTTCAATACCAATTTCGACAATATCTCCCTTTTTTGCAGAAGCCATAAAATTAATTTCGGACATGTATTTAGTAACGATTTTAGAATTTTCGAGTTGAATAATGGTATAAAGAGCAGCTTCTTCATCAATCCAGGCTAAAAGTTGACCTCCAAATAATGTTCCGTTTGGATTTAAATCTTCGGGTTTAACCCATTTTCTTGTATGAAATCTCATCATTATAATTTTAAGATAAAGATACAGTTTGACGTCAATTTAAACTAAAAAAAACACCAATGTTAATAACACCGTTAACAAGATAAATTGATAAGAGACTTCTACGATAGGCTAATTCTTAATTTTAAAAAACTTTTATAAATCTATTCTTTTATGGCAGCCCGAACTCAGAATTTACTAAATATAAGACCGCAAATTCCCTCTGCAAGAATATACGAATCAATGTCTGAAGATGAATCGTTTCAAAACAAGACATTAAGGCCAATAATTAAGCTTCAGCACGATTTACTTATTGCTGTGTTTAAAAATTACATATCTAAGCGAAAAAATGTTTTTTACGATTTAAGTTTACCTAAACAGTTAGCTTATATCGAAAATGCAATACATAAAGACATGAAGTTTAGGAATTCTTTAAAAGGCATGGTCATTGGTCAATTTACAGTTGAAGAGTATGATTTATACATTAAAAATTCCTCTGCTTTAAATAAGAGAATGATGAATATTGTAAAAGAACGATTATTGGATAGTGTTCAAATTTTCTCAAAACCTGAATATTTAAAAGCAATTTGATTTTAAAAAATAAAAAAGTAAATAACCGTATTTTTAAGATAAAAGCTTTTTATTGATTTAAAAACACGAGGTAATGACGGAATTTTTCAAATATAAATCATTTTACATATGAAAACCACGTTTTAAAATTGCGGTTTTTTTATAAGATAGACTCTCCATTAAGATTTGTAGTTAACACATCACTCATATAATACAAATAAGGTCTTGCGTCTTTAAAAGCTTGATTTACGTTTTTAATAAAATTAGTTTTTAATACTTCTTTATCCGTAAAGTTTTTTGTGAAAATAAATTGCTTTTTTCTAATGAGCTCAATGTTTACATGGTCTTTATCAAAACCTCGTGGCGCAGTTTTTAGTTCTTCTCCTACAAAATTTCCCCAAGTTTTACTGAAAGTTTTATTATTCAATATTGCTTTTATTTCTCCGGCATCCAATTCAAACTCTTTTCGTATTCGTTTTAAATCGTCTTTATTTGGTTCCCAAAATCCAATTGCAATAAATGATTTTTCATTAGGCTCAATGTGTAAATAGTAACCACCTCGTAACTCAGGCTTTTTTCTGTGAAATGAACCTCCAAAATGTGTTTTGTATGGTAATTTATTTTTTGAAAACCTTACATCTCTGTAAATTCTAAATACCTTAGTTTTATCAATAACATCGTGAGTATTCATCATTTCACCTAAATAATTATATACCGATTTAACATGAGATTCTACTGTCTTAAATTCACTTTTATGTGTGTTAAACCAATCTCTGTTATTGTTTCTTTTAAGTTTATTTAAAAAAGAAAATACGTCTTTTGAAATAGTAGCCATTTAAAAATTTTTATATGATAAAAATAAAAAAGTCATCTCGTAATGAGATGACTTTAATGTAAATAATGTATTTATTTATTATTTAGTTCTATTAAAACGCTCAATGGTTAAAACACCATCTTCGTCATAATATTCGACTACAAATGAATCGCCTTCAAAATATCCGATTCCTGAATATGAATCAGTATTTATAAGATAAACATCTGAGTTATTTGTAATCCTAGCACGACCTTTCATATCTGAATTTGAATTCATAAAATTAAATCCAGAATTTGTCATTTTGAAATCAAAACGCATACCATCTTTCTCGTAATATGCTATTTCAGAATTTCCATCATAAAATGGGTCATCGTCATTATCAATATAGATAACTGTTTCAACTTTAGTAGGTGGAAATACTCTATCAGCGTCAATAGTTCCTTTCTTTGCAGGATTAGTCATTACTTCTTGACTTTCTGACGTTCTAACCATAATTTTACGTTCAACTGTTTTACCGTTGTCCGTAACTTTAATAGTTCTAACTGTAGTTTCCACTTTTTTGTCTCTAGGGTTTGTCTGTGCCTGTACGCCAACTAAAGTTGCTAGCGCTATGGCTAATAATTTAAATTTCATAGTAATATAATTTTTTAATTAAACAATTATGTTGGCATGCAAGATTAATCTACAGCATCCTCAACATCATCTGCTACACTTTCTGCAGCGTCTTCTACTTTTTCTCCAGTAGTTTTTTCTCTACAACTTGTAGTCATAATACTCAAAGAAAATAGTGCGATAAATACAAAGGCTAATTTTTTCATTTTTTAAAGATTTATAGATTAGTGATTTAAGTTTTTTAAATTTTGTTTAACTTATACTTTTCTTCCTCTTATAAGAGAAATTATAAATAAGATAATAAAGATGAAGAATAAGATTTTAGCAATTCCCGCAGCTCCACCTGCAATTCCTCCAAATCCTAAAACACCTGCAATTATTGCAATAATGATAAAAATGATTGTCCAACGTAACATATTGATTTAGTTTTAATGGTTAATAAACAAGCTGATTATCAACTGTTCATTACAAAATTCAATAATATTTAGGAGTTTGATTTGCTTATTTCAAGTTTTGATTAACGCATATGTTAAAATTGAGTTTTTAAAGTTTTAGTAAAAAAAGAAACATTTCTGATTTTAAAAATTGAATTTTTTTACATTTTTTTAGATTATTCTAAATTATTTTGAAAATGCTTAAACAAAAAAAATGTTTCATTCAGAATAATTCAAAAAAGCCTTGCACAGCGATAAAATTTTTCCTATTATGCAAAAAAATTTATAATCACACTTATTTATGGGTAGACCTGCTACTAGGCCAACAAAATTAAAGGATGGCTTTTATATAGAAATTAGAAACAAGGGTTCTAGATCTGGAGTAAAACTTTATAATGCAACAGAAATGCACATGGAACGCTCTATTAAAATGTACGAACAATCTAAGGAAGTTCTTATTTTGGGAGAATGTGTTAATGGGAAATTTAAAAATAAAGAACCTAAATTACACGTAGCAAAGTAATAATTTACTTACGTTTTAAGAAATAAAAAAAATCGTCTTTTTAAGACGATTTTTTTTTAATCAAAATTTATAGAATGTAAAATCAATCCTGATGCTGGTGCAATGTAATCCATCTTCATCGTATTATCTGGCTTCAAAGATGCTTCAATGTATGCTAAGTCCACTTCATTTCTACCCAATTTTATTAAAGTACCCATCATTAAACGAATTTGATTTCGCATAAATCCTTTTCCTCTAATTTTGAGTAAATATGTTTTTTTTGGAAAGAAATTAGCAAGATAAACAGTGTTTTCTATGAGCTCACAATGGTCAATCGTTCTTATAAATTCTCCAGTTTCTGAGGCTTTGTAGCAATATGCCTTTAAAAAATGTGTGCCATTAAATAGTTCTGCACCCTTTTTCATGAGCTCCACGTCGAGAGGCTCTAAAATTGTGGTTAAAATTGGAGCACAAAACGGATGATTCTTTTGTCCTTCAGAAAATAAATAATGATATTCCTTAATTTTTGAATCCTGTATAATATTAAAGTCGTTAGCAACCTCAATAATGGATAATGCCCTTATATCTTGCGGTAAATTATGATTAAATAACGCTAAAAATTCATCAAAATCTTCAATGGCTTTATCGTACAAAAACAACTCCATAGCTGCTTCATTCGCAGAAACCATAGCGTCCGTTCTTCCTGCTCCTAGCGTTTTAAATTTTTGGTCACCTAAAATATACTTAAGCGTACGGTCTATCATAAGATGAATGGTTTTAACATCTGGCTGTTTTTGCCATCCATGGAACCTATAACCTAAATACTGAATTTTAATTAGGTAATAAAAGCGTTTTTGAAACATCATATCAATGCCGAAATTAGTCTTTGCTTCACAGTCTATCAAATTTTTTTTTAACTTGAAGTGTTTAACTAACTAAAATCAACAAATTATGACAACAACAAAACCACCGATTTGGTTCTGGATTGTAAGCGTTTTGGCATTTGCTTGGAATGCATTAGGCGTTCTAGCCTACATCGGTCAGGCATTTATGACTAAAGACATGATTGCACAATTACCCGAAGACCAACAAGTACAATATCTAATGGAACATCCTGCTTGGTATACAGCTGCATTTGCTACAGCCGTATTTGCAGGAGTATTAGGTTCATTAAGTTTACTTTTACGAAAAAAATGGGCTTATTTTTTATTCATTCTTTCCGCTTTAGGCGCTATAATTCAACACATTTACTTATTTATAAATGTTGAGATGACCGGAGCACAAATGGTAATGCCAATAATGGTAATTATAGTCTGTCTATTCCTTATATATTTTGCCAAGAATGCAATTTCTAAACAATTGCTTAAATAAGTAAAATAATTTGCCTTACTAAAGCACCAGTAGTCTGGTGCTTTTTTTATTTTTATAAATAAATTTTTCAATTGAAGAAGAACTACCCTTTTGACCCATTAATAAAACACCACATCGTAATTGGTTTTATAACTTCTATTTGGGTTTTTGTTTTTTTGTTTTTTACAGAACCTTTAGATGTTAGCGAACTTCCTGTCAATGAAAAACTTATATTTCTTCCTGGTTATGGACTTATTGCTGGTTTAGGTTATATTCTGTATTTGCCTATTCAAAATTTATTGTTTCAAAAGTCTAATAAACAATGGACCATTTTGTCCGAAGTTTTATTCCTTTTTTCATTTTCACTTGTTGCCATTACAATTGCAAGACTTTATTATTTATATGTGGTTGTAGCAAATGAACCCAATCCTTATGATTTGGGCTATATGCTTAAGTCAATTTTGCTTCCAGCCATAATTACCATTCTTCCAATTATTATAATTTGTCGGTATGCATTTGGTCGTTATCATGAGAAAAAACTAGAAGACCAAAAAATTGAAATTAAAGGTGAAGGCAATTACGAGGGTTTGCGTTTAAATATTAATGATATTATTGCCATCAAATCGTCAGACAATTATATTGAAGTATTTTATACAGATGCAAATAATTTGAAGAAAACCTTAATCCGAAATAAATTGTCTGTTGTTGATGCAGAATTTGAAAACCTTCATCGTACGCATCGTTCTTATATAGTTAATCTTTTTCATTTTCAGCAATGGAAAATTGAAAATGGCAAGCATATTATGCAATTAAACTATGATATCAACGTACCAGTTTCTAAAACATATTTGGCTGCGATAAAATCGTCTCTTCAACTCACCACAAACTAACTGCATTTCGCCCCAAACACCTATCATTATTGAATTAAATGTTTTTATCTGAAATATATTTGTCTCAGAAAGTTTAATCACATAAATCATTTAAATCATGAAAAATTTATTCAAAATTACAATCGTTTTCATTTTTGTATCACTTTTTAGCAACGCACAACAGATTTCATGCGACTGCAAAACCGACCTAGATTTCATGGTCGAAAAAATGAAAAAAATGCCTTCTTACAAAAAACAAATTGTTGGCGAAAAGAAAACAGAATTTGAAAACACCTATCAAGAAATTTCATCTAAAATGAAATCACCAATTGGAATCGAGGCATGTTATCAATTATTATTAAAGCAAATGACGTTAATTAATGATGGTCATGTTGGTTTGAGTGTGAATACTAAATTCTATAACGCAGAAAAAAACGTTAATTTATTTAATAATAGTTTGACAGATGAAACCAAAATTTCTGATTTACAGAGTTCTTTAAAAAATAAACCAGAAACATCACCAGAAGGTATTTATACTTTTAAAAACGAAATAATCGGTATCACATATTTAAACAATGACTCAAAAACTTTGGTTGGATATGTTCTCGAAAGCGATTTGCTAAATTGGAAGAAAGGTGACGTTCGTTTTTATTTATATCCTACCTCTGGTAAGAAATACAACATGTATTACTATAATACTGATACAAAAACCCCAGGATTTGTTACAAGTCTTACACTAGAAAATGGACGTATTTGGTCATATAAAAAAGAGGGTAATACCAATAATTTTGAATTATCTTCTGAAAAGGTGGATGTTGCAACCTTCAAACAAATAAACGATAATGTGCAATATCTGTATTTTAAAACCTTTGGAAACCATAAGAAAAAAGAATTAAAAGCTTTCATTGCAGATACAAAGAATAAAATAACTGCTGATAATGTTATTGTGGACTTAAGAAACAATTCTGGTGGAAACAGTAAATTTTCAGACCCATTTGTAAAGGTATTAAAAAACAAAAATGTGTATGTCATAACTAACTGTTTTGCAGGAAGTAACGGCGAACAATTTACATTAGAACTTTTAAAAAATAAAAAAGCCAAACATTTAGGTCAAGCTACAAGAGGCGTTATCGCTTACGGAAAAAATTATGGGTACGATTACGATACGCCATCTGGTCATTTCAAGTTTACACCTACGGATATGAATTTTCATGAATTCATTGACTATGAAGGAAAGGGTGTTGAACCAGAGATAAAACTAGACTTCGATAGAGATTGGATTGAGCAAACCCTTGAAGTTATTGAAGCAGATAAAAACAAAGCTTAACGTGGTTCTAATGCACGATTAAACTTTCTAAATTTCATTAGAAACAACTGCCAGTTGCTAAAACTTCTGGCAGTTTTTATTTTTCACGAGACTTTAAGACATCTACAACATCATTAAGTTTAAAACCTTTGGCTTGAAGCAACATTAAATAATGAAACAATAAATCAGCACTTTCTTCAAGGAATAAATCGTCATTATTGTCCTTGGCCTCAATGACTACTTCTACTGCTTCTTCTCCAACCTTTTGAGCCACTTTATTGATACCCTTTGCAAATAATGAAGCTACATAAGATTTTTCAGCATCTGCATTTTCAATTCTTGAAGTAATAGTGTTTTCTAATTTTGATATAAATCCAAAAGATTTTGTGTTCTTTTCATTCCAGCAAGTATCAGAACCTTTATGACAAGTTGGTCCTTTTGGATTTACGTAAATTAAAAGCGTATCATTATCGCAATCCAATTTTATATCTACTAAATTTAGAACATTACCGCTTTCTTCACCTTTTGTCCAAAGACGTTGTTTTGTTCGGCTATAAAAAGTCACCAAGCCCTTTTTCTGAGTTTTTTTAAACGCTTCTTCGTTCATGTAACCCAACATAAGCACATTTTTTGTTTGTGCATCTTGAATGATAGCAGGAATTAATCCGTCTTTGTTTTTATTGAAGTCTAAGTTCATATTGTTATGTTTTGAAATACAGAAACAAGTTCAGCCTAATGTCTAAAGCCTTACAGGAATTCTCTTCTTTTTTAATTCTTCTTTTAATTCTAAAATTGGTATTTCACCAAAATGAAAAACACTAGCTGCCAATGCAGCATCAGCTTTTCCATCTATAAATGTATCT
The DNA here is from genome assembly GCF_042675765.1 of Winogradskyella litorisediminis. Lineage (NCBI taxonomy): Bacteria > Pseudomonadati > Bacteroidota > Flavobacteriia > Flavobacteriales > Flavobacteriaceae > Winogradskyella > Winogradskyella litorisediminis. The sequence continues at coordinate 180,145 of NZ_JBHTJL010000003.1, read as the reverse complement.
GCAAAATGCTGAATTGTCCCAGCGCCACCAGAAGCAATAATTGGAATGTTTACTAATTCCGAAAGCTTGGCTAATGCTTCATTTGCAAAACCAGCTTTGGTTCCATCATGATTCATGGATGTAAATAATATTTCACCAGCACCACGTTGCTCTACTTCTATTGCCCAATCAAACAATTTTATATCTGTTGGGATTGTACCACCAGCCAAATGCACAAACCATTCACCATTAATTTGCTTCGCATCAATGGCTACAACGACGCATTGGCTTCCAAATTTATTAGAAAGTTCATTAATTAATTCTGGTCGTTTTACTGCAGAAGAATTAATAGACACTTTATCTGCACCACAATGCAAAAGCGCATCTACATCTTCAACAGACGAAATTCCGCCACCAACAGTAAATGGAATGTTCACTTGCTCTGCAACCTTCAAAACCATATCATGCATGGTTTTTCTATTCTCTAAAGTTGCAGAAATATCCAAAAACACCAATTCGTCAGCGCCTAAATCTGCGTATTGTTTTGCCAAAACAACTGGATCACCAGCGTCTCGTAAATCGACAAAATTGACACCTTTTACGGTTCGACCATTTTTAATATCTAGACAAGGAACTATTCGTTTTGTAAGCATAAGCCCATTCTGACCTTCGCAAAAGAAAGGATTTTTTTAATTTTGAATTATAAATTTTTCTAGTTGTTTTAAGCTAATTTTATTTTCGTATATCGCCTTACCTACAATTGCTCCTTCACACCCAATTTCTTTCAAACTGTGTAAATCTTTGATTTCTGAAACTCCGCCAGATGCTATTAATTTGATAGATTGTGCACCACTTTTATTGGTACATTCATTAATAATTATTTTGTATAAATCAATCGAAGGACCTTCTAACATGCCATCTTTTGAAATATCTGTACAAATAACATACTGAATGTGTTTACGTTGATACCCTTTTATAAAAGACAAAACTTCTTCTTTGCTCTCATCTTGCCAACCATTAATTGCGATTTTACCATCATTGCAATCAGCTCCAAGAATGATTTTTTGTGTCCCATATTTAGAAATCCAGCCTTCAAATGTTTCTCTATCACTCACCGCAATACTACCACCTGTGATTTGCTTAGCGCCAGAATTGAAAGCAACATTGAGGTCGTCATTAGACTTTAAACCACCACCAAAATCTATTTTTAAATTGGTTTTTGAGGCAATTTGCTCCAACACCTTATAATTAACTATATGCTTTGCTTTTGCACCGTCTAAATCAACCAAATGCAGGTATTCTATACCTGAAGCTTCAAACTGTTTTGCGACTTCGAGCGGATTTTCATTATATATCTTTTTAGTATCGTAATCGCCTTTAGTGAGTCTTACACACTTACCGTCGATGATGTCTATTGCTGGTATTATTCTCATATTCATTTCCCGTGAAAACGGGAATCTTTTTTAATTAATTTAATACTTACAAGGTTTTTGAATCCTTGCAGGATATTTTATAGTGCCAAAAAATTTCTCAACAACTGCTCTCCTGCTTTTGATGATTTTTCTGGATGAAATTGAACGCCATAAAAATTATCTTTTTGCAAAGCAGATGCATATTCTACTTCGTAATTTGATGTTGCAATGGCTTCTTTACAATTTTCAGCATAATAACTATGTACTAAATACATATAATCACCTTCTGAAATATTATTGAATAAATCTGATTTTAAGTTTTTTACAGTATTCCATCCCATTTGAGGCACTTTAACAGCATTTGAAAACCGTTTTATATTTACATCAAAAATTCCAAGTCCATCTGCATTGCCTTCTTCGGTATGATTGCACATGAGTTGCATACCTAAACATATTCCCAAAACTGGTTGTTTTAGTCTTGGAATAAGTTGATTTAATCGACTTTCCCTCAACATTTTCATTGCTGAACTTGCCTCACCAACTCCTGGAAAAATCACTTTATCGGCCTGCATTATTTCATTAGGATTATCCGATAATACTGCGTTTACCCCTAAACGTTGAAATGCAAACTGAATGCTTTTAATATTTCCTGCGCCGTAATTAACTATTTTTAAATCCATTAAAGCATTCCTTTTGTTGATGGCAAAATCATCTTCTCAACATCTTGTTTTACAGCCATTTTAATTGCTTTTGCAAAAGCTTTGAAAATAGCTTCAATTTTATGATGTTCGTTATCGCCTTCAACTTTAATATTTAAGTTGCATTTAGCTCCATCTGTAAACGATTTAAAGAAATGATAGAACATCTCAGTTGGCATTTTACCAATCATTTCACGTTTAAATTCAGCATCCCAAACGAGCCAGTTTCGGCCTCCAAAATCAATAGCTACTTGCGCTAAACAGTCATCCATTGGCAAACTAAAACCGTAGCGTTCTATGCCCAATTTATTACCTAATGTCGTTGCAAATACTTCACCCAGGGCTATTGCTGTATCTTCTATAGTATGATGTTCATCGACTTCTAAATCGCCATCAACCTTTATATTTAGGTCCATTTGTCCATGACGCGCAATTTGGTCGAGCATATGGTCGAAAAATGCAATGCCTGTTGAGATATTACTTTTCCCAGTTCCGTCAAGGTTAAGGTCTATTTTAATCTTGGTTTCGTTGGTATTTCTTTCAATTGAACCAACACGTTCTGTAGTTTTTAGAAATCTATAAATTTGTTCCCAATCGTTTGTTTCTAAAGCTATGTATTGTTGCAATTCGTTATTGCTGATTGTAACTTCATCTGTTCCGAGATTGGTGTTATCGTTTATAAAAATACCTTTTGCTCCAAGGTTCTTAGCTAATTCTACATCAGTTAATCTATCACCAATAACATAAGAATTTACTAAATCATAATCATCAGAAAAATACTTGGTCAACAAACCTGTATTTGGCTTCCTAGTTGGCGCATTGTCTTTGGCGAATGTTCTATCGATAAATTGCTCTTTAAAGATAACACCTTCGGCTTGAAACGTTTTTAAAACAAAATTATGAACTGGCCAAAATGTATCCTCTGGATAAACCTCTGTACCCAAACCATCTTGATTTGTAATCATTACAATTTCGAAGTTTAGTTCCTTTGCTATTTTACTTAAATATTGAAATACTTTTGGGTAAAATTCTAATTTTTCAAATGAGTCGATTTGCTCATCTGCTGGTTCTTTAATTAGAGTTCCGTCGCGGTCTATAAATAAAACTGGTTTCATTTAAGTTGTTTTAAAGTCTGTATTAGTTTTTGATTTTCAATCTGGGTTCCAATTGAAAAGCGTAACGTGTTTTTACATAAAGGTTGTGTTGTTCTATTTCTTACAACTATTCCTTTTTTAATAAGCTGTTTATAGCGTTTATTAGCATCATCAGCCTTTGCTAAAATGAAGTTTGCATCAGAATTGTAAACTGTCTCTATAAATGTTATTGTTTGTAAGGCTTCTACCAATTTTTCTCTTTCTAATAGAATAATAGAAACTTCTTTTTCTACTTTTTCTAAATCATTCAAACGCTCCAAAGCCTTTTCTTGTGTAAGCTGATTAACGTTGTACGGTGGTTTTATTTTATTCAAGATTGTAATAATAAATTCTGAGGCATAACAAATTCCTAATCTAATTCCGGCTAAACCGTAAGCTTTTGATAATGTTTGAGTAACGACTAAATTGGGAAATTCATTTAATCGACTTAACCAACTTTCGGTGTTTGAAAAATCAATATACGCTTCATCTATAACTACAATGCCTTTAAATTCTGAAACAAGATTTTCAATTTTTGACGCCTCAAAACTATTGGCCGTTGGATTATTTGGTGAACACAAAAACAGAATCTTAGTTTTTTCATTTTGAATCGCTAAAATCTTTTCAACTTTCGGTTGAAAATCACTATCTAAAAGCACTTCGTTTATTGAAATCGCATTTAAATCTGCTAAAACCGAATACATTCCGTACGTTGGCGGCAAGGTAATGATGCTATCGTGATTTGGCTCGCAAAAGGCTCTAAATAATAAGTCTAACACTTCATCACTACCGTTTCCGAGTAAAATTTGAGATGATGGAATCTTTTTAATTTCTGATAACCGCGCTTTTACCTTCGACTGTTTTGGGTCTGGATAACGATTGACATTAGTTTGAAATGGATTTTCATTTGCGTCAATAAATACCATATCTGTACTCGCATCCTTATACTCGTCACGTGCAGAAGAATAGGCTTTTATGCTTTTAATATTATTGCGTAAAAGATTTTCTATATTCATGATTCTAAATCTTTTAATCTTAATGTTACCGCATTTTTATGGGCTTGCAATCCTTCTGCTTCTGCCATTAATTCAATAGCGTTTCCGATGTTTTGAATACCTTGTTTTGATATTCTTTGAAAAGTCATACTCTTTTGAAAGCTGTCTAAATTTACTCCTGAATATGCTTTTGCGAATCCATTTGTTGGTAAAGTATGGTTGGTTCCAGAGGCATAATCACCAGCGCTTTCTGGTGTGTAATTACCAATAAAAACCGAACCTGCATTACCTATATTTTCAACGAAATAATCATCGTCTTTGGTAGCGACGATAAAGTGCTCTGGACCGTATTCGTCAATTAATTCTAAAGCTGTTTTAAAATTCTCAACAATAATAGTTTTAGAATTTTCCTTAGCTTGTGAAGCCATTTCTTTTCGTGGCAGAACCTCTAATTGCTTTCTAACTTCAATATTTACGTCGTTTGCTAATTGCTGTGAAGTGGTCACCAATATTACTTGGCTATCAGCTCCATGCTCTGCTTGACTTAATAAATCTGAAGCTACATAAGCAGCATTTGCAGTTTCGTCTGCCATGACAAGCAACTCGCTTGGTCCTGCTGGCATATCGATAGCTACTCCAAATTTTGTCGCTAATTGTTTCGCTACAGTAACGTACTGATTTCCTGGACCGAAAATTTTATAGACTTGTGGAATGGATTCCGTGCCAAAAGTTAAACCCGCTACAGCTTGTATGCCACCAACTTTAATAATTTTAGTAACACCACAAAGTTGTGCAGCATATAAAATTTCATTGGCTATTTTACCTTCTTTATTAGGAGGTGAACAAAGAACAATCTCATTACAACCTGCAATAGATGCAGGAATTGCCAACATTAAAACTGTTGAAAACAAAGGTGCTGTTCCGCCAGGAATGTATAAACCTACTTTTTTAATCGGTCGTTTTTCTTGCCAACATTCAACACCACTAATAGTTTCTACAAAGACTTTTTTTGTTATTTGAGCCTTGTGAAATGTTTCAATATTTGATTTTGCTAATTGTATAGCTTTTTTTAATTCTTCAGAAACTAGATTTACAGCCTTGTTAATCTCATCTTGGCTGACTATAAAAGTATCTAAATCTACTTTGTCAAATCGTTTAGTATATCTACTTATGGCTTTATCTCCATAAGTTTCTACATCTTTAAAAACCTCTAAAACTGTAGCCTCAATATCATCAACTGATTTTGTTGGACGTTTTAAAATGGTTTTCCAGTCGGATTTATTTGGATTGGAGTATATTTTCATTACAAAACCATGTTTTCGATTGGACAAACTAGAATGCCTTCAGCGCCATTGGCTTTTAATTCATCGATGACATCCCAGAAATCATTTTTATTGATTACTGAGTGTAGTGAACTCCAGCCGTCTTTTGCTAATGGCAGAATGGTTGGAGAATTCATACCTGGAAGTATATTTACAATCTTATCTAATTTATCATTTGGTGCATTTAGTAAGACATATTTGTTTTGTCTCCCTTTTAAAACGGATTGTAATCGAAATTGAATCTTATCGATAATAGCCTGATTTTCTGTAGAAATTTTTGGGGATGTTGCCAAAACAGCTTCAGAAGTTAATAGCTTTTCAATCTCTTTTAATCCGTTTTTAAATAAAGTACTTCCGCTAGATACGATATCACAAACTGCATCTGCTAAACCAATGTTTGGTGCAATTTCAACCGAACCATTAATTATATGCAAGTTGGCTTTTATTCCTGCTTTGTCTAAAAACTGATTTACAGTATTTGGATAAGATGTTGCGATACGTTTCCCTTCTAAATCTTTTAATGACTTAGCAGTAGAAGATTTTGGAACTGCAATAGATACGCGACATTTTGAAAAACCTAAGCGCTCTACTATTGGTAAATCATTTCCTTTTTCTATTAAAACATTTTCACCAATAATAGCACAATCCACTACACCATCTCTTAAATACTGAGGGATGTCACCGTTTCTGAGATAAAAAACTTCAAGAGGAAAATTACGTGCTGAAGCTTTTAATTGGTCTTTACCATTATCTATTGAAATGCCAATGGCTTTTAGGATGTTCATTGAGTCTTCATTGAGACGGCCTGATTTTTGTACTGCAATTTTTAATTTATTCATAATATGTTCCGAGAAAGCGGAATTCTTTAATTTAAGTCTAAGAACAATAGGATTTTTAAATAAAAAAACCCATTTGATGTTCTCAAACGGGTTTTAATATATATTTAAATTAATTCAATACATCTTCACCTCGCTTGAGCGATTATATGAAAATGATGATGTAATTTAATAGTTCTCATGTTTTATTTTTACAAAGCAAAGTTTCAGAAAAAATAATTACAATTCCAAGCCTTTAACAAATTTTTATTGGTTGCCTAAAATTATAGGCATTCCACTATCACCAGAACCAATAACAATAACTTTACTGTTATTAGATTCAGATAATTTTATAGTAGCTTCAATACCTTTGTCTTGTAATATTTTATCTGTTAAAGAAGCACTTAAAATTCGGTTAGCATCTGCTTTACCTTGCGCTTCAATTCTTACTTTTTGAGCTTCTTTTTCAGCTGTAACTAGCCTAAATTCGTACTCTAAAGACTCTTGTTCTTGCTTTAATTTACGCTCAATCGCTTCTTTAATAGTTGGCGGTAAAGTTACATCTCTAATTAAAACATCATTTAATTTGATGAATTGTGGTTCTACAATTTTTTTAGTTTCTTCAAAAATTTCTTCTTGAATTGCATCTCTTTTACTTGAGTATAGTTGTTCAGGTGTGTAACGTCCAACAACACTTCTTGCAGCAGAACGTATTGCCGGCTGTAATACTCTATTAAGATAATCTTTCCCTTTTTGATTGTGCAAACGACCAAGATTTTTATAATCTGGTTCGTATAATACTGATGCATCTAGTTTTATATCCAAACCGTTAGAAGATAAAACAGACATTTTTTCAGGAATTTCTTGCTGTCGCGTTTCGTAATCTATGACACGATTCCAAGGAGCTACAATGTGAAAACCTGGTCCTAATGCCGGTTTTTCTGGATCTACACCGTCTCCTAATGTTTCGTACAAGACACCTGCGTGACCAGAATCTATTGTTACTGCAGATTTTGCAACGATGATGATTAGTATTACAACACCTATTAATATTGGCAAGCCAACTTTTGGTAATTTATCCATTTTTAATTTTTTTAGATTAAACCTTTATATTTTCTTATAAACCATTCCAAAGATAAGGCTAAAGCTATTAATCCGAGCAAGTATTTGTAATCTATTAACGGTATTGTATTGCGTTTACTTTTTTGAATGGTTGCAAAACGTTTATCATTAAGCAAATCATCTATTAAAGATGAAGATTTTTCAATAAAATAAGATTTTCCACCACTACTATTAGCTATACTTTGCAATTTTGAGACATCTGCATTTAAAAATTGCTGCTCTACATTATATTCTAAAACTTTAAATGTTCCTGAAGCTGAAACTGGCTCGTCATTACTCTTTACAGTAAAAACATAATCACCTGGAGCAATACTACTCAAATCAATACTATAAGAGGCATTTTTTAATAAAAGTGGTAATGTTTTAGAAACATCTGTATCTTTATTTCTAAAGGTAATTTGAAGATTAGCATTAGCATCAAACTCATAATTTTTATTAAAAAATTGAGCATTTACTATGATATTTTCGGTTTGGTTGTAAAAAGACTTATAATCAAGATTAAGACGTCTTCGCTTTTTATTTGAGCTTAAGTACTGTATTAATTTTCCGATAAAATTATCAAAGGTTTCAAAACTATCTGTATCTAAATAAGTTTGTGCTCTCCAACGCCAAATTCCTTCGCCATTAAGCAACGCATGTTTTCTTTCTTCAGCCTCTAAAGTGCTTAATAGAGATTCCTCGGTATTAAATCCATTTACAGCTTTATACAATAAAGTTTCTTCTGGAATCTTAAACGATACTGCACCAAAGTCTGATTTTAAAGGCGGATAGTTTTCGAAAGTAATATTATCAACGATAAATGTACCATAATTTACATTTAGAATAGGTTGATAATTTTCAGTTTGGTTGGTAATATCTTGCGTAAAATTATTTTGGTTAGTATTTAAAAAATTAAAATCGGTTGTGCTTCCTGCAATCGTAAATGTGTTTAATTTTTGGCTGATGATTTTATCATAAACTGCTTTAAATGCTGTATTTGGTTGATAAAGCATTACTAATTGAAAATCTTTAGAAGAAGCTATAAATTCTTTAGGTTTTAAGATTTCTACACTTCTTTGTTCATTGCTCTCAATAGCTTTTTTAAATGCACCTAAATCTGGATGAATCGTTTCTGCTATTAACGCAATATTTGTTTTTTGGTCAATGACTTCAATTGCAAAATTCTTATAATTATTGACTTTATTTTTCTCATTATCTAAAGGCGAAATTTCTACACGATAGGTTTTAACTCCGACACTACTTGCATTCAGGTTGGTATTAATAATAAAAGAGGTTTTGTTTGGACCGAACTCTAATCGTTTCGAAAACAATACAACATTCCCTGAGCGTATGGTTAAATTTGAACTGACACTTTGGTTTCCTGAATAATTAGCTATTATTTCTACAGGAAATTTATTCTTTAAATAAGCATATCGGTTTGCATTTACTTGACTAATCCTCAAGTCGGAAAATGTTGTTGTATCGCCTAAAATAATAGGGAAAATAGGTTGTTTACTTTTAGAAGCGATGTATTGATAGTCGTTACCAATAGTCTGGTTTCCGTCTGAAATTAATATAATTGGTGCTATGCTTTTGGAATATAATTCATTATAATTTTTAAAAAATTTTGAAATATTTGAAGTGTTGTCATCAAAATTTAAAGAATCAGATGTAGAGACATCATCTCCAAATTTAAAAGTTTCAATATTAAATTTATTTTGAAGGTCTTTGTTTTCAACTAAATTCTGAAACAATGTTTTAGCCTTTTCATTTTGGTTTAGATATGCTACAGATTCAGAATTATCTATCGCGATGACCAAATTTGGCTTTTCCTCAAAATAGGTGACGGATTCAAATTTAGGATTTATTAAAAGTAACAATGCACAAAAAACAGAAACAAACCGTAATGCTATTAGTGCGTTTCGAGATGCAACTTTTTTTGCTTTATACACATACTGAAATAGCGCTAATAAAAGCGCTATTACAAATGATAGTATGATTAATAATATTGTACTATTATTCAATCTTATTTAACTTTTAAAATATCAAAGCTATCTAAAAAGCGTTTGATACTTGGGTTTTTATCATTGTTTGTTAAACAAATAACTTGGCTTATGTACATTACATTTTCTACCAAGTATGCATTCATATAAATGAAGCCGCCATTAATTTCAATTTTTATACTTCGTCCTGGAAAACCGTTTAATTTAATTTTATTGTCGTAAAGCAACTTACCATTTACATTTTTTACAGCGCCACCGACTGCACCATCTAAAACAGACGTTGTATATTCTTCATCTTTGTCTTTAAATTGTTCTTTAGGATAGTCAGAACGAATTGTACTGTAAACTGCATTATCATCTCCAGATTCTGGAGAATACATAATCATATGCATATCTAACTCGCCAACAGCTGTCGGTACCTTTTGTACTGTACGTTCTGGCGTATTTGGATACATAGCGATAAAGGCCAAATCTTCAGACTTGTACTTTTCCCAATTCTGAGCTATTGATGTTGCAAAAGCGATAAAACAAATAAAAATTGTAAGTGCTAATTTTTTCATGATGTTGTAATTAAATTAAAAATTAAAAGATAGTATTGCTTTATCACTTTTAAGATACGCTAAATTGCGTATTTATCAGGTCAGCATTCCGCCATCAACATTTAATGTTTGCCCTGTAACATAAGCACTTAAATCACTTGCCAAAAACACACACGCATTAGCAATATCTTCTGGTGTTCCTCCGCGCTTTAATGGAATTGCCGCTCGCCATCCTTTTACGGTATCTTCATCTAATTTTGCCGTCATTTCAGTTTCTATAAAACCTGGAGCAATAACGTTGCTTCTAATATTTCTTGAGCCCAATTCTAAAGCTACAGATTTAGAAAAGCCAATAATTCCGGCTTTTGAAGCAGCATAATTCGTTTGCCCTGCATTTCCTTTAACACCAACAACAGAACTCATATTAATTATTGAGCCTTTTCGTTGTTTTAGCATAGTGCGTTGTACTGCTTTTGTCATGTTAAAAACAGACTTTAAGTTCACTTCGATTACTTTGTCGAAATCTTCTTCGCCCATACGCATTAACAAGTTGTCTTTTGTAATACCTGCGTTGTTGATTAAAATATCAATTCCGCCGAAATCGGTTAAGACATCTTCAGCTAATTGTTGAGCTTCATCGAAACTAGCAGCATTACTTTGATAGCCTTTGGCGTTAACACCTTTTGATTTTAAATCTGCCTCTAATGCATTTGCTGCATCTACCGAAGAACTATATGTGAATGCCACGTTTGCGCCATGGTCTGCAAAAACTTCAGCAATACCTTTTCCGATACCTCTTGAAGCTCCTGTTATAATTGCGGTTTTACCTTCTAATAATTTCATATTAAATGTGATTGTTAGTTACTTTCAAATATATAAATTACAAATTGCATCAAAGAAAAAAACCTTACAAGATTTTGTAAGGTTTTTAACACTATTAAAATAAATTTAATAAACTTATTTTAATACGATGAGTAGTAATATTTTTAGTATCGCTGATATGTTATAATGAAGCCATCATTACAATGTTTTATAATTTTAGAATTAGCCAATTACTTCAGCAACTTTCTTTCCTATTTCTGCTGGAGAATCTACAACGTGAATGCCACATTCTCTCATGATTTTCTTTTTGGCTTGTGCTGTGTCATCGCTTCCGCCTACAATTGCACCGGCGTGACCCATTGTACGTCCAGCTGGAGCAGTTTCACCAGCTATAAAACCAACAACAGGTTTTTTACTTCCTGAGGCTTTATACCATTGTGCAGCATCTGCTTCTAGTTGACCACCAATTTCACCAATCATCACAACAGCTTCTGTTTCTGGGTCATTAATTAATAATTCAACCGCTTCTTTTGTTGTTGTGCCAATAATAGGGTCACCACCAATTCCGATAGCTGTTGTAATACCTAATCCTTGTTTTACCACTTGGTCAGCAGCTTCATAAGTTAAAGTACCTGATTTTGAAACTATACCAACTTTACCTGATTTGAAAACAAAACCTGGCATGATACCAACTTTAGCTTCACCTGGCGTAATAACACCTGGACAGTTAGGACCAACCAAACGGCAGTTTCTATCTTTAATGTAATCGGCTGCCTTAATCATGTCTGCCACAGGAATACCTTCAGTAATTGTTATGATAACTTTTATGCCTGCATCGGCAGCTTCCATAATGGCATCTGCAGCAAATGCTGGCGGTACAAAAATGATAGTTGTGTCTGCTCCTACCTTTTCTACAGCTTCAGAAACTGTATTAAAAACAGGTCTGTCTAAATGCGTTTGCCCTCCTTTTCCTGGAGTAACACCACCAACAACGTTGGTTCCGTATTCTATCATTTGACTAGCATGAAATGTACCTTCACTTCCTGTAAATCCTTGAACAATTATTTTTGAATCTTTATTGACTAAAACGCTCATGTATATTTTGAATTTTAATTCGGTTAAAAACGTTGCAAAAATAAGTTTTTTAACACGTATTACCGAAGTATTTTATAGTAATATTTTGTTAAGCTTCTAATGTTTTTTCATCAGCTAGTTGACTGAGCTCATAGCATCGGTAAAGCTTATTATCTTTAACTTCCCAAATGGCAATAAAATGAGCTAAAAGACTTTCGTTATCTGTGTCTTCTATAGTTTGTGCATAAACATGATGGCGGCTAGTGACTTGGTTTCCGCTTTCAAATAAATGGGTGTGCACAAAACGAAGTGAATCGTAAGAAGTTCTTATTCCTTCAAAAAAAGCAACAACATCGTTGTATTTTAATAATGAAAAGCCATTACTACTGTTCCAATGTAGTTCACAATCTTTATGAAAAAAGTCTGAGACTAAAGTTGCGTTATTTGCTACATCCGAATTGTAAAAATCTTGTAATAGTTTTAATGCCGACATTATTTTAAGTGTTTAGTTTTTCGTAATAATTCTGGTATAAAACGAATGGAAGCCAATTCTTTAAATTTTTGATGTGCTTCGCCCGCTGGCGAACCAAATAAAACGTCGTTTTCATTAGTTGTATGACCTAAACCAGATTGTGCATAAATTACGGTTCCTTTTGAAATTGTAATACCACTTTTAACGCCGACTTGACCCCAGAGTGTTACATCATCCTCAACTACAACACAACCCGCAATACCTGTTTGTGACGCAATTAAACAATTTTTACCAATAATTGTATCATGTCCTACTTGAATTTGATTATCTAATTTAGAACCTTCTCCAATAGTTGTATCTGCAGTGACGCCGCGGTCTATAGTACAAGATGCACCAATATCCACATTACTTTTAATAACTACTCTTCCACTCGATTTTAAACGGTCGTAGCCTTCTGGTCTTTTTTTGTAGTAAAAAGCATTAGCACCTAAAACTGTATTTGCATGTATTGTAACATTATCTTCTATTACTGTATCGTCATAAATACTTACGTTAGAGTGAATAAGGCAATTTTTTCCTATAACAACATTATGGCCAATGAATGTATTTGGCTGAATTATAGAACCTTCTCCTATCTTGGCTGAATCAGCAACTAATGCTGAAGAAGAAACAAAAGGTCTAAATTTATCTGTCAGTGTATTAAAATCTCGAAAAGGGTCGTCTGAAATAAGCAATGCTTTACCTTCTGGACAGTCAACTTTTTTATTTATTAAAATAACAGTTGCATTAGAATTTAATGCTTTGTCATAATATTTTGGGTGGTCAACAAATACAATATCTCCTGGCTCAACAACATGAATTTCATTCATGCCTAAAACAGAAAAATCATCTGCTCCAACGTAGGTGGAACCAATGATTTCTGAAATTTCTTTTAATTTATAAGGATGTGGAAATTTCATTATTCTTTAACACGTTCTTTATAAGTTCCCTTATCCGTTTCCACTTTGATTTTATCACCTTCGTTGATAAACAAAGGCACATTAACTTCTGCTCCAGTTTCTACGGTTGCTGGTTTAGTTGCATTTGTTGCTGTATTTCCTTTAACACCAGGTTCTGTTGCTGTAACTTCGAGAATCACAGTCGCAGGTAAATCTACAGAAAGTGGCATATTGTCTTCTGTATTTATTTGAATGGTTACCACTTCACCTTCTTTTAGTAAATCTGGTCTATCTAAAGCAGATTCTAGTAATCGAATCTGTGTATAGTCTGCTTCATTCATAAAATGATAAAATTCACCATCATTGTATAAATATTGAAATTTGTGAGTTTCTACTCTAACATCATCAATTTTATGACCTGCTGAAAATGTATTATCTAGCACTTTACCTGTGGTTACGCTCTTTAGTTTTGTTCTCACAAAAGCAGGGCCTTTTCCCGGTTTAACGTGAAGAAATTCTATGATTTTATAAATATCGTTATTATACTTAATGCATAATCCGTTTCTTATATCTGATGTACTTGCCATATTATGGGTTTAATTTTATTAATTTGATTTGAAATAACCTTTCATGATACCTCTATGAGAATTCTTTATAAACTGAAGAATCTCATCGCGCTCAGGTGTGGCTTGCATTTCGGCTTCAATTAAATCTGAAGCTTGTGAATTATTATAATTTTTTTGATAAAGTATTCTATAAATATCCTGAATCTCTCTAATTTTTTCGGTCGTAAAACCTCTTCGTCTTAATCCAACCGAATTGATACCAACATAAGATAATGGTTCACGTGCAGCTTTAACGTAAGGCGGAACATCTTTTCTAACTAAAGAACCACCGGTTACAAACGCATGATTACCAACAGAAACAAATTGATGAACAGCCGTCATACCTGCAAGAATTACATAGTCTCCAATTGTTATATGTCCTGCAAGAGTACTGTTATTAGAAAAAATACAATTGTTGCCAACGATACAATCATGAGCAACGTGGCAGTACGCCATTATAAGACAATTGTTACCAATAACCGTTTTCATTCTATCAGCTGTACCTCTATTTATGGTAACGCATTCTCTTATTGTAACGTTGTCTCCAATTTCTACTGTTGTATCTTCGTCATTGTATTTTAAATCTTGTGGTACAGCGGAAATTACAGCTCCAGGAAAAATATTACAGTTTTTACCTATTCGTGCGCCTTCCATAATGGTAACGTTGCTGCCTATCCAAGTCCCTTCACCAATGACAACATTATTATGTATTGTTGAAAAAGGCTCTATAACTACATTTTTTGCAATTTTTGCACCTGGATGTACGTATGCTAAAGGTTGATTCATCTTACTTTTAAATTACTTAACTTTTGAAATTTGCGCCATTAATTCGGCTTCTGCACATAATTTCCCGTTGGCATACGCGTAACCTTGCATATGACAAATACCACGCCTAATTGGGGTTATAAGATCACATTTAAATATTAGAGTATCGCCAGGAACTACTTTTTGTTTAAATTTCACCTTATCAATTTTCATAAAAAAAGTAAGGTAATTCTCTGGGTCTGGTACCGTGCTTAATACTAATATTCCGCCTGTTTGCGCCATAGCCTCAACTATTAAAACGCCTGGCATCACAGGTGCACCAGGAAAATGACCTTTAAAGAATTCTTCATTCATGGTCACGTTTTTCATTCCAATAACGCTACTCTCAGACAGTTCAAAAATCTTATCTATTAATAAGAATGGTTGTCTGTGTGGTAACATATCCATAATTTGATTAACGTCCATTAATGGAGCGGCATTCAAATCTATTTGAGGGACATAATTACGTCTTTCATTTTTAATAATCTTAGACATTTTTTTTGCAAACTGCGTATTTACAAAATGTCCTGGTTTATTTGCTATAACTTTCCCACGAATACGGGTGCCAATTAATGCCAAATCACCTATGACATCTAAAAGTTTGTGCCTTGCAGCTTCATTTGGATGATGTAAAGTTAAATTGTCTAAAATTCCGTTTGGTTTTACAGCAATTTCGTCCTTGTTAAATGCTACACGCAATTTCTCCATTGTTTCTGGAGATAGTTCTTTATCTACATAAACAATAGCGTTATTTAAATCACCTCCTTTTATAAGTCCGTGTTCTAAAAGCATTTCTAACTCATGCAAAAAACTGAAAGTTCTAGAGTCTGAAATTTCAGTTTTAAAATCGGACATTTTATTTAAAGTGGCATTTTGAGTACCCAAAACTTTGGTGCCAAAATCTACCATTGTCGTAATTTGATAACTATCGCTTGGCATTACAATGATTTCGCTACCAGATTCTTCATCTGTATAAGAAACCACGTCTTTAACAACATATTCTTCACGATAAGCATCTTGCTCTACGATACCAGCTTTTTCAAGTGCCTCGATAAAAAATTTGGACGAACCGTCCATAATTGGTGGCTCAGATGCATTAAGTTCTATTACAGCATTATCTATATCTAAACCAACAAGTGCTGCTAAAACATGCTCGCAAGTTTGAATAGTGACACCATTTTTTTCTAAACACGTGCCACGCTGAGTATTTGTTACAAAATTGGCATCGGCATCCATTTTTGGACGACCTTCTAAATCTACGCGCTCAAACACAAATCCTGTGTTTGGGGCTCCAGATTTAAAGACTAATTTTACGTTAGCACCTGTATGAAGTCCAACACCTTCGAGGCTAACTTCATTTTCTATAGTTTTCTGTTTGATGTCTGTTTTAACTATTGCCATCTAATTTTTTTTCTATAGTATTTATTGTTTTTACAATCTTTGGTAAATTTTTAAAGTACACATATGATTTGTTGTAATCTCCATAAGCCAATGCTGGCGAACCTTGAAGTACTTCATTATCCTTTATGTTTCTTCCAATACCTGATTGTGCTTGTATTTTTACATTATTACCTATTGTAATGTGACCTACAATACCAACTTGTCCACCAATTTGGCAGTTTTCACCGATTTTTGTAGAACCAGCAATACCTGTCTGTGCAGCAATTACTGTGTTTTTTCCAATCTCAACATTATGTGCAATCTGTATTTGATTGTCTAGCTTTACGCCTTTTCTAATCACAGTAGAACCTAGTGTTGCTCTATCTATGGTTGTTGCGGCTCCAATATCAACGTTGTCTTCAATAATTACATTTCCTATTTGGGGTACTTTTGAATATTCGCCATTTTCATCTGGCGTAAAACCAAAACCATCTGCTCCAATTATTGCTCCAGAGTTAATGACGCAGTTATTTCCAACCACACAATCTGAATATATTTTTCCACCAGAAAACACAATGCTATTATCACCAATTTTTACATTATCACCAATGTATGAGTTTGGAAAAATCTTCACATTATCACCAATAGTTACATTGTCGCCAATATATGAAAACGCCCCAATATAATGATTGGTCCCTATATTCGCCGTAACAGAAACATGTGAAGGACTTTCAACCCCAGATTTATTTAATTTAATCTGATTGTAATACTCTAGCAACTTCGTAAAAGCTTTGTAAGCATCTTCAACTTTTATTAAAGTCGTTGATAATTCTTCTTCAGCTTCAAAATCATTATTAACAATTGTGATTGTAGCTTTTGTTGTATATATGTATGATTTGTATTTCGGATTTGCTAAAAATGTGAGCGTTCCGGCAGTGCCTTCTTCAATTTTTGCCAATTGAGAGACTTCGGCATTTGCGTCACCCACAACTGTTCCTTCTAGTATGCCTGCAATCTGTTCTGCTGTAAATTTCAAAAGTTTTGTTTCGCTTTATTTGGTTGGTCTCGCAAAAATAGAAAAAATGTATTACAATTTGTTTTTAGGATAACATATATAATATTTAGTCATAGGTTTACTCAACGCATTTAAGTTTAATTGGTCTGAGGCTTTAGTGATATCTTTTACCTTTCCTGTCTTTAGCAATATTTTTATTTGTTCTTTGGAAGGATTATACGCTTGGTTAGAGACTTCTCCACTAAACACAAAGTAATTTGCTTCATATTCAGATATAGCATACTTTTTCATTAAAGCACTTTTGTGTTTATTTAAAGCGGAAGATTTAATAGGATTGCTTTTTAACTTCACTTTTAATAAGTCTCTGTTTATAATGATGTCGCACAAATTACTTAAGACAAAATCATTGTGATGCTGCCAAGACTTCATTGCCATAATAATATCGTAATCATCTAATTGCGAGAAAATATCTAAACTTTCATTATTAAAATTAGACAAATCTGTATCTGTTTTTAGAAAATGCATCAAAGGTTGGCTAGCAGTGAGATTTTCGCCTTTACTAACTAATTCTTTGGCACGCTTTAAAACTCTAATTAAAATCTGCTCTGCAGATAAGCTTGTTTTGTGCAAATACACTTGCCAATACATAAAGCGGCGAGATATAAGAAATTTTTCGACACTATAAATGCCTTTTTCTTCGATAACAATTTCATCATCAACCACATTAAGCATTGTTATTAAACGTTCGCTATTGATATTTCCTTCTGCAACACCTGTGTAAAAACTATCACGTTTTAAATAGTCTGCCCTATCCATATCTAATTGGCTTGATATGAGTTGGCACATAAATTTTCGCTCATACTCGCCTTTGAACATTTTTATAGCTAAGGTTAAACTTCCGTTAAATTCTGAATTTAAATTTTCCATAAATCGAAGAGAAATTTCCTCATGAGAAATGCCATTGACGATACTATGTTCCATAGCGTGAGAAAAAGGACCATGACCAATATCGTGCAAAAGTATGGCTATATAAAGAGCCGTTTCTTCTTCTTCAGAAATGCTAATACCTTTAAAACGAAGTACATTCACCGCTTTTGCCATTAACGACATACTGCCTAATGCATGGTGAAAACGGGTGTGGTGTGCTCCTGGATAAACCAAATAAGACATGCCCATTTGTGTAATACGTCGAAGTCTTTGAAAATATTTATGCTCAATTAAATCAAAAATCAGCGAATTTGGGATTGTAATAAATCCGTAAATTGGGTCGTTAAATATCTTGAGCTTGTTATTGGATGAGCGCATAACTACAATTAATCAAAAAACAAATATACATGAACACTATAAATATTCTTTGGGTAGACGACGAAATTGACCTTCTTAAGCCACACATCATGTTTTTAGAAAAGAAAAATTACAACGTATCAACTTGCCAAAGTGGCACTGAAGCATTAGACGTTGTAAACGACACCAACTTTGATATTGTGTTTCTTGATGAAAATATGCCAGGTTTAACAGGATTAGAAACACTAAACGAGCTCAAAGAGCGTCGACCAAATCTTCCTGTGGTTATGATTACCAAAAGTGAAGAAGAATATATTATGGAAGAAGCCATCGGTAATAAAATTGCTGATTACTTGATAAAGCCAGTGAATCCTAATCAAATTCTATTGAGCTTAAAGAAAAATTTAGACCATTCGCGTTTGGTTTCAGAAAAAACAACTTCAAATTATCAGCAAGAATTTAGAAAAATAGCCATGGATTTATCTATGGTAAATACTTACGAAGAATGGGCTGATTTATACCAAAAACTAATTTATTGGGAAATGCAACTCGAAAACATTGAAGACGTTGGCATGACTGATATTTTAGAATCTCAAAAAACAGAAGCCAATTCGCAGTTTGGTAAGTTTATAGAAAAAAATTACACCAACTGGTTTCAACCAAATGCTGATGCACCATTAATGTCTCATAATTTATTTAAAGAAAAAGTGGTGCCAGAGTTGAGCGACAAACAACCAACACTATTAATTGTAATCGATAATTTGCGTTACGACCAATGGCGTTCCTTTGAGCCTATCGTGAATAATTATTATAAAAAAACTGCTGAAACCTCTTTTTATAGTATTCTACCAACAGCAACTCAATACGCTCGTAATGCTATATTCTCTGGTTTAATGCCAAGCGATATGGAAAGCCTATATCCGCAATATTGGAAAAACGATACGGATGAAGGCGGAAAAAACCTCCATGAAGAAGATTTTCTACGAGAACAATTAAAACGTCTTGGCCTAACACATATTAGTTATTCTTACAATAAAATTACCAGTTTAAAAGGTGGTAAAAAATTAGTAGATAATTTTAAAAGCTTAAAAGATAATGACCTTAATGTTGTAGTTTACAATTTTGTAGATATGCTCTCACACTCAAAAACTGAAATGGAAGTGGTTAAAGAATTAGCCTCAAATAATAAAGCATATCGGTCATTAACACAAAGTTGGTTTAAAAATTCACCGTTGCTAGAGATGATTCAGCTAGCACAACAATTAGGATTTAAACTTATATTAACCACAGACCACGGAACCATTAATGTTTCTACTCCAACAAAAGTAATTGGAGATAGAGACACAAGTCTAAATCTAAGATACAAAACAGGTCGAAGTTTAACTTATAATGATAAGGATGTTTTAGCTATCAAAGACCCAAAGTCTATTCATTTACCTTCTATAAATATGAGTAGCTCATTCATTTTTGCAAAAAATGACTTGTTTTTAGCTTATCCTAATAACTTTAATCATTATGTGAGTTACTACAGAAATACCTATCAACATGGCGGTGTTTCGTTAGAAGAAATGATTATTCCGTTTGTAGTTTTAGATCCAAAATAAATCCGTGTAAAGCACAAAAATCCGACGAAATACACTTTTTTCTAGGTTTTTATCTAATTTATACGTAATATTGTTAATATTTTTTATAAGAAAAGTGATAACAAAAGAATACACATACCGTTTAGATACCATTGAAACTGTTGCAAAAAGATTATTGCAATCCTTTAATTCTAAAGTCATACTTTTTAATGGCGAAATGGGTGCAGGTAAAACAACACTTATAAAATCGCTTTTAAAAGTAATGGGAAGTGATGATGCGGTAACAAGTCCGACATTTTCTATTGTAAATGAATACTCAACATATAAAGGTATTGTGTATCATTTTGATTTTTATAGAATTGAAGATGAAGAAGAAGCCCATAATTTTGGTGTAGAAGATTATTTTGAATCTAACAATTTGTTATTTATCGAATGGTCAGAACGTGTGGCATCACTTTTACCTAAAGATGTTTGCATCGTAGACATTTCTATTAATTCACCTAAAGAAAGAACCCTCAAACTTACTATAAACACACATAATTTAACCGAAAACACACATGCTATAAGCTAGAATAAATCACACATAATCATCAAATTAGTTGTACAATTACGGTTTTTCCGTAATTGAAAACGAAAAATTCAACGGATTTTAACACAGACACATAATGGCTTTAACAAAAGTCTCCTTTATGTTTGTAATAATTAATTAATTAAATCCCTTGAATTATGAAAAGTAAAAAACTAATTTTAGCTATCGCTATTTTCGGTGGTATGTTATTCACAGCTGAAGCAACTAACATTATTGATTTAGATGGACAAGCCACATCAGAAATTGAGAAAAAACCAAGAAAACTCATTAAAAACGGATAAGCAGAGATTATCTCGAAGTGCAATTATTGGTAGCGTTTTAGCCACCATAATAGCATCTTCTCCGTTACTTTATTCTTTACACGAAAGTGTCCCTAAAACAGAAGTTTGGGACACTTTTTTATTTACTTATCGTAGTGGATTTTGGCAAGATTCACAATATGCAATGTGGGTTTTTACGGGAAAAGTTCTTCCACTTATACTTTTATTTATTTGGTTTTTTACAAATAGACATTGGTGGTACCATGTACTTTTAGTCCCAATAACAATGTATGTATTTCAAATTGTTAACACATACCGAGGAGATGTATTATATATTGATGAAAATCAGTTATTACATCTTTTACCAATATTAGTAGTAATAGTTCCTTCAATTTATCTCATTAGAGCGAAAATTTTTAACAAAATAAATTACGCAGATAAAACCATGGAAGAGCTCGAAGCGGAATTTATGATTAAGCCAAAAACACTTTGGGGCAAGATTAAGCAGTATTTTTAGTAGCTTTTGAGGTCATTTTCATTTTTATTAGTAAATTGAGTTATCATTTAACTAATCAACTCAATGAGCAAATCGCTTTCACCATTTACCAAAGCACAATTATTACCACAAGAGGAAACTCTAGAGATTTATAAGAAAAAAGGCGACCTTTTTATAGGTATTCCCAAAGAAACATCCTTTCAAGAAAAACGAGTGTGTTTAACACCAGACGCTGTTTCTGCATTAACAGCCAATGGTCATCGCGTAATGATTGAATCTGGCGCTGGTAAAGGTGCAAAGTTCAAAGATAAAGATTACAGTGAAGCTGGTGCAGAAGTCACTAAAGATACTGCAAAAGTATTCTCCTGCCCTATTTTACTTAAGGTAGAACCACCTTCTATTGACGAGATTAAACTCATCAATCCACAAACCATTTTAATTTCGGCATTACAATTAAAAACACAATCGAAAGATTATTTTAAATCTTTAGCCGAAAAAAGAATTACCGCTTTTGCATTCGAGTTTATTAAAGACGAAGACGGCGCATATCCGGCAGTACGTTCTTTAAGTGAAATTGCAGGAACTGCTTCTGTTCTTATTGCTTCAGAATTATTATCGAATGTTAACGGCGGAAACGGTTTAATGTTCGGGAATATTTCTGGTGTTCCACCAACGGAAATCGTTATTCTTGGCGCAGGAACTGTTGGCGAATTTGCCGCGCGTTCTGCCATTGGTTTAGGTGCAAACGTTAAGGTTTTTGATAACTCCATCACTAAATTACGTTGTATTCAATCGAGTCTAAATCAGACTATTTACACGTCAACCATGCAACCAAAAAACATTTTAAAAGCCCTAAAACGTTGCGATGTAGCAATTGGTGCGGTTAGAGGAAATAACCGCTCACCAATTATTGTGACTAAAACAATGGTGGAACATATGAAATCAGGTGCAGTAGTTATTGATGTAAGTATTGATATGGGTGGATGTTTTGAAACAAGCGAAATTACCTCACACGACCATCCGACGTTTGATTATAATGGTATTATTCATTACTGTGTACCCAATATTCCTGCACGCTACTCTCGTACGGCATCTGTATCAATAAGCAATATTTTTACGCCTTATTTATTAGAAATTGGTGAAAATGGTGGTATTGAAAATACCCTTCGATTTGACAAAGGTTTACGAAATGGATTGTATTTTTACCACGGAATTTTAACAAGTAAATCTGTTGGCGATTGGTTTGGTCTAGACCACAGCGATGCTAATTTGTTGATATTTTAAATTATTTTTTGTTATCATATTTCAACTTCGAGCGACAGTCGAGAAGTGATTATAGGTAGACACATAAATCGTTCTCGACTTCCGCTCGAACTTGCATAAGGACTTTGTTTGAGTAAATTTGCATCCTAAATAACTTATTCAATAAGAATGAAATTTATACACAGACTTGGATATTACCTCGGCGGCTTTGCTATTGGCATCATCATCTTAATGTTTTTTTTAAACGGGAAAGATGCTTCTTGCGATTATGGACCAAATGCTAGAACTCGAAAAAACATTGCTTTGAAATCTTTTGAATATTCCAATAACGCGACGTCGATTTTAGCTTCCAACGCTATTGATACAGCTAGTGTAAGGCAATTAGTGAGTTTTGGAAATGTTATTTTTTCAGAAAGTGACACAAAGGCAAAACCTTGTAAAATTTATAAGCTTAAAAACACTTATAAAGAGCGCGAGGTTACTATGAAGATAGAAAACTGCAGCTTAGTTGCCAGAATTGTAGATTTTAAAATTGAAAATTAAGATAGCTTGATTGGCGAAATAATTGGAGAAGGTATTTTTTATATACTGCTTAATTTTATCGGAGGCACCACTAGATATTTTATAGCAAGCATTGGTAAGCTTATATTTAATACTCCAAAACAAAAATATTCAGCTTATTTGGCAAGTACCGACGAGTCAGACAACACTAATGGATGCCTTAATACTTTAATAGGCTTTGGAATAATACTATTTATAATTTATTTGTTTATATAAAGAAAAAAGGCTTCCAAATTGGAAACCTTTTTAAATATTAATAATTGTTTTTTATCCTTTTAGCCAAGCGTTACGAGTTGCAATTTGCTCAGCTGTTGCGTTTGGGTCTTCCATTAAACTGGTTGAAATAGCCGTGGCTTTTGTTAGTTTTGTTTTAATGGTGATAGTTTCTCCATTACGGTCTAATACCATAACAATATCTCTTCCTTCAGCCCATGAAAACATTCCTGTAATAACTTCTTGTGCATTTTGTAATGTTAATTCTTTTCCATCCACAGACTTAATAATGTCATTTGCTTGAATGCCTTGTGCTTTCCAAAATGAATTTTTTAATGCCATATCAGTGAAAAAGATGCCTTTATCTGGCGCACCACTAAAAATTATATTTTGTCCGCCGGCAAAGATGTAATTCGTTTCAACTTCGGTTTCACCTTCAACCAAACCAACCATTTTAAAATAATCGTTATAATCAATTGGAACATCTCCAACAACGTGTGTGTTCAAGAATTCGGCTACACTTGGATACGTCATCGCAGAGATTTCAGCAATTATTTTGTCATCTTCAAATGGTTTATCTTGTCCGTATTTTGCAGATAATTCTTTCATTAAAGACAGCATACTTCTCGTTCCATTACTTTCTTTTCGCATTAAGATGTCAATACACATTCCAATTAATGCGCCTTTCTGATAAACGTTTACATAGTTATCTTTATAAGGTTCTTTTAGAATGTTTTCGCTCATTATTGTAAAGCTCATTGCGTCATCATAATTTTTTGAAATCGCAATTTTAGACTGTAAAACATTATAAAATTCAGCTGGTTCAATTAGACCTTCGTAAACCTGAAAATGCTGAGCAAAATATTCCGTTACACCTTCATACATCCATAAATGCTTAGAAAATGTTGGCTGATAATAATCAAAATAATGTACATCTTCAGAATGTACGGACAACGGCGTTACAATATGAAAAAATTCATGAGCTACAACATCAATCATAGATTTTTCTAAGCTTGCTTTATCCATCGCTTCTGGTAATACCACGACTGTCGACGTGTGATGCTCTAAAGCTCCAAAACCTTTTGGTGCATCTTCTTTACCATCTGACAGATACAAATAAATATCGTATCGTGGCGTACTATTTTCGTCGCCTAAATAGGCTTTTTGCGCTTTCATCATATCAAAAACCGTCTGCTTTAAGCTTTCTGCTGTATGCACTTTGTTTGGAGAATAGACTGACAACACAATTTTTATATCGCCTACCATAAAATTTTCAACGTCTAATTTTCCGTACATCATTGGATTGTCTGTAATATCAAAGTAACGCTGCGCAAAATATTTGCTGGTAATAGCACTACCATCTTCTGACGCTACAGAGCCTGTATCTTGCAATGCAGAAGTTCTTTCAAAATCTGCTGGTGCGGTAACATCTAAAGTATATTGATTGTTCTTTAAACTATCAAAATAACCAATAAATCCATGAAGATTTAAAACATAGTTATTCTCTTCAATATTTGTTCCTGCTGGAGAAAAAATATCTTCGCCTCCAATACCACCTTGCTTTTCAATATCAAAGGTGTCGTTTACCAAATACGTGATTTTATCTAATTTTGATGCATCAGTAATTGTCCAAGTATTCTCATCTACTTTAGTAAATGCTAATGCATTACCATTGTAATCTAAAGCCTTAAAGTCATCGACATATTTTCCGTAATCCGCAATTGAATATGTGCCTTGCACAACTTTTGGTAATCTATAAGTTACAGTCTCTGTTGTAAAACGACCAGGATTAATAGTTACAGGAACACGATCATTGTCGACCTTTGTTAAATCTAAAGAAGTTACAATAGGATTACTCGTTGCTAAATCGTCAACGTTGGTTTTTGCTGAACCACAACCCACCAAAAGCGCTGCGATAGCAAAGATTGAAATATAATTTTTCATTTGTGTTTATTGAAATTTTAGTTGAATACAAAACTAATCGCTTCATAAATTATTTTCCTAAAGGTTTTGTTAAAATGAAGTTGTTATATTCGCAATATGTCAGCACCATTGGTAAGTATTCTCACACCTTTTAAAAACGTCTCCAATTATATTGATGAATGTCTGGTTTCAATTTTAAATCAAACATATCAAAATTGGGAGCTGCTTATTGTCGACGATAATTCTACCGATGATTCCTATGAAAAAGTGCAAAGCTATGCGAAGAACGACAGCCGAATCAAGCTATATAAAAACAATAAAAACGGAATAATTTCAGCTTTACAACTCGCATTTAGTGAAAGTAAAGGCGAATATATTACCAGAATGGATAGCGATGATATTATGGCCGAAAATAAGCTTGAAGTGATGGTGAATCAGCTTAAAACTTACGGAAAAAAACACGTGGCATTAGGTTTGGTGAAATACTTTAGTGAAACTGGTATTAGTGATGGCTATGCTAAATACGAAGCTTGGCTAAATAGATTGACGAAAAAAGGAAGTAATTATTCTGAAATTTATAAAGAATGCGTCATCGCTTCGCCATGTTGGATGTTACAGAGAGATGATTTAGTAGCTTGCGATGCTTTTAATCCAAACCGTTATCCAGAGGATTATGATTTGACCTTTCGTTTTTACGAGCATGGTTATAAATGCATCCCGAATAATAATCTTTTACACTTTTGGCGCGATTACAGCACGAGAACCTCAAGAACACATGAGCATTACGCACAAAATTATTTCTTGGATATAAAATTGCATTACTTTTTAAAACTAGATTATGATAGCAAAAGACCTCTAACTGTTTGGGGTGCAGGTTTTAAAGGTAAATCTATTGCAAAATCGCTGGTTGAAAAAGGCATTCCGTTTTTTTGGATTTGTGATAATGAAAAGAAAATTGGAAAGTCCATTTATGGTGTAAAACTTCAGGCTTTTGAAGATTTAAAAAAAATTAGACAACCACAAACCATTGTTACGGTGGCAAATATCGATGCTCAAAAAGATATTGTCAATTATTTCAATAACCTTAAAATGGACTCTATGAAAGACTATTTCTTTTTCTGTTAAATTTCTCAAAACCGGGCTGTGCTACTATATAATCAATTCCTATATTTGAAATAACTATTAAAATGACACTAAAAAAGAATGCAGTTTAAACATCCAGAACTTCTGTGGGCACTATTATTACTGCTTATTCCTATTTTTATTCATTTATTTCAGTTGCGTCGATTTCAAAAAGTAAGATTTACTAATGTTAAGTTTCTTAAAAAAGTAAAGCTTCAAACACGTAAAAGTTCACAGATAAAAAAGTGGCTAACATTATTGATGCGAATGTTACTTCTCGCCATGTTAGTCATTGCTTTTGCACAACCTTTTACTACAAATTCGGACACATTCAATGCTAAAAACGAAACTGTTATTTACCTTGACAACTCTTTTAGTATGGAAGCTAAAGGAAACAATGGGAGTTTGTTAAATGAAGCTATTCAAGATATTCTGAAAAGTTATTCTGATGCTGAAGAATTAACGATTTTTACCAATGACAAAACGTTTCGAAATACGACATTAAAAAGTATAACTAACGATTTAATAAAGCTGAAGCATTCTACGAATCAATTATCTTACAATTCGGCCTATTTAAAAGGAAAGCAATACTTTTCTGGAGATAAATCTTCAGTTAAAAATTTGATTTTAGTTTCTGACTTTCAGCAAAAATCAACAAATTTAGAGTTTGAGAATGATAGCACAATCAACCTTAAACTCGTGCAACCAAAAGCCGTTTACAAAAATAATGTGAGTATTGATAGTGTTTACATTTCAAAAAATAATACAGATACTATTGAGATTGGTGTTGATGTTTCAAATTCTGGTAACGCAACAAGCAACGTGTCTGTTGCCTTAAATAATAATGACAAATTGGTTGCAAAGACAGCAATAGATATTACCGACACAGCGTCGACATCATTTACAATTCCGAATAATACAGAATTTAATGGCGAACTTTCAGTAGAGGATGCAAGCCTTCAATATGATAACAAATTTTATTTTAACATTAATAAAAATGATAAAATAAAGATATTGAGCATTAATGAGGCTAATGATGATTTTCTAAAAAAATTATACACAGATGATGAGTTTATATACACAGCTTTTAACCTCAAATCTCTTGATTACAGCAAGCTCGAAGACCAAAATTTAATTGTGTTAAACGAATTAAAATCCATACCAAATGCCTTAATTACAGTATTAAAATCGTTTCAATCGGACGGCGGAAGCATTTGTATTATTACTTCAGAAGAATTAAACCAAAATACTTACAATCAATTATTTAACAATTTAGGTTTACCTCAATTAAATACGGTAAACGATTCAGAAAAACGAATTACAACTATCAACTACGACCATCCACTAATTAGTAATGCGTTTTATAATCGTGTGACAAATTTTCAATATCCAAAAGTGAATTCGCATTACGGATTAAATTCAAATGCAAATGCAGTTTACACATATGATAACGGCGATACGTTTTTACTTGGCAAGAATAAAGTTTACCTATTTACGGCTGCTATAAATACTAATAATAGCAATTTTAAAAAATCTCCATTAATTGTTCCTGCACTGTACAATATGGGAAAGAAAAGCCTTGAAATACCAAAACTATACTACACAATCGGAGAAGAGAACAAAATAGATATTGATATTCAGTTATCTCAGGATGAAATTTTAAGTTTTGAAAATGAAAACGAAAAAGTAATTCCGCTTCAAAAAACATTTAGTAAAAAAGTAAGCATAACGACAAGCGATTTTCCAACAAAATCGGGTATACTTAACGTTACTCAACAAAATAAAATTATAAAGAAGCTTAGCTTTAATCAACAAAGAGACGAAAGTAATTTAACTTACTACAAGCTTTCTGGCAACAACAACTACTCTATCGATAACTCATTAGCTTCAGCTATCGACACCGTAAAAAGTAACGCAAGTATTAACGCGTTATGGAAATGGTTTGTTATTTTTGCGCTAGTATTTTTACTTATAGAAATATTGTTACTAAAATATCTTAAATGAATGCACTCCTAAAATCTGCTACCATCGTTGATTCTAAAAGTGATTTCCACAATGAGAATGTTGATATTTTAATCGAAAACGGAACAATTACCAAGATTTCAAAACGTATTTCTAATCCTGACAACTATCCTGAAATTAAATTAGAAAATCTCCATGTCTCACGAGGTTGGTTTGATAGTTCTGTGTCTTTGGGCGAACCAGGTTTTGAGGAGCGCGAAACTATAAGCAACGGACTTAAAGTTGCGGCACAATCTGGTTTTTCTGCTGTTGCAATGAATGCGAATACAAATCCTGTTTTAGATAGTAATGCAGATATTGCCTTTGCTTTAGCTAAAGCAAATGGTTCTGCTTGTCAATTAAAACCTATTGGAGCTTTAACTAAAAATTCTGAAAGTGTTGACTTAGCTGAGCTTTTTGATATGAAAAACGCTGGCGCGGTTGCTTTTTACGATTACCAAACACCAATTAAAAACCCTAATTTATTAAAAATAGCCTTGCAATACGCGAGTAATTTTGATGGTTTGGTGCTTTCTTTTCCTCAGGAATCACAGATTTCTGGAAAAGGTGTGATGAATGAAAATGTAAATAGCACAACGCTTGGCTTAAAAGGTAATCCTGCACTAGCCGAAGAATTGCAAATTGCAAGAGATTTATTTTTATTAGAATATACAGGCGGAAAATTACATATACCAACTATTAGTACAGCGAAGTCTGTTGAATTAATAAGTAACGCAAAAGCTAAAAAGTTAGATGTTACATGCTCTGTTGCCATACACAACTTGCTCTTTACAGATGATAAACTTTTAGATTTTGATACCAATTATAAAGTCTTACCACCATTACGGACGCAAAATGATGTTGATGCAATAATTGAAGGTTTAAAAGATGGCACTATAGATATGGTAACTACAGACCACAATCCTATTGATGTGGAACATAAAAATGTAGAATTTGACCATGCCAAATACGGGACGATTGGTTTAGAATCGGCTTTTGGCGCTTTGCAGACGTTGTTTTCTACTAAAAAAACAATTGGTTTATTAACTAAAGGAAAAGCAAGATTTGGTGTTGAAGAATCTTCGATTTCTGTTGGCGCAAGAGCGGACATTTCACTTTTTAATCCTGAAGGAAAAATTACTTTTACTAAAGAACACATTAAGTCGACTTCGAAAAATTCAGCATTTTTAGGAACTGAATTAAAAGGAAAAGTTTACGGTGTTATAGCAAATAATAAAATTGAAATCAGTGAATAATCAAACTACTCAAGAAGGGAAAAATTACGCTATCGTAGCTTACATCACTATTATTGGCGTTCTTATCGCCTATTTTATGACGCAAGATAATAAGAATAGCTTCACGACTTTTCATATTCGTCAAAGTTTAGGATTATGGCTTATTTACTTTATTCTTGGTTATATCGTTGGTGGTTTTGATAGTTGGATAATTACCTACTCGTTTTGGATTTTTTTCTTAGTTCTTTTTGCTTATGGCATTATTGGCGCTGCTACTGGAAAATTGAACAAGTTGCCTTTAATCGGCAATGTATTTCAGAATGTTTTTAAATCTATTCAATAATCAATGTCACAAGACTTACACTATATTACACGACCTTCAACTTTAAAAGAAAACGCTCCATTATTAATCATGTGTCATGGTTATGGCAGTGATGAAAATGATTTGTTTTCATTTGCAGAAGAGTTATCAAAAGAGCTTTTTATAATTTCAGTTCGCGCGCCGTATCAATTACAACCATACGGAAATGCTTGGTATGCTATTAATTTTGATGCTGAGCAAGGCAAATGGAGCGATAACGAACAGGCACAATTATCTAGAGATAAAATCTCAGAATTTATCGATTATGCGTGTAAAACTTACAGTGTAAATAACAATAATGTAACCTTACTTGGATTTAGCCAAGGTACAATTTTGAGTTATTCTGTAGCACTAACCTATCCTGAAAAAGTTAAAAATATCATCGCTTTAAGCGGATATATCAATGAAGATATTCTACCTAAAGATTTAGAAAAATCTAAATACGGTCATTTGGACTTTTATTGCTCACATGGTAGCGTTGACCAAGTAATTCCTGCAGATTGGGCTCGAAAATCGAAACCATTTTTAGATGCGCTCGGAATTAAAAATACGTATAGCGAATTTCCAGTCGGGCATGGTGTTGCACCACAAAATTTTTATGAATTTAAAACTTGGTTAGAAAAACGTATCTAGTTAATAGGATATAAAAAGTAATCGTCCAATTTGTAGATAATTTCGTTTTTATCAGTGACTTCGTAATTGATAAACAGCTCGCCCCAATGCTGGCCATCTGTAAAATTGGCTAAAATCCATTTATGATTCAACACGCGTATTTGGTCAATGATAATTTTAGATTCTGTCATTGAGGCAAAAGGCACAATCGGATGGTCAATACCTTCATAAACATTCATTTCTAAAAGACCATCTTTTAATCTAGCGACTAAATTTTCGGTATTGATACCTTTATTTTCATAATAATCTACAGCTTCCTGATTGCCTTCAAAAGTGAAATGAGACATATCAAAAATTTTATCATTTAAAGCATTGCGCTCATCTTCTAATTCAGCAACTTTTGCTTTATAGGTTTTGATGTCTTTTTCGTATTTGTCTAAAATATTTTTGTCATTTGTATACTGAAAAATAATTGCCAATACAGCAAAAATGAACAAGTACATAAAAAGTCTGCTTTTCATAAATCATATAGTAATTTGGAGATTATCGTACGCTAAAAAAACGTTATCTGGTAATTTTTGTTGCACCTCGTCATGAAAACCCATATGATGACTAATATGTGTTAAATAAGCGCGTTTCGGTTTTACTTTAGAGATAAAGCTTAATGCTTCTTCGAGATTAAAATGAGATACGTGAGGTTCTTCTCGTAAAGCATTCACCACTAAAACATCAAGATTTTGAAGTTTTTCTATTTCAGAATCTGCAACAGTTTTCATATCGGTTAAATATGCAAATTTATCAAACCTATATCCGTAGACTTGAAGTTGGTTATGATACCCTTCTATTGGTATGACCTCTAAATTTCCAACCTTAAAATTTCTACCATCAACTTGATTAACTTCAACATTTGGAGCGCCAGGATATTTGTTTTCTGTTTCAAAAATATAAGCAAATACGCGCTTTAACGCTTTTACAACTCTTTTATGAGCATAGATATCAATATCGCCTTGACGAAAGAAAAATGGACGAATATCATCTAAACCCATAACATGGTCTGCATGCTCGTGTGTAAATAATATACCATCTAATTTTGTGCACTTAGACCTTAACATTTGCTGCCTAAAATCTGGTCCGCAATCAATCACAAAATTATAATTGTTCCATTGAATTAACACCGAAACTCTAAGTCGTTTATCCTTTGGGTTTTCACTTAAACACACAGGATGTGTGCTTCCTATTACAGGAATACCTTGTGATGTGCCAGTGCCGAGAAAAGTGACTTTCAAATCTGTAAAGTTTAAGACAAAAATAAGACTAAATTTTTTGATTGCTTTAGTTAAATCGTACCTTTGTTATGCTTGAAAATTCAACAATAATGACGGAAATTAAGTATAAAGCAGACAAGGAATTTGAAAACATTCCTTCACTTAGAGATAAATGCCTTCGCATTAATCTTAACGCAGATATCTATGGAACATTTGCTGAAATTGGCGCAGGCCAAGAAACAGTAAGACAGTTTTTTAGAGCTGGTGGTGCTTCTGGCACAATTGCCAAAACAATGTCTGCCTATGATAAAGACTTTAGCGATGCCATTTATGGTATCGAGAATGATAGACGTTACGTTACCGAAGCGCGTCTTCGTAAAATGCTTAATCATGAGACCAATCTTATGGAAGAGCGTATTACAAGAGACAAGCATCCTGACAAAATGTTTTTTACATATGCCAATACTGTTGCTACCATTGATTTTGCAAAAAAATACAAAGGACACGGTTGGGTTGGTATTAAATATCAAGTAGAGCCAGATGGCGCTTACAATGAAATTGTGCTTCATATAAGATTTAAAGAAAATGATGCGCGTTTACAACAAGAAACACTTGGTGTTTTAGGTACAAATCTTATTTACGGCGCATTTTACAAATACAATGAGCCTAAAAAATTACTTCGTTATTTGTACGACCATCTAGATAAAGACCAATTAGAAATAGATACTATTAACTTTTCTGGACCTGTTTTTGAAGAAATTGACAATCGATTAATGAGTCTTCAACTAGTGAAAAATGGTATGACTGATGCCGTTATGTTTGCGCCAGACGGAAATAATGTTTTACCAGCAAGAGTTCTTTACAAAAAGAATATTTTAGCCTTACGCGGAAGTTTTAGACCTGTAACAAAGGTAAATATGGACATGTTTGAGAAATCTTACGAAATGTTCATAAAAGAAAATAAGGTTGAGAAAGAAAAAACTCAAGTCATTTTCGAAATTACATTATCTAACCTAAGAGCTGAAGGTGAAATTGACGAGCAAGATTTCATGGATAGAGCTCGGTTACTCTGTTCTCTCGGACAGACGGTTTTAATTTCAAACTTTAAAGAATATTACAAACTAGTTGAATATTTTTCTCAATACAGTAAAAACCGAATGGGATTAGCTATGGGTGTTAACAATCTAGTTGATATTTTTGATGAGAAATATTATCGCCATTTGAGTGGAGGAATTCTTGAAGCATTCGGTAAATTATTTTACAAAGATTTGAGGGTTTATCTATATCCAATGGAAAATGAAGATGGTAGTTTAACAACAAGCGAAAATCTTAAAGTCCATCCACGTATGAAAGAGTTATACAAATTCTTTAAATACAATGGCAAAGTAGTTGACATCAACGATTACGATTCTACAATACTTTCAGTATTCTCTAGAAAAGTTTTAGCTATGATTGCTGAAGGAAAAACGGGATGGGAAGACATGCTTCCGGAAGGAGTTGCAAAACTAATTAAAGAAAAAAGTTTATTTGGCTGCGAAACTGAAGAAGTAATGCACAAATAAGTCTTAAACTAATATAAACTTAAAAAAGCCTTGATTGTTTTAAAAATCAAGGTTTTTTTATTCTCTTATTTAAAAATGCTAAACCAACTCTAATATTTGAGCAGCGTGGTCTTTGGTTTTTACTTTATCAATAACGTGTTCTACAACACCGTCTTCATTAACTAAAAACGTTTTTCGGTGAATACCATCATATTCTTTTCCCATAAATTTCTTGTTTCCCCAAACACCAAAAGCATTAATAACTCCTTTGTCTTCATCTGCTAATAACGGAAACGGAAAATTATATTTATTTTTAAAATTTGTTTGTCGTTTTTCGCTATCAGCGCTAACTCCCAAAATTTCGAAACCTTGCTTCTGCAACTCTGCATAATTATCGGTTAAATTGCAGGCTTCGGCAGTACAACCTGGAGTACTTGCTTTAGGGTAAAAGAAAACAATAAGTTTTTTTCCTTTGTAATCGCTTAATGAAACCGGATTACCATCTTGATTATTTACTGTAAAATCGGGCACTTTATCGCCTTGCTTTAGTGTGTTCATAGTTGTAAATTTGAAATTCAATCAAAAGTACAATTAATGACAAAGCAAGAAAAGGTCAATTTTGTTATATCTAAGTTAAAAGAGCTCTATCCTACTATTCCGGTACCTTTAGACCATAAAGACCCATATACGTTGTTAATTGCTGTATTGATGTCTGCACAAAGTACTGATGTACGTGTTAATCAAATAACACCATTGTTGTTTCAGCGCGCAGATAATCCTTATGATATGATTAAACTATCTGTAGAAGAAATTAGAGAAATTATAAAACCTGTTGGATTATCACCCATGAAGAGTAAAGGTATCCATGGATTATCTCATATTTTAATTGATAAGCACAATGGCGAAGTACCAAAAACTTATGAAGAATTAGAAGCATTGCCTGCTGTTGGTCATAAAACAGCTGCTGTAGTTTTGTCGCAGGCCTTTGGTATTCCTGCATTTCCTGTAGATACACATATTCATCGACTAATGTATCGTTGGAATTTAACTAATGGAAAAAATGTGGTTCAAACAGAAAAAGATGCGAAACGCTTATTCCCAAAAGAACTTTGGAACGATTTACATCTTCAAATTATTTGGTATGGAAGAGAATATTCGCCAGCGCGCGGTTGGGATTTAGATAATGACATAATCACAAAAACCATAGGCAGAAAATCGGTGTTAAACGATTATTACAAAATGAAAAAATAAAAAACCCTAATTTTTAAAATTAGGGTTTTATAAACTAATTCAGAAGCGCTTCAAACTTCATATTTTTATAACAATTAACACGTAAAGCCTTAGAATAGTTCAGTAGAAAATCTACCGTTTCATTTTTTGGGTTAAGTTGAATTTGTTTAGGGTTTTGTTGAGAGTAAATTTTTGCCATTTGCGTAATTTTATGTTCCTATAACTACATTAACGCAAATAAATCTACATTATTATATCAATTTGTTAAAACGATATTATGTTGGTCAATCACCTTCCTTAAATTAATAAGTGCATAACGCATTCTTCCTAACGCTGTATTGATGCTAACACCAGTACGTTCAGAGATTTCCTTAAAACTCATATCTTGATACATACGCATCATTAACACTTGTTTTTGGTCATTTGGCAATTCTTCAATAAGTCGTCTAACATCAGATTCTACCTGATTTTTAATAATTGTTTTTTCTGCATTTAATGCCGAATCACTTAACACAGAAAAAATACTAAATTCACCAGAATTGTCAAATTTTGGCATGCGGCTATTACGTCTAAAATGGTCAATTACCAAATTATGAGCAATACGCATTACCCAAGGTAAAAACTTACCTTCTTCATTGTATTTACCTTTCTTAAGGTTTTTAATAACTTTAATAAAAGTGTCTTGAAAAACATCTTCAGTAATATCTCTATCAAAAACTTTTGAATAGATGAAACTGTAAATTTTTTGCTTGTGTCTTGTGATTAATACAGAGAGCGCATTTTCGTCTCCGTTAATGTAGTTCTTTACAAGAACCGCGTCTTCGATAAGTTTTCCTTTCATAATAGATACTTTAAGTCCAAAGCAGATGCTTTGACTGGGTTTTAAGCAATTTTTCTTAAAGTAATATTATGTTATAAGCGGTCTTTTTTAAATATTAATGAAATCAAATAAACAAGAATCATTCCAATTAAACAAACGCGTTTTAAAAAAAATATGCAATTTCTTTAAAATTTAACATTTAGAATACAATATCATCATTTTATGCAATGGAATACTTATGGTATCTTTGCACTTCTCAATTCAAGAAAACACTATGCATACTAAGGTTTTAGAAGCCAATCCAAAAACAAATATCATTATAAAAGGTGCTAAACTGCACAACCTGAAAAATATAGACGTGATCATACCACGAAATAAGTTGGTAGTAATTACAGGACTTTCGGGTTCAGGAAAATCGAGCTTAGCGTTCGACACCTTATACGCCGAAGGGCAACGACGTTATGTAGAAAGCCTAAGCAGTTATGCACGCCAGTTTTTAGGCAGACTTAATAAGCCAAAAGTAGATTATATAAAAGGAATTGCACCAGCAATAGCCATTGAGCAAAAAGTAAATTCCACAAATCCACGCTCGACCGTAGGTACAACAACAGAAATTTATGATTATCTAAAGCTTCTATTTGCAAGAATTGGCAAGACCTACTCACCTATTTCTGGAGATTTGGTGAAGAAACACCGCACTACAGATGTTATAGAATATATTAAAACATTTGAAGAACGCACCAAATTATTATTACTCTCACCTATTATTCTTGAGGAAGGACGAAGTATTGAAAACAAGCTAGAAACGCTTCAAAAACAAGGTTATGCACGAGTAAAAATTAAAGAAGATGTTGTTAGAATTGATGACGCATTAGAAAGAAAGCTTAAATCTGCTAAAGATGTTTATTTAGTCGTTGACCGAATTGTATTTCAAAATGAAGAAGATTTTCTCAACCGATTGGCTGATGCCGTAGAAACAGCATTTTTTGAAGGTGTTGGCACATGTATTATAGAGTCGCTAGACGATAAAAAACAAAAAGTATTTAATAACAGGTTTGAGTTAGATGGTATGACTTTTTTAGAGCCAAATGCACATCTATTTAGCTTTAATAATCCTTATGGAGCTTGCCCTAAATGCGAAGGTTATGGCGATGTCATTGGTATTGACGAAGATTTGGTTATTCCCAATACAGCACTGTCTATTTACGAGAACGCTGTTTTTCCGTGGCGTGGCGAAAGTATGAGTTGGTACAGAGACCAATTGGTAAATAATTCGCATAAATTCAATTTTCCTATTCATAAACCATTTTTTGAATTGACAGATGCTCAAAAAGCTCTAGTTTGGAAAGGCAATAAGTATTTTGAAGGCTTAGATAGTTTCTTTGCTGAATTAGAATCTAAAGCATATAAAATTCAGAATCGTGTAATGCTTTCACGCTATCGTGGAAAAACAAAATGCAATGTTTGTAAAGGCAAACGACTTCGAGAAGAAGCGAGTTATGTAAAAATTGCAGACAAAACCATTATGGATTTAGTGGATTTGCCATTGGACGAATTGGCCAATTTTTTTAAAGACTTAAAATTAAACGAGCACGATACAAAAATTGCAAAGCGTCTATTAAAAGAAATAAACACCAGGCTAGAATTCTTAGAAAATGTAGGTCTAAATTATCTCACATTAAATCGAAAATCTAACACACTTTCAGGTGGAGAAAGTCAGCGAATTAACCTGGCGACATCGCTTGGAAGTAGCCTTGTAGGTTCTACGTATATTTTAGATGAACCTAGTATTGGTTTGCATCCAAAAGATACCGAAAGACTCATAAAAGTGCTAAAGTCTTTGCGCGATTTAGGAAACACAGTCATCGTTGTAGAACATGATGAAGACATAATGAAAGCTGCAGATGAAATTATTGATATTGGCCCAGAAGCTGGAACTTTTGGCGGAAATGTAGTAGCTACAGGAACTTTTAATGATATTATAGCCGCCAACACTTTAACAGCAGGTTATCTTAATGGCAAACTAGAAATTGAATTGCCTAAAAAACGCCGTACTTCTAAATACAATATTGAAATTATTGGTGCTAGAGAGAATAACCTAAAAAATATCAATGTCAATTTTCCCTTGAATATGCTAAGCGTGATTACGGGTGTTTCAGGAAGTGGAAAAAGTACGTTAGTAAAGAAAATACTTTATCCTGCTGTACAAAAAAAATTAACAGGTTTTGGTGACAAACCAGGACAGTATACGGAACTGAAAGGTAATTTCTCAAACATTGAGAGTGTAGAATTTGTAGACCAAAACCCTATTGGTCGTTCATCGCGTTCAAATCCTGTTACCTATATTAAAGCTTATGATGATATTCGCTCGTTGTTTGCTTCTCAAAAATTGAGTAAAATCAGAAATTATCAAGCCAAACATTTTAGTTTTAATGTAGATGGCGGACGTTGTGAGACTTGCAAAGGCGAAGGAGAAGTGACAATAGAAATGCAATTTATGGCAGATGTTCATCTCACGTGCGAAACTTGTAACGGTAAACGCTTTAAAAAAGAAGTGCTTGAAGTGAAGTTTGAAGACAAGTCCATCGACGATATTCTGAATATGACCATCGATGATG
The DNA here is from genome assembly GCF_042675765.1 of Winogradskyella litorisediminis. Taxonomy (NCBI): domain Bacteria; kingdom Pseudomonadati; phylum Bacteroidota; class Flavobacteriia; order Flavobacteriales; family Flavobacteriaceae; genus Winogradskyella; species Winogradskyella litorisediminis. The sequence goes on along the minus strand of NZ_JBHTJL010000003.1, from coordinate 142,061 downwards.
CAGTAGCATTTTTCAACACACATAAACAAGATAAAATTGAACGAAAATTACAACCTTTAAAAGATGTTGGTTTGGGCTACGTAACACTAGGTCAATCCTCTTCTACACTTTCTGGTGGTGAAGCACAGCGCATTAAATTAGCTTCATTTTTAGGTAAAGGGTCTCGTGGCGATACTACACTTTTCATTTTTGATGAGCCTACAACTGGACTTCATTTTCATGATATCAAGAAGTTACTAAAATCCTTTCAAGCGTTGATTGAAATCGGACATTCAATTATAGTTATTGAGCACAACATCGATTTAATCAAATGCGCTGATTACATTATAGATTTAGGACCTGAAGGCGGAAAAAACGGAGGTCGATTAGTCGCACAAGGCACACCTGAGGATGTTGTTAAAGACAAAAAATCTGTTACAGGCAAATATTTGGAAGAAAAATTATAAATACCGCTCCTTAATAATTCGATTATGATGGTTCTCATGACCAGTTAAAATATATCCAATAGCACGAACGGAAATTGCCGAACCACTCGCCTTTCCTATAGATTGTAATTCTAAATCATTAAACGATTTAAATAATGAAATTGAAGAATGTCTTACAGAAACATATTCATTTAATAATGTATCTAAGCTTCTGTTGTTAGCTTTTGAAGATGCAACATAATCATCTTGCTCAAAACCAGCCAATTCAGTTCTGTCTTGTCTCGCAATACGCATAGCGCGATATGCAAAAATACGTTCGGTATCAATAATATGAAGTAAAATCTCTTTTGGTGTCCATTTACCATCTGCATAAGCAAACTCTAACTTATCTTTAGGTAAATTTCTGTAAAAATCTACAACACTTTCAAGATTCGTAGTTAAACTTTCTACGATGCTATTGGCTTTAGTTGTACCGTCGATATACAACTTGTAATATGGATTATATTCTTCTGATGATAAATTCATTTATAAAAGGTTTAGATGATAAAATAAAAAAAGCCCTAGTAGTTTACTAAGGCTTTGATATTAATATTATTATTTTTTACAATTCATTAAAAATAGTATGCATTAAACGTTTTTTATCGTTGATACTTTCCTCCAATGAAATCATAGTTTCTGTACGATAAACGCCATCAATATCGTCTAACATAAAGATAATATCCTTGGCGTGCATCGTGTCTTTTGCTCTAATTTTACAGAAAATATTAAATTTTCCCGTAGTTATGTGTGCAACCGTTACGTAAGGTATTTGCTGAATACGTTCTAGTACAAATTTAGTTTGTGATGTGTTTTGAAGAAATACACCTACATAAGCTATAAACGAATAACCTAATTTTTTATAATCTAAGGTTAAGGAAGAACCTTTAATGATTCCTGCTTCTTCCATTTTTTTCACTCTAACATGAACTGTACCAGCAGAAATTAATAATTTTTTTGCAATATCTGTAAATGGAATACGCGTATTATCGATAAGCATATCCAAAATTTGGTGGTCAATTTCGTCTAATTTAAACTTTGCCATTTTTGTTTTTTATTGAATTATATGCAAAATTAAAACATTTTTATTGAAAAAAAATAACTAATTGTCTAATTTTTTAAGATTTCAACAAGATTTTACGATAATTTAACATTACGAAAACGATTTCGTTACCAAGCTCTAATGACTGACCAACTTCATCTGTAATAACTTGCTGATTTCCCTCAATAATTTTATGACCAAAATAACCATCGAGCTTCTCTATTTTTTCTACAATAGGAATGAATTTAACTTCTGAATTTTCTAATGTTTCTTTATACTGAATTACGACATCCACAGATTTTACAGAATCAGCAGACAACTTTACATTTCTGATTATAACATCATAAAAATTCTTTTCATTTTCAGGAATCAAAAAATAATCTTCATAGACAATTGCATCTAATTTTGAAATTGAATTTAAACCATGATACAAAGCACAAAACGTGAAATAGCGCACGGCTTCTCTATCGTAATCGTTGGCATAGTGACCAGCTTCATACAAAACCGTTGGTATACCAAAATTTTGAAACGTATCACCAACACAATTAATATTAAATCCATCATCATACCGACCAATTGCATCTGGCAATTCGCTCTGCATATTTTTGTTTATATATGAGATAACCTTCATGGCGTCGATTCTGGCTGTAGTAATAGAACGTTCGGCATCTGCTGATGGCGATAAGAACGAAAGTGTAGCGACATTTCCAGTATTTCCCGCACCGAAAATAGTGCGTTGCCCGTGGAGATTAAAGCAAAAATCAGGTTCAAACGTTTCAAAACATTTTCGCAAAACCTTACTTTCTGGCTGGGATAAGTTTTGTGCGTCACGATTTAAGTCAATATTATTTGGATTTAAACGCGTGTAAGCCTTAGCTCCATCAGGATTTAGCATAGGAATAATTAGCAAAGTGTAACTATCTAAAATACTATTAAACGGACTTTGATTGCTTTTAAAGATGTTGAGCATATCAAATAGTGCCTTTGTCGTTGTCGATTCATTACCGTGCATTTGAGACCACAACAAAACTTTTGTTTTTCCATGGCCAACTTTTATAGAATGAATTGGCAAATTATTTACTGAATATCCTATAACCGAAACTTCAAAAAAAGCGCTCATTTTTTCAATAAGCGGAGACACATGATTAGGCGAAATATAACGCCCAAAAAGTGATGTTTCTTTATAAGAATTATATAGACTTTTTAAGTGAGTAGAATTCATTAATTCAATTTTGTATGACAAAGGTATACAATTGTAAATTTACATTTGTAAACAGTTTGATTATGACGATTTGTTATTTATGTAAACAAGTTTGATTTTATAATCGTTACAAGTTTCACCACATACTGAAAAATATGCAATAGAAAAATTAATATTTATTTATTTATTTATATTTCAGTTATTTAAATACAATTATTTAAATCTTTAGTCTAATTAAAAAATATTAAATAAATAAATATTTAGGATTGTAAAACAACTAATGTTACATTTGTAACGTATATAAATCACATTTAAAGTTTACAATGATAAACATGTCGGAATTTACAGAACGTTTACAAAAAATCATTAAATTTTATGACGAAACTGCGTCTGGTTTTGCTGAAAAAATTGGTGTACAGCGCTCAAGTATTTCGCACATTTTGTCGGGCAGAAATAAACCTAGTTTAGACTTTGTAATGAAGGTGCTACAAGCCTACCCTGAAGTAGATTTATATTGGCTAATGAATGGGAAAGGTCATTTTCCAACTGAATCAAAAAAAGTGGTACATACTGAAACTTCAAAATTTTCAGAATCTCATCCGGAACCAAAAACCGAATTTCCGATATCAACCTCAAAATCTTCAGAAATTGAAAAAATTATAATTTTTTATAAAGATGGAAGTTTTAGAAGTTACGAGAATTAAGAAGGCCTAAATTCTTATTTTTGTAAAACGAAACGTAAAGTATTTATATTGATAAAGAATTCGGCTTCAAATAAAGCTTTTACAGAAACTTTCACAAAAAAATGAAATACTATACTATTTTTTTCTTATTACTCCTATTTACAAGCTGTTACAATGTAGAACGCAATTGTGCAGATTTTAAAACCGGTAAATTTGAATTTAATTACAAATTAGATGGAGAAGACAAAACTGGAACATTTATAAGAACTGATGATTTTAGTGTAGATTATTTTGATAATAAAATAGATTCCTCTTCTGTTCGCTGGATAAATGATTGCGAATTTGTGCTTAAAAAACTTAATCCTAAAAGCATATCTGAGGATGATGCAATTCATTTTAAAATATTGACGACTACAGATTCGTCTTACACGTTTGAATACAAGTTAGCTATTAAAAAACCTAGTCAAAAACTAAGAGTCGAAAAAGGAACTGCTTACAAAATTAATTAATCATGATAGAATTTTTATTATCTGGTGACGCTATCATTGCTTTGGTAACACTAACTTTTCTTGAAATTATTCTGGGTATAGATAATATTGTTTTTATTTCCATAGCTGCCAATAAATTACCAGAAAATCAGCGAGGTAAAGCTACAAATATAGGTTTGGTTCTTGCCATGGTGCAACGTATAATTCTATTATTTTTCGTTTCTTTTTTGGTGGGTTTAAAAGAACCATTTTACGAATTTGAAAACTCGTGGTTAGAACTCCATCTTAGTTGGCAAGCCATAATTCTTTTTGCTGGTGGATTATTTTTAATTTATAAAAGCACGTCTGAAATACGTGAAAAAGTAGAAACGCCAACTCATGACGAAAATAACGTTAAAAAACGTGTAATTAATTCTTTACAACAAGCTATTGTTCAAATTTTAATAATTGATTTTATCTTTTCGGTAGATTCTATTTTAACCGCCATCGGAATGACAAATAATCTTCATCCAAATTCTAATTATAGTTTGGTCTTAATGATTATAGCTGTAGTTATATCAATTGTAATAATGATAGGTTTCGCCAATGGTATTCGAAAGTTTATTGACAAACATCCCAGTATGCAAGTTTTAGGTTTGGCTTTTTTAATTTTAATAGGATTTATGCTTATTACTGAAGCAGCACATTTATCTAACACTACTTTTTTCGGAAAAACAGTTGGTGCTATACCTAAAGGGTATCTCTATTTTGCTATTGCCTTCTCGTTATTTGTAGAATTTTTAAACCAAAAATTAGCACGTAACAAATAATTTAAAACTTTTTGGCTCTGGAATAGGAATGTCTTTAGGTAGTGCCACCCATATCTTTGTGTTCAATTTCGCCTTCAAATAAATAGGTTTATGTACCACCAATTTGAGGATGTTGATCTACATCAACATACTTTCCATTATCAAGTGTTGCTGGTCCCATAGGGTCAATAAAAGTAAACGGACCAACTTGTCACTTTTTGCGAAATAGCAAAAGCCTACCAACCATAAGTTTTCTAAGTCAGCTTGACGCTCGTTTACTAAAAATTTATTATTTGCCATATTTTAGAATAAACTCGCCTGACCCGTTTCATCTATATCAATATCGTCATCATCTGAAGTATTTTCTGAATTTGGTTTAGGGTCTAAATTTACTTTTACTTCAGTTTCTGAATCGCCCGAATCTTGATTTACTTTTACGACTTCTTCATCTACAACTTCGACATCTTGCGCTGGTTTTTGTTCCGGTGCGTCATAAGGTAGCGAATCAATCAAATCTATCTGATTTACTTTGTATTTTGTGAGTTGATTACCCATCGCAGAAATACCTTTTATATCGATAAATTCTTCAAAATTTACTTCGAGATTATCTTTTCTGTCTTTACCACGTTCTTTCGTAAACTCTACTTCAGCAACTGGTCGCCAATCGGTCGAAACCACTTCTAATTGAGAATTTGGATGTTCAGAAATAAAAGATTCTTCTTTGCCTTCTTGTTCTATTAGAAAACGTTTTACATAATATAATTCTTTTTCACCGTTGTAATAAATTGCGGAAATCGGTTTTTTAGGAACCCACTTTTCGAGGACAATCATATCATCATCAAAGTGAGTGGTAATCTCTGGTATAATTGTTTTTGCAACACCTTTTTGGTTGATAATTAGCAATCGGTCTTCTCCTCTAAACTCGCCAAGTAATTCGCCACGACCATCCACATTTAGTCGCTGTACTGTATCATCAAACCAAATTTTTCGAGGTTTTAAAGTTGAAACTCCTTTTTCTTTTAATTCAACGCGTTTTATAGCGTATTTGGTCACCAAATTACCTTTTGAAGTTCTTCCTTTTATAAGAATATCTGAAAAATCTAAATCCCATTTTAGCTTTTTTATGCTTCCAACTTGACGAAGTGAAATTGATACAACCTCAGCTTCACCATTAGGATTTGCAGAAAAATACCAAACCTGCGAACCTTTGTTGCCGTTTGTTAAATCGTATTCGCGATCACGCGTCATAGATGTCACCGCAAAACGTTTTACGTAAGATGGTCCGCTTTTACCATCGCGGTAAATCATATTATAAATGGTGCGCTTGTCTTTCTTTTTGAAAACAGCAACATGAATGATGTTTTTACCAACAAAAGTTTTAGAATCTACTTTGGTTACCATCATTTTACCGTCTTTGGTAAAGGCGATAATATCATCAATATCACTACAATCGCAAACATATTCGTCCTTTCGGAGCGATGTGCCAATAAATCCTTCTTCACGATTAACGTAAAGTTTTGTGTTCCTAATGACAACCTTGGTAGCATCGACATCATCAAAAATGCGAATTTCAGTTTTACGCTCTTTGCCTTCGCCGTAATCCCTTTTTAAACGTTCAAAATATGCAATAGCATAATCGATGAGATTTGCTAAATGGTGTTTTACTTCAGCGATTTGTTCTTCTAAGGCATCAATTTTTTGTTGTGCTTTATCGATATCAAATTTTGAAATACGTTTAATTCGTATTTCGGTTAAACGCGTAATATCTTCAATAGTAACAGCCCTTTTTAAATGTTTTATATGCGGCTGAAGTCCTTTGTCGATAGCATTAATAACACCTTCCCAAGTTTCTTCTTCTTCTATATCTCGATAAATTCGGTTTTCAATGAAAATTCTTTCTAAGGAAGCAAAATGCCATTGCTCTTCAAATTCACCAAGTCTAATTTCTAGTTCTTGCTTTAAAAGCTGAACGGTATTGTCGGTTGAACGACGAAGCATTTCGGTTACACCAACAAACAATGGTTTGTTATTTTCAATAACACAACCTAATGGCGAAATAGATACTTCGCAATTTGTAAATGCATACAACGCATCAATGGTTTTGTCTGGAGAAATTCCTGAAGGTAAATGCACCAAGATTTCAACTTCTGCAGCAGTATTATCTTCAATCTTTTTAATCTTTATTTTGCCCTTATCATTGGCTTTTAAGATAGAATCTATCAACGAAGATGTGGTGGTCGAGAATGGAATTTCGGTAATAACTAAAGTGTTTTTACTGTGATGCGAAATTCTAGCACGAACACGCACTTTACCGCCACGAAGACCATCATTGTAGTCTGAGCAATCTGCGATTCCGGCAGTTGGAAAATCAGGTAAAATTGTAAAACGCTTGCCTTTTAAATGCTTTACTGAAGCGTCAATCAATTCAATAAAATTATGAGGAAGAATTTTAGTAGATAATCCAACAGCAATACCTTCACCACCTTGTGCTAAAAGCAAAGGAAACATGACTGGCAAATTGATTGGTTCTTTTCTTCGGCCGTCATAAGAAGCTTGCCATTCTGTAATTTTTGGATTGAAAACCACATCCAAACCAAATTTTGATATTCGAGCTTCGATGTAACGTGATGCTGCTGCTCTATCGCCAGTTAAAATATTTCCCCAGTTTCCTTGGGTATCGATGAGTAAATCTTTCTGACCAATTTGCACCATGGCATCAGCGATACTAGCATCTCCATGCGGATGGTATTGCATGGTATGTCCAACGATATTAGCCACCTTATTATAACGCCCATCATCTAAATCTTTCATAGAATGCATGATACGACGTTGCACTGGCTTAAAACCATCTTCAATTGCAGGTACAGCACGTTCTAGAATTACATATGATGCGTAATCCAGAAACCAATCTTTATACATGCCTGTAACCTTGGTTATCGTTTCCTGCGTCTCGATATTTTCGTTAGAGAGTGACTTTTCTTCGTGTTCTTGTTCGTTATTTTCTTCGCTCATGTACTTTTGTACCTCTTATTTTTTCTTATCTATGGACCTCTTAATCATTTGGAGTGCATAAATCATTAGACACACAGAAAAGATTCCTAAATAAACATTTCTGTTTTCTTCAAATCCTAAATTATCATAATCTAATTCAGTAAACCAAAAGACTAATAAAGCCAAAAATATTATAGTCATTATATTAAAAACAGCTTTTGCACTTTTGATACTTCTTCAACCCTATCTAATTCCACCTTCAAATTATCAATAATAAACTCCTGACGTGTTGGCGTGTTTTTACCCATGTAAAAAGACAGTAGTTCTTCAATAGACATATCTTTATCAAGCATTACTGGATCAAGCCGAATATCGTCACCTATAAAATGCTTAAACTCATCTGGTGAAATTTCACCTAAACCTTTAAATCGGGTAATCTCAGGTTTCGGTTTTAATTTTTCTATTGCATTAATTCGCTCTTCTTCCGAATAGCAATAAATCGTTTCTTTTTTATTTCTAACACGGAATAAAGGTGTTTGCAAAATATACAAATGGCCTTCTTTAATAATTTCAGGGAAAAATTGGAGGAAAAATGTAATTAACAACAATCTAATGTGCATACCATCTACATCGGCATCTGTGGCAATAACAATATTGTTGTATCGCAAATCTTCCATGGATTCCTCTATGTTTAGAGCCGCTTGTAACAAGTTAAATTCCTCATTTTCATACACAATTTTTTTACTTAATCCGTATGAGTTTAAAGGTTTTCCTTTTAAACTAAAAACTGCTTGTGTATTAACGTCTCTCGATTTTGTAATACTACCAGAAGCCGAATCTCCCTCAGTAATAAATAAGGTCGACTCTAAATTGCGTTCGTGCTTGGTGTCCCCAAAATGCACACGACAATCGCGTAATTTTTTATTATGAAGACTGGCTTTTTTAGCACGGTCTTTGGCTAATTTTCTTATTCCAGATAATTCCTTGCGCTCACGCTCAGCTTGCATAATTTTACGCTGTAATTTTTCAGCAGTATCTGGATTTTTATGCAAATAGTTGTCAAAGTAAGTTTTTACAAAATCATTAATGTACGTTCTTACCGTTGGCAAATCGCCACCCATATCTGTAGAACCTAGTTTGGTTTTTGTCTGACTTTCAAAAACGGGTTCCATCACTTTTATGGCTATTGCAGAAACCACAGACTTTCTAATATCTGAAGCATCGTAATTTTTTCCATAAAACTCTCTAACTGTTTTGACTAAAGCTTCCCTAAAAGCAGCTAAGTGTGTTCCACCTTGAGTGGTATTTTGTCCGTTGACAAAACTGTGATATTCTTCGCTATATTGGGTTTTACTGTGCGTTATCGCTACTTCTATATCATCTCCTCGAAGATGAATAATTGGATATAGTAAATCGGATTCATTAATATTTTCGGCTAATAAATCCTTAAGACCGTTTTCAGAATAATACTTTTCACCATTAAAAATAATGGTTAAGCCAGGATTGAGATACACGTAATTTTTGAGCATCTTCACCACATATTCACTACGATACTTGTATTTTTTGAATATCGTATCATCTGGAATAAAAGACACCTTTGTTCCTTTTCTTCGAGATGTATCATCAAGCATTTCTTGATTGGTCAAGTTACCTTGCTCAAATTCTGCCGAAGCTGATTTTCCGTCACGCGTAGATTCAACTCTGAAATAATTAGATAATGCATTTACGGCTTTAGTACCAACACCGTTAAGTCCGACAGACTTTTTAAAGGCTTTAGAATCGTACTTTCCACCAGTATTCATCTTAGACACTACATCTACAACCTTACCAAGCGGTATACCACGACCATAATCGCGTACAATTACTTTGTCTCCAATTATAGATATTTTAATGGTTTTTCCAGCACCCATGACAAACTCGTCAATGGAGTTATCGAGCACCTCTTTAAGAAGAATATAAATACCATCATCTGGCGAAGAACCATCGCCTAATTTCCCAATATACATACCAGGTCGCATTCGGATATGTTCTTTCCAATCGAGCGAGCGAATATTGTCTTCGGTATATTTTGTTTGTTCGGACATAGAAATGAGGAAACTTTGATGAAAGGCTAAATATAATATTATACCTCAAAAAAAGAAATACGGATGGTGTAAAGTAATTAACAATAAAAAGCCAATGTTGTTGAGAACATTGGCTTTTATAGATTGGTCAACTAATTGATTGATGATATTCAAATATACACCACTAAATCTTTCATTTGAGTTAACAAGCGTTAACTTGTGTTAAGCTTCTTATTTTAAAAATTCTTTAAAGTAAAGCCAAAGGTTAAGAACTGGTCTTCTTCTTCCTGATTTTCAATTACTATACTTTCAAAAGTTCTGAGATAATTGATTTTAAAACTCAAAAACTTCCAGATAGGAAATTCTGCCGAAAGGTCTGCACTCCAGCGGTAATTGTCTTCGTTTTCTAATGAAGGTTGAAAATAGCTTTCGTGCTTCAACACTACTTTCTTTTTAAAGAGCTCGTACTTGCCACTAACCCAAATTGTACCGCGAAGCGTATTTATAGATTTATCGCCATTAAACTCCGTTTTGTTAAACAAGGCTCTTCTAAAGTCCGTTTCTTCATATTCCAACGTAAGTGAAGCCTTAAGCCAATTTTTATCGCCTTGAATTATTTGATAAGTTCCGCCAGCACCGACTAAATAACGTTTCGCAATTTCACGTCTAAAATTAGTACTTATAAAGCCTAAAGCTTTAGGATAAAATCGCTTTTCAGGATTAAAATACAAAAAGTTAAGACTCAGAAAATCGGAATCTGCCTTGGTTTTATCAAAAGCCTGATACACATAAGAATTAGTAGATTTGTACACCCATTTTTTCCATGGACGAATACTAAAATCCGTACGTCCTCTTAGAATTAAGGTTTCAACATTTCCAGATTGCCAAAAGCCCGTAAAAGATAAACTGGCTTTTAGCTTCAGCGTATCGCTCTCATTAATTTGAGAAAAACTAAAAATTGGAAAAACTAAAAAATAGAGAAAATATTTTTTCATTGTATTCCTATTTAAAGTTTACAATGTGACTAGTATCTATACATTAAACAAGAAATGCATCACATCGCCATCTTTAACAATGTAATTCTTTCCTTCTACACGCATTTTACCAGCTTCTTTAACTTTGGCTTCGCTTCCGTATGCTACATAATCGTCGTATGCAATAACTTCAGCACGAATGAATCCTTTTTCGAAATCTGTATGGATAACACCTGCAGCTTGAGGCGCAGTTGAGCCAATAGTAACGGTCCAAGCACGAACTTCTTTTTTGCCAGCTGTAAAATAAGTTTGCTGATTTAATAATTTATAAGCCGAACGAATCAATTTTGCCGAACCTGGCTCATCTAAACCTATATCAGCTAAAAACATTTGGCGCTCTTCGTAATCGTCAAGTTCATTAATGTCTGCTTCAGTACCTACGGCTAAAACCAAAACTTCGGCATTTTCATCTTTTACCGCTTCTCTAACCTTATCAACATATGCGTTTCCTGTGTTAGCAGCATCTTCATCTACGTTGCAAACGTACATTACAGGCTTGTCGGTAATAAATTGAGAAGGTTTTACGTAATCTGCATAATCATCTTCCGAGAATTCAATAGCACGAACCGAAATTCCTGCTTCGAGATTGGTTTTAATTTTATTTAAAACAGCTTCTTCAGCTTGCGCTTCTTTGTTACCTGTTTTAGCAGCACGTTTTACTTTGTCTAATTTCTTTTCTGCAGTTTCTAAATCTTTTAACTGCAACTCCATATCAATGGTTTCTTTGTCTCTGATTGGGTCAACAGAACCATCAACATGCACAATATTGTCATTGTCAAAACAACGCAATACATGAAGAATTGCGTCAGTTTCGCGAATGTTAGCCAAAAACTGATTTCCTAAACCTTCACCTTTACTCGCACCTTTTACAAGTCCAGCAATATCTACGATTTCAACCGTTGCAGGAACCACTTTTTCGGGGTTTACCAATTCTTCTAATTTAGACAAACGTGGGTCTGGCACATTTACCACACCAATATTAGGTTCAATTGTACAAAACGGAAAGTTTGCACTTTGCGCTTTAGCGTTAGATAAACAATTAAATAAGGTCGATTTTCCTACGTTTGGTAATCCTACGATGCCAGCTTTCATATATTGTAAATTTTGCGATTGCAAATGTAATTAATTCGTTTACTCATTCAAACAGATACTTCACTTTAAAATTTAAGTGCTTAACTCAATCTTGGTTGATGCATAAAAAGTATCGCGTTAGTTTCGCTATATATTCATCAAATCAAATACTTATGAAACTGAAAAACAAAATTTCTTTATTAGTATTAGCTCTAATACTTTTAAACTGCAAACACAGTAACAAAATTCAAGCTCTTAACGATAATAAAAACGTTGCTGTACTTATTGAAACGCCAAAAATAATACCTCACAAAACCAAAAATGCCGAAATTGTATTTTGCCTTGACGCAACTGGTAGCATGAGCGGATTGATTGGCACTGCGAAAGAAAAAATCTGGGATATTGTGAGCGAATTAGCACAAGATGGCGACATCGACATGTTAAAAATGGGTATGGTATTTTACCGTGATATCGGCGATGCATTTGTAACCAAAAAAATAGCAATGACTAAAGATTTAGACGAAGCATATACAGAACTACTAAAAATCAACGCCGCTGGCGGTGGCGATACGCCAGAAAGTGTCAACCAAGGTTTGCAAGAAGCTATTACAGATATGGATTGGAGCAAAGACAAAAAGACGTATCGCACCATTTTTGTGGTTGGCGATTGTCCGCCACATATGGATTACCAACAAGATGTAAAATATACTGAAAGCTGTAAAATAGCAGCGCAAAAAGGTATTACGATTAATACTATTAAATTAGGTAATGGATGCAAACAAGCGATACCTCATTTTAAAGCCATGGCGTCTTGCACTAATGGTGAATTTTTAATGCTCGACCAAAACGCACAAGATATTGTTATTGTAACGCCTTATGATTTTGAAATAAACCAACTCTCTCGTAATATAGACAACACACGTATGTATTACGGAACTGCGGAAGAGCGCGAGGTTAATTATGAAAAGAAAGCCAAATCTATGGCAGTATACGATTCTGGTTCGTCTACAGCAAATAGTGCAAGAGCAGGCTTTAAACAAAGCAAAGCTGGACAAAAAACAGCCTATGGAAGTCAAGAAATTATTAATGATTATGAAAACGGAAAATTAGATTTAGAAGAAATTGAAGAGGATAAACTACCAACCAATTTAAAAGGAAAGTCCAACGAAGAGAAAAAGAAAATTATCGAGCAACTTTCTAAAAAGCGAAAAGCAGACAATCAAAAATTAAAAGACTTACTAAAAAAGAAACGTGAGTTTATTGATGAGAAATTAGCTGAAGACACTAGTAAACGCTCATTTAGTAAAGAGGTTTTGAAGGTGATGAAGAAGCAAGCGAATAAATAGATTGATTTATGATGTGTTAGAAAAAAAATCCTAAGTATTAAGCTTGGGGTTTTTTAATATTTATACATCATCATTAATCTCAATCCAATACCCATCTATATCCTGAAAGTAAATTTGCCGAATCCCATCTTTACGTATATAACTTTTGTCTGTGGTATTTTTCCAATCAGAATAGGCAATTGACAAGGTTTTTAAATGATTTACAAACGCATCAAAGTTTGCTGTTGATAGCGCAAAATGAACCGCTTTATTGATTTTAATTTCCGCATCTGGTCTTGGAATTAAATGCAGCTGTTTGCCCTCATTAATCAATAACCAACGTGTTTTAGAACCTGAAGCTGTATTCTCTATTTCCTTAAAATTGAAAACAGCTTGGTAAAAGTCAATAGCTTTATTGACATTTGTTATGGAAAGGGCGATGTGGTTTAGGGTGAAGTTCATTTGTAGTGAAATTATTGACTATCGACCTTAAGCACAAAATCATCAACGTATTCTTTTAATTCAATGAAATCCTTTTTTGATTGATTTAAATAATGAGTTGTCACTAATTTCCCATTACCCATAAGAAAATATGAATTTTAAAAACCCAAAGTGTCGTTATTTCTTCCAACAAAAGCAAATTCTAATATCCTATTTTCTACCGAAAATTCATCATTTATATAATCAGATATTAAAATTGACTTAGGTGTGTAATCTAAATTCATTGAGCTTTTGAATTCATCCACAAATACATGCGAATATTTATCTGAACCAATAAATTTATTTAACTCATTTGTATCATGATTATTAAATACTATCATTTTATTTAGAATAGCATTTTTTTCATAAACACCTAACGCAAATTTTCCTTTTCCTTGAACTAAAGTGTTTTGGCTATTTATAATTCTAGACGTTTGCTTGTATTTCCCTAATATCGCATATTTTTCACTCTTGTTCACCGTAGCATTTTTAACGACACTGTCATTTTTCACTACGCGAATATTTAGGGTGTCACTTTCGCGATGAGTTTCGTTACAAGATAAAACTAAAATTAAAAACGTAATAATTGTAAAATAGTGTTTCTGAACCATGTGCTAAAATTAATCAAAAAACCCCAAGCCAAAGCTCAGGGTTTTTAAAATATTTTATTGCCAAATAGCGATTATCGCCTAGCCATTCGGATGCATAAATTTCTGCTTCGCCAATAATTGTTCTTCAGTTTCAACAATATTTTCGTCTGGTACACAGCAATCTACTGGGCAAACTTCTGCACATTGTGGTTCTTCATGGAAACCCATACATTCTGTACATTTATCTGGTGCAATGTAGTAGATTTCGTCACTAATTGGCTCTTGCGTTTCGTCGGCATCTACTTCTCTTCCGTCTGGTAAAACTATTTTACCTTCTAAACTTGTACCGTCTTTGTAGCGCCAATCGTCTGCGCCTTCATAAATTGCAGTGTTTGGGCATTCTGGTTCGCATGCGCCACAGTTAATACATTCGTCTGTTATTATAATTGCCATAGTTTTTTCTTTTTCAAATTGACGTAAAATCAAATTAATTGTAATCTGTAATTTCGAGCGACAGTCGAGAAACTTTTATAACTGTCTTTAAATTGCATTTCGACTGCGCTCAATGTGACAGAATAAGTAAATTAGAATTTCGGTGATCAATTAACCTTCAAATTCCGTAATTTTGCAGTTGCAAAAATAAAGCCAAAACCTTTTACTGCCAAACTTATATGGAATTACAACAAAGTCTTAACGCTTTTGTAAAATTAGGCGAATTTCTTAGTCAGTTTACAGCGTCTCCAAAGTCGAGCGATATCGATAGCGCTTTAATCGATGGTTTTAACCACCAACTGAAATTAGCCAAAGAACATAACGGTTGGTTTTCACAAAATAATCTGGACTTTGCATTGCAATCTTGGACGGATGCCTTGTCAAAAGACAATCTCGAAACGTGGACAAATGCTTATGATTTCAATATAAAAGAACCAAAGACCATTGCCATAATTATGGCAGGAAATATTCCGATGGTTGGCTTTCATGATTTTTTAAGTGTGCTGATTTGCGGACATAATGTTTTGGTAAAACAATCGTCTAACGATAAGCACCTTTTGCCCTATTTGGCAAAATATCTCGAATATGTTGAACCCGAATTTAAAGGAAAAATAAAATTCACCGAAGAAAAACTTGAAGGTTTTGATGCCGTTATCGCCACAGGAAGCAATAACACCGCACGTTATTTTGAATACTATTTTAAAGACAAACCATCAATTATTCGTAAAAACCGTAATTCAGTCGCCATTTTAACTGGTGAAGAAACTGATGCTCAACTCTCTGCTTTATCCGACGATATTTTTAGATACTACGGTTTGGGTTGCAGAAATGTCTCAAAAATTTACATTCCCGAAGATTATAATTTCGATGCATTTTTCAATGCTGTTTTTAAGTGGAAAGACATTATTAACGAAAGTAAATACGCCAATAATTACGATTATAACAAGGCGGTTTACATTATGAGCGAATTTGATATGCTAGAAAATGGTTTCTTAATGATTAAAGAAGACCCGAGTTTTGGTTCGCCAATTGCAACTGTGTTTTATGAGAAGTATAAAGATGTTGAAAAATTAAGAACACATCTAGAAACCCAAAAAGAACATATTCAATGCATAGTTGCTGATGGTTACTCAGACAATGAAATTGCTTTTGGTAAAACCCAAGAACCACAATTATGGGATTACGCAGATAATGTGGACACTGTTGATTTCTTGTTGAAAATATAGCCTAAAAATTATCATATTCTTAATAGTATTTACTGAGATATTCGGCATCTTTGTGGCAAATGAAAATAAAATTACTGTCGGTTCGAGCGCAGTCGAGAACTATTAAATCGAAATACTTCCTTAAATAGGTTTCGACTGCGCTCAACCAGACAGACAAACAAACCAAGAATAAATGAAACTCCACAATTTTAGTGCAGGTCCTTGCATACTTCCAAAATCTGTAATGCAAAAAGCATCAGAAGCTGTTTTAAATTTTGACGATGGCTTATCGTTATTAGAAATTTCGCACCGTAGCAAACCTTTTGTGGATGTTATGGAGCAAGCGCGCGCTTTAGCTCTTGAGCTTCTAGGACTAGAAGGTAAAGGTTACAAAGCCTTATTTCTTCAAGGTGGTGCAAGCACGCAATTTTTAATGGTCGCTTTAAATTTATTAGAAAAAAGAGCTGGATATTTAAACACAGGTACTTGGTCTGATAAGGCCATTAAGGAAGCCAAAATTTACGATGATATTTACGAAGTAGGTTCGTCTAAATCCGCAGGATTCAATTACATACCAAAAGGTTACGAAATACCTGAAGATTACGATTATTTCCATTGTACATCTAACAACACCATTTTTGGTACACAGATGAAAAGCTTCCCAGATTCGCCAATACCAATGGTTTGTGATATGAGTAGTGATATTTTTTCGCGTCAATTAGATTTTTCAAAATTTGATTTAATCTATGCTGGTGCACAAAAAAATATGGGACCAGCTGGTACAACTCTAGTGGTTGTAAAAGAAGATATTTTAGGAAAAGTATCTCGTAAAATTCCATCAATGATGGATTATAAAGTGCACATCAGTAAAGGCAGCATGTTTAATACACCTCCAGTTTTTGCGGTATATGTTTCAATGTTAACGATGCAATGGTTGAAGGATTTAGGCGGAATTAAAGCCATAGAGGAAGAAAATGAAAAAAAAGCACGTTTAATTTATTCTGAAATTGATTTGAATCCTCTTTTCAAAGGCTATTCTGTAAAAGAAGACCGTTCTAATATGAATGCAACTTTCACTTTAGAAAACGAAAATCTTAAAGAAACTTTTGATGCTATGTGGAAAGAAGCAGGCATTAACGGATTAAACGGACATAGAAGTGTTGGTGGTTACCGAGCATCTATGTACAATGCCTTATCATTAGACAGTGTAAAAGCATTGGTTGAAGTAATGAGTGAGCTAGAATCGAAAGCGTAGGTTTCAGTATTCAGTCGCAGTAAACAGTTTTCAGTCAAGTCAGAATAAAAATTAGAACTTAAATAGACTTCCATTTTCATAGAAGCAAAAATTATAGAATTATAAAAAGTGTTATGCACTTTAAATTAAAAGTTTAATCTTAAAAAAGTTACCCAACAAATTCCCTTTCCTTTGGAAAGGGTTAGGGAAAGGCCATGAAAGTATTAGCAAATGACGGTGTATCACAAAGTGGAATTGATGCGCTTGAAGCCGCAGGTTTTGAAGTATTAACCACAACCGTTGCCCAAGAACAATTAGAAAATTATATCAACGATAAAAACATTTCTGTTTTATTAGTTAGAAGTGCCACGCAAGTGCGTAAAAATATTATTGACAACTGCCCTAGCCTAAAAATTATTGGTCGTGGTGGCGTTGGTATGGATAATATTGATGTAGATTATGCTCGCGAAAAAGGCTTGCACGTGATTAACACGCCTGCAGCATCTTCACATTCTGTGGCGGAGCTCGTGTTTGGTCACTTTTATGGCTTAGCTCGTTTTTTACACAACTCTAACAGAGATATGCCACTTGAAGGTGATACCAACTTCAAAAAATTGAAAAAATCTTATGCAAAAGGTACCGAACTTAAAGGTAAAACTTTAGGCGTTCTTGGTTTTGGACGTATAGGGCAAGCAACCGCAAAAGTTGCTATTGGTGCTGGAATGAAAGTTGTTGCTTATGACCCATATATGGAAGCTGCAGACTTAGAACTAGAGTTTTTTGATGGACAGAAAGTCAACTTTAATATAAAAACAGAATCTAAAGAATCTGTTTTAAAACAAGCCGATTTCTTAACACTTCACGTTCCTGCTCAGAAAGATTACGTGATTGATGAAAAAGAATTTAGTCAAATGAAAGATGGTGTTATTATCGCAAATGCTGCTCGCGGTGGTGTTGTCAATGAGCTGGCGTTAGTTAAAGCTATTGAAAGCGGAAAAGTAGCTAGAGCTGCGCTTGATGTATTTGAAAAAGAACCACAACCAGAAATGGGATTATTGATGAATCCTGCATTATCATTGACACCGCATACTGGTGCAGCGACAAATGAAGCGCAGGATAGAATTGGTGAAGAATTAGCATCGCAAATTATAAGTATCTTGAAATAAAGCGAATACAAATTTTGATAAGAAAAGTCTCAATTTTTATTGAGACTTTTTTCGTACATTTAAAACTTTACTAACTAATATAACGACAAAATGGAAGGAATTTTAGATTTACTCAATAGTGACTTAGGAAAAAACCTTATCAGTGGTGTTTCTAACTCTACAAACACAGATCAAAGTAAAACCAATAGTGTTTTAACTATGGCAATGCCTGTTTTACTTAAAGCTATGCAACGTAATGCAGCTTCGCCTCAAGGCGCTGAGGGTTTAATGAATGCTTTAAACAGTAAGCATGACGGTAGTATTCTAGACAATCTTGGTGGCTTATTTGGCGGTGGCGTTGATGATAGCGTTAAAAATGATGGCGCTAAAATTCTAGGTCATGTTTTAGGGCCAAAACAAAATAGTATCGAAAATTTTATTGGCCAGAAGTCTGGTGTAAGCGCAAGTTCTGTAAGTGAAATTCTTAAAGTAGCAGCTCCTATTTTAATGGGAATGTTAGGAAAGAAGAAACAAGAAGCTAACGTAAGCTCAAGTAATGATTTAACAGGAATGTTAGGTGGACTTCTTGGTGGAAGTAGCACAGATAACGAGCAAAGTTTTCTAGAAAAAATATTGGATGCTGATGGTGACGGAAGTATCGTAGATGATGTTGCTGGAATGGTTCTAGGTGGCGGAAAGAAAAAAGGTGGTCTTGGCGGATTACTTGGAGGCTTGTTTGGGAAATAGAAAAATCCAACCTTTATATAATGACTGCGAGTTAAAACAGGTACAAAATGTATCAGTTTAATTTGCAGTTTTTTTATGCCTCATTGATAAGGTGATTTCGCCTTAATATTATTCTGCTTCACTCATTTATTGTTTTAAAGTCTAAAGATATTCTTCAATTTTGAAGTGTTAAACAATGATAACGTACAATTATTAACTTCAAAATTTAATATCTTTAATTTATGAAAAATTCAATTCTACTTCTACTACTTTTAATGCTAGCTTCGGGCTGTAAATCTATTGATGGCGCAAAACCTATTAGCGACGAGCGCGAAGAAAGTTTAGTAGACAACGATACTGTTGTTATTGATAGTGACGAAAACACATATGAAATCATTATCATAGAACCAGGTTTTAATGCGTGGCTAATATCAAATGCACGACCTAGAAATTATTACACGCAAGAATACATGGAGGCACGTAACCAAATTTACGTGAACAATTGGAATATAAGAGTAAACCAACCACATCAATACGACCCTAGTTTATACGAACTACAAATAGACTATAATCCACGCGAAGATTATGGCTACGAAATCAACTATAAACTGTATAACTATTTCATCTACTTCCAATTAAAATACAAGCAAAAATTAGGACCGTTTACTCCAAGAATTTAATGTAAATTTGCAGCGTCTAAAAAACGCTATGGAAAAATTTAAAAACCGTTGGGAAATCACCGAAAATTGGCAACTCTTGTTTCCATTTCTCGGTGTTTTTGGTTTAAGCTATTCAAGCTATAAATTAGGATTTCTGTTTGAACAATATGTTGGTTTAGTCGTGGCAATACTTCTATCGGCTGTTTTCTTTTTTGTTTTGTTGAAATTCATTCTATTTCTATTTGAAAAATTAGAAAATAAATGGATTTTGGATGCTAAATGGGAAATGATTCGCGTCTTCATCGTTTTTGCAATAACTGGTAGTTCGTCGATGTTTATCGGTAGACCAATCATTAAATGGCTTGGAATTACTAAAGAAAACTTAAATCCTATACTCTATTGGGTTTTATTCATTATTATTGGGCTAATTTTTTACCAAATTCTTTTAGTTACATTTGGTTGGCTATTTGGTCAGCACAAATTCTTTTGGAATTTTGAAAAGAAAATGCTCAGAAGATTTGGTTTAGGACGCTTTATAGATTGAAAGTGAACAAATTTCATATCATTATTAAAATTTCAGCTTTACTATTGGTATTAGCCGTTTTGGCACCTTCAATAGTAAAATTTTCTCATGGGTTTCAAAATCATGAGCACGAAATTTGTTTGGGAGAATCGGACTCTCACTTTCATAGTATTGATATTGATTGTGAGTTTTATAAATTCAAACTAAATACACAGTACGTTCATATTTTAAAACCAATCAATATTTTAGAATTCGACGTAAAAACTTCAGAAATAAAATCGCAATACGCTTTTATTAGCGATTATCAGAGACTTCAAACATCTTTACGAGGTCCACCTTTTTCGATATAAATTAAAAGTATCGAAATTTATTCTGTAAAAACACCATTTAAAATTAGCGCGTTTTTACAATTCCATTTAATTATTATTTAATGAAGCATTTTATTGCAATCATTACGCTTATTATAAGTTTTACTAGCTTTTCGCAAGACTGTAATTTTATCTTTTTAGGTGAAGTTGTAGACTTTCATGATAAAACACCAATTGTTGGTGCAACTATTTATATCAAGGAATTAGATAAATATGCAGCATCTGATATTGATGGAAAGTTTAAAATTGAAAATTTATGTGCCGGAGAAATTACTTTAGTGATTACACACATAGCTTGCGAGAATAAAACTGAAAAATTTAAAATAACAAGCGATACCTTTAAAACCATTTCCTTAGAACATCATATTGAAGAGCTTAACGAAGTATCTGTAAACGCCACTGCCAATAAAAATGAAACAAAAACAGCTCAAGAAACTGTTTTAGATTCTAAACAGCTAAAGCGTTTTAGTAGTTTAAGTCTTGGTGATGCGCTAAAGGAAGTGCCTGGTATTTCGTCTATAAATACTGGTAATGCTATTGTAAAACCAATGGTAAACGGTATGCACAGTAGCCGATTGTTGATTGTAAATAATAATGTACGACTGCAAGACCAAGAATGGGGAATTGAACATGCGCCAAGCATTGACATCAATTCTGCCAACCAGATTTCAGTTATAAAAGGGTCTGGTGCATTGCGTTACGGCGGCGATGCTGTTGGTGGTGTTGTGGTTATAAATCCTACTCGTGTTATTTTAAAAGATACACTCTATGGAAGTACAACAATAAGCGGACAGACAAACGGTCGTGGGTTTAGTGCATCAACATCATTAAATAAAACTTTTGAAACAGGTTGGTTTGCGAACGTTCAAGGTACAGTGAAACAAAACGGAGATTACGAATCGCCAGATTATTTACTAACCAATACAGGAGCAAAATCTAAAGGCTTTACCATTAATGGTGGTAAAAAAACTTTTGAATCTGGCTTTGAGGTATTCTATAGTTTTCTGAATAATGAAATTGGAATTTTACGTTCGTCACACATAGGTAACATCGATGATTTAGTTAATGCTATTAATTCTGATGAACCTTTTGTGGTAAACGATTTTAGTTATGATATCAATTCTCCAAAGCAAGACATAACTCATCACTTGTTTAAAGGATTGTATTATAAACGATTTCAAAATTTTGGAAAACTAAGCCTTCAATATGATTACCAGAATAATCAACGTTTTGAGTTTGACATCAGAGTTGGCGACGACAGAAATAAACCTGCATTAGACCTTAATTTACAAACGCACACAGTTTCTACAGATGTTGTGTTAGATTCTAACTTAGAACGAAAACTTTCTTTTGGACTAATGGGAAGATATCAAAACAATTTTGCAAATCCAGATACCGGTGTTAGACGATTAATCCCAGATTATGATAAATATGATTTTGGAATTTACGGCACTAGCGAATGGCGATTAAATGATGATGTTACTATCGATGCTGGTTTACGCTATGATTTTAATCGTATTGATGCTAAGAAGTTTTATAGAACAAGCCGTTGGGAAGAACGTGGGTATGATGTAGAATTTCAAGAATTTGAGATTGAAGATTTAGGAACGCAAATTTTAACCAATCCTATTTTTGATTATCACAACATATCTGCTTCTGCTGGTGCAAAGTTTAATTTAAATAATAATAGTTACGTATTGGCTAACTATAGTTTAGCAAGTAGACCACCAAATCCTTCGGAATTGTTTAGTGATGGCTTACACCATTCCGCAGCGCGTATTGAGCTAGGAGATTTACGTTTAGACCAAGAAATTTCTAATCGTGTATCTGCAACTTATAATTTAAAAACCTCAAATTTTGGACTTAATATTGACGTGTTTTATAATAGAATCAATGATTTTATATACATAAGACCATTTGGTGTTGAGCAAACGATTAGAGGTGCGTTTCCAGTATGGAATTTTACAAAAACTAATGCTGAATTTTTTGGTATTGATATTTCGGCGGATTTTGATATCAATTCAAACTTTAGTTTGAGTAATAGCACGTCGTTTATAAAGGCCAATGATTTGGATGAAAACCGACCAATCATTGATATTCCGCCGTTTATTACTAATAATGCAATTACATTTAGTAAAACCGAATGGAATAATTTTTCGGCAAGCCTAAAATCTGAATGGATGTTTAGACAGAATGAATTTCCTGATTTTAATTTTGAAGTTTTTAACGCTTCAACCAATGAAACGACACTTGTGGATATTAGTACGCCACCAGCAGCGTATCATTTGCTTCATTTTTACACTGAAGCTACATTTCCTATATCTAAAAAAACAAGTTTAAATGTAGGATTAAACATTAACAATTTATTAAACACAAATTATAGAAACTACTTAAATCGTCTGCGCTATTTTGCCGATGATTTGGGAAGAAATGTTCTATTACAATTACAATTAACCTATTAAAAAATCAATTATGAAAAATTTAAAAATCGCATTTTTATTATTTGCAGCAGCTTTATTTACAGTATCATGTTCTGACGATGATAACCCAGTAATTGTCAACGAAGAAGAAGTTATCACAAAAATGGTTGTTGAATTTGTGCCAGTTGGTGGAGGAAATAGAGTTGTTGTCGAAGTAAATGACCCAGATGGAGATGGTCCAATTCAGCCTGTTGCTACCGACGGAATTTTAGTTGCAAATACAACTTATAATGCAAATATTACGTTATTGGACGAAAGTAATCCAAATGATATAGAAAACATTACTGAAGAAGTTGAAGAAGAAGATGATGAGCACCAATTCTTTTTTGCAACAACGGGAAATATTGGTACAATTACTTATTTAGATTTTGACGCAAATAATAATCCTGTTGGATTAAATTTTAGCTTAGAAACTTTAAGTGCTACATCTGGAACTCTAACTGTTACACTTAGACATGAGCCTATTAAAGATGCTGCTGGTGTAAGCAATGGAGATATTACAAATGCTGGAGGAGAAACAGATATCCAAGCTACTTTTAATATTTCTGTGCAATAAACTAAAGTTTTAACTATAGAAAAAGCACCAACACTGGTGCTTTTTTTATTAGTTTTATTTAAAAGATTTTCAAAATGACCGAAATTGATTTTGCACTTTCTCAAGAAAGCGATACCGATAAAATTGAATTGGTCGGTACTGTTCTTTGGAATAAATCCCATGCTATTGGTCATTTTACAAAACTCTCAGAAGCCGAGCAAACCTTTGTTTTAATCGATATATTTGAAAGTGAAATTAACAGAAACGGACTTTTTGGTTTTTTTTACAATTCTTCAGGAGAATATGCACATGAAGTTCTACAAGCTTTTCAAACTATAAATGCATTTGAAACGGCTGAAATCATTAACAAATCTATAAGAGCTTTCAAGGTGCTTCCTATACCGAAGGATATATTATTACGACGAAAATTTATTTTTGAATCCAAAGACCAACTTACTAAAAAATGGTCTCAATTAGACGATTTACTAATTGCGAGTAAAGAAGATATTATCACACTATTAATTCCGTATATTGCGGCGCATAAAACAGACTTTGAATATTGATATATTTCAGCAAAACATTATCTGTTTACAATTAAAATGTCCAAATTACCCAAAGCCCATAAGTTTATTGATTTGTCGGATTATGGCAGACCAATAGCCAAACAAATAGCCATTTCGTTACAACATACTAGATTTACGCCTATCCACGTTACCATAGCGTTTGTGGTTTCTGGCTTAATTGCTGCGTTTTGTATTATTCAACAACAGTATGTGTTTGCAGCCTTTTTCTTGATTTTGAAATCTATTTTAGATGCTGCCGATGGCGAATTGGCGCGCGTAAAAAACACACCGTCATATACTGGTCGTTATCTCGATTCGGTCTCTGATATCATTTTGAATGCTATTTTCTTATTAGCTATTTTTCAAATTACACCAACAAGTATTTGGTTGGTTTTATTAGCGTTTATCGCCATACAATTACAAGGTACACTTTACAATTACTATTATGTTATTCTAAGAAATAGACATAATGGTGACACTACAAGTCGCGTTTTTGAGGAGAATACACCAACAGCTTTAAAGGGTGAAACACAAGGAAGTGTCAATATCTTATTCAGAATATATAAAATATTATATGGTGCTTTTGATAAGGCTATTTACTTTTTAGATGAAAAAGCAGCTACGGGTAAAACATTACCAAGTTATATGATGACCTTATTGTCTGTTTTTGGACTTGGTTTTCAACTTTTAATGATTGCTGTACTTCTAGTTTTAGGTCTTAAAGATTACATTATCCTCTACTTTATAAGTACTTCTATATTAATTTTGGCATTCATAGCTTTCAGAAAATTACTTTAGCTTTTTAGTCGTTGGTTTAGCCTTAATTAAATAAGTGTAAACCCACATTATAGTAAACGTTGGTATTACATCTGTAAATGGTAAAGCTTCTTCTGCAAAAGCTATAATTCCTCCTATTTTCCCTGCTTTTCCTTTAAAAAGCTTTGTCATTATAAATCCAGAAACAGGTGCCCAAATAATATCAGAGAATTCGCCAATTCCTGGAATTACAAAAGAGATGTAACCCATTGCATCAAGCAATAAGCATAATAATAATTTTAAAAATTTATTCATTAAATAGTTTTAGTTGTATTAAATCAAGAAGTATTCCAAAAATTAATGAACGTCATTGTGGCATTTTCACTGCTATTTTTAACTTTTAATTAAGAGCGATACTCTATTGCTCGCAGTAGATTTGCGGAAATATATAAGCAAAAAACTAAGTCATCAATTTACTCACAAAACATATCTCCATTTTTCTGTTTTTAGTAGTAGCTAGTTTTGTTCTACAAACATCTAATGCACAGACTAAAAAAGTTTTAGAAATCAATAGAACGGAAAACGCACCTAAAATAGATGGTATATTAGATGACGCCATCTGGCAAACTGCAGAAATAGCTACTGATTTTATTTCGTTTCAACCAGAAATTGGATTAAAATCCACAAAAAATACGCGCACAGAAGTTAGAATGACTTATGATAATCAGGCCATTTATGTTTCTGCTTATATGTTTGACAACCCAAATGATATTATGAAACAATTGACCAATAGAGATGATTTTGGTCAATCCGATTTTTTTCTACTTGTTTTAAATCCAAATAACGATGCTCAAAACGATACTCTATTTTTTGTGTTTGCTTCTGGTCAACAAGCCGATGCCATAGCAAATCCTACAATTGGAGAAGATTTTGGATGGAATGCTGTTTGGCAAAGTGCAGTAAAAATGCATGATGACGGTTGGACATTAGAGATGAAAATTCCATATCGAGCACTTCGTTTTCCTGAACAAGACACACCAACTTGGGGCATTCAATTTCATAGAGAATTTAGACGAGATAGAGCTCGATACACATGGAATCCACTAGACCCAACAAAAGGAAATCCTGGATTATATCATGGCGAATTGATAGGATTAGAAAATTTAAAACCACCTGTAAGACTTAATCTTTATCCTTTTACCACAGGAATCGTTACAGATTTTGATGGCACTACAGAAACTGATTTAAAGTTTGGACTCGACTTAAAATACGGAATTACCGATAATATTACTTTAGATGCAACGCTTATCCCCGATTTTAGTCAAGTTGGGTTTGATAATTTAGAGCTTAATCTCGGGCCTTTTGAACAAACTTTTAGAGAGCAAAGACAGTTTTTTACCGAAGGTGTGGATTTATTTTCAAAAGGTGGATTGTTTTTTTCGAGAAGAATCGGAAATGCACCAGTTGGTTTAGTAAACTTAGCGGATGGCGAAAATATAAACCGTCCAAGTACTACAAAGGTTTTAAATGCAATTAAAGTTTCAGGACGAACCAAAAGCGGATTAGGCATTGGAATTTTAAATGCCTTAACAGAGAAAACTGAAGTTGCGGTTACAGATGATAATGATGTGGTTTTGCGAAGTGAGGTTATAGAACCATTTGCAAATTATAACGTATTAGTTGTAGACCAACAGTACAATGGAAATTCATCGATAAGCTTAATAAATACTAACGTAATGCGCGAAGGCAGTTTTAGAGACGCCAATGCTACAGCGCTGGTAAGTAATTTTCAAAATAAAAGAAACACATATAGGATTGATACCGAAGCACGTGTAAGCCACGTAAATTACCAAACTATTGAGGCAGAAACAGGTTTTAGTAGTTTCTTTTTTATTGGAAAGACAAGTGGTAATTGGCGCTACAGTTTTGACCATAGATTTGCCGACACCAAATTTAATATTAATGATATTGGTTTAAACCTAAGAAATAATAGAAACAATTTTGGTGCGGATTGGTCTTATGAAATTTTTGAACCTACTGAAAAATTGAACCGATATCGGATTAATGGCTTCGTTAATTATGAGCGTTTAGCTAATCCAGGCGTTTTTACGGGATTTAGTTTGGGAGCAAATTATTTTGCTGTGGCTAAAAAGTCTTTAGACGCTTATGGTTTTAACATTAGAGCAAACCCAGGAAAACAATTTGACTATTTTGAAAGTCGTGATGGACGCTTTTTTATATTTGAAAATTTTGCACGTATCGGCGGATTTATTTCAACCAATTACAATAGACCATTTGCGTATGATATCCGTTTGTCAGCTGGAGCCATTTTTGAAGAAGGTAGGGATTTTACATCAATTGGTGTAGAGATAGAACCTCGTTATAGATTTAATGATAATTTTCTTTTAATCTATGAAATAGAATACGACAAACGTAAAGGCGAACGTGGATTTGCAACTCGCGAAAACAATGAAACCATATTTGGTGAGCGAGACAGACGCAGATTAACAAATACCATAACGGCCAACTACACTTTTAATCCATTACACACGCTGTCTTTAAATCTTCGTCATTATTGGGATACTGTAGATTATGATTATGAATTATTTACATTATTAGACAACGGAAGGCTAACTACCAATTCTGGTTACAATTTAGACAATGTAAGTACTAATCCAAACGTAAATTTTAGCACATGGAACGTGGATTTAAGCTACTCATGGCAATTTGCACCAGGTAGTTTTTTAACTGCATTATACAGAAATCAATTATTTAATGTAGATAACAACTCTTTTGATACATTTTCTACGAGTTTTAATACATTATTTGAGCAACCTGCTTTACATCAAGTATCATTAAGATTGCAATACTTTATAGACTTCAATGGTATAAAATCTATTTTTACAAAAAATAATAGCCAAAGCTAATTGTTTGGCTAGACTTTAAATATTATTTTCACGGTCTATGGCAGCAATTATATCAGCTAAGAACATTTTTAAAGCATATAACGACCTAAAAGTTCTAAAAGGAGTTAATTTAACTATTGAAGAGAGCGAAGTCATTTCTATTGTTGGAAGCTCTGGAGCAGGAAAAACAACGCTTTTACAAATTTTAGGCACTTTAGATAAACCAGATTTTACAGCAGAAACTACCTTAAATATAAACGGCGTAAATATTGCTGATTTAAATGATAAGGAATTGGCGAAATTTAGAAATACTAATATTGGATTTATATTTCAGTTTCACCAATTACTTCCTGAATTTACGGCTTTAGAAAATGTATGCATCCCTGCTTTTATAGCAAATACTCCAAAAGCAGAAGCCGAAAAACGTGCTAAAGAATTGTTAGCCTATTTAGGATTGAGTGACAGAATAGACCATAAACCAAATGCAATGTCTGGAGGCGAGCAACAACGGGTAGCAGTAGCTAGAGCATTAATTAACAATCCTAAAATCATTTTTGCAGACGAACCTTCGGGTAATTTAGATAGTGAATCTGCAGAACAACTTCATAATTTATTTTTTAAACTTCGAGATGAGTTTAATCAAACTTTTGTTATTGTGACCCACAACCAAGAATTAGCAAATATGGCAGACAGAAAACTGTCTATGGTTGATGGGAATATCGTTTCTTAGAAATTGAAATGAAAATGTCACACTGAGCGCAGTCGAAGTGATTTCGAAGTTCTCAATGTGACAAAATATTCAGTAAATTTTTATGATTTCAAAAAGTCAATTAAAATCGTATTTAATTCGTCCGCGTGAGTCAAATTTAATCCATGAGGTCCATTTTTAATAATTTCAAATCGATTATTAGCAATACTTTTTGCTGCTTGATTTCCTGACGTTTCAATCGGTACAATATTATCTGCATCTCCATGTACAATTAAAGTTGGTACATCTACATTTTCTAACTCTGGTCTAAAATCTGTATCTGCCCAAGCAATGGCTGCTTGTATGGTTGCTCGTGGCGAAGCATTGGAGGCAATTTGCCAATCGTAGTGTAAATTTTGCTCTGTGATTTTATCTTTATTGTCTTCGTAATTGTAGAAATTTTTATGAAAATCTTTTAAAAAAGATACTCGGTTACTTTGCAAAGCATCCAGTATACCTTGAATGTCTTCTTCTGGTACACCATTAGGATTATCATCTTTTTGTTTTACAAGAGGAATAATTGAGCTTACAAGTGCTGCCTTAGAAATTTTATTTGATCCGTAATTGGTTAAATAACGAACTACTTCTCCTCCACCCATTGAAAAACCAACAATGACGACATCTTCTAAATCTAGTTGGTTAATTAATTCGTTTAAATCTGATGCTAATGAAGAATAGTCGTAACTGTTCCATGGAGCAGATGAACGTCCAAATCCTCGCCTGTCGTAAGCAATGCAACGGTAATCTTCTTCAACTAGCTTCCAGCGCTGTTGTTCCCAAGCTTTTGAGCTTAATGGCCAACCATGTATTAATATTACTGGTTGTCCTTTTCCGTAATCTTCGTAAAAAATATCTACAGATTCTTTACCTGACTTATTTGTTATAAATGGCATATTTAAAGTATTAATGGTTAATTTACTTCAATATGCTATTTAAATTTGGGTAAGGTTATCGGTAATAGATAAAAGGTTTGCTCTTTTACTAATCGTCTTTTCGTTTTGCCTTAAACACTCCATTTGGTTGAATAAACTTTACTCCTGAGATTTTTCCTTCAGTTTCAACAAATTCTACTTTATAACCATCTAAAATCTTAAGATTAAACATATTTTTAGCCACTGGCACCAATTCATATTCTGGTTGACCTTTAATAAAAGCGTATAAAATATTCTCGTTTTTGATATAAAATTTAGCTTCCATACCACCTAAATCATAAGTTCCAACGTATTGTCCTAAAGTTTCAGAATCAACATCTAGTGTATTTGGTGTGCGCTTAAATACTATTGCATCTGTCGTTGGCTCAATAGATGCGGTTAACGACTCAACATCTCCAGTTTCGTTGATTTTAAAATTAACTTTCAAAGATTTTCCAAACTCATCTTCATCAATCTTTCCTTCAGAATAATCTACCAATTCAAACGTGTCATAATGAACATGATGCAAGAAAAGTTTTTCGTTATTTAATGTTGTTACTAAAGAGTCGTTATCTAAAATAATCTCAAATTTTCCATAGCCTTTATTTTCATATAACCCGGTGTAATCAACACTTGCATGAGAAGGTTTTGTATTTTTTACATTAGAAAGTTCTGAGTCTTCCATCACTTCCTTTTGAGCTTTTAAAGCTTTTTCTAAATCTTCTTTATAGTTATCAGCCCAAGGTGTCTTTTCGACCTCTAAGATATAGTCTGCAATAGTATTTCTTACCAAACCAGGTACAGCCGATGCGTCTTGATTTACCAAAACCACAATACCTATTTTGTCTGAAGGATAAAAACCAACACTAGCCGAGAAACCGTTAATGTTTCCGCCATGCTCAACCATATAATGACCTTTGTATGATTTTAAAAACCATCCGTAGCCATAGTTAGAAAAATGTATGTCTGGTAATTTTTCGCTCGGTTTACCGCTAGATACAACTGCTTGAGAGCTAATAGCTTCTTGTATATAATCTTCTGGAATAATTTGTTTGCCCTTAAATTTTCCGTTGTTTATCCATGTAATTAACCAATTGCTTACATCATTAACGCTACTATTAATACTTCCTGCTGGCGACATACCAGCAATATCATAATAATCACTTTTCTCTATATTTCTATCTGAATCTAATCCATATCCAAACGCTGCGTTGCTACTCGATTTCATTCCGCTGATTTTAGTCTTAGAACGATTCATTTCTAAAGGCTTAAAGAATTTTTCCTCAATATTTTCTTCCCAAGTTTTATTTGTTAAACGCTCCGTAATTACGCCTTGTAATAAAAATCCAAAATTATTGTAATACCATTGTTGACGTACGCCAGTAAATGGTTCTTGATGTGCTATACGCATCACTAAGCTGTCTTTATTTTGGCTTGGAAAATAATACCAAGCTGCATCATGCCTGGGCAAACCTGTAGTATGGCGCATTAAATCTTTGATAATAATTGTATTGTTCATTTCATCATTAAAAAAACGAAGTTCAGGAACATGTTTTAGAGGACTATCATCAAACGATAGTTTTTTATCTTCTCTAAGCAAACCAAGTAAAGACGATGTAAATGCCTTTGTTGATGAACCAATAGCATAAAGTGTATTGGCATCTGCTGGTACTTTATTTTCAAAATCGCTATATCCAAATCCTTTAGCATAAATTATCTTATCACCTTCTACAACTGCGACTGCAAAACCTGGCGCTTTACTTGTCTCTAAAATAGAATTGAGCTGTTTTTCGACGCCTTTTAAACGTTTATCCGTTTGTGAAAACGTCAATAATGATATGCATAAAACTGTAAGTAAAATAGTAGCTTTTCTCATAATATTTCTGTGGTTGGTTGAAATGTATATCTCAATCAGTATAATGTAAAACCGAATTGTTACAGTATATACGTTTTATTTTTTTGAAATCATTTTTAGTGTAAAACCACCTAAAATTAAGATTACAATAAGCATAATAGCCCAAAGCCAATATTTGCTTTCAAAAAGTGAAGAACTATTTTCTGTATCTGATTTTTTAATGACTTTAATATTGCCTAAAGTTAAATTAGACAATTGTTTTGGAATGTTATTTTCAAATGTTTTAATGTCGTATCGCGGCAATCTTGCTTTTGAGTTTCCATATACTAGACTATAATTGGCATCTTCAGTAAATCTCGAAACCAATTGGTGTTTGTAACCCTTTACCTTGACTGATTGAATATTTAACGGTTGATTATCTGTATTATAAATAGTAAGCCTGAGCGCTTTTGACAAAACCGTTTCAAAATTAAAATTATTCTTTTCAATAGAATTTAAAGTGCCTCGAGCTAAAGTTCTGTAAGTATATTTAACACCTTTTTCAGTCTTTAAACTATCTGATATGTATTCTAATTTAAATGGTCGATAATAGTCAAAATCATTGGCTACAGAAATCTCCATGCTACTAATTGGCAATCTTGCATCGAGACTTATATCTAATACTGATGTTTTGTTTTTTTTATTAATTTGATTTGAAGATTTTGCAATAGTATGATTATCATAAACTCCTTCTAAAATTTGATTTTTAGAGATAGATGCTCTTATTAATTTTGGTTTTTTTGCAGAATTAATAAAGAGACGGTAATAACGATATTTTGCAGAATTGAATGATAAGGTGGTAAAACTATAATCAGTATTTACCGTTTTAATTGATAGAATACGATAATCATCTAAAATATTGAACCATTCGTTTTGGTTTTGACTACCTTCTAACTTAACGCGCCAATCAAAATTTTCAATACCAAATTTTAATTTAATTTGATTGATTAAATCTTCTCCATCCGTCTGAAATGTATAATAAAACCCTTCATCCGTTTTAGACTGATTAAAAATCTTAAACGGTATTGATTTATTTTCTACTTTTTTTGAATTGACTTTTAAAATATATGGCGCTTCAATAGTGTCACTCTCCGCAGTTATTCCGTATATTCTTAAATCTGCCAAATTAGATTTTGCTTTTCCAAACACAGAATTTGGTAAGATAATAGTATGCCAAGTTTCAGTTGGTTTTTGCAAATCTTGTTTGTAATTGTAGTCTTTCATTTGAGCAAATGAAAAACATACAAAACACACTAAAAATCTAAATATATTATGCTTTAACTTCATCGATAATAAGGTGTTTGTATTTGTTATACAAAAATGAAATGACTAATAATAAGATACCTAACGAAACAAAAACTATCGTTTTTGAAATGGTGTTTAAATGAACAATATCGTAGAAAAAAAGTTTTAATAAAGTAATGCCAAATAATCCAATGCCGCCAATTCGAAGATATTTTTTGTTTTTCCAAATGCCAAAAGCAATTAATAAGAAAGAATACACGCCCCAAAGAATACTTAAGCCCAATTTGTAAGATTGTTCGGAATTACCCATATCCATCCAGTGTATAAGCTCACTACTTAATACCCAAACGATAGATATATGAAGAAGCAAATCATAAGAAATTTTAAAACCTAATGTAGTACTTTTCTCCTTTATAAATCGATAGCAAGTATATAGACCAAGTGCTAAAAATAAAAATGAAATGTAGCGAATGAGAATATAAAACATACCGCTATTGTAATATTCTGAAGGATTTAAATAACTCTCTCTAAGCTCGCTAATACTATATAATCCTTGAACTAAAAAAACAAAAACACTTAAAACAGTTAAGCCCAAAGTAACAAATTTGAGTGTTTGATTTTTAATAAATTTACTATTGAATATAAATAAAAGCGATACAAATAATAAGGAATAATTTATTATCCAAATGCTTTTAAAGTCGTTTAAATCGTAATCTCTAATGGTTCTATTTGAAAGAATTCCACCTTCAAAATTTAGTTTAGACTTTGCTACTAATTGATTAAAATAATCCGCTAATTCTAAACGAAATGCCATATAAACTGAAAATAATAAAATCGACGGGATAGCAAAATTCATTATAGTTTTCCAAAAACCATTATTTAAAGCAGGTTTATATATTTTCTTTTGCCCAATATAAACGACGAAAGCGATTGACAAAATAAATAATATAGAACTTAAAAAGTTAATATTTAATAGCGGTAAATGAATTTCTTTTGACGAATAAAAATAAGAGCCATACGTCATTGACCAATCTTGTAATAGACTAAAAAACGCTAAAAACATCAAAGGATAAGATAATTTCTCATATACTGGAACAGATTTTGAACGTCCAATCCAAAATAATAATGCCGCTAATGCCGACCATAGTAATGTTACCCAATTGCCATCTAATTGTACAGGAATAGCAATTGTTATAAAAACAAGAACTAAACCTGAAGCCAAGTAAAACAAACCCTTGTCTCCCAATTTTTGCTTATATATGAGAGTAGCAACTATAAAATGAATAATAGCATTACCAAGTGTAAATAATCCCAAATAATCCTCGCCGATTTTGCTAATACTTAAAATTGCGTAACCAAACGAATAAAAAATAAATGAGTTTGCTAAAAGTAAAATGATATCACCAAAACCATAAGTCTCTTTTTTAACCATTTTATAAGCTAAAAATGTGACATAAAAAATGATAAAGAAAAGTGTCAAAAAGGATAAACCTAATGCAAAATGCATATCAGTTTCATAATCAAATATAAACCAACTCGAAAAAATGAGCCAAGTAAAACAAAAGGCCGAATAGTATAGAGATTTCCAATATTTTTTAAATGAAGTAATTAAAATACCAACGTTGATAATTGCTATGTAACTAAATAAAATTTCGACACGACCAGAATCATTACTCAATAAAAAAGGAACAGCGTATGCACCAACCAAACCTAAATGCGAAATAATTTGACGGTTGTAATTAATAGCAGCAACTACCGTAAAAATGGTAAACAACACCATTAAAGCAAAAGCAAAAACTTGTGGAATTAAATCATAAAAACTATAGGCAAAAAAGGTGATAAAGTAAAGGATAACTGTAGCTCCACTTACTAAAACTGCACTGTAGGATTCGTAATTTTTCTTTAATCTTATTCCAAAACCTAATAATGCAATAGCAGATAGATAACCTAAAATAATTCGTGTTAAGGGACTTATTAAATCATTTTCAATGGAGTATTTTGCACCAATAGCAACACCTATAACGGTTATAACTATTCCGATTTTATTTAACAGATTTTCACCAACAAACTTTTCTAAGTTAGATTTTGACTTTGGTGGTTTTTGACGAATTGGTTCAGAATATGACGGTTTTTCAGCTTTAGTTACTTCTTTAATTTCTTCAACAATTGATTCTGGTTCTATCTCAACCTTGGGAGTTTCAATCTGTTCAATTATTTCAGGTGTTTTAATTTCTGAATCTGGAGTTTCAATTTGTTCCGTAAGCTTTTCTGACTCAGGAATTATCGAAGTTTGAGTTTTTTCTCGGATACCAGAAGTCTTCAATCGATACAATTCTTCTTTTAATCTGTCAATTTCTGAAGTAAAATCTGCTTGTTTTTTATAAAGGTGCTCTAATTTTTCTATCAGCTTTAAAATAATATCTTGATTGTTTGCCATGCGTTTTCATTCTAATTAAATAAAGAATGCTAGGCTAATTTAGGCTTTTATTATTAAAAGCAAACAATTGATTTTGTAGATTTTACTCTACGGTTTCACCGTGTTGACTTAGGTCTAATCCACGTTCTTCTTGGTCTTCTCGCACGCGCATTTTCAATAGTTTATCTACCAAAAAGAATAATAAATAACTACCGCCAAATGTAAAAATCGCAGTTAAGACTAATGCGATGATATGATAATAAAACGTTTCTGTTTCGCCATAAACCAATCCCACTTCTTTAGCAAAAACAGCTGTTAAAATCATACCAACAACACCACCTATTCCGTGTGAAGGAAAGACATCTAAAGTGTCGTCAATACTTGTTTTATTTTTTAAGTGAATCATCCAATTAGATATGATTGCAGCTACAAAACCTATTAAAACAGACTGTCCGATATTTACAAAACCTGCTGCTGGTGTTATGGCTACCAAACCAACAACCGCACCTATACAAGCGCCAATTGCTGACATTTTGCGTCCCATAAAACGTTCATAAAATAACCAGGCTATCATTGCGGTTGCAGATGCTACATTGGTATTTGCAAAGGCAATCACAGCATCACCATTAGCGCCAAGTGCGGAACCAGCATTAAAACCAAACCAACCAAACCAGAGTAATCCCGTTCCTAAAATTACATAAGGCACGTTGGCGTGACTCTCTTCTGCTTTTTTTCGTTTTCCTAAGTAAAGAGCTCCAGCTAAAGCTGCAAAACCTGCGGACATATGAACTACAGTTCCACCTGCAAAATCTAAAACGCCCCAATTTCTTAATAATCCATCAGGATGCCATGTCATGTGAGCTAAAGGACTATAAATTAACAAACTAAACAAAACCATAAATAAAATATAGCTTCTAAAACGGATGCGACCTGCAAAGCTTCCCGTGATTAACGCTGGAGTGATTATAGCGAATTTTAGTTGAAATAATGCATATAATAAAAAGGGAATCGTTTCAGAGAAATCTGGATTCGGTTCAATACCAACATTTTTAAAGTTTAAAAAAGTTAGCGGGTTGCCAATAATTCCGCTAATACTTTCTCCAAATGCCAAACTAAAACCTACTATAACCCAAAGCACACTTATAACTCCAAGTGCTACGAAACTTTGAAGCATTGTAGAAATGACATTCTTCTTATTAATCATTCCGCCGTAAAAGAAAGATAATCCTGGTGTCATTAATAATACAAATGCACTAGCAACAAGCATCCAAGCTGTATCAGCTTTATCTATTGTTGACGATAATTCTTGGTAACTCGATGCTGTAAATGCACAAAATATAACAATAAGTGTTAATGCAATGAAGTTGATTTTTTTTCCCATGACAGAAATAAATATAATTGGTTGGTTTTTTAAACGCTAGCAAATTAGGATTTATCGGTTTGAATATCAATGTAGATTTCGTAAAAATTAACTCATAATTTTCTTAATTCAATAATCTAGTTAACGTTAATTTGATGTCAAATTGCTATTACAAAAGTCTCATAAATTGTAAATTTGCGCATCATTAAAAATCTAGAATAATCATGACATACAGAATAGAAAAAGACACAATGGGCGAAGTTAAAGTACCATCAGACAAACTTTGGGGTGCGCAAACAGAACGTTCTAGAAATAATTTTAAAATCGGTGCACCTGCATCAATGCCTTTAGAAGTTGTTTATGGATTTGCCTATTTAAAAAAAGCTGCTGCTTACACCAATTGCGAGCTTGGAGTTTTAACTGAAGAAAAACGCGATTTAATTGCGCAGGTATGTGATGAAATTTTAGAGGGAAAACATGATGACCAATTTCCTTTAGTCATTTGGCAAACTGGTTCTGGTACACAAAGTAACATGAATGTTAACGAAGTAATTGCCAACCGAGCACACCAAATAGCTGGTAAAGTTATTGGCGAAGGCGAAAAAACCATTCAGCCTAATGATGATGTAAATAAATCGCAGTCATCAAACGATACATTTCCAACCGGAATGCATATTGCAGGCTATAAAAAAGTAGTTGAAACTACGATTCCTGGAATTATTCAATTAAGAAATACACTTCACAAAAAATCTATAGAATTTAAGGATGTCGTAAAGATTGGTCGTACGCATTTAATGGATGCAACACCATTAACATTAGGCCAAGAATTTTCAGGCTATGTATCTCAACTAGACCACGGATTAATTGCTTTAGAAAATACTTTAAAACACTTAAGTGAACTTGCACTAGGCGGAACTGCAGTAGGAACAGGCTTAAATACACCCGAAGGTTATGACGTCTTAGTCGCAAAATATATCGCAGATTTTACAAATCATCCTTTTATAACTGCAAAAAATAAATTTGAAGCGTTAGCAGCTCACGACGCTATAGTCGAAACTCATGGTGCATTAAAGCAAATTGCGGTATCTTTAAATAAAATTGCCAATGATATTAGAATGATGGCATCTGGACCACGTTCTGGTATTGGCGAAATCATCATTCCAGCAAACGAACCAGGAAGTTCAATCATGCCAGGAAAAGTAAACCCAACTCAGTGCGAGGCATTGACAATGGTCTGCGCACAAGTTATGGGCAATGATGTTGCAATCACTGTTGGTGGAACTCAAGGGCATTACGAGCTTAACGTTTTTAAGCCAATGATGGCAGCCAACTTTTTGCAGTCTGCGCAATTAATTGGTGATGCTTGTGTAAGTTTCGATGAGCATTGTGCTTCTGGTATTGAACCTAACCATTCGGTAATTAAAGAATTATTAAATAACTCTTTAATGCTTGTAACTGCTTTAAATACAAAAATTGGTTACTACAAAGCTGCTGAAATAGCAAATACAGCGCATAAAAACGGAACAACTTTAAAAGAAGAGGCTATTTATTTAGGGTATGTTTCTGCTGAAGATTATGACGAATGGGTAAAACCAGAAAACATGGTTGGTAGTTTGAAGTAATTCATAATATCATAAAAAATAATTTCGAGTGGTAACCGAGAAATACGTTAAATATGTATCTCGACTACCGCTCGTTTTCATTTACAGCAAATTTTATTATTATTTTTCGTAACTTGAAATACACAACCAAAACCAAATCAACTTTTGTCCATTCTTATAAAAAATATAAAGCAACTCCTTCAAGTTCATGAAAATAGCGTGAAGATTATTAAAGGTCCAGCCATGAAAAAATTGCCTTTAATAGAAAATGCGTATCTCTATATTAAAGACGATACGATTGTAGAATTTGGTAAGATGGAGAATTTTAGTGGCGTCGAAGCTGAAACAGAAATTGATGCTACAGGAAAAATTGTTTTACCATCTTGGTGCGATTCTCATACACACATTGTTTATGCAGGTAATAGAGTTTCGGAATTTGTTGATAGAATAAATGGGTTGAGTTATGCTGAAATTGCAAATAATGGCGGCGGAATTTTAAATTCGGCAAAACAACTTCAAAATACATCTGAAGATGATTTATATAAGCAGGCAACAAAGCGATTAAACGAAATGATTGCTCTGGGAACAGGTGCTGTTGAAATAAAAACAGGATACGGTTTAACTGTTGAAGCCGAATTAAAAATGTTAAAAGTCATTAAACGTATTAAGCAAGATAGCTTGGCTAAAATTGCTCCTACATTACTAGCTGCGCATGCGATTCCTTCAGAATTTAGAAACAATAAAAAAGCCTATGTCGATAAAATTATTAATGAATTAATACCAAAAGCGTCTGCTCTACGAATTGCAAAATTTATCGATGTGTTTTGTGAAGAAGGTTATTTTTCTGTTGAAGATACCAAGAGAATTCTTGAAGCTGGAAAAAAATATAACTTCAGACCAAAAATTCATGTCAATCAATTTAATATTCTTGGTGGTGTAAAATTGGGAGTCGATAATAACGCCCTTTCTGTCGATCATTTAGAAGAATTGAATAATAAAGACATTGAAGCTTTAAAAAATACCAACACAATGCCAGTTGCTTTGCCTGCTTGTTCTTACTTTTTGGGTATTCCATACACACCAGCGAGACAAATTATTGATGCTGGTTTGCCACTAGCCATTGCCACAGATTACAATCCAGGCTCAACACCTAGCGGTAATATGAATTTTGTGGTTAGCACAGCTTGTATAAAATTAAAAATGACACCAGAAGAAGCCATTAATGCTGCTACTGTAAATGGTGCATACGCTATGGGTTTTAGCAATATGTATGGCAGTATTACGAGAGGTAAAAAAGCCAATCTTATTATTACAAAGCCAATGGATAGTTATGCGGAAATTCCGTATGCATTTGGTACAAATCCAATCGACCAAGTGATTATTAATGGACAGGTTTGGGTATAAAAAAACCTGAAGCTGTTCGTCTGACTTCAGGCTTTTTAAACTAACCAACCAATATTAAATCTCTATTTTAGAGTAAACTCTGATGTAGAGATTAAATCTTTTTCGTTAAATACGTTTACGATGTAACGTCCTTTTTCAAACTTTTCGTCGCCGCTTGGAGCTACAAACTCACAAACGTTAAGATTTCTATTTTCGTAATTAAACCTACTTATCAAAGTGTAGTTTAATACTTTATCTTCAAACTCTACTTGATTATTTGCACCCAAAACATTATCATTTGGGTCAATAACCTGTATATATAATTCTTTATCTCCGGCATCTGCGAGTGTATTTCTAGCTACGGTATAACAAACTCTAATTTTGTCACTACGTCTCGCGCGCTCTGTAGGAATAAGTTTCCCGCTACTTCTTTCAATGACTCCAAAACCCTTAAGTCCAATAGTTTGCAAAGCGCCTGCATCTCTTACCACATCAGCTAATTCTGTATTTTGTACTAATAAAGAATCTGTAAAAGCCGAACGTTCAGCTAACTGAATTTGTGTACTATCTAATGAGGTTGCTAATAATTCATTTTCTACTTTAAGACGGTCGTTTTCTTCTAACAAAACATCCATCTCCTTTTGTAATGCTAAATATTTCTTTTTATATCTCCAAAGGCTATTTACGCTTGTTTGAGACACTTTTAAAGAATCCATTAAACCTTGTATTCTTTCACGTGCAGCAACTAAATCTTTGTTTGCAATCTCGTTTTCTCCAATGGCTTCATCGTACTGTTTTGCCATTGCAGTAAGGTCGTTCATGACCTGTTGCTTTTCCTTTACTAAAACGGCTTCTGTCTCCTTTTTGTCACTGTATAATTTAGAAGCGTAAAAACCTGTTGCTAAAAATAAGGCAAGTAAAATTCCTAAACCGACCTTTAAACCGATGCTGTTGTTTGTGTTACTCATAATTAATGTTCTAAGTTATTTTAATTTTTGTTGAACTTGATATGTCGAAAAAATTTCAACATCTCAATCTTTAATTCTATTAATTGTAATTTCTATTATTTAAATTCGATATCAAATTACGATGCCATGCATAATTTAAAACTTTTAACGTCTAAAAAACGCGACGCTATCGTGGCAATGCGAAAAGGTGAAACCAAATTTGGAGAACGTATTCGGTTGATTGACAACCTCACTAACATTTACGAAAACATTTCAAGTTTGGACGTCGACTATGTAATATTTGGTATTTCTGAAGATATTGGTGTTTATGCAAACCACGGTAAACCAGGAACTTATCGTGCATTTGAAGCTGCAATAAAAGTTTTGTTAAATACACAAACTAATGCATTTATAGAAGCTGAAAAAATTTTAGTTTTAGGAAATTTAAATTATTCTGAAAAACAAAAAGAGCTTAGGAAAAGTAGTCTGTCAGAAAAAGAAAAGATTGATTTAGCCCGAAAAATGGTTGAAGCCATTGATAAAGACGTGACGTATTTAGTACATAATATTATTAAAGCAGGAAAAAAACCCATAATTATTGGAGGTGGACACAACAATGCATACGGCAACATAAAAGGCTCATCTCTCGCTTTAAATAAAACTTTAAATGTTATTAATTTTGATGCGCATCACGATTTTAGAATGCTAGAAGGCAGACACAGTGGTAATGGTTTCAATTATGCACATCATGAAGGTTTTTTACAAAACTATTTCATCTTTGGATTGCATGAAAATTATATTTCGCAAAACAGTTTAGAAACTTTAAATACTACTGAAGGTGTAAATTTTAATACGTTTGAAGCACTAGAAATTAGAAAAGAATTAAAATTTAAATCTGAAATTAAAAAGGCTTTAAAACATATATCTGACTCTGAATTTGGTATTGAAATTGATTGCGACGCTATTAAAAACATACCCAGTAGTGCCAAAACGCCCAGCGGATTTTCAGTAACAAAAACGAGACGATTTATTCACGCTTTTGGTTCTCACAAAAACGCTACGTATTTACACATTTGTGAAGCCGTACCAAAAAAGAAAACCGAAACCCAAGTCGGAAAGCTCATCTCCTATCTCATCACCGATTTTTTAAAAGCCCATGCAAATAGAAATAGTTAATTATAAACCTGAATACGCAAAATACTTTTACGATTTTAATATCGAATGGCTACAAACATACTTCTATGTTGAGCCTTATGACGAAGAAGTTTTAAGCAAACCTGAGAAATACATTATCAAAAAAGGCGGTCACATATTTTTCGCCAAATATAAAAATCAAATTCTTGGAACCGTTGCGCTAATGCCAACTGAAGATGAAGGAATATTCGAATTGACAAAAATGGCTGTTTTGCCCGAAACTCGTGGTCAAAAAATAGGGCAAAAATTATTACAATGCTGTATTGAATTTTCTAAAAAAAATAAGTTTAAAGCACTTATGCTTTACTCTAATACCAAGTTAGAAAACGCCATTTATTTGTATAAAAAATATGGATTTATTGAACTTCAACTTGAAGAAGATAATCCTTATGAACGCGCAGATATTAAGATGCTTCTCAATTTTTAATTATACATTATAAGTAGTTTTAATATAAGCAAATGCGGCGCTGATATCATCAAAAATATGCTCTTCTGATATTAAATCTGGAATAATATCAATAGATATTAATTTATCTTTAGGCTGCTCCTGTACTGCTGTTAATAACACGTTGATACCTTTTTTCTCTAAGTCTAAAACAGCATTTTCTAAAGCATACAAGCCAGATTGGTCTATGTATGGCACACGGTCCATTCGTATAATTAAAGCTTCAATCTGTTCTGGAATATTATTTATTTCATCTTGAAAATGAGAGGTAAACCCAAAAAATAATGGTCCATATAAATGTTTTATATAGACTTTATCTTTATATCGCTCATAAAAATCTTTTTCGTCTTGCCAAGGTTTTTCACCATCAAAACCAGCTAAGGTGCCAACTTCTAATCCTTTTTCACCAATATCGCTAGAGCGTTTCATAAATAGTAATGAAGCCAACAATAAACCAATACCTACAGCTTGTATAAGACTACCAAATGTTGTAATTAATAAAACGATTACAAGTACGACAGCATCAGCTTTTGGTACACGGATTAGATGTTTAAGACCTTTAACATCAATAATTTTAAAACCAATTGGGATTAAAAGACCAGCTAGAACTGATAACGGAATATATGCTGCTAATGCCCCAAGTCCTAATAATACGGTTAGCAAAAACAATCCATGAATAGTACCCGAAAGGCGTGTACGACCACCAGAATTAATATTTACAACTGTTCCTTTAGTAGCGCCAGCACCTGGAATACCTCCAATTATAGCCGCTAAACTATTTCCTATACCTTGACCTATCAGCTCTCGATTACTGTTATGTTTGGTCTTTGTCATGTTATCGGCAATTACAGAAGTTAATAATGAATCTATGGAGCCTAAAACAGCTAAAACTAATGCATATTCCGCAATAAGACCGTAGGCATTTGCATCAACAGAAAATATACCTCCAATTTGCAGTGAAGGTAATCCTGAAGGAATTTCTCCAATAATTGGCACATCCCAACCTGTAAAATATCCAACTAAAGTTGCTGTGATTAAAGCAACCAATGCACTTGGAATTGTTTTAGTAATGTATGGAAAAACATAATATACAACCACAGTAATTGCTCCAAGAATAAGAGCATAGACATTAAAGTCTGAGAATAGCCTAGGAAAATCTTGTATAACCAACCATGTTGATTTTGCAGATGACAATCCTGCAAAAGGAAACAACTGTAATATGATGATAATTAATCCGACACCGCTCATAAAACCAGATACAAC
This sequence comes from Winogradskyella litorisediminis, assembly GCF_042675765.1. Taxonomy (NCBI): domain Bacteria; kingdom Pseudomonadati; phylum Bacteroidota; class Flavobacteriia; order Flavobacteriales; family Flavobacteriaceae; genus Winogradskyella; species Winogradskyella litorisediminis. The sequence goes on along the minus strand of NZ_JBHTJL010000003.1, from coordinate 98,845 downwards.
CGGATACGGAAAATATTTTACATAACCCGCAATATTTAGAAAACCAAAAACAATTTGAAAAATTCCGCCTAAAAGAAATGTGAGTACAATTATGGGCATTGCAGCTTCTAAACTTCCAGTTAATTCAATTGCGCCAGCTACTAAAGCAGCCGAAACAACTGTCATTGGTCCAGTTGGTCCACTTGCTTGAGTAGCCGTACCACCAAATAAAGCTGCAAAAATACCAACAGCAATTGCTCCATAAAGTCCTGAAATTGCGCCTAAACCAGACTGAACTCCAAAAGCCAAAGCCAATGGTAATGCCACAATACCTGCGACAAGTCCACCCATTAAATCTCCTTTAAGATATTTTGCGTTGTAAAATTTTGATATCATAATTTTTATTTAAAAAACTAAGATAGTAATTGCTTTTTAAGAAAATTAGAAATTAAATGTCTTTAATTACAATTTAGCTTAATAAAGTTCATTACAAAATACATTTTCTTCAAAACACAAAATAGAAAGGGTTTGTAAAAAAAGCTCATTGGCTTCTTTATTCTCTGGAAAAATAGCCTTAGCTAATTTAAATTCTGAATATGCACCTTTAAGATTATTATTTTGTAATCGGCGTTTTCCAGAATTCATTAAAAAATTAAACTCGTTTGTATTTTTAGTGACTTTTAGTTGTCTAACGTATTGGGAATGTTCAGTTTCGTATTTTTTCCAAGCAGGAATTTTTAGAGCGACTATCGAAATAAAAATTACTAACAATACTATTGCAAACAAATAACTATTTGAAGATTTTGAAGGCTGAAATTGAAACTTATTTTTATGTGTTGGTATTTTGGTAAAAGAGCCTTTTCGCTCCACAGAATATGGCCGGCGCGGTTGCATCGTATAAATCCATTTCTGCATACCAAAACCCATGAAACTCATACTTAAGACTTTATAGTATAAGTCTGTAATTACATAGGTTTGTTACAAATTTAAGGTGAGAAATTTGTAAAATTATATGATGCTAAAAACGAGTTCAGCACAAAAAAATTGAATTAATTTCCCAAAGCCTTTAAAGAATCTAGTTTGCGTTGTAAAGCTTCAATTTGTTGAGAATTATCATTGATTTTTGGCATTACATTTAACGAATCTAAAGTTTGCTGAATATCTTTATCATCCACTTCTTTTTCTTTAAAATAATAGCCAATACCTTCTTCAGCACGCCATGCTTCATTGAGTTGGTTATAAATTTTTTCATCCCAAGTACTTGGGTGTTTTACATCTATCCAAATAACATCGCGGTATTCGCTATCTACCAAAGCCAAATCTGGTGTTGCAGAACCATCAAACTGTCCTTTTTTATTTATTGCAGAAACTGTACCTAGAAAAAACATTCGCTTTCTACCCGCAATATCTTTAATGTATGGTCTAAATTCCACAGGTTTGTTGGCATCCCAATCAAACTCCTTACGTGATTCTACAATTTTTAATGGCATTGCCGATACGCCTGCATAACCTTGTTTTTTACTTGCGTGGTCATAATAATATAATTTATCTGTTCCGTCTGCAGGAATAAATACACTGTAGCTTAAGCTCGTACGCTCATCACCTACTGGCTCTAAACCAAACCAATGGTACAAACCGCTGTATGCATCAGAATTATGACCTGCAAAATCGAAATCTGTTACATAAGGTTGTTGATTTTGGTCCTCAGGCATTTCTGGAATTTTTACAGCGGTTTCCATATTCCATGGCAAAGGATCACTAAATCCACCTAAAAATTTTAAAGACTCTGCTTGAAGCTGAGACACTTTTTCGGACAATGTGTTTTGTTTTGTTAAAAATGGATATTTTTTAATGTCTTCAGGAGCAACAAAAGTTCCTTTTCCGATAGTAATCCTTTCCAGATAATCATTAAAATCATGTTCTCCGTTGTCAATAATCATTACACCACCAAATGTTGGATACGGAAAAAAGAAGCCTTTCCACTTAATTAAACTAACAACTTGTACCCATTGGTCACTATCGTTTTTCATGTAAAACGTATCACTTGGCTCGTAATTAAAAAGCATCCATGGATTAAATCGCTGTACCACAGCATTATACGTGTTTCGGCTAAATTTTAAGGTTTCACCAATAGAAAATGTTACCGGAATTCGGCTTTCGTTAGAAAATCTAGGAAATGGTGTTGTACTGCTTACAGAAAATACTTCTTCGGAATTGTCACTAATACGTTGCATTACATATTTCTGACTCGGTTGAATAGCCATTGTCCATTTATTTTCATCATCGACTCTCACTAAATGAGGAAGTGAAACGTCTTTGGTTTCGCCTACACTTTCATTCGCCATAGAAAAAATGTTGCGTAATGGTTGAATGCGTTCATTTTGTGTTAGTGGTAATTCGTTAATTTCAACTTTGTTTAAATGGTTAAATACGTTATAAGTTTTCATATAATCATACATACCGTAATGCCAACCGAAGACATATAAAATCCCGAAAAATAAAATCATTAGTCCTAAAATACCCAAGCGAGATACGGTACTAGCTGTTTTTCTAAATTTGCGCAATCCAAGAAAAAGTATAAGTGCACAAATTAAAATCACGAATATAAATTTTCGTAAAAAAAGTAATGCTGGTTGATAATCGTCACGTAAAACGAATAATAAAACAAGTAAAATCAAACTGAGTAATACAGTGATAACTTTTTGCTTTCGTCCTTTTTTCCAGTAGTTTTTAATCATTTCGAATATTTTGGTCCCGTTATTCTGCGAACATTTCCCCAAAGGGTAAAATAGGGATTTTGAGTTTTATTCCCGTTGGGAAGGATTGGGATGGGCATTTTACATCAATCCCTTATCCTTTAAACGTTCTCTAGCTGATTTACCATCAGAATCTAAATCTTTTGAAGGCCTAGTTTTAATTTCGTCTTTAGCGACTTCAACAACTTTGTAATCTCTGTTTTTTAAATCATCAATGAGGTCTTTGCCTTTTTCAACTGCATCGTCAACAAGTTCAGAAACAGAATGACTTTTTTCTTCAATAACTTCTGAAGATTTTAAGACGAAGCTTGCGAGGTATGTTCCTAATAAAGTTCCTGCTGCAAACGAAGAAAATGCAGAAATACCATTATAGCTAGAGAACACAGTAATCGGTGTTAAAAATTCAACAATTAATGCTGCAATTAAAACTAAAGTCACAACAAAAATCAACCTCGGTATAAAAGCTTGTTTGTAAACAAAACCCTTAGGGTTATCTAGTGACATTTGTAATTCTTTACTATTTACAATTTTATTGAGCGCTCTGTATGCACCATTACCATTAGATTCTCTCCAATACAAGAAAATTCCGAATAATATGGCTACTATAAAAATGACAAGTTCTAATCCCATGGTTTTAGAGTTTTGATGTTCTATAAAATTAGTCTATAAAAACTAAATATTGTTACTAATAGTTTTAATTACCCAATCTTTAAAAGATTCGTCCCAAGTTGCATAATTCTCGTAAAATTGGTCTTTATCATACCAATACAAAAATAAAACGTCCTTTGGTGCTATGTTAATAAGTAATTTCCAGATTAAGTCTTGATGCTTAACATCTAACGATGAATGTGGCTTATGCAATGCAAAATACATTTGTTTATCTACCAAATCTTCAAGTTTATAAGCATTGCTTCTTTCGAGTTTTTCTAAATATAACTCAACACTCATCACTTGTTTACGCGATTTTATATCAATCTTATTCAAATAACTTTTAAAAAGCATTGAATCCGATAAAATATCATTAATTGGATGTTGTATATCCTTTAGGATTTGAGCAAATTCATATTTTTTAATGCGTTCGTATTTTGGTGTATTTACTATATCTTCTAAATTACATTCAATAATTAAATGGTCTCGTAGTTTTTCTACTAATTCAGAATGCGATACATGATACATTAAAACATCGTAGTGCGTGTCTTTTATCGCTTCTTTATATGATGCCATATCTTCAAAAACCACGATAGGTTTTATAAAATCCCTCAAAACATAAACACCACCAAAAGCCTTTGTGTAAAAGGAATTAGTTTCAAACTTAAGATGTGGCAATGTTAAATCTCTACCGCGCAAATCACCATAAGCTTTAGCTGATTCTAAAATTTGAGCTTGCAGCGTTTCATCTATAAAATTATGACCAGTTTTAAACTTTTCAATAAGTTGAAATTGTTCTTGCTGCTGATGATACAGATTATCCATTAAATGGAAGTTAATCGTTATTGTACCGTATTTTAGGACATCTAGCGGTTCATAAAACGTATCTATTTTTTGGTCAAAGTCTATAATAATCGCCGAATCACGTGTAATATCATTGATTTTTTTTGAATAGCTTTTAAAAATCAGCTGCATCATATCGCGGTCAAACGAATGGTATGGCGAATACACCGGCTTACGGTTTTGTAAGGGTGATATTATAATACCATGCGGATTTGAAGGCCCATTACATAGGTAATTGGTATCATTTTTTTCTTCGGCAATTTCTGGACTCCAACCCACACCATCAATTGAAAACTTTTTGAGCTTTGTTTCTGTAAAGCCTAATTTTAAAAGGCATTTGTTGTAACGCTCAACTAATTTTCCACTTACGGGAATGAGTTCACTTCTATATAGATTTGCTTGTTTTAGTTTTTGCATTACTATTCTCTATTCCCAAATTGTGCTCTCGCTTCAGTTTCAATATTTAATTGATTAATTCTAGCGTCAACTTTACGCTTAAAGTCTGTATCGGCAATGGTTGCCACATTATCTAAATAGCGAATAACCTCTTGACGACGAATGTCTGAGAAGTTTAAACCTTTCATATTGGCCTTCATCAATTCTTGAAGCATATTGAATTTAGTCTCATAATCCTTCTTAAAATACTTATCTGGATTATCAAACCAATCTTTTTCCAAATCAAAATCAGTTAAACGTAATGATATTGCTGATTGTATATTACGCACATCGCGTGAGGAAAAGAATGGAAATATCTTTTGTATTTCTTTAAACAATGATGCATAAAACATATGGTCTTTTGGTTGATGCAATTTTTCCACCTTATTAAAAGTATCATGAACTCTTTCCTCTGTTGGCTTTTCTACTGCATTAAGGATGTCTCCCATGCTTTTTGCTAAGCCTTGGTCTGCTAAATATTTGTAGCCTTCAGGGTCATTCATATTAACAAAATCCGGCATTGTATCTTGTAATTTACGCCACCAAATATGGTCTTGATCTAAGAAATCGTGCTCAGTTCGTGCGCCATCTATCTTAAATCTGCCTTGCACACGAGAAATTACGGCCTTATCCAACATTTCTGGAAGGTTTGTGAATAATCCTATAGAACTGTTACCATAGTTTACCGCGTAAGCACCTTCAGTATATCTTAAAAATACACCAATGACTTCTTTAACACCAGCAGAAACGCCTTGAGCGGTACGTTCTTGCAAATTATTTTCGGCATCATCAATTGGTGCAAAAATTAATTTTGTTGGGTCTTGCAAGGGTTTCATCCACTCTACCATTTTTTCAGCTGAACCTCCTTGAAATGTACTAATCAAGGTATCTGGCATAGGATGAAATAAGAACGGAATATCTAAATTATCGCAATGCTCTTTTAGTCGCGTAGCAATAGCTGCAATAAGCATACTTTTACCTGTTCCGGGAATTCCATAGCCCATAAAAACTGGCATAAATCCACCTAATTCTTGAAAAGGATTTTTTTGAGATTCGAAATCATAGCTCAGCATACGTTCTGTTAAACGACGTGCAAAATGCTTAGCATCTCGGTTACCTACAATTTGTTCAAACTGTATTTTATTGAATTCTACGCTTTTGGCTGTACCCTCAAACGTATTACTCCAACCATCGATATCAAAGTCGCTATTTTCTAACTTGTAAGCTCTATCGACGATAGTTTCGGTATATTCTAAAGTGCTTTTTCTGAGTTGGATTTCTCCAATTAAAGCTTCAAAATAAACAACTGTAAAATCGATAACATCTTTGTCTGTTTTAATGATTTCAGGATGTCCTAAATATTTATCGTAGTAAAACAAACTGCAAGAAATTCCTTTTAAAGGCGTTAAAAAAGACACCTCAGGAATACCAGCAAACTTCTGTTTCATGACGCTTAAATCATCAGAAGCTTTAGGTTTTAAGTCGTGTAAAATTTTATAAGCAATCGAGAACAACATAAATGCTGTCGCCGTAAGCATTTTACTTTCGTATTCTCTTTTCCCGTTATTGTCTAAAGCCGATTTGTTTTCTATTAAAGACGATAATCCTGATGCGTCGTAATAACTATCTCGAATCCATAAGCCTAAACCAATACCTTCTTGTACGGCATATAACGTATTATTCAAATGAATTGGAAGTGCAACTGACTCTGGCAACAATCGTTTTTTAAGTTCTAAAATCGTTTTAGAAACCGACGTCAATTCTGTACCGCCATTGCCTTTTGCTCGCGATAAGTAAAGTAAAATAGATTCGTCCTGTGCATCTTTATCTTTATTTCGTGCGCGCTCGCCTTGCTCCCATTGTATACTTTTTATATAGGATGTGGCTTCATCACGAAGCATGTCGAGCTCGGTTTGTTTTATAGGGAATGTTGAATTGTGTTCCAAAGTAGTTTAAAGTTTTAAGTTCTAAAGTTTCAAGTTGAAAATATTATAAATCACTCACTTGAATTGGTGGCTTTGCCAATTTATCAATGACTTTGGGTGTTTTATTATATAATAATTGTATGATACGGTGTGGCGCTAATACAAATTTTTCTTTTTTAATATTTCCCCATTTTTGAAAAGTTTGTTTACTAAAAAAACTACCTTCCTTAAATTCTGAAGTTGACTTAACTTCATCAATTTTCAAGGAGAATGCATAACTTTCAAGAGGGATATCTTTTTTTGAAATCGCATCTAAAATGGCATGTGTAATTTTATTCTCGTCCTTAGCAAATACATTGTGTAATGGTCCTAAATCAATTAATTTTAGAAGTTTAGGTAATACATTTTCTTGTTTGCGGTCAATGGCATAAGCCATGGCATCCAAATTCATTTTTCGGTCTGCAGCTTGTTTTATAGCTTGGTAAATTTCTGCTTTATCTTTTATTGGGTCACGTCCATCGTAATTGAAATACAAAAAGCAAACAAATGGTCTATTATATGACACATCATAAAAACTCCAACTTGTCATATATTCTGCGATTTCTGGCTGTGGAGATTTTAAAATTTTTCCTTGTACAAACCGATTAAAAATAAATTGCTGCTTTACATTGGTATAATAGACTATGGATGCAGCTTGAAAAAGTTTCGATTTTTTAATTGGTTCTTTTTTTCGCATTAACGTATCTAAGAACTCGTCTTGAAGCGTTTCTATAGGTGTTAAACGATTTAGATATTCCTCACGTAATGCTAAATCGTTAAATAAATAACGAAACTCTAAATAATTAGGAAAGCCTGAATCTGTGAGGTCAATTTTCATGTTATCCTCATCGTCGTACATGTATTTAACACGCATGGCTTCGATAGAATACAATAGCAAATCACAGTATTGTTTAAAAAACACCAATTCCTGCTCGCTACACAATTGTTGCTGTTGCATTTTTACGATTAGCTCTTTCACCGTAAAGTCTACCATACGATGATAAAACTCGTACTGCTGCTTGGAGTCTAATTGTGCGGAATCTAAAGGTGTTACTATCATAAATTTAGTATGCAGTATACAGTCCCAGTTAGTAGTCTATAAAACTGCTAACTGAGTACTGCTAACTTAATTTTTACCCTAACAAATCGTCTTCTGCTTGAGGTTTTGGCGCATCGTTGCCGCCAGCATTATCACCTTCAGGATTATTTGGTACGGTATTGTCAGAATTATAATATTCGTCGAAAATAGCTTTCATATCTATGCCGTAACGGTCTGCAAAGTTTTTCTGAATTTCGATATCCTTATTACGGATTTCCTTCAAAGCTTCAGCATAGCTGCCATAAACACCTTGCATCACTTTTTCATGAACCGGAATATTATCCATCATTTCTTGACGTGCTCTAGCACTAGCCGTATGCATAGCCGCCAATGTTTCGCCAATATGCTCATCTGTTTTAACTCCTAAATGCTCTAAGATTGCAGCGAATTCTTGGTCTGTACGTGCTTTTAAAGCCACAACGTAACCATCATAATACTTTAATCTTTCGTCTGTATCACTCTTTAATTTAGCGCGGTGCGTTTGCAAGTTGCTACGTAAAGAGGTCAAGACTTTTATGGTAAGGTTGTGCTTGTGAACGAAACTGTCTTTAGACGCAGCTAAAGTGGTATATGCGTTCTTTAAACCTTCAAGCTCTTCGACCGATTGCTCAAGTTTTGTGACTTTAGATAAAGCTTCAGAATATTCTGTTGATTGCTTATCTGCAACATCTGTCAATGCTTGACGCGCTTGCTTTAATAGAGCATATTCAGCTTCCAACTTATCTTCTACTTCAGCTTTTTTCTCTAAAGCTTTGGTATGATTTTTACTTGCTTCTACAATAGCGTCTTGAAGTTTATCTTCAACTTCTTTAATTTCAACTTCACGGTCTTTAAGACGTTTGATTGCTGCTTGACTTTTAAATGATAATTCATTTAACAAAGTTTGCACATCTGCAGTTTCGATACGTTCTTGAAACATAGCTTTTGCCTTATTATCGGATGCGTCGCGTTCTTTTTGAGCTAAAGCAAGTTCATCTTCGGCATTTTTGATTTTACTTTTTCTTCCCCAAAGATTATTCCACCATGTATCTGGTTTATTTTTAGCATCTTCAAGCTCTACCTTGGCGCGCTCTAAACGTTTAACAGCATCATCGATGATTTTTTGTTCTGCCTTGTTTAAAGCAGAAAAACCTTCGAACATAATACCAACTTCGTCTTGGTAATCGGTTAAATCTTTAATAGCATCAAGAAGTGTAGTTCTATCCTTTTCTGCCATATCTACGACATTGTCTAAGGTAGCATTTAATATTTTTTGACGACTTTCTGGGTCATCTTCTTGTGCTAATTTAGATTTCATTTGGTCTATGGCTTTGCCCCAATTGACATCTACTTTTTCAGGCTTTTCTTGTGAGTTAGTTTCTAATAAGTCAAAATCGTCAGACATATGTTTGATGGTGTTTTTTGGTTGAACAATATTGGTTAAGCAATTTCGGTATTTTTTATGAGTATAAAAAAGGTTCTTATAAAATATAAGTATAAGTTTTTCTAAATTTGTTACACTCTAATTCAATTGAAAGTAAAAGCCTATAAACTCTAGTAAATCTCGTGTTTCGTCTAAGTTTTTTAACACTTAATCGTAATATTGTTCATAATTATTTCTTAAATTATTTATTATGAAACAGTTAAGAATTAGAGTTTTTTACTATATTCGCACTATATCCAAATCTAAATTGACTGAAAATGTTGGGGAATTTTCTTTTATCATCTGCTATAAGTACGCATCAATTAACCTTAATTTTATTAACTGTTTGTTTTGTTTTTATTGTTTTAATTGGCATTGCTATAATTAAAATGTATAAACTTAAGGCTCAGAATAAAAAATTAATGGAGACCAATGCATTTAAGGATGTAGATGAATCTTATAAAGATTTTACGAGTAGTCACCTTTATGACGAATAAAAATACATTACAAAAAAAGCAGCCTAAGGGCTGCTTTTTTTTATTAATTAGTGTAATTATCTAACCAACTTTTTATATTTAATACGTTTTGGCATTAAATCTCCGCCCAAACGTTTCTTCTTATTTTCTTCATATTCAGAGAAGCCACCTTCAAAGAAATAAACTTGAGAGTCGCCCTCAAACGCTAAAATATGTGTGCAAATTCGGTCTAAAAACCAACGGTCGTGAGATATAACTACAGCACATCCTGCAAAGTTTTCCAAGCCTTCTTCTAGCGCTCTTAATGTATTGACATCTAAATCGTTAGTTGGCTCATCTAAAAGTAATACATTACCTTCTTCTTTTAATGTCATTGCTAAATGTAAACGGTTACGCTCTCCACCAGATAATAAATCTACTTTTTTGTTTTGTTCACTTCCAGAGAAATTAAAACGACTTAAATATGCACGAGAGTTAACTTGTTTTCCGCCCATCATTACTAATTCCTGTTCGTCACTAAAATTTTGCCAAATTGTTTTATTTGGGTCTATATTAGAATGCTTTTGATCAACATATGCAATTTTAGCAGTTTCACCGACAATAAATTCGCCTTTATCTGGAGTTTCTTCGCCCATAATCATTCTGAAGATTGTGGTTTTACCAGCACCATTTGGCCCAATAATACCAACAATACCTGCTTGTGGGAGATTAAAGTTTAAGTCTTCGTATAATAACTTATCGCCATAAGCTTTACTTACACCTTTAGCTTCAATAACATTTGTTCCTAATCTAGGTCCATTAGGAATATAAATTTCGAGCTTTTCATCTAATTGCTTTTGATCTTGACTCATTAATTTATCGTAGTTCTTTAAACGTGCTTTTTGTTTGGTTTGACGGCCTTTAGCTCCTTGACGAACCCATTCTAACTCACGCTCTAAAGTCTTTTGACGTTTTGATGCAGACTTACTTTCTTGTGCTAAACGCTTTGATTTTTGGTCTAACCAAGATGAGTAATTACCTTTCCAAGGAATACCTTCACCTCTATCGAGTTCTAAAATCCAACCCGCAACGTTATCTAAAAAGTATCTATCGTGTGTTACGGCAATTACTGTTCCTTTGTATTGTGCTAAATGATGCTCTAACCAGTGTACAGACTCTGCATCCAAGTGGTTTGTAGGCTCATCCAATAATAACACATCTGGCTCTTTAAGTAGCAAGCGACACAAAGCAACTCGACGTCTTTCACCACCAGAAAGTACCGCAATTTTTTTATCACCTTCTGGAGTTCTTAAGGCATCCATAGCTATTTCTAGCTTAGTATCAAGCTCCCAAGCGTTTGAAGCATCAATTTGGTCTTGTAATACCGCTTGACGATTCATGAGTTTTTCCATTTTATCCGGATCGCTATAGACTTCCTCTAAACCAAATTGGTCATTTATACTGTTGTATTCATCTAAGATTGCAACTGTTTCTGCAGCTCCTTCTTTAACAACTTCGAGTACAGTTTTATTTTCGTCTAACTGAGGTTCTTGCTCGAGATATCCAACAGAGTAGTCTTGAGAAAAGACCACATCACCTTGGTAATTATTATCTACACCAGCAATAATTTTTAGTAATGTAGATTTACCTGAACCATTGAGACCTAAAATTCCAATCTTTGCTCCATAAAAGAAGCTGAGATAAATATTTTTTAAAACTGGCGTATTTGCAGACTGAAATGTCTTAGTAACACCAGACATTGAGAAAATTATTTTTTTATCGTCACTCATATGATATACGATTTTTGATTAGTTGATATATGATTCTGTTTGAAAACTTAGATTCATTTATAAATCTAAAATCTTTAAACACGCCCTTTTAAAGCATTAAAGACCCATGCAATACAAAAGAATCCGCCACCTACGGCAGCAAATCCCCAACCAGCTACATCGTCATATCTAAAAGCACCAAGAGCTATTAAACTTAATCCTACAATTATCATTATAGTGGTAGCCCAAGCTAACACTGTGTTTTTATTCATTGCCATAATTTCAATTTTAAGGGAAAACAAATATCGTATTTTTAAACGAAAAAAGCATCCTTAGAAAGAACGCTTTTTGAACCAAAAAATAATATTATTATTGAGACATTGGCACTTCAATAATAATTAAATCTGAAGGTTGTAATGCTTTAATTGTAACTGAATCTAAATCATAAACACCTAAAGCATCTCGATTTTCTAAAGTAAAATCTGCTACCGATAAGCTTCCCTTTAGATTAAAAATATAAAAGCCATTGTTTTGGTCTCGTGGTTTTAATTCAATCTTTTTATTTGTATCTAAAGTGCTTCTGTATATATAGGCTTGTTGACTTATGGGCAAAGCAGTACCTATAAGTTTATCTTTTGGAGCTACTACAGTTTGCAGTTGATTTAATCGTTCTTGAATTGGAAATTTTCGTTGCTCATAATTTGGTTTTACACTCATTTCTTCTGGAATAATCCATAATTGAAGAAAATTAACTTCATCTGTTTTACTATCGTTAAATTCTGAATGTGTTAAACCTGTTCCTGCACTCATTACTTGTACTTCTCCAACTTCAATAGCACGTTTATTACCCATGTTATCTTTGTGAGATAATGCTCCTTTAAGTGGAATAGAAATGATTTCCATATTTTGGTGTGGATGTGTGCCAAAACCCATATTAGGCTGTACAACATCATCGTTTAGTACGCGAAGCATACCAAAATTCATTCGATCCGGATTTTGATAACCTGCAAAACTAAATGTATGATAAGATTTTAACCAGCCGTGGTCAGCGTATCCACGAGTATTTGCTTTGTGAATTATAGTTTTCATAATTTTTTTTATTTTTAATTAGCGGGAAGAAATCCCATTTTTCCCATTTGATAATCTCGCATAGCTTCCATAAGCTCTGTTTGATTATTCATAACATAAGGTCCATATGTTGCAACAGGTTCATTAAAAGGCTCACCTGAAAGAAACAATAGCAAGCTATCTTTATTCGCTTCGAGTTTAAAACCTTCACCATCTTGATTAAACTGAATCAATTGATTGGCGTTAAGTTCTAATATTTCGGAATCATTAATAGTTACTTTTCCCTTTAGCAAATACAACAAACTCTGGTGTTGATTAGAAATATTAAAGTAATCTAAACCTCCATCTTTAGCTGTGATTATGTATGCATTAACAGAAGTTTGAGTTGCAATTTTACCAGCACTACCTTTAAACTCACCTGCTACTATGCGAGTTTCTATTTTCTTATCTTCAGAATAAACGATGTTAAAATCTTCGTGCTTTGCATGCTGATAATTAGGTTGAATCATCTTTTTTTCAGCTGGCAAGTTTAACCATAATTGAATACCTTCTATATAACCACCTTTTTTTACAAACTCTTTTGTTGGTTTTTCTGCGTGAATAATACCACGACCAGCAGTCGTCCATTGTACATCGCCTGCTTTAACGATACTCTCGTTGCCTAAAGAATCGCGATGTAACTGTTCTCCTTGAAACAAAAATGTTACGGGCTCAAAACCACGATGCGGATGCGGACCCAAATCAAACGGATTATTGGTTTCATCGATTTTATATGGCCCGTAATGATGAAGCAATATAAATGGGTCAATCATTTCAATTTGACGAGTAGGCAAAGGCTGTCTTAACCTAATTGGTCCCATATTTACAAAATTACTCTGCCCTATTGTTTTTACGGAGTTAAGTTTCATTTTATTGAATTTTATATATTCCATGGAATATAATTGTGCAAATTTTTATCTAATTTTATCTAATAATTGGCTTAATTGTTCTGCTTCAGCTTCGGTTAAATTCTTTAAAAGATTTTTATTAAAATTATGTGGAATAGCGTCTAGTAGTTCTAAACCTTGTTTCGTAATCGCTATTTTAACCACTCGTCTATCATGCTCTGATGGTAAACGTTCTATACAACCTTTGGTGCATAATTTGTCCATCAACCGAGTAGCATTGGGTGAACGTTCTATCATTCGCTCTTTAATGGTTTGCACTTTTAAAGCTTCTCCGGCTCCTCGTAAAATTCGTAAAATATTGTATTGTTGCGGAGAAATACCGTAAGGTTTAAAAAACTCTGTTTGACAACTACTTACCCAATTTGCCGTATAAATAATATTGAGTAATGCTTTTATGCGCTGATTGTCAAATTTTGAATTGATATCTTTTGCAAAATCACCCATAACTGTTTATTGTAATACATCTTTAAATTCTGACTTTTTCTTAAATACAGCATTAGCAAATGGACAAAGAGGTATAATTTTAAGATTATTCTTTCTTGCATGAGCAACAGCTTCACCAACCAATTTGTAACCAACACCTCGTCCTTGTAAAGACTCATTAACCTCTGTATGGTCTATTATGATTCTATCTTTCCCTGCGTTACTATAAGTCATTTCTGCTAAAACTTTTGATTGATATTCTATAAAAAAACGTCCTTTAGTTTCAAAATTTTGGTGTTTTATTTCCATTTTATAGAGATTTTTCAAAAGTTTGTACTTGCTTACTTAAATCATTATTTAGTTCTTCATTCGTAATTTTTCCGTCCTCAAAATTATCCCCAAAAGATGGCAAAGAAAACTTAGCTACAATGTTAGCAGCATGAATAGGAAAACGATTGGTTGCAGCCGCTAAAACATTTTGTCCGCCTCTAGCACCTGGAGATGTTGCCATTAATAGCATTGGTTTATCTTGAAAGGTCTTTCCTTCTACGCGAGATGCCCAATCAAAAGTATTTTTAAAAGCCCCTGTGTAAGAACCATTATATTCGGCAAGTGATATAATTATTCCATCTGCATTCTTAATTTCATTTACAAAATTGTAGGCCTCTTCTGGCTTTCCGTTTTCGTTTTCACGTTCAGGACTATAAAGTGGCATTTCGTAATCGTTTAAATCTAGAAGTTTTATTTCTACGTTATTGACTAAAGTTGACGCGTATATTGCTAATTGTTGATTTATTGAAGTTTTACTTAAACTTCCAGCAAGTACTATTATTTTTTTCATAGTTGTTATAATTTGATAGTTCAAAAGTAATTAAAAAATATTTATGTTCCAAGGAATATATTTCCATGTAATTATTATTTAACCTTTCATTAAGAATTAACAATTAAAACAAAAGCATATTGTTTTGTAAATTCGTGCAAAAGAAAAAGCACTGATGGATTTAAAATTCAATAAAAACGAAGACCATAATAAACTTTTAGTTTCAGATTTAAAAAAACGCTTATCTAAAGTGAAACTTGGCGGTGGCGAGAAGAGTATTGAAAAGCACCATAGCAATGGAAAACTAACCGCTCGTGAGCGTATTAATCATTTACTAGACCCAAAAGCAAAATCCATTGAAGTTGGAGCTTTTGCGGGCGAAGATATGTACGAAGAATACGGCGGATGTCCTTCTGGCGGCGTTGTTGTAAAGATTGGTTATGTCAAAGGAAAGCAATGTATTGTTGTTGCAAATGATGCTACTGTAAAAGCTGGAGCATGGTTTCCTATAACTGGAAAAAAGAACTTACGCGCACAAGAAATTGCGATAGAAAACAGATTACCCATAATATATTTAGTTGATAGTGCTGGTGTGTTTTTACCTATGCAAGATGAAATTTTTCCTGATAAAGAACATTTTGGTCGCATTTTTAGAAATAATGCGGTGATGAGTAGTATGGGAATTACACAAATTGCTGCTGTTATGGGTAGTTGTGTTGCTGGTGGCGCCTACTTACCTATTATGAGCGATGAAGCTTTAATAGTAGACAAAACAGGAAGTATTTTTCTCGCAGGAAGTTATTTAGTTAAAGCAGCAATTGGCGAAACCATTGATAATGAAACGCTTGGTGGTGCGACCACACATTGCGAAATTTCTGGAGTTACCGATTACAAAGCCAAAGATGACAAAGATGCTTTAGATAAAATTAAAAATATCGTCGATAAAATTGGTGACTTTGATAAAGCTGGTTTCAATAGAATTGACAGTGTAAAACCTTCTAAAAATCAAGATGACATATATGGTATTTTACCAAAAAGTCGCTCTGACCAATACGATATGAATGATATTATAAGTCGTTTAGTGGATAATTCTGAATTTGAGGAGTATAAAAAAGGTTACGGACAGACTATTATTACGGGTTATGCTCGTATAGATGGTTGGGCAGTTGGTATAGTTGCCAACCAAAGACAAATTGTTAAAACAAAAGGTGCAAAAACCAAACCTGCTGAAATGCAATTTGGTGGTGTGATTTATAACGATTCTGCAGATAAGGCTACACGTTTTATTGCCAATTGTAATCAGAAAAAAATTCCGTTAGTATTCTTACAAGACGTTACCGGTTTTATGGTTGGAAGTAAATCCGAGCATGGTGGAATTATTAAAGATGGTGCAAAAATGGTTAATGCAGTAAGCAATTCGGTCGTTCCGAAGTTTACAATTGTTATTGGCAATAGTTACGGCGCTGGTAATTATGCTATGTGCGGAAAAGCGTACGACCCAAATCTCATTGTTGCCTGGCCAAGTGCTGAATTAGCTGTAATGAGCGGAAAATCGGCGGCTAAAGTGCTTTTACAAATTGAAAAAGCATCATTGAAGAAGAAAGGCGAAGAAATAACCAAAGAAAAAGAAGAAGAGTTATTTAATAAAATTAAAGATAGATACGATAAACAAGTATCACCCTATTATGCGGCAGCGCGTTTGTGGACAGATGCCGTAATAGACCCATTAGATACAAGAACGTGGATAAGTATGGGAATTGAGGCTGCAAACCACGCTCCTATTAAAAAACCTTTTAACTTAGGGGTTTTACAAGTTTAAAATGACAAATATTCAAACCGAAAAAAAACAGCCTCTGTACATTATATTATTATTAATATTTGCCGCAGAGGCTATTTTTATTTTACCATTTGTTCTACAACGTATTTTTAGAACAACGTTTTTAGAATCGTTTAATATCACACAAACACAACTCGGTGTTTGTTTTTCGGTTTATGGTATTGTCGCCTTGTTTTCTTATTTGTTTGGTGGTCCACTCGCTGATAAGTTTAAGCCAAACGAAATAATGTCTGTAGCACTTATTCTTACAGGATTAGGTGGATTGTATTTAGCCACATATCCAAGTCTTTACAAACTACAGATACTTTATGGATTTTGGGGATTTACAACCATATTTTTATTTTGGGCAGCGATGATTAAGGCAACAAGAATTTGGGGTGGAAAAAACAAACAAGGGATTGCCTTTGGGTTTTTAGATGGTGGTCGTGGTTTAGTTGCTGCTCTGTTTAGCTCAGTCGGTGTTGTAATTTTTTCACTATTTATAACAAAAGATATTGAATTGACAACTATTGAAGAACGCCGTATTGCTTTTGAAAAAGTAATAACCTATACATCCTATGCGGTAATCGAAGTAGGAATTATTGTTTACTTATTTTTAAAACTTAATATAGAAGATTCTAACAAAACAGAGTCTAATGCCAAACTCATTACACTTCAAAATTTTAAAACCGTTATCAAATACAAAGCAGTTTGGCTATTAATGATAATCATTTTATGCGCCTATTCCGGATATAAAATGACCAATCTTTTTAGTCAGTATGCAGAACAAGTCATGTATTATGATAAAATTGAGGCTGCAGAGGTCGGAACTTATTTGCTATATCTTCGTCCAATTATTGGAGTTGTTATTGGACTTTTAGCTGATAGAACTAGAGCAAGTTTATGGATAATTGTTGGTTTCTTTTTAATGGCAATAACAAGTCTACTATTTGCATCCGGAATTATTACTAACTCAACAAATTTATTATTTGTCCTTTCCATTGGCCTAATGGCTATTGGCGTATATTCAGCAAGAGTTTTATATTTCGCCACATTAGAAGAAGCAAAGATTCCAATAGCTGTTACAGGCACTGCTGTTGGTTTCATATCTGTGATTGGTTACACACCAGATATTTTTATAGGACTAATCAATGGCTATTTTTTAGATAATTACAATCAAGTTGTTGGTCATCAAATCGTATTTGGAGTCATGGGTATTTTTTCGCTAATTGGATGTGTTGCTGCATTTAAATTTTACAATTTTTCCAAAAAAACTTAACTAGGTTTAGAAGCTTTTATCTTCATCTTTAAAATGGTAGCCGCACTTGTATAACCACCTTCTGTACCGTCCACAAAATGAATATGTTTTTTTTCCATGTCTTCAACATAACAAGACATTATTGAAGCGTAGGTAGTATGTAAACCAAAAAGAATATTTCCCTTCTTTTCAATACTTTCTAGATATTTTTTCAAAATATTCATTTGTTTTTGTGTTCCAGAAAGAACTGTAGTTAATGAGCCATCAACCATTATTGTATCAGACAGTTGTGTAACTTGTGATAAGTATTTTTTTCCAGATGGAAAAAATCTAAAATAATAAACACCAATTGAGGTAAGGAGCCAATTTTGGACTAAATAAAATATGTTGTATTTGCCTATCTTTTTATACATTTCCACTTTAATTTTTTTTAATGTGGGTTTTAATTTTAGGTTAAAAGGATTAATTGGTCTTCGGCTTTCTAGATTTCCAAAAACTTTATCAATATTAGAAATAATACTAGCATATATTTTTGCCTGAATTTGTTCATTTTCACAGACCACAATTAAACAAAATACTTTTAAAGTTTCTTTAATCGGTTTAATTTCATCCCATCTACACTCCATACCTTTTAAATTTATAGGTACTATTAGTTGCTCATCTTCAAACGTCGCATTTTTACTTTTCACTAGTGCTTCAGCATATTTTAAACCATTTCCTAAAACTACTGGAATTGTCATTAACTCATTCTGCCGAAGCTTTGTGATTTTTAGCTTGTAACCATTTTCGTATATAGATTTTACGCTTACTTTTCCAATTTTAAGGTTTAGCTGAAACTGTTTTAAAACATGAATTTTATAATTCTCGACCACTTCATAAACTTTATCTATCAATTTTGGAGGTACAATAAAAGTAACGCCATCACCACCAAAAAAGTAAGGTATTTTTGTAGCCTCCTTAATTATTTTTATTTTATTTAAAACGGCAACAATACAACCAGTGGCTGCAAGGTTGACATCATTATGCCTATTGTCTATAACAGCCTTTGAAGAATTCTCAATATCAGTCACAACAACAAACCATGAATTAGGAACATCTTTAAACTTTGATTCTTTTTGAAGAACTGACTGTAAAGATGAAGTAACTGCTTTAATATTTTTATAAAAATGGTGGCTCATTTAGCGAATATACATCTATTAATTGCCTTGATGCGCTTTAACTCTTGGAACTGTCAGTAGTTTTGTTTGCCGCCCATTAACATATCTAAACCCATTTTCTTCCCAAAAGCCTGCTTCTTCTAACATTATTCTAATATCCCGTTTCCACTCTGGTATTTTAACTGTTGTATTTAACTCGATAGCATAAACCGTATTTTCGTGCAACGGATAATCCCCATTTACGGGAATGCCTTCCTGAGAATCCCACATTCCTAATGTTGTACCAGACGAATGGCCATAAGTACCTAATGGATGCGTATATATTGCAGGTCTTAATCCTTCTGATTTTGCTTCATTTAGTGACTCTGCTAAGATTTGGTTTCCAGTTTTTCCTGTTTTAAAATTACTGGTAAAAATATCCTGAACGCGATTACCATCTTTAAGAGCGTTTTGTAAAAATTTAGGAGGCTCAGTTTCATTTGGCTTTAAAACATAAGCTAATTCTTGGCAATCGGTATTGAGTCTTAAATAGGTAATTCCAAAATCGCAATGCAGTAAATCTCCTGGAAGAATTACCATGTCCTCAGGGCGATTTGAAAACGCATACAAGTGATTTCCGAGTTTTTCGGCAGTGCGTTGCACATCTACTGTAGGATGAAACCAAGTTTCTAAGCCGAGAGCTGTCACTTTATCTCGCATCCACCACTCTACATCAGTTGTGGTGGTTACGCCTGGCGTAATCACTTTTTCCGAGAATGCCTTTGCAATAATGTCGTGCGTAATATCCACCAGTTGGTTGTAAATAACCATTTCAGTTTCTGTTCTAGTTTCAATCCAGCCAATGGCTAATTTTTCAGCAGATTTTACTTTATTACTATAGGCGTTTGGCAAATTAGCCATAAACGCTTCGTAATCTGTTTTTACAATGCCATCACAAATATTGAAATTGTCTGAATAATTAAGTCCAATTGATTTTGGTTTTCTTTCTTCAATAATCTGTATTAAACGTTTCCATTGATTGGGTTCTTTTTCTTTATCCCATGCAGAAATTATATTTTCTCCAAAATTATAACGCGCTACAGCTAATTTTTCAATTGTGTTTTGAGCTTTATTCCTATAAAACACTAAAATTGTTCTACGTCTGGCGTTTAACCATGTAGCGGGCAACATCGTTTTAAGCACTGGGTCTTCGTTATATTCTCTAGAAATCAGAATCCACATGTCAAAGCCTGTGTCATCCATTAGCTGTGGTAGTAAGTTATCGAATCTATCCTTTAGAATATTATCTACAACTTCAGCGCGTTGCCGTTCTGGTAAGATTTGCTGGGCATGAAGACCTAAAGTAAAGCAAAAAAGAAATATGTAAATGAATTTCATAATAACTTATTTAAGACTACTAATTTACTTAAATAGACTGCATAAAAAAAGCTTCAATAAAGAAGCCCTTTTTAGAAAGATTATATAATTTATTTTTTTATAAATTTTCTTATAGATGATTTATTATCACCGGAAATTTTTAATAGATAAACTCCCTCATACAGATTACTAACATCGATAGTTGTTTCATTAGTTTCTATAACGAGTTTGCCTAGCAAATCAAATATTTTAACTTCAGATATAATAGAGTTTGAAGAGATATTTAATGTCGAATATACTGGATTTGGATGTACTATTAAATTTGATTCATCTTGAAATAATTCAGTATTCAATGCTATACTATTTTGATAATCATAAAGAGTTCTTTCGTTACCAAAAGAGATATTCTCTCTCATAAGAACTTTATTAAAAAATGGGAAGCTTTGCACCTGATATGTGAGTCCGTCTAAGTCTATAAAAGGATTGTCTATATTACTTATTTGCTCATTATTATCATAGGTATAATCATAAGTCGTAGTTATATTATTAAATGTTATAGCTTCAGTTAAGCGATTTCCAGAAGCACTATAAGTAAATGTCTCTCGTTCGTCTTCAACATATGCGGTTCCATTCCAATCTTCAACAACAGATAAATTAATAAATCCATTGGCATCATATTCTACACGCTCTCTACCACCAAGGGACCATGAGTTGCCTGTCCAATCATCAAAAATTAAGTTTTCTAAACGGTTATTGACATCGTATTCTAAACGGTTTCTTTCTTCATTTACATAAGTTGTGCCATTCCAAAACTGAAAAATTGCTGTATCTAACCTGTTATTTACATAATTAAAAATAAATATCGCATCATTTTCCCAGCTTGTGCCATTCCAATTTTCATCTACTAAATTTTGTATAACACCATTGCTATCATAATTGTAAATGGTACGAAAATCATTTATAAAAGTCTGTGAATTAGAATCATAGCTTTGAAATGTTTCAATAGTATTACTTGTAT
This sequence comes from Winogradskyella litorisediminis, assembly GCF_042675765.1. Taxonomy (NCBI): domain Bacteria; kingdom Pseudomonadati; phylum Bacteroidota; class Flavobacteriia; order Flavobacteriales; family Flavobacteriaceae; genus Winogradskyella; species Winogradskyella litorisediminis. The sequence continues at coordinate 77,632 of NZ_JBHTJL010000003.1, read as the reverse complement.
TGTATGTATAAACATCTCTATTTGTCGGCTCCCAAACATTATTAAAAAAGAATAATTCTGTTCTAGAAATTAGACGACCATTACTATCGTATATATAATTTTCGCCCGAGTTATCTTCCCAAGTGTTTGTCCCAAAATTAAATAATTGGTCTCTAGTGGATAAAAGTTGTTGCCCAAACGAAGAAAATGTTAGACATAAAAAGAGAAATACGATAGTAATTTTTTTCATAATTAAACTGATTTAGAAATATTAGTAAAACTATGGCCAATCAAGGTCTTATTCAATACCCAATAGTAGGTATATTGCATAAAAAAAGAGTTCCGTGATGGAACTCTTTTTTATTATCTAAAATGACTATTAGCCTTGGGAAGCTTCGCGTTTAGCCTTTTTTTCTTCTCTAATTTCTTTAAAACGCTCCATTGCCGAACCGAATACCCAATAAGGAATTACAAAAGTTAAAAGGAATATCATTAACCAAAATCCAATTGTAAGAATGGTTAAGAATGCTAAAAATCCTAAATACTGGTCAAATTCGAACATAAGTGTTGTTTTTAATTTTTATGCATTGCAAAGATAAAACCAAAATATGTGTTTTACAATAGCAAATATTAGTTTTATTAACAGAAAATGAACATTTCTATAATGCCTTAATTAATAACTCTGCCGTTGCAGGATTTGTGGCTAATGGAATATCATGAACATCGCATAAACGCATTAGCATTAAAATGTCTGGCTCATGCGGATGCTTATCCAGTGGGTCTCTAAAAAATAATACCATTTTGCATTGGCCTTCGGCAACACGCGCTGCAATTTGCGCATCGCCACCAAGTGGACCAGACAACAATGCTTCAACCTCTAAACCAGCATCCCTAACACGTTTTCCTGTTGTACCTGTTGAAACTAAGGTTACATTTTTTTGCTGTAAAATTTCAATGTGCTTATTTAAAAACTGAACCATTTCAGCTTTTTTTCCATCGTGTGCAATTAAGGCAATTTCCATTTTAAAGATTATTAACGTGGTAGTCTACTAAACCTTCAATTGGTCTGCGCACAAAATTTCCGACTTTATAACCGTATTCTTCGGCAACTTCTTTAATTTCTTTTTTAGCAAAAAATGCTATCGATCCTGCAAAATGAACCGGAACAGATTTTAATTCGTCCTTAAATTGAAGAATCATATTTTCTGAAAACACGCGAATGCCTTGTTTAATCACCTCAAGAATGTATTCAGAATCTTTATTTAAAAACATAAATTCTGCATGGCTTGCCAAGTACGCACTTGGATTTGCTTGTTTGTACAGATTGTATTTTATAAAATCAGCTTCAAGATTGTGCTTATGTGCAAATGCTAGCTTAATAGTTTCTGGCATTTTATTAAAATAGTAATCGCGTATCAATTGCTTACCAAAATAATTGCCGCTGGCGTCATCCATAAGCGTGTATCCAAGACTATCTACACGTTGATGTAATTGCTTACCATCAAAATAACTACAGTTAGAACCCGTTCCTAGTATACAAACTACAGCTGCTTCATCTGTTGTATTTATTGTTGCTCTCACGGCAGCGTAAGTATCTTCTCTTACTTCAACTAATGCATTTGGAAAATTTAATTGAAGTATATTTTTAAGTAATTGTCTTGGTTTCTCGGTGCCGCAACCTGCACCATAAAAGAAAATATGAGTGACTTCGGAAGCTATTTTTTTGAGTGCTTTTTTCTTGCTTATTATCTTATTGAGCTTTTTTTCTTCAATAATAGCAGGGTTTAGGCCTTTAGTTCTTATTTTTTCTGCAGCTTGTTGTCCGTTTTTATCAATTGCAATCCAATCGCATTTGGTAGAGCCACCGTCGGTAATTAAAATCATAATCTTGAATTTAAACAAAAATTCCGCAGAATATTAAAAAAACATTACTACGGAATTTTAAAATTTTAATATTTAAAAATTAAAGTGAATTAATTTTTTGTGCTAAATCAACTAATTTGTTTGAATAACCAAACTCATTATCGTACCAAGATACCAATTTGAAGAATTTTGAATTAAGCTCAATTGCAGAATCCGCGTCAAAAACACTAGTTTGTACTTCACTCACAAAATCTTGAGATACTACAGCATCTTCAGTATATCCCATAACACCTTTCATGCTACCTTCTGATACTTTTTTAACAGCTGCCTTAATTTCTTCTAAAGACGTTTCTTTTTTAGTACGAACAGTTAAATCAACTACAGAAACATCTACAGTTGGTACTCTAAATGCCATACCTGTTAACTTTCCGTCTAATTCTGGAATTACTTTACCTACAGCTTTTGCTGCACCAGTTGAAGTTGGAATAATATTATTCAATGCCGAACGTCCTAATCGGTAATTTTTTCTAGACGGTGCATCTACTGTAAATTGTGTAGATGTTGCAGCGTGTATTGTTGTCATTAATGCTTCTTCAATACCAAAATTATCTTCAATTACTTTAGCTAAAGGCGCTAAGCAATTGGTTGTACAAGATGCGTTAGACACAATTACATCACTAGATTGTAAAGTGTCATCATTAACTCCCATAACAAACATTGGAGCATCTTTACTAGGTGCAGAAATAACTACTTTTTTTGCACCTCCATCGATATGGTATTGCGCTGTTTCTAAAGTTGTAAAAATACCTGTACACTCAGCTACAACGTCTGCTCCAGCTTCGTTCCATTTCAAATTTTTTGGGTCGCGCTCTGCAGTAACTCTAATGGTTTTACCATCTACAACTAAATTTCCATCTTTTACTTCAATTGTTCCGTCAAAACGTCCGTGAACGGAATCGTATTTTAATAAATATGCTAGGTGATCAACATCCAATAAATCGTTAATTGCTACAACGTCTACATCATTTCTCTTTACAGTAGCTCTAAAAACGATTCTTCCTATTCTTCCAAAACCGTTAATTCCTAATTTTAAATTTGCCATTTTATCTTCTTTTTTTAATTGTATTAAACTGTTAGTATATCTGAAACTCTAATAAGTTCCATATTTATTTTTGATTTTCCTTTTACGGCTTGGTCAAATGGCGTTAAATTCATAACGTCATTTTTAAGACCAACCATATAATTACTTTTTCCATCAAGTAAAGATTCTACAGCTTTAACACCCATTCGGCTTGCTAAAACTCTATCAAAACATGATGGCGAACCGCCACGCTGCATGTGTCCTAATACAGAAACACGTACTTCATATTCTGTTTTATTTTCTTCAACATAATCTGCCAATTCAAAAACATTTTTGCCGATTCGGTCACCTTCTGCTACTACAACAATGCTCGATGATTTACCTGATTTTTTACTTCGTCTTAAAGATTCTAAAAGTCTATCTAAACCTAAATCTTCTTCAGGAATAAGAATTTCTTCTGCTCCAGCGCCAACGCCAACATTAAGCGCTATATGCCCAACATCTCGACCCATTACTTCAATAAAAAATAAACGGTTATGAGAACTTGCGGTATCTCTAATTTTATCTATAGCTTCAACAGCTGTATTTAGTGCGGTATCGTAACCCAAAGTGTGCGTTGTGCCATAAATATCATTATCAATAGTACCAGGTATTCCCATAACTGGAAAATTAAATTCTTGATTGAAAATCATAGCACCAGTAAAACTTCCATCACCACCTATAACTACCAACGCATCAATACCTGCTTTAATTAATTGCTCATGTGCTTTTTTTCGACCTTCGACAGTTCTAAATTCTTTAGATCTTGCAGATTTTAAAATTGTACCGCCTTTGTTAATGATACCTTTTACACTTCGGGCATCCATTTCTACAAAATCGCCTTCAATCATTCCTTCATAACCTCGGTAAATTCCGAAACATTGAATATTATGATAGGCACATGCTCTTACAACAGCACGCACAGCTGCATTCATGCCTGGAGAATCTCCACCAGACGTAAAAACACCAATTTTTTTAATCGTTTTTTGCATTTATAATTTTGTTTACAGTAAAATTATGAAACAGAGAACACAATAATATAACTAAAATCATAAAAAAAAGATGCTAAAAGCATCTCAAACGTTATAGTTAATAAATATTTATGCTATCTATTGAAAATTCAGCAAATTTTACCTGATTAATTTTGTTTTTTCTTAATAGAAATGAATTCTGGAGTTACGTCTTCATTTTCTTTTTTCTCCATCGGCTTTTCTGTTTTTTCGTCTTTTTCTTTTTTTGAGAAGATTTTACGTATCAGCTCTTTAAAATTATCGAACTCGACATTATAAGTTAAACCTATACCTTGTGTAAAACCAATTCGGTCTCCAAAATTCTGAATATTATTTTCTCTGTTGAAAACCGTTGCACGTAGCGTTCCGTCTTCATTTAACAACCAATCAATTTGTACATTACCAGTAATGGTTGTTTGCCTAGCGCCACCAAACGGGACACCTACTTTTCCGTTGATAAGCACTTTTTCAGACAATTTGGTTTGAAGCGTAACACCTACTCTATTTTCAGTATCGAAATTAGCATTGTTTTGTGCTAAATCTAAATCTACACCAACCTTAAAGTTTTCGCTACCATCTCCAAAAATACTTCCTATAATACCATTTAATCTTTCTGAAATTGTACCAGAGACATTTACATCTGCTATACCACCAGCAAAACCACCAGTTGCCAACAAGTATAATGCTTGGTTGTCTCTATCTTCTTTTGATGACAATCTATAATCTAATTCTGATTTTATGGTTGAACCTACTGTTGGAAACTCAAATCTAAAATCGGGTTCTGGACGTTCTAACTTTCCTGTTAAATTAATTTCGAGATTTACAGGAATTGACCTATTAATTGGTGCGTCTAATAATACTGATGGATTTGTAGTTGTACGGTAAAGCGCTTTAAGATTAATTTCTGCTCCTAATGGGTCACCTGACCAAACTAAACTTCCGCCTGGAGCTACTGTAAATTTTTTCTCTGCCAAACCGCGGTATTTAAAATTATATAGTCCTTCATAGATGGCAAAATCACCAAACATTTCAAACTTACCATTTGTATTTATAAAAATACCAAGAATTCCTTCTCCTCGCCCACGAATTGTACTTCCAGAATTTTTATCGATTACAATTTCTATAAGAGCTTCTGGGGTTACGTTAAGGTCAAATTCGAGATTGAGACCTTTAATTTCGGTTTGCAAATTTGCTTCACCTTTAGCTCGTTTAACTTTTTCTTCTGGACTTAAAAACTTAATATAAGAATTGTCACCAAAACTTTCAGAATCATTTAATGGTATATAAAATTCGGTATCGTCTTCGGTTGTTCCATCAACACGTATGGTTAAGTTATCTGTATATCCAAAAATATCTGCTTTTCCTGAAATAAATCCTGTACCGTAAAATGGTTGGTCTTCTGACTCTTCTGTATCTAACACTAGTAAGCGTTGGGTTACTAAATCTAAATCTAGTTTCCAGTCGCTAAAATTATTGTGGTCAATTGTTCCGTCAATGGTACCTTTTGAAAAATATTTTGTGTCTGTTATGGCTACTTTATTAAACCTAAAACGTTGTTCTTTAAGCGTAACGCGTGAGTCAAAATCAAAATTTAAATCTACATTGAGATAAGGTATTTTTAAACCTGCTTTATCTAAAAGCAACTCACCGTCAATACTCGGATTTTTTAAGCTTCCGCTAACCAGCACGTCTCCAGAAACTAAACCTCTTATATTGCTTATAACACCTTCGCCTAAAGGACTTAATGGATCTAGTGGAAAATCTTCAAACATAACATCTAAATCGATGTTAGGATTAGTGTTACTAACATCTATACTTCCTTTTGCGTCTAAAGATTTTATATTGTCATTTTTAAGACTTAAATCTACATTATAAGCCGTTAAAGAATTATTCCCTTTTACTACAGCTTTTAAGTCTCCTAAATCATAATCGTTGACTTTTAATTGATTAATAACAACGTCAGATTTTGGCAAATATGTACCGTTTTCTTGAAATAAATTAAGTTTACCATTAACGCGTCCACCGAGAGCTAAACTATCAATACGAGGCGTTATTTTGTTAAGCTGTACATTATTGAAATCTAAGTTTAAGTTTTTATAAGTCGAATCTCTTAAAACACCTGCTAACAAAATTTCTTCATCATCCTGATTAATTTTTATATCATCCAGAGTAAAATTTCGAAATTCTTTATCAAACTCAATCGTATTTCTTCTGTTTTTTTCTTCATTTATAAACCAATCAAATCCTTTAAATTTAAATTTTGATTTATTAAAACCAACGACAGAATTGTTAGCCTCATTAATGGTGTAAAAAAAGCTTAAATCGTAATTATCTACTTGCTGTTCTCCGCCTTTAAATTCAGTTTTTACAAACAGCGTATCTCGTCTGGTAACATTAATAAGATTAAAATCTGAAATGTTATATATGCTAGAGTCAAAATCTTCAATTTGAATAAAAGTGTTATAAACCGGATTACTATTGTCTATCTCTAAATCTACGTTTGTCGCAATGTACTTTTTGTAAGAAATCTGCGGAGACTGAAACTCCAAATCAAACCCTTTTGAATCGCTTTCTATGCGGCCTTTAATACGAGTATTTGGAGCGAGTTTTAAATCTTTATCAATAATCTCAGCAATTTGATTATAAATAATGAAATTGAAATCTAAATACTGATTTTCTGAAATCTCGTAAGGCTTGTAATTGGTATAAATGCTACCTAAAGCATTTTCGCCAAGTTTTAAAACTTCTTCAAATTTAAACTTACCTTGAACTTGACCGCTAATTATATCCTCTGAGTTGGCTTTAATAGTTCTAACATCGCCATCAAAACTAGATATTATGGAGAAATCCTTAAACTCATAAAGCTGGTCTTGATTTTTATAGGTAGTATTTTTAATATCAATTTTCCCAACAAGGTTATTAATTGTAGAACCTGTCACTGCAAGATTAACCAAACCTTTAAATTCTGAAATGTCGTCTCTGGTTATAAAATTTAGTGCTCTAAGATTAGCGTAAGTCACATCTGCTGTAAAATCAAATTTTCGTTCTGCCTCAGAGAAATCCGCTAAACCATTAAAATCTAAAGTAACATTTGGGTCTTTTGCTGTTAACTCTCCATTAAATATATTTTTACCAACATCTCCAGAAACTACAATGTTTGTGTATTTGTAATTGTTGTATTCTAAATAATCGATAGTTCCTTTTACGTTAGTTTCTAGATTTTCTAATTTAAAACTAGAACCTTCAACGTCTAAATTTAGTGAGGTGTTTTGCACTAATGGGTCATTGAGTAATTTGCCTATGTTGAAATCTTCTAGGATAATATTTCCTACGTAATTTGCATCATCAATATCATTAATATTTGTAAGTTTTAAATCTGATTTTGCAACACCAATATCCGTTGTAATATTTAAGTCTGCCTCAACTATTTTATTAGTGATTAAAGAAGTACCGCTCATTCTAAAATTACCAACTTTTGCTAATATAGAAGGCACAGAATTACCTAAAATATTTGGCATTAAAGCGGTTAAATCATTGTAATTAGAAGATAAACTCCTATAATTACCTTCTATAGCAAAGCCGGTGGTTGAACTATCAAAAATATTTTTAAAATTAACATCACCAAAAATTCGTGTGTTGCGTGTAGTACTGATTTTTAAATCCTTAGCCAGTAAGTTATTTAAAGTTCCTGATAACGAAACATCTAAATCGGCACGTTGATTACGACCAAATTCGTCATAAAAGGCATTAAGCTCACTGAGTTGAATGTAAGATTCTTTAAAATCTGCTGTGATGTTAACTTTATCTACAAAATTTTTCAGGTCTTCACGTTTATAATCAAACCTAAGATTTCCTACCAAATTAGACGCTTCGGTTTTAATATTTAGTTGATTAAAACTCATATGGTCAAGCGCATACTCAAAATTTGCCATTAAATTTTCAACAGCAACACCACGAGAATCTTTAAATCTAAATTTATTGAAACGCGCTTTTACTTCTGGACCATTTATTAAAAAATTTGTGGCGTTAGCATATAAATCTGTAAACTCTATAATTTTTGGCGTTTCTCTGTTTTCATCTATTAATCGAAATGCACCGTTATAAATAGAAATATCACTAGATGAAAGAAGAAATTGGCTAGGTCCTTGTCTAGGGTTATCGTCTTCAAACTTATCTACAAAAATATCTAGATTGGTATCTGTTGCATCCTTGTATGTTTTTAAATTAAAAACAAAATCTTGTACATCAATATCACCAAAAGTTAATTTACCATTCATTAAATTACTTACACTTAATATAGATGTATTTAATTCTGTGATTCTAAAAAGTGTGTCTAATTTGTAATCTTTTATAAGAATTTCTTTCAATTCAACATCACCATTAAATTGAAGACCAACCTTACCAATATTAATATTTGTTTTGTAATCTTCGTTAATACGATTGGTGGCATACTTACCGAGTTTGGTCTGAACTGCCGGAATAGAAAGTATCAATACCAAAATAATGAACAGCAAAAGGAAAATCCCTAGAATTTTAGCTAATATTTTGAGTGCTTTTTTGATACTGTTCTTAGATTATTAGATGCGTATAAAACCTTTATATTTGCACTTTGTTGTACGTTTTGTTTAAGGTTTTTAGACTTAGTCTTCAAAATTAACAATTATTGTGCCCAATTACAGTCAATGACAAAAGAAAATATATACATTTTAGCAATTGAGTCGTCTTGTGATGATACATCGGCTGCAGTACTATGTAATGACCGCATTCTCAGCAATGTTGTGGCTAGCCAAAAAATACATAAAGAATATGGTGGCGTTGTACCAGAGTTGGCCTCAAGAGCGCATCAAAGTAATATTGTACCTGTCGTAGACCAAGCTATTAAACAAGCAAAAATCAATAAAGAACAGCTGCATGCTATTGCCTTTACACGCGGTCCAGGTTTAATGGGTTCGCTTTTAGTTGGTACTTCCTTTGCTAAATCCTTAGCTTTTGGTTTAGATATTCCTTTAATTGATGTAAACCACATGCAAGGACACATTCTAGCACATTTTATTGATGAAGATGGTTATAAAAAACCAAAGTTTCCATTTTTGGCAATGACCATTTCTGGCGGACATACGCAAATTGTCAAAGTGACAAATTATTTTGAAATGAAAGTTATCGGCGAAACTATCGATGATGCCGTTGGTGAAGCTTATGACAAAAGCGGAAAAATACTTGGATTAGGATATCCTGCTGGCCCACAAATAGATAAATTGGCTCAAACTGGAAACCCGAAAGCTTTCAAATTTACCAAACCAAAAGTTGTTGGTCTAAACTTTAGCTTTTCAGGATTAAAAACAGGGATATTATATTTTGTTCAACGCGAAGTGAAAAAAAATCCAAATTTTGTTGAAGAAAATCTGGCAGACATTTGTGCGTCTATTCAATATACAATCATCGGGATTTTAATGGATAAACTGAAACTTGCTGTAAAACAAACCGGTATTAAACAAATTGCTATTGGCGGTGGCGTTTCTGCAAATTCTGGCATTAGAGCCGCTTTAAAAAATGGAGAGCAAAAATTTGGATGGACAACCTACATCCCAAAATTTGAATACACCACAGACAACGCCGCAATGATTGCTATTGTTGGGTATTTGAAGTATTTGGAAAACGATTTTTCGGGTTTTGATGTTATGGCTACTGCGAGATTGAAGATTTAATGATGAAGCAGATTTTGAAATTACGAGCTCATGTTTGGTTCTTTATAATTGCGATTTATCAATTAGTTTCTAGCTTGTTAAGTTTTATTATTTTTCAAGGTTCTATTGTAGATTTTAATGTTTATGATACATATTTCATTATTTCAAATTTCTATGTATCAATTGTACTGAGTATAATTTTTGCCTTGATTGGATTAATTCATTATGGATTTTTCAAATTTAACATTCCACTTATTAAATGGCTAACCATATTTTATAGTTTTATAATCATAGGTGCTATTTTATTTTATGAATTATTTTTTACCTATAAATTAAATATAAATTCTGAAAGTACTGCTTATGATAATTCTGAAAATTTGACTCTTTTAATTCTTATTCTGATTTCAGTTTTCGCTTTCGCACAAATTCTATTTATATTTAACCTTATAATCAGTTCAGTGTTACATTATAAAAAAAGGCACAACAATTGATTAGTTCGTTATTATAACATACTAAACTTTATGAATTTCGCATACCTATTCATATTTCTCTTCTCAATTACCGCATTTTCTCAGCGAGACTACAAATCCATGCTAGAAAGAGTAAACTCTGAAAGTCAAGCCAAAATATTTATAAAACGTTTTCAAGCTGATGTAAATGGAGAAATTATATCTCTTAATCCTTCAGATATTCTTTACAAAAATTTAAAACTTTCTGAGGCGCCTATTGGTGATACAAAGGTTGAAAATTCCATTGCAGGAAAAATTACCTATAAAGTTTTAGACAAATCAAAAAGTAAGTCAAGCAAATACAGAGCTAGTATTATGGAATTTGATAGTAATAAATTGCCCATTTCAGAAATTAACTCCTTACGAGCTTTTATTTTACAAGGCTTAAAAAACAAAGAACATAAATTCGAAAATTTAGCACGTGTGTATTCATCTCATCCTACAGCAAAAACAGGAGGCGATTTAGGATGGACAGCGCAAGGCACGTTTTCTTCACGATTTGAGAAGGCAATTGCTGATAAAAGCGTAGGACAAGCTTTTAGTTTTGATGAACATCGAAAAAAAAAGCATTACATTATTGTTAAAACAGAAGAAAATAAAACGATGGAAACCGTAAAAATCCTTAAAGTTACAGAGATTAAATAATGCAATTATTTTACAATCCAAATATTTCTGAAAACGACACTACCATCAATTTTGATAAAGATGAAAGTCGGCATATAATAAAAGTTTTACGCAAATCTGTTGACGATATTTTACATATTACCAATGGAAATGGCTGGTTATTTACTGCAAAACTAATTACAGCCGAGCAAAAGCATTGCATAGCAGCAATTGTTGATAAAAAGCATCACGCACCTAGAAATTACAAATTACATTTAGCAGTAGCACCTACAAAAATGAATGACCGTTTTGAATGGTTTTTAGAAAAAGCTACCGAAATAGGTATTGAAACCATTACACCAATTCTCTGTGACCATAGCGAACGCAAATTCATAAAATCAGAGCGTTTTGAAAAGATTTTGCAATCAGCAATGAAACAATCGCTTCAGTTTTATTTACCAGAATTAAAGCCATTAACAACTTTTAAAGATTTTATTTCTCAAGAATTTATTGGACAAAAATTCATAGCACATTGCGAAGAAACCGACAGAAAAAGCCTAAAATCTCAAATTAAACCTCATACAGATATTACAATTTTAATTGGCCCGGAAGGTGATTTCTCAGAAAATGAAATAATAACTGCAATTGCTTCTGGTTTTATTCCTGTAACGTTGGGGGAAACTCGCTTAAGAACTGAAACTGCGGCAATTGCAGCTTGTCATTCTGTCGTGTTTTCTAACGAATAATTACAAGCTTTTTAAAAAACATTGGTAAGTGCATCCATTTTTCTGTAGAAAATTTAAGTTGCAATTTGTATCCATTTTATTTGACAAACTTTATAAATATAAAAGCTAACAATATTAACAATCTAAATTGTGTTAATACCTAAATTAATAAAGGATTCTTTTGCTAAATTTGAAATATGAAAAATAGTCTGTTACATATAAAATCAATTATAACTACGGCCTGTTTCATTGCTGGTTTTACAGTATTTGCGCAGGATGTTGCTGTTGTAAAATATGATGGTGGTGGAGATTGGTATAGTAACCCAACCGCATTACCAAATTTGGTGAAATTTTGTAACGATAATATTGAAACCAATATTAACGAAAGTATTGAAACGGTTGAAGCTGGAAGTATTGATATTTTTCAATATCCGTTTTTGCACATGACAGGTCATGGCAACGTGTTTTTTAGCGAAGATGATGCAGAAAACTTGAGAAAATACTTGTTATCAGGTGGGTTTCTTCATATTGATGATAATTACGGGATGGAACCTTTTATTAAAAAAGAACTAAAAAAAGTGTTTCCGAATAAAGATTTAGTAGAAATTCCCAAAACGCATCCTATTTTTAATGTGGCTTACGAGTTCCCAAATGGTTTGCCAAAAATACACGAACATGATGCCAAAGCGCCTCAAGCGTTAGGAATTTTTCACGAAAACAGATTGGTACTTTTATTCACTTTTGAAAGCGATTTAGGTGACGGTTGGGAAGACCAAGAAGTGCACAATGACCCAGAAGATGTTAGACTTAAAGCCTTAAAAATGGGCGCAAATATCATGAAATATGTTTTTGTAAATTAGAGGTATAAATAATAAAAAAATGAGACTTAAAATAGTTGCTATCATGTTGACTTTGGCTTTTACATTTCAAACTATGGCTTCTATAAATTGGCACACTTATAACATTGGTGGTGTAGAAGTACATGCTTTTAGTTGCTTAAAGACATTAGATGCTGATAAAACTCACCTATCTTATTATTGTAAAAGTCTACGTTAATCTTGCAACTCAACCACTATAATTCAAATTTTCAAAAGAAAACTTTTCCTATTACAATTGTTTGTGATAATGTCAATAATGCACCAAATATTGGTAGCTTATTCCGTATTGCTGATGCTTTTGGAGTCGAAGAGCTCATTTTCTGTGGTAAAGACATTCCGCTTGGTAAACGTATGAAACGGACATCGCGTTCTACTGAAAAATACGTTAAATATCATCTTGAAGAAAATACAACAAAAACCATAAACGATTTAAAATCTAATGGTTATAAAATTATTGCCTTAGAAATTACTGAGAACAGTACTGCTTTAAGCAAATTAAAAATTGAAAATTCGTCACCAATTGCTTTACTTATTGGCCACGAAAATTTTGGTATTTCGCAAGAGGTCTTGAGTCTTTGTGATGAGACAATTCATATAAATATGTACGGCGAAAATAGTAGTATGAATGTAGTCCAGGCCATTAGTATCGCCCTATACGAGGTGACAAATCAATTAAGTTAATCTCAAAACTTAAGCAGTTAAAAGCGTATAAAATTGCTATCAAAACAATTACTATATTGCAACACAGCCAATTAATGTTTAAATGATAAAAGCCAGAAAACAAACCAAAAGTAACTTACAGACTTTAGCTGTTTTGTTAGGAATTTTTATACTTCTATTTATTCTTTACAAGATAAGAATTCTACTTCTTTTTACATTTATAGCTGGTGTTTTAACGCTTATATGTAGACCGTTAGTAAACATGGCTAAAAACTATTTAAAATTATCAAATTCTTTATCAGCTGTATTAGCTCTTTTGTTAATGATATCTTTTGTAGTTTTAATGGTTTGGACGTTTTTTCCTATTGTAATTGAACACGGAAAAACAATATCAGAAATTGATTTTAATAGTGTAAAAACTGATTTAAATGAACTTAACATCCAAGCTAGTGAGTATTTAGGTGTAGATAAAATTAATTTCGTTGAAGCTATAAAAGAGACAGATACAATTCAGAATCTTAATTCTGAATCTTTTTCAAATGTAACTGAAACTATATTTGATAATTTTGTAAACTTTATAATTGGTTCGTTTGCCGTTTTATTTATATCATTCTTTTTACTTAGAGATAAAAAATTAATTCCAAATGCAGTTACAGCTTTTGCAGACAGAGGCAAAGAACAAAGATTTCTTTTGGTATTGCATAAATCTAGACACTTATTAACACGGTATTTTGTTGGTGTTACAATACAAACCTTACTTGTAGCAATTTTGTATTTAATACTGTTACTTTCTATGGGAATAAAAAATGCTTTAGCAATTGCAATTGTATGCGCGTTTTTAAACATTATACCCTATTTAGGGCCTTTAATAAGTGGGGTTTTTATAATTCTAATTGTTGTTTCGACAAACTTAGCTGCAAATTTTTCTACAGACTTATTGCCTAAATTTATAATAATTTTTATTGGTGTATCTATAATTCAGCTTATGGACAATCTGTTTTTTCAACCAGTAATATTCGGACAAAGCGTTAAGTCTCATCCTCTAGAAATATTTATGGTTATTTTTATGGGTGGTCTTCTTTTAGGAATACCAGGAATGATTTTGGCAGTACCAGTTTATACAACTTTAAAAGTCGTTTCTAAAGAATTTTTATCAGAGTATAAAATCGTAAAACACCTCACAAAAAATATGTAATTGCAAAAATTTCATTGCCTATTTTTTATAAATTGAATACAGCTATAAGACTATATTTGCGCCCTTGAATATATTTCAGCATCTTTGATAAACTAAATTTCAATCAATGACATCTAAAATTATTTCAAACGGTATTTTAAAAGCAGTTGGTGTTATTGTTGGTATTTGCGTACTGCTTTTTTTTCTATATAAAATTCAATCTGTAATAATCTATTTATTAATAGCAGGATTTTTATCTCTTGTGGGTAGACCTATTATGCGATTTTTAAAATTAAGGTTAAAATTGAATGAAACTTTAGCGGTCATTATTACAATGCTTGTTTTTGTACTTATTATTTTTGGCGTTATTGGCTTATTTATCCCTTTAGTTTTAGAGCAAAGCGAAAATTTACAACTCTTAGATATAGAACTTTTACAATCTAATATTGAAACTATTTACAACGAGGTTGTTAAAAATTTAGGGCTTACACCTTCAGATGTTGAGACAAAAATTAAGGATTCTAAATACATGTCTCAGTTAAATTTTGACTTTATTCCTGCAATCTTAAATTCAATTATTACTGGATTAGGTTCATTTTCAATCGGACTTTTTTCTGTATTATTTATTTTATTTTTCTTTTTAAAAGACAACAGGTTATTTACAAAATCTATAATTACGCTTTTCCCAAAATCAGAAGATGGACGACTTAAACGCTCTTTCGCAAAAATTAAAGATTTATTGTCGCGATATTTTTCAGGCTTAATTTTACAAATACTAATTCTTTTTACTATCTACTCTATTACGCTTGTTATTTTCGGAATAGAAAACGCATTAGTCATTGCAACACTTTGTGCATTACTTAATATTATTCCTTACGTAGGACCAGTAATTAGTTCAATATTAATCGTTTTACTCACTATAAGTAGTAATATTGGCGAAGATTTTTTAAACGTTATACTTCCAAAAACAATCTATGTAATTATTGGTTTTGTTATAGCCCAATTGGTAGATAATTTTTTCAGCCAACCTATTATTTTTGCTAAAAGTGTAAAGTCTCATCCGCTTGAAATTTTTCTAGTTATCATAATTTTTGGATTGTTATTTGGTATACCTGGGCTCATTGTGGCCATTCCAATTTACACAGCAATTAAGGTTATTGCAAAAGAATTTTTTAATGAATATCGGGTTGTAAAAAAATTAACTGAAAATTTATAATCGTGCAGTTTAATAAAGCGGTTTTAACAGATGAAGTTCAGGATTTTATTTCTTCTAATTTAAAATCAGACATTTCTAAATTATTATTAAAAGGAATAGATTTTGAAGGGATTAGCGTACAAGAAATTGTAGAACAAATTGAAGCCAAAAAACGGTCGGAAAAGAAATTGCCGACTTGGTTTAATGCTGAAAACATCTACTTTCCGAACAAGTTAAATATTGAACAAACGTCTTCTGAAGCCACAGCAAATTACAAAGCTAACTTAGTTTCAGGCAAATCTCTTATTGACCTTACTGGCGGTTTTGGTATAGATGCCTTTTATTTTTCAAAACATTTTGAAAAAATTACACATTGCGAAATTAATGCAGAGCTTTCTAAAATTGTAAAACACAATTACCAACAATTAAAAGCTGATAATATTGATTGTTTAAATGAAAATGGTATAGACGCTTTAAAAAGAATCGATAAACAATTCAACTGGATTTATATTGACCCATCGCGGCGAGATGACGCCAAACAAAAAGTGTTTCTATTATCTGATTGTACGCCAAATATTAAAACATTTCAAGGTTTATTTTTGAAATATGCTGAAAATGTAATGGTCAAGACTTCGCCATTACTAGATTTAAAAGCAACGTTAACAGATTTAAATCACGTCAAAGAAATTCATATAGTAGCCCTGAATAACGAAGTAAAAGAGCTACTCTGGATTTTAAAGCGAAATTATGAAGGCGAAACTCTTGTAAAAACTGTAAATCTTCAGAAAGAAACTAACCAATCTTTCGACTTTAATATAGATGAAGAACCCGAATGTAAAGCCGAATATAGCTTGCCACTCGCCTATTTGTACGAGCCGAATGTTTCGGTTTTAAAAGCTGGAGCTTTTAATGTAATTAGTACAGAGTTGAATATTCCTAAATTGCATCAACACTCGCATTTATACACTTCTGATAGTTTAGTTGAGTTTCCCGGAAGACGCTTTAAGATTGAAAAACAAATACCTTTCAACAAGAAAGCTTTCTCTAAAGAAAAAATCTCAAAAGCTAACGTCACCACACGTAATTTTCCTTTATCCGTTGGAGATATCCGAAAAAAACTAAAAATTAAAGATGGTGGAAATATCTATTTGTTTTACACTACAAACATAAAGGATGAAAAGATAATTTTAGTCTGTTCTAAAATTTAACTATTGATTCATCCGTAAACGCATAGCAAACCGAATCCTTAGGTTGACTCGCAGTATTTAAACCGGTAAACAAGCTAAAAGCAGGTAATATTATTTGATCAGCGCTGATTTGATAACAAGGTAATTTTAATTTTTGCTTGCCTTTTCCTTTGATTAAAACACCTGGATGTGTGTGTCCAGAAATGGTAAAAACTTCTGAATGGCATTTTAAATGTTCGTGAACTAAGGTGAAAGGTTCTAAATTCAATTCTTTTTCAACTTCAATTTGTAAATCAGTCATTAATTTTTTAGACTGTCTGTCGTGATTGCCTTTTATTAAAACCAATTTTAAATCTTCAAACTGACTCAACCACTTTTTAAACGTTGTCATGTCAACATTGGTTTCGGCATGAAACAAATCGCCAACAATCAATAGAGTTTTCGCCTTAAAATGAAGTATAAGTTTCTGTAAACGTTCTAAATCTTTTTGAAGAATATCATCTGGCACGGGAATACCATTTCGTCTAAAATGAGCTGTTTTTCCAATATGAATGTCAGAAAGTATCAACGCATTTTCGCGTTGCCAATAGATGGCACGGTGATTTGTTAAAGTTAAAACCTCGTTATTAATGGTGATATTTTCGGTGATAATTTTCAATTGCAATCGTAGTCTTCTGAATGCAAATTTATAAACCTTTTGGAGCTAAATCATAATAACCCAAGTTAAAATCTAATCAATCTTTAACGCTTGCTCTTTTATACGCTGAATACGTTTATCCAAACTCTCATTACTCATAGTACCACGCAAACTATCAACCTTCAGTGGAAAACTTAACGGTGTAAATGACTTGGCACGTTTTACAACGATTTTACTTTTAGAAATACGCTCAAAAGCTTTTTGCAATCGCGCTTCTTCTAATTGCTGATTAAAAACTTCGGTATACGCCTGACGTAATAATAAATTATCAGGTTCGTAATCTTCTAAGACTCTAAAAATTAATCCCGAAGACGATTGCAAACTCTTATTATTTTTACGAACTCCTGGCTGACTTTGCACCACCAAACCTGCAATAACGGCAATATCTCTAAACTTTCGAGATGCCATTTCTGAAGCGTTAATACTTGCAATAACATCATCCATTAAGTTTTCTTTTGATAACAACTGTTCTACATTATCTTCTGAAATAGGGATTGGTTGGTCACTCAACAATTCAAAACCATAGTCATTCATGGCAATGGTAAATGTCAATGGCTTTAATTTACTAATTCTATACGCCATTAAAGCAGAAAATACTTCGTGTACCAAACGTCCTTCAAAAGGATACATAAATAAGTGATGTCCATCTCGTGTTTCAATCAGTTCTACTAAGAATTCATCTGCTTTTGGAATGTGTGAATGTGCGTCTTGACGAGAAATTAACGGATTTAAAAATCTTAGTTCTTTTTCTAATCTTCCAGGTTCCAACGCATCAGATAATTTCTCACGCATATAATGACTTAAATGTGATGTTAGCGGCAATCTTCCACCAAGCCAACTTGGTGTAACAGCTTTTTTGGCTTTGCTCCTACGAACTAAAACCGTCATATCTTTTATTTGCTGAAGTTCTAATATTCTTCCTGCTAAAATAAAACTGTCACCAGGTTTTAATTTTGAAATAAAAAACTCTTCAATCATACCAATATAACCGCCAGAAAAGAACTTTACCATGAGCATCACCTCACTGACGATAGCTCCAATATTCATGCGATGTAACATGCTTACACGACGGCTTTTTACTTTATATAAGCCGTCTTCATCTTGAATAACTTTATGAAATTCCTCATAGTTATTCAGCGTTTTTCCACCTTTGGTAATAAACTGTAAACACCATTGCCAATCATCTTCTGTGATATAATGAAAAGCATGAACTTGCTGAATTCTTTTAAATAATTCTTCAGCATCAAAACCTTCACCAACGGCAAGTGTGACCATAAACTGAACTAAAGTATCGTAAGTGAGAACCATTGGGTCACGAGACTCAATTTGCTTTTCTTTTACCGCTTCTTTTAATGCTGAAACTTCAACCAATTCTAAAGAATGCGTTGGTACAAAATAAATTTTAGAACGCTCGTAAGGCGAATGACCGCTTCGTCCAGCACGTTGCATAAAACGTGCAACGCCTTTTACCGAACCAATTTGAATCACACAATCTACTGGTTTAAAATCAACGCCTAAATCAAGTGACGATGTACAAACCACAGCTTTTAAATATCCTGAAGCAATATTATCTTCAATCCAATTCCGAAGCTTTTTATCTATAGAACCATGGTGAATGGCGATTAATCCTGCTAAATCCGGTTGTGCGGTTAATAATAGTTGATACCATAATTCCGATTGTCCTCGTGTGTTTGTAAATATTAAAGTCGTTGTGTTATTAGCTATAATGGGCAAAATTTTGTCTACCATTTTAGCACCCAGATGTCCTGCCCAAGGCAATACTTCAATTTCATCAGGTAAGACTGAAATGATATCAATTTTCTTCTTTTCGGAAGCTTTTATTTGCGTGACTTTGAGATTCTTATATGGTAAAAGCACCTGCTTAGCTTCCTCCAAATTACCTATTGTAGCTGTAATTCCCCAAATTTGAAGTTTTGGTGAATAATGTCGCAGTTGAGAAATCGCCAATTCTGTCAATACGCCGCGCTTATTTCCTAATAATTCATGCCACTCGTCAATAGCAACACATTTTACATTTTTAAACCAACGCGAATTTTTCTTCTGAGAAAACAACAAATGCATTGTTTCTGGAGTCGTAAGCATTACGTCTGGCATAAGACGTTCCTGTTGACGACGCACTTTTGTTGGCGTATCACCGTTTCTGACTTGTACCGACCAATCGAGGCCAATTTCTTCAACAGCCTCGCTCATAGCTTTTGCCAAGTCTTTTGCTAAAGAACGTAATGGACTAATCCACAGTAATTTGAGACCTTTGGGATATTTCTCAGGTTGATTAAGATAATCGATAACAACGGCAAGAAAAACGGAGAACGTTTTACCAAAACCAGTTGGCGCCACCACCATACCTGAATAGCCATTGGCATAACGCTGCCACGTTTGCATCTGAAACGTAAAAGGTGCGTTACCTTTTTCTGCCATCCAATTATTGATGATGCGTAAACCCTCGCTATCTCTAAAGTTGCTCAAAACGCTGTGATTAATTCTTTAACGGATTCTATAGTGTCTATCTCTTCGACAGGCTTATCTTTTCGCCACCGTGCAATTCTTGGAAAACGCAAAGCCACGCCAGATTTGTGACGTTTGCTGAGCGCGATACCCTCAAAAGCAATTTCAAAAACCAACTCAGGTTTTACAGTACGTACTGGGCCGAATTTTTCAATGGCGTTTTTGTTGACCCATTTAGAGATTTCGGTAATCTCTTTATCGGTTAAACCAGAATACGCTTTAGCTACCGTAACTAAGGCATCATCTTTTTTAACAGCAAATGTATAATCTGTGTATTTACTACTTCGGCGACCGCTACCTTTTTGGGCGTAAATCATGACGGCATCAATCGTTAATGGGTCCACTTTCCATTTCCACCAATCGCCTTTTTTTCGACCTGTATGATATGGAGAAGCCTTTTGTTTTAGCATTAAACCTTCACTATTTACGCTTCGAGAATTTTCTCTAATCGCATGCAACTCTTCCCATTTTTTAAATTGAACTATGTGTGACAGCTTCATATGACTTGGCAATGCAACCAAACCAAAAAGTAGTTCTAATACTTGTCGTCTTTCAGCAAATGGCTTTTCACGAATATCCTCACCATTATATTCTAACAAGTCGTAAGCATAAAACCCGATAGGTACTTCTTCTAGTAATTTTTTTGTAACATTTTTTCGATTTAAGCGTTTTTGCAAATCGTTGAATAAAAGAACAGCGCTGTCTTTTATGGCTAATATTTCACCATCAATAACAAAATCATCTTGAAAGTTCGACATCGCTTCTACCAACTCTGGAAACTGCTGTGTGACCAATTCTTCACCACGAGACCAAATAAAAATTTCATCATTTCGCTTTACAATTTGCCCACGAATGCCATCCCATTTTTGCTCAACAATCCAATCATTCGGTTCTCCTAGTTCTGTAATATCTTTTTCCAAAGCATAAGCCAAACAAAATGGATACGGTTTGGAGTTATCGTAATTAATATGCTTACCAAGAATTAAATCTTCAAATGAAATTTTATCAACTTCCCAATTCCCTATAATACTATGCATTAATTGGTTAGCATCAATGCCTGTTAGCTTTGCTAAGGCATTTACCAAAGTCTTTTTTGAAACACCAATACGAAAACTTCCACCTATTAATTTATTAAAAATTAAACGTTCTTGTTGATTTAATCCTGACCATGCTTGAAGAACAAACTCTTTTTTTTCTTCATCTGATTTTGGTTTTAGCTGTTTCAGTTCTGTCATCCATTCGCTCAAAGTAATATCAATATGATGCGTAGAATTTGGCAATAATAAGGCAATCGTTTCGCCCAAATCTCCAACAGTACTGTAGCTTTCTAAAAATAACCACTCTGGCAATTCTGTAATCTCCATACACCATTGCTTCATCAATGCAGTTTTTACAGGACGAGAAGGCCTTTTACCAGTAAATAAAGCAATCAGCCATAATTTGTCTTTTTCTGGCGCCGTGCGGAAATATTCAACCAAAGCATCAATCTTAGCATTTGTTTTATTGGTAATTTCTATAGCAGAAATAAGTTTAGAAAACTGCTTCATTCGGTTTCGATTTTTTCAGTTTCCTTTTCAGCCTGTGCTAAGGCTTCATCACCATATTCTGTTTTAAGCTCGTAAGCTTCAATGCCTATTTCGTTTAAGTATTTTGAAAATGTAGCTTGTGAGCCATGTGTAACGTAAACGCGCTCAGCTTCTGTAGCTTTTACGGCTGAGATTAAGCCATTCCAATCGGCATGGTCACTAACTACAAAACCTGCATCAACAGCTTGCCAGCGCTTATTACCTCTAATTTGCATCCAACCAGAGCATAGTGCTGTCGCCACATTTGGAACGCGCTTTAACATGCGCGAACCTAATAAAGCTGGCGGTGCAATTATAATTTTATTCTGAAGCTCTTTTTTATCTAAGTCGGCAGACCAAAGTTTGGTTTCAGGCAAGTCTATACCTGAACCAGAAATAGCATTATTTAAATTATGAATGGCTCTATGTACATAAACGTCATCACAGCCGTCTAAAAGCGACATCAATCGTTGGGCTTTACCCAAAGAATAACCAAAAAATACAGAGGTTCTATTATTAGCTTGATTGGTTGTTACCCACGATTGCAGTTCTGTTTGAAGCTCTTCTTCAGTTTTCCAATTATAAATCGGTAGCCCAAACGTGCTTTCTGTAATAAAAGTATGGCACTTAATAGGCTCAAATGGTGTGCTAATAAAATCGGGTTGGGTTTTATAATCACCCGAAAAAACTACGACGTAACCTTTGTATTCTAAACGAATTTGCGCCGAACCAATGACGTGACCGGCAGGATGAAAACTTACAGATACGTCATTAATTTTTAAAACTTCGTTAAACGGAATACTTTGAATATTGATGTCTGCTCCTAAACGATGTTGAAGAATAGCTTTAGAGTCGTTTGTACATAAATAGCGTTTCATTCCCCAACGCGCGTGGTCTGCATGTCCATGAGAAATAATTGCGTAATCTACTGGATACCATGGGTCGAGGTAGAATCTACCCTTTGGACAATAAATACCTTTATTAGTAAACTTAAGTAGTTGATTTTTTTCTAGCATAACATTACGAAGTTATTTAAAAATATTCTTTGAAATGTTACAAAATGAATTTAAAGATTAACTGAAAAGGCTTAAAACAAAAAAGTCCTACCTTAAAGGTAAGACTTTTTGTGAGCCCTGAAGGATTCGAACCTTCGACCGCCTCCTTAGAAGGGAGGTGCTCTATCCAGCTGAGCTAAGAGCCCTTAACACTATTCATTATTTTAAGAGTCGAATAAAAAACTCTATACATTTGTTTAAAATTAATTCTTAAAATGCTGATAAACAAATTTAAGAAATTTCAATATAATTTTAAACTTTGTCGGGGTGGCAGGATTCGAACCTGCGACCTCCGCGTCCCAAACGCGGCGCGATAACCGGGCTACGCTACACCCCGAAATGGTTATCTATAAATATGTTGCGGAGAGACAGGGACTCGAACCCTGGCGACAGTTACCCGTCGACAGATTAGCAATCTGCTCCATTACCACTCTGGCACCTCTCCAATACAATAAATTAAGAACTTTGCTTAAAATTGCGGATGCAAATGTAGCTTTTCATATTAAAGAACGCAACAATTTTTTTGAGTTTTTTTATATAAAATCTAATCTTCTGATTCTTAAATATTAATTCAGCTTTCCTGTTTTGTAAAGTACAAATAATAACAAAATAGGTATTGCCAATAAACCTACATAGAGCAAATCTGTTTGTAACAAAGAGGGCTGCATAAGTAGTGTAATAATATAACCACCGATAGCTCCACCAAAATGTGCATCGTGACCAATGTTTCCAATGCGTTTTTTCATTCCATATATAGAATATAGTAAATAACCAATACCAAATACATAACCAGGAATTGGTATTGGTACAAAGAACATATATAAGCTCATATTTGGGTCTAGCAAAATAGCAGAATACAAAACTCCAGTTACTGCTCCACTTGCTCCTATAGCAGAATACCAATTTTCATCTTTATGAAAATACAAAGACAATAGGTTGCCAAACAATAAACTAGCAACGTAAATGACAATAAAATTAAAATTGCCTAAAGGCAGAATAACTGAATTTGCAAAAAAATAAAGTGTAAACATATTGAATAATAGATGTGTTGTATCTGCATGCAAAAATCCAGAGCTAAACATTCTAATTTGCTCTCCACGTTTAATGCTCCCAACATTAAATTTAAATTGTTCAAAAAACAAACGGTCGCTAAAGCCTTTAAAAGAAACTATCACATTTGCAGCGATAACAATTATAGCAACTAAACTTAAATTAAGCATATCCTCTTTATTTTACTTCAAATATAAATATATTTGCGTTCTAATTTTTGTTTAATGCAACTGATTGCCTACATACTTATCTATCCATTATTATGGATAATTTCTATACTACCTTTTAGGTTATTATACGCGCTTTCAGACGTTTTGTATTTCTTTATTTACAGAATTTTTAAGTATCGGAAAAAAGTTGTAAAAGCTAATCTTAGATTGGTATTTCCTGATAAAAGCAAGTCTGAAATTGAAGAAATTAGTTCAAAATTTTATCATCATTTGTGTGATATGATTTTAGAAGCTATAAAATCTATGACTATTTCTGAAGCTTCTATGATGAAACGTTTTACATTCACTAATCTTGAGCTTATTAGGGATTTAGAAATTAAGCAGAAAAGTATAATGTTGATGACTGCTCATTACGGTAGTTGGGAGTGGATTTTTATTCTTCAAAGACATATAAATTATAAAGGTTACGCAGTATACAAAAGACTTGGAAACAAATATTTTGATAGACTTGTTAAACGCATTCGCGCAAAATATAATTCGCATTTAATTACAACGAAAGAGACATTTCAAATTTTAACAGCTTCTCAGAAAAAAGGCGAATTAACTATGAATGGTTTCGCTGCCGACCAATCGCCAAAACATTACAGCGCATTACATTGGAACAAATTCATGGGCATAACCGTGCCAATGCACACAGGTGCTGAAACCATTGCTAAAAAGTTCGATATGGCTGTTGTATTTTTTAGTGTGAAGCGTTTAAAACGTGGGTATTACAAAGCTACTTTTGAAACTATTACGGAATCTCCAAACGAATTTGAAGATTACAAAATAACTGATATATTCTTCAAATTAATTGAAAATCAAATCCACGAAGCGCCACAATATTACCTATGGACACATAAACGTTGGAAACATAGAGATAAAGTTCCTGAAGAATTTATTAAAAATTAATCTAAAGTAAACCACTCGTTAATTGAAGCTACCTCACAAGGTTTACCTACTAGACTTTTATGAATAAACTCATTATTACATCGAGAATACTCATAATCTAAAGCCCATTCTTTGTGACTTTTTGCTAATTCAATGATGCTTTGACATACAAATTCAATTTCATCATTAGTTGTTGTTGGATGAATTGACATCCTAATCCAACCTGGTTTACGCACCAAATCTCCAATAGTAATTTCATCGGTTAATTCTTTGGATGTTTGTTGATCTACGTGCAATAAGAAATGCCCATAAGTACCTGCACAACTACAGCCACCGCGAGTTTGTATCCCGAATTTATCATTCAGCAATTTCACACCCAAATTATAATGTAAATCATCAATATAAAACGAAAAAACACCCAATCTATCTTTATGCTGACCAGCGAGAATATGAATATTTTCTTGACTTTTTAACCGCTTAAAAACAGTTTCGACAATTTCATGCTCACGTTTCAGAATATTATCAACACCCATTTGTTCTTTCAACTTTATAGAAAGCGCCGTTTTTATAGTTTGAAGAAATCCTGGCGTGCCGCCATCTTCGCGTTCTTCGATATTATCAATGTATTTGTGTTCACCCCAAGGATTTGTCCAACTCACTGTGCCGCCACCAGGACAATCTGGCACCATATTTTTATATAATTTTTTATTGAAAACCAAAACTCCTGAGCTTCCTGGTCCGCCCAAAAATTTATGAGGCGACAAAAAAATTGCATCCAAACTTTCATCTTCATGTTTTGGATGCATATCTATATTTACATAAGGTCCAGAGCAAGCAAAATCTACAAAACACACGCCACCATTGCTGTGCATCAATTTTGCAATTTCATGATATGGGGTTTGAATTCCCGTAACATTAGAACCCGCAATAACCGAAGCAATTTTAATGGTACATTCTTTATGCTTTTCTAATAATATTTCAAGATTTTTTAAGCTGAATAATCCATTTTCGTCAGGCGGAATAACCTCAACCGTAGCCATAGTTTCTAACCAAGTGGTTTGGTTAGAGTGATGCTCCATGTGAGAGACAAAAACCACAGGTTTCATCTCCTTAGGAATATTGGTATATTCTCTTAAGTTTTCAGGAACTTTTAGACCTAAAATACGTTGAAATTTATTGATAACGCCCGTCATTCCATTTCCTGAAACGATTAAAACATCGTCTTTATTCGCGTTAACATGGTCTTTTATAATGCGTTTTGCTTTATGATACGCCTGAGTCATCGCTGTACCAGAAACGGTAGTTTCGGTATGTGTGTTTGCTACAAAAGGCCCAAAATCGTTCAATAGTTTCTTCTCTATTGGTCGGTATAAACGTCCTGAAGCTGTCCAATCTGTATAGATAATCTTCTTTTCACCATAAGGCGAAACAAAAGTTTGGTCAATACCAACAATTTGTTTTCTGAATTTATCGAAGTAGTTTTCTAATTCTGAAACTTGTTTTTCGACTGGAGTTGAAACGACTGACATAATTGATTTTTAAACAGTTACAAAAATATTAAATATTCGCAATTGCCTTGATTTCAGCAATAAATCTATCCGCTAAAGTATCGGCTTCATTTTGAGAAGGCGCTTCAGTATAAATTCTAATAATTGGCTCAGTATTGCTCTTTCTTAAGTGTACCCAACTGTTAGCAAAATCTATTTTTACACCATCAATTGTGGTTAATTTTTCGTGACTATAATTAAATTCCATAGTTTTAAGAATACCATCAACATCTAAACCTGGCGTCAATTGAATCTTCTTTTTGCTCATAAAATAGTTTGGGTAGCTAGCACGTAATTCACTTACAGCCATTTTCTTTTCAGCTAAAAGGCTTAAAAATAGAGCCACACCAACCAAGGCATCACGACCATAATGCGACGCTGGATAAATTATTCCGCCATTTCCTTCGCCTCCAATAATTGCATTGTTTTTCTTCATTAATTCCACAACATTGACTTCACCAACGGCAGAAGCTTCATAGCTTCCGCCATGTTTTTTAGTAACGTCGCTCAACGCTCTTGTAGAACTCATATTACTTACTGTATTTCCTGGTGTTTTACTCAACACATAATCAGCACAAGCTACAAGTGTGTATTCTTCACCAAACATTTCGCCTTTTTCATCCATAAACGCTAATCGGTCAACATCTGGGTCAACGACAATACCAAAGTCTGCATGGTTTTTTACTACAGCATTAGCTAAATCGCCTAAATGTTCTTTTAAAGGTTCTGGATTATGCGGAAAATGACCAGTTGGGTCGCAATATAATTTTACAGCTTCGACACCGAGACGTTCTAACAATAATGGAATTGCAATTCCACCAGTAGAATTTACGCCATCAACAACCACTTTAAAATTGGCATCTTCAATGGCACTTTTGTTCACTAATGGCAAATCTAAAATCTCATCGATGTGAATATCTATATAAGCTTCATTCTTAGTAATTTTTCCCAAATCGTCAACCTCAGCAAAGGTCATATCAGAAGATTCAGCAATTTCTAAAATTTTCTTGCCTTCAACTCCATTCAAAAATTCACCTTTATTATTCAATAATTTTAAGGCGTTCCACTGTTTTGGATTATGACTTGCGGTTAAAATAATTCCACCATCAGCATGCTCTAATGGCACAGCAATTTCAACCGTTGGCGTTGTAGATAAACCTAAATCAATAACATTAATACCTAAACCAACTAAAGTGTTCATCACTAAATTCTGAATCATCTCACCTGAAATTCGCGCATCACGACCAACAACTACGCGATAATTTTCTTTGTTACGTTGCTCCTTTAGCCAAGTACCATAAGCTGCGGCGAATTTTACCGCATCAATTGGTGTTAAATTATCTTCAACCTTTCCGCCAATGGTTCCTCTGATTCCTGATATAGATTTTATTAATGTCATGTATATTTCGTTTTACGCAAATATAATTATATGATTATGAATTCGTAAATTCGGGCAATGAACTTTTTGGCCCATATTTACCTTTCTGGAAATAACAAACTGCTAACTATCGGCAATTTTGCAGCTGACGGTATTCGTGGTAAAATTTTCACAAAATACCCAAAAGCCATGCAAGCAGGCATTGTTCTGCATCGTTACATAGATACATATACAGATGCTCACCCAATTTTTAGACAAAGCACCAAAAGATTGCATAAGCCGTATGGCCATTATAGTGGCGTCATCGTAGATATTTTTTACGACCATTTTTTAGCAAAAAATTGGAGTGAATATTCCAACAAACCTTTAAATGAATACATCCAAGGTTTTTATGTTAGTTTGAATGAAAATTTTGAAGTTTTACCGCCTCGTTTCAAAAAACTAACACCTTTTATGATTGAAGATAATTGGTTGTTGAGTTATGCTACAGTTGAAGGAATTCAAAAAGTGCTTAATGGTATGAACAATAGAACAAAAGGTTTAAGTAAAATGAATAATGCCACAAAGGAATTGATTGAAAATTATGAAGCCTTTGAAAATGATTTCAAACTTTTTTTTGAAGATTTAAGGGCTTACGCCGAAATAAAACGAATTGAATTAACCAAAGAATACAACCTATGAGAAAAATTCTTTTCATGTTAAGTATAATCATTGTTTTTCTAAGCTGTAAAGAAGAGAAAAATGTTGTAAAAACCAAAGAAATACAACGCGGTTACATAACTGATAAAGCGATGGTAGTAAGTGCACGACAAGAAGCTTCTAAAATTGGCGCAGATATAATGGCAAAAGGAGGCAATGCTTTTGATGCGATGATGGCTACTGAAATGGCATTAGCAGTAAGCTATCCATATGCTGGAAATCTTGGTGGTGGCGGATTTTTGGTATATCGCCTAGCCGACGGTCAAGTCGGTGCACTCGATTACCGCGAAAAAGCACCACTAGCAGCATCAAAAGACATGTATTTGGACGAAGATGGAAATGTTATACCCAACAAAAGTACAGTAGGACCTTTGGCCATAGGTGTTCCTGGAACAGTAGCCGGTATTTTTGAAGCTCAGAAACGCTTCGGGAAACTAGATGTAAAAACCATTCTACAACCTGTGATTGATTTGGCGAACAACGGATTCATTGTTACTAAAAATCAGGAAAATAGATTTAAAAATTATGATAGTCTTTTCACTGCCGTTAACGGAAAAAAAATATTATTTAATCAAGATTTAAAGCAAAATGATAGAATCCTAAATTTCGCTTTAGCTGAAACCTTAACACGCATTGCTAATAATGGACGAGATGAATTTTATAAAGGCGAAACTGCAAAAAAATTAGTTCAATTTCTTCAAGAAAAAGGAAGCATTATAACATTAGAAGATTTAGAAAAATATGAAGCCAAATGGCGAAAGCCAATTCAATTTCAGTATGATGATTTAACAATTACCTCAATGTCACCACCATCATCTGGTGGCGTTTGTCTCAATCAAATTATGACAATGGTTGAAGATTTTGATTTAAAAAGCTACGGTCATAATAGTTTAAAAGCCATTCAAGTTTTAGTTGAAGCCGAAAAGCGCGCTTATGCTGACCGAAGCTACTACTTGGGTGACCCCGATTTTGTAGATATTCCTTTAGAAACCTTAACAAGTTCTGTATATTTAAATGAGAGAATGACAGATTTTACTTTTAAAGCACCGACTCCGGTCGATTCTATCTCTCACGGAAATATTATTGGCTATGAAAGTGACGAAACGACGCACTACTCTATTGTAGACCAATTTGGAAATGCTATAGCCGTTACTACAACTTTAAACGGTGGTTATGGTTCAAAAGTTTATGCTGACGATTTAGGATTTTTTTTAAATAACGAAATGGACGATTTCAGTAGCAAGCCAGGCGAACCCAATTATTACGGACTTATCGGTGCAGAAGCCAATAGCATTGCACCAGAAAAAAGAATGTTAAGCTCAATGACACCAACTATTGTAGAAAAAGAAGGCGAACTGCTCATGACTGTCGGTACACCTGGCGGTTCAACAATTATTACTTCTGTTTTACAAACCATTTTAAATGTTCATGAGTTTGAAATGGGTATGCAAGAAGCCGTCAATGCGCCTCGTTTTCATAACCAATGGTTACCTGATGAAATTAGAATAGAGCCAAATGCTTTTGATAAAAATATCATAAAACAATTAATAGCAAAAGGCTATAAAATTAACGAATCGCGTTCACCAATCATCGGTATTGTAGATGGCATTTTAGTCACAGATGATGGCAAATTAGAAGGTGGCGCAGACAAGCGTGGCGATGACGCTGCGGTTGGATTTTAAATTCTTAATTGTAATTTTGAAGCTTAACTAAATCCTCCAACTTTGGCACTAAAAAGAAAACGTCAACCATTCAGTAAACTTTCAATAAAAGAAAAATTAAAGCGAATTTCAAAATTCATTTTAGGAGCAATTGTTTTTATCACCTTGCCATCACTTCTATTTTTTGGTTTCATTTATTTAAAATATAACGAACCTTTTCCAACAGGAATTGAAAGTCCAAAAGCCGATGTTTTAGCAAATAAAATGCTTGAAGCGCTCAATTACGAAGCTTACAAAAAAACCGATTACATCGAGTGGACTTTTAAAAATAGAAATAGTTATAAATGGTTTAAGTCTGCTGATAGTTGCGAAGTAAAATGGAAAAATTTCCGAGTCATGCTTCAATTAAAAAACACAAATAACTCTTCAGTTTTTGTAGGCAATATGCCTTATAATGGCGTTGACAAGCAAAAACTAATTCAAAAAGCTGAATCTTATTTTAATAATGATTCGTTTTGGTTAGTTGCGCCTTACAAAGTTTTTGATAAAGGTACAAAACGTCAATTGGTGAAAAATAAAGACAAAACTGAGTCTTTGCTTATAACTTACAAACTAGGAGGTACAACGCCAGGAGATTCTTACTTATGGCATGTAAATGAAAACGGAATGCCAAAAAGCTTTCAAATGTGGGTAGATATAATTCCTATTGGTGGACTTGAGGCATCATGGTCTGATTGGAAAACAACAAAATCTGGCGCAAAACTTCCTACACTTCATCAGCTGCCCTTTTTTGGATTAGAAATTACAAATATTTCTACGTTTTATCGAAAAAACTAAATCTCAGCTTTATAAGTTCCTTTTAATTCTCTAAAAATCTTAAATTTACATTATAAACATTTTATCTTATGAAGAAAATCTACCTCATCCTTATCATTTTGCCTCTTTTTTGTTTTTCTCAACAAAATTATTGGTCAAAAATTGATGCTTCTAAAATTAACAAAGAACAATTGTTAGATAGAGCATCCACTCCTTCTCAATTTGAAATTTATAGTCTTCAATTAGAGAACTTAAAATCTAAACTTAGTACCGCAGTAAGTCGAAAAAGAAATTTAGAGTCTAACACAATCGTAAAATTTCCTAATATTAATGGCGCATCTGAACGTTATCAAATTTATGAAGCTTCTATTATGGAGCCAGAATTTGCTTCAAAACATCCAGAAATTCAATCTTACGTTGGTATTAACATTGATAATCCTAGTGTTACGATGCGCCTTAGCACCACTGTTTTTGGTTTTCATGCGGCGATTTACACAATTGGTAAAACATATTATATAGATCCTTACACAGAAGATTTAAACACTTACATATTGTATGCGAAAGAAAATCTTTATTCTGATATCGATAGATTAAGCTGTCAATTAACGGATGAAATGGCTTTAGAAAGTCCTTACCAGCCAGAAACTAACCGCGATTCGGGTCTTAGAAATGCCAACGATGGTTTATTTAGGACTTTTCGTTTTGCACTAGCATCAACCCAAGAATATTCTAATTTTCATATCAATGCTGCGGGTCAACAAGCTGCTACTGATGCAGTTAAACGTTCTACGGTATTAGCCGCAATGAATGTGAGTATGACTCGTGTTAATGGAATTTACGAAAGAGACTTGTCTGTTACACTGCAATTAGTAGATAATATAAATACAGCGTCTGGCACAAGTATTATTTTTTTAGCGGAAAATGATGGATACTCTAATAATGATGGTGGTGCAATGCTAACTCAAAATCAAAATATTATTGACGCGAATATAGGCACTACAAACTATGATGTTGGGCACGTTTTCTCAACAGGTGGTGGAGGTGTTGCAGCTCTTGGTGGTATATGTTTTATTAATGCAAAAGCACGAGCTGTAACGGGATTAGGTAGCCCTGTTGGTGATGTTTTCGATGTTGATTTTGTAGCACATGAAATAGGACATCATTTTGGTGCTAACCATAGTTATAATGGTGGAGATGGTAATTGCGGTGCTCAACGAAATCCAGGTACAGCTGTGGAGGTTGGAAGTGGCAATACTATAATGGGTTACGCAGGTATCTGTGCATCAGATAATGTACAGCCCAATAGTGATGACCATTTTCATGCAGTAAGTATAGATGAAATGTATGCAAGAATAACTTCTTCGCCAACGTGTTCTGTTAATACACCAAATGGCAATACTGCACCAACTGCTGATGCAGGTGATGATTATACAATTCCGTTTGGAACAGCATTTACGCTCACCGGCACAGGTACGGATATAGATTCTGGCGCTTCACTTTCTTACAATTGGGAGCAGGTAGACACAGGTACAACTACTGACCAACCTAATACTACTAGTACAACTAACCCGCAATTTAGATCAAGACCTTCATTATCTACCGGTGAGAGAACTTTTCCGCAATTAAGTGATATTTTAGATGATAACTTAACACCGCAATGGGAAGTCATTCCTAATGTAGCTCGTACAATGAATTTTGCATTAACAGTAAGAGATAATCAATCACCTAATGGTGGACAGACCAATAGAGATGATATGATAGTTACTACTGCCAATGTAGGTCCATTTAGAGTTACTGCACCAGATGTGACTAATGAAAGTTTTCCTTCAGGCTCTAGTACAACTATAACTTGGGATGTTGCAGGAACTACTGCAAACGGAATAAACACAAGTAATGTTAATATATTATTATCTACTGATGGTGGTTTAACATTTAGTACCACTTTAGCTAGTAATACTGAAAATGATGGTTCAGAAACTATAACTTTTCCATCAGTCCAAGAGCCTTATTGTAGAATTAAAATAGAGCCTGTAGATAATATTTATTTTGCAATTTCTAAGTCGTTCTCGGTTGGTGCAACTGTAACTGTTACTGAAGATTGCAATACTTACACAACAGGGGCAATATCTACTGCAATACCTGATGGCAATGGTACAACTATGAATCCTGTCCAAGGGACACCCGTATTTATACCTGTAACAGTAACAGAATCTACTCCAATCACAGATTTGCGGATATATGCTGATGTGAGTCATAATTCTGCAGGTCACTTGTTGTTACAATTACAACCTGCTGAAGGTGGTTTTAGAAATATATGGGCTTTAAATTGTGGTAACAATAACGACATTGATATTACTTTTAAAGATGGTGAACCTGCGATAGTTTGTGGTAATCCAAATACTGGGACTTTTGCCCCTACAAGTTCATTAGATATATTCAATGGAGATAATCCTTCAGGTGTCTGGAATCTCGTTTTTGTTGATTTTGTAAATGGTACTACAGGTACCGTTAACGAATGGTCTGTAGAATTATGTACGACGACAACTAACATCACCTTAGATACAGATAATTTTGAGCTTAATGATTTCGCGTTATTCCCGAATCCAAATAATGGTGATTTTACGCTACAATTTAATTCTAATTCAGGTATAGGGGTTAATGTAGATGTATACGATATTTCAGGTAAGTTAGTATTTAACAAAAATTACGATGCAACATCAAGATTTGATAAGCAAATTAATCTTAACAACGTTAGTACTGGTATTTACATCATGAAAGTAAATGACGGTGATAAAAGCGTTACACGAAAACTTATTATAGAATAAACGCCATAAAATAATTCAAACAAAAACGCCGAAGCAAATACCTCGGCGTTTTTGTTTTTACAGGAATTAATATTTCTTATTTTGAAGACTGCCCTTTAAACTGTTGACTCTTTAGTTTAAACAACACATTAAAACTTGTTAAACTTCCATAGCTTCTTGTAATGTATTGTTGTAAATCTATCTTTTCTTGCTCGTCAAGATTTTTGCTAGAATTAATTTTTTGCTCCATAACTCTAAGTCTGTCACGAACCATTGTAATTTTATGAAAAAAAGTATCAATTGACATTTCCTTGCCTTGCAAATTAGGGTCGCCAGCTTCAAAAATTAACTTTCCACCTTTCCATTTATCCGCAATACTTACAACTTCAGTAACATCAGACCATCGCTTTAAAATGCTTCGTAAACTTTTTTCGACCTCATAAAAGCTTATTGTATCCACTTCATCTTCTGCAGCTTCAATAACTTCAAATTCTTCGTCTAATTCAAGAGTTTCTAATCCATTTTCTATAAAAGTAACCCAATAATGCTGTGCTGTTACGTTTGTAACAACGCCTTTGCCGTATTCTGTGTGGTTTATTCTTGAACCTATTCCTAATAATTTCATATTTAAACTTAATTTGTTTACGTACAATTATAACAATTTTGTAGCAAATATCGATGCGCAAAAGACAACTTAAAATTGTACCTTTACGACTTGCTAAAAAAGGAAAAAGAAGAAAGATTTATGTCCACATTTGATGATGCAATCGAAGTACAAGGTGCGCGCGTTCATAACCTAAAAAATATTGATGTTACCATACCCAGAGAAAAGCTAGTGGTTATTACTGGTTTATCAGGCAGTGGAAAATCATCACTGGCTTTTGATACCATTTATGCAGAAGGTCAACGAAGATATATTGAAACGTTTTCAGCTTATGCGCGTCAGTTTTTAGGAAGTTTAGAACGTCCGGATGTTGATAAAATTGATGGCCTTTCGCCTGTTATTGCAATTGAGCAAAAAACAACAAGTAAGTCGCCTCGTTCTACTGTTGGCACAATTACAGAAATTTACGATTTTTTAAGATTACTTTTTGCAAGAGCTTCTGATGCTTACAGCTATGAAACTGGCGATAAAATGGTGAGCTATTCTGATGAGCAAATCAAAGATTTAATTTTAGAATCTTATACTGGGAAACGCATCAATATTTTGGCACCTGTTATTCGTTCTCGTAAAGGACATTATCGTGAATTGTTTGAGCAAATTGCCAAACAAGGGTTTGTAAAAGTACGTACAGACGGCAATATCGTAGACCTTGAAAAAGGGATGAAACTAGACCGCTACAAAACCCACGATATAGAAATTGTTATTGACCGTTTAAAGATTGAGGATTCCAAAGACAATGAAAAACGCATTATGGAGTCTATTAACACAGCAATGTACCATGGTGATGATGTACTTATGGTTATCGAGCAAGACACAAACGAACCGCGGTATTTTAGTCGAAATTTAATGTGTCCATCGTCTGGGATTTCATATCCAAATCCTGAGCCAAATAACTTCTCCTTCAACTCCCCAAAAGGTGCCTGCCCAAAATGCAATGGTATTGGCGAATTATATGTAGTTAACGAGAAAAAATTGGTACCAGACGAAAATTTATCCATCAAAAATGGAGCTTTAGCACCACACGGTGTACAAAAAAAGAGTTGGATTTTTAAACAGTTTGAAACTATTGCGCAGCGTTACGATTTTTCATTAAACGATGCTTGGAAGGATATACCAAATGAAGCTAAGCAAGTTATTTTATACGGCGGAAAAGATAAATTTACAGTAGAAAGCAAAATACTTGGTGTTGCCAGAAATTACGATATCGATTTTGAAGGTGTTGCCAATTTTATTGAAAGCCAATACAAATCTAATTCAACATCTTTAGTTCGTTGGGCAAAAGAATATATGGATAAAGTTGAATGTCCAACTTGTAATGGTTCTCGTCTTCGTAAAGAATCACTCTATTTTAAAATTGACGGAAAAAGCATAGCTGATTTGGTAATGATGGATATTATTGAATTAGGCGAATGGTCCGAAAACTTACTAGAAAGACTTACCAAAAAACAACAAAAAATTGCTGCCGAAATTATAAAAGAAATCAAAAGTCGGGTTCAGTTTTTGGTCGATGTCGGTCTTACTTATTTGTCTCTAAACCGAAGTTCGAAATCACTTTCTGGTGGTGAAGCGCAACGTATTAGACTAGCTACCCAAATTGGTTCTCAATTAGTAGGCGTACTTTACATTTTAGATGAACCGAGTATTGGTTTACATCAGCGCGATAATGAAAAACTTATCAATTCACTGGTTTCACTTCGAGATGTTGGTAATTCTGTTATTGTAGTTGAGCACGATAAAGATATGATTGAACGTGCTGACCACGTTATAGATATTGGCCCATTTG
Organism: Winogradskyella litorisediminis; assembly: GCF_042675765.1. Classification (NCBI taxonomy): domain Bacteria; kingdom Pseudomonadati; phylum Bacteroidota; class Flavobacteriia; order Flavobacteriales; family Flavobacteriaceae; genus Winogradskyella; species Winogradskyella litorisediminis. The sequence goes on along the minus strand of NZ_JBHTJL010000003.1, from coordinate 41,700 downwards.
CAGGTAAACATGGTGGCGAAATTATTAGTGAAGGCACACCAAAAGAACTTTTAAAAGAAAACACACTTACTGCTGCTTACTTAAATGGCAATAAAGAAATTGCTATCCCTAAAAAACGCCGAAAAGGTAACGGTAAAAAGATTGTACTTAAAGGTTGCACTGGTAATAATCTAAAAAATGTTTCTGTAGAATTTCCATTAGGTCAAATGATTGGAGTCACAGGCGTTTCTGGTAGCGGAAAATCCACCTTAATTAACGAAACGCTCTACCCTATTTTAAACGCACATTACTTTAATGGCGTAAAAAAACCAATGCCTTATAAAAGTATAAAGGGATTAGAACATATTGATAAGGTTATTGACATAAATCAATCACCTATAGGCCGGACTCCTAGAAGTAATCCTGCAACATATACAAAAACTTTCGATGAAATTCGTAAGCTTTTCGCACAAATTCCTGAGGCAATGATTCGCGGTTACAAACCAGGTAGATTTAGTTTTAATGTTGCTGGTGGACGATGCGAAACGTGTCAAGGTGGCGGATTACGCGTCATAGAAATGAACTTTCTACCAGATGTTTACGTAGAATGTGAAACCTGCCAAGGGAAACGTTTTAATCGCGAAACTTTAGAAATTCGATATAAAGGAAAATCAATTAGTGATGTACTAAACATGACCATTAATGAAGCTGTGGAATTTTTTGAGCATATTCCTAAAATTTTCAGAAAACTTAAAACAATTAAAGATGTTGGTTTAGGTTATATTACTCTTGGTCAACAAAGCACAACATTGTCTGGTGGCGAGGCACAACGTATTAAATTGGCAACTGAATTAAGCAAAAGAGATACAGGTAATACATTTTATATTTTGGATGAGCCTACGACAGGACTTCATTTTGAAGATATTAATGTGCTCATGAAAGTATTGAATAAGCTAACAGACAAAGGAAACACCGTTTTAATTATTGAACACAATTTAGACGTCATTAAAACCGTTGACTATATCATAGATGTTGGTTACGAAGGCGGAAAAGGCGGCGGACAAATAGTAGCTAAAGGTACACCAGAAGAAATCATTAAAAATAAGAAAAGCTACACCGCTAAATTTTTAAAGAAAGAATTAAATTAGCACGCTTTTTAAATTAAATAATCAACTATAGCATATCATAAATGAGAAAAGAAAGACACTATAAAGGCTGGAACGAAATTAAAACAAACGACTCATGGGCCATTTTTAAAATCATGGGCGAATTTGTTAGTGGCTATGAAAAACTGAGTAAAATTGGACCTTGCGTATCTATTTTTGGGTCTGCACGTACAAAACCAGACCACGAGTATTACAAACTAGCTGAAGAGGTTGCTCAAAAAATAGTTGATAGTGGTTATGGTGTTATTACTGGCGGTGGTCCAGGTATTATGGAAGCTGGTAACAAAGGTGCTCATATTGCAGGCGGAACTTCTGTTGGGCTTAATATTGATTTACCGTTTGAACAACACGACAACCCTTATATCGATTCAGATAAAAGTTTAGACTTTGACTATTTTTTTGTTCGTAAAGTCATGTTTGTAAAATACTCACAAGGTTTTGTTGTTATGCCTGGTGGTTTCGGAACCTTAGACGAATTGTTTGAGGCAATTACATTAATTCAAACCCATAAAATAGATACTTTTCCTATTATTTTAGTCGGAAAGAAATTTTGGGGCGGATTAGTTGAATGGATAAAAAATACCCTACTTACCGAAGGTAATATAAGTCCAAAAGATATTGATTTAATTCACGTTGTTGATACAAGTGACGAAGTTGTAGAAATACTTAACGATTTCTACCAAAACTCAGATTTAAGCCCTAATTTCTAATACTAATTTGATAAAAAATTCCCTCATAATCTTAACCTATTTGTTATGTACCATATTTGGTTATGGGCAAAATTCTGTGGTGATTGATGCCAATGTAAATCCTGATGTAAAATCAGTGAACATCATTCAAACTATTGAATATTATAATACCACAAATGATACGTTAAGCACTATTTATCTAAACGATTGGAATAATAGCTATAGCAACAAATCTACAGCTTTAGCCAAACGTTTTGAAGAGGAATTCTCTACAAAATTTCATCTTGCAAAAGACAGACAACGAGGATTTACAAACATTATATCAATTACAAATGTTGAAGACCAATCGTTAGCCTATAATCATTTAGAAAATCAGGTAGATGTTTTAAAAATAAGTTTAAAAACACCGCTTTTGCCAAACTCAGCTTACAAAATTAAGCTTCAATATTCTGTTATCTTACCTGATGCTGAGTTTACTGATTACGGATTTACTGAAAATCAAAATTTTGAATTAAAACATTGGTATTTAACACCTAGTGTTTACAATGGCAAGTGGCAATATTATAGTAACAAAAATCTGGATGATTTATATGTTCCGAAAACAGACATTACTATCAACATTACATTTCCTGAGCATTACAATTTAACTTCAGAGTTAAATACAACTTCAGTATCAAATTCTAATGGAATTAAAACGGTTACACTTAAGGGAATTGACCGCGTTGAAACTTATTTGTCACTTCGTAAAACCCAGAACTACAAGCAAATTACAACCGATTATTTTACACTTGTTTCAGACATTGAAGAAAAAGGTCTAGATGAGACTTCAAAAGCCTTAATTATTGATAAAGTGAGTAAATATCTTAATGATAAATTAGGTCCTTATCCGCACGACCGTTTAGTGGTAAGCCAAATAGATTATAATAAAAATCCACTTTACGGACTTAACCAATTGCCTAGTTTTCTAAGACCTTTTAAAAGTGAATTTCAATACGAGATGAAGCTTTTAAAAACATCACTGAATAAGTATATAAATAATATTCATTTAACTAACCCAAGGCAAGACCATTGGTTTAATGACGGTTTAGGCGTTTATTTTTTAATGAAATATGTTGAGGATAATTATCCAGACAAAAAGTTTCTTGGCACGTTAGCCAACGTTTGGGGCATACGTTCATTTCATATGGCAGAACTTGATTTTAATTACCGTTATTTCCTCTATTTTATGGAAATAGCTCGTAAAAATAATGATCAGCCATTGACTATCTCAAAAGACTCATTAACTAAATTTAATGCCAATATAGCTGGTAGATATAAAGCAGGATTAGGTTTAAACTACATGGACGATTATGCTGAAGATATTGATTTTAAATCCTTAGCAAAAGATTATTTAAAGCAACAGAAACTTCAACCTTCGTCTTCGAAAGACTTTGAAAACTTTATCAAATCAAAAACAAATAAAAATCTCGATTGGTTTTTTGGAGATTACATTAATACTCGCAAAAAAATAGATTACAAATTGGTTGATATAGAAACAGAAGAAGACTCAATAACATTAACCATAAAAAATAAGGCGAATATCAATCTACCAATCTCTTTATTTAGTTTAAAAAACGATACTATAGTCAATAAAATTTGGGTTGATAGCATAGGAAAAGAAAAAACATTCAAAATTAAAAATTACGATACTGAACGATTGGTATTGGACTATGATAACGCAATACCAGAATTTAACCAGCGAAACAACTACAAATCCACAAAAGGGTCTAATTTATTTAGTAAACCATTACAATTTAGGCTTTTTAAAGATGTAGAAGACCCTTATTACAATCAAGTGTTTTTTATGCCCCTTATAGAATACAATAATATTTATGACGGATTTACTCTTGGTGGAAAAATATATAACAAGACCATTTTAAAACGTAGATTAAACTACAAGTTTGCGCCAAAATATTCATTTAACTCCCAAACTTTAACTGGTTCTGCAAACATATTTTACACGCATATTTTAGAAGACACAAATTTATATGACATTTCATATGGTATAGACGCTAGTTATCAATCTTTTGCTCAAGATGCTTTTTTCAGACGTTTAAGACCAAATGTCTCATTTGCCTTTAGAGACAAGGATGATTTACGCTCTGATAAACGTCATTTTTTGAGATTGCGCTACGTAGATATTGATAGAACTTTAGGCGAAGATGCACTTATAACTCAAACAGAAACAGAGCCAGATTATAGTGTAGTTAATTTAAGGTATGTTTACTCTAGCCCTGGAATAATAAACTACTCTCGCTTTTTTGCAGACGTACAAGTCGCTAGTAATTTTAGCAAGTTAGCCGTGAATTACGAATACAGAAAGCTTGCAAAAAACAATCGAAACTATAACTTTAGATTTTTTGCTGGTACGTTTTTAAAAAACAACACTGATCTAAATTCAAACTATTTCAGTTTTGCTTTAGATAGACCAACAGATTATTTATTCGATTTCAATTATTTAGGACGCTCTGAAGCTACGGGTATTTTTAGCCAGCAGCTTATTGTCGCTGAAGGTGGTTTTAAATCTCAATTAGATACAAGTTTTGCTAATCAGTGGATTACAACTACAAACTTCGGTGCTTCGATATGGCGTTATATCGAAGCTTATGGAGATTTAGGATTGGTTAAAAACAGAGGTTTTGACCCTAAATTTGTTTACGATTCTGGAGTACGTCTTAATTTAGTTCCAGACTATTTAGAATTATTTTTCCCAGTATATTCTAATAACGGTTGGGAAATCGCTCAACCTAATTATGCCGAAAAAATTAGATTTGTCATTAGTGTTGACCCGCAAGTCCTCTTAGGATTATTTAGACGAAAATGGTATTAATTAGCTGAGAGCTAAAAAATATAAAATTCAATTTTAAGCGGCAGTCAAGAAATCTTATATTACCTGTTCTATTAAAAGAGCTTCCTTTTTAATAAACTTATCAGTAATTCATCTTTAAATTTTCTAGAAAGAAAACCTTAAAGTCAAAAAAAACATCAACTACCATTGTTGACAAATTCTCACTGAATTGTTAAAAATTGTTATTTTTTTTAATTTTTATTTAAAAAACATCGATTTACTAAGAATATTTCAAAATTATAACAGATTTTGGCTTTGTAAAACACTACGATATAGTGTATTTTTGTAGGACAAAATTTCTGATATATGAAGCCAAATGCCAATACTAAAACTGAGATTACGTTTGAAGATTTTAAAGCTGAAGTTTTAAATGATTACAAAACAGTTGTCACCAGTCGCGAATGCAGTCTTCTCGGCCGTCGCGAGGTATTAACAGGTAAGGCAAAGTTTGGGATTTTTGGAGACGGAAAAGAAGTTCCTCAGATTGCTTGGGCAAAAGCATTTCAGAATGGTGATTTTCGTTCAGGATACTACCGTGACCAAACCTTTATGATGGCTATTGGTGAGTTAACTATTCAGCAGTTTTTTGCTGGCTTGTATGCCAATACTGATTTAAAAGATGAGCCAATGTCTGCTGGCAGACAAATGGGCGGACACTTTGCAACGCACAGTTTAGATGAAAATGGCGAATGGAAAAACCTCACAGAGCAGAAAAACTCAAGTGCAGACATTTCTCCTACTGCAGGGCAAATGCCGAGACTTTTAGGACTAGCCCAAGCTTCTAAAATATACCGTAATGTAAAAGGTATTGATGCTACTAAATTTTCAAAAGAAGGAAACGAAGTGGCTTGGGGAACAATCGGTAACGCCAGTACAAGTGAAGGTCTATTTTTTGAAACTATAAATGCCGCTGGTGTATTACAAGTACCAATGGTTATAAGTATTTGGGATGATGAATACGGTATTTCGGTACACGCACGTCACCAAACGACAAAAGAAAATATTTCGGAAATTTTAAAAGGATTCCAACGAACAGAAGATGAAAAAGGTTATGAAATTTTTCGTGTAAATGGTTGGAATTATGCAGAACTCATTGATACATACCAACGTGCAGCGCAAGTAGCCCGAAAAGAACATGTTCCAGTTATGATTCATGTTCAAGAACTGACGCAACCACAAGGGCATTCAACATCTGGCTCTCACGAACGTTATAAAGATAAAAATCGCTTAGAATGGGAAGCAGAGTACGATTGTAATGCACAAATGCGTCAATGGATAGTTACTAATAATATTGCTTCTGATGAAGAGTTAACAGCTTTAGAAAAAGAAATTAAAAAAGCGGTTAGAGATGGAAAAAAAGCGGCTTGGTCAGCATTTATAAATCCAATTAAAGCAGAACGCGACGAAGCTGTTTCACTTTTAGACCATTTAGCAAAAAGTAGTAGTAACGGCGTTTTTATAACAAAACTTAAAAATGATTTGGCTTCAATTGACGAGCCACTTCGTAAAGATATTTTATCTAATTCGCGTAAAGCACTACGCTATGTGGTTTCTGAGAGTTTTTCGGAAAAAACGCAGCTGCAAAATTGGATAAATTCATATTTTGAAAAAATTCAACCAAAATATAGCTCGCATTTATTAAGTCATTCAGACAAAAAAGCATTAAACCAAACTGAAGTTTTACCAACTTATGAAGACAATGCAGAAGATGTTGATGGACGTGTCGTATTACGAGATAATTTTGATGCTATTTTTAGCAACTATCCAGAAGCCTTAATATTCGGAGAAGATGCTGGACATATTGGTGACGTTAACCAAGGTTTAGAAGGCTTACAAGCCAAATATGGCGAACTTCGTGTAGCAGATACAGGTATCAGAGAAGCAACCATTCTAGGCTCAGGTATCGGAATGGCTATGCGTGGTTTAAGACCCATAGCAGAAATTCAGTATTTAGATTATATTCTATACGCATTGCAATTAATGAGCGACGACTTGGCTACAGTGCATTATAGAACAAAAGGTCGCCAGAAAGCGCCACTAATCGTAAGAACACGTGGTCACAGACTAGAAGGTATCTGGCATTCAGGTTCACAAATGGGAGGTATTCTTAATTTAGTACGTGGCATTCATGTTTTGGTACCAAGAAACATGACTAAAGCCGCAGGATTTTACAATACGCTTTTAGATAGCGATGAACCTGCTTTAGTGGTTGAATGTTTAAACGGTTATCGTCTTAAAGAAAAAATGCCAAACAATATTGGAAAATTTAAAACCCCAATTGGTGTCGTAGAAACTATAAAAGAAGGCGAAGATATTACCTTAGTGTCTTACGGTTCTACCTTAAGAATTGTAGAACAAGCTGCTAAAGAATTACAAGAAGTTGGTATTAACGCTGAAATTATTGACGTACAATCACTTCTTCCTTTAGACATTAATCATGATATTGTAAAAAGTGTTGCTAAAACCAATCGCTTAATGGTGATTGACGAGGATGTTTCTGGTGGAGCTTCGGCTTATATTTTAGACGAAATTCTTAACAAACAAAACGCCTACAAACATTTAGACAGCCAACCAAAAACGTTAACGGCAAAATCACACAGACCAGCTTATGGTACTGATGGCGATTATTTTTCTAAGCCTTCAGTAGAAGATGTTTTTGAAGCCATCTATAATGTGATGCACGAGGCAAATCCTGTAGATTTTCCGAGACTGAGATAGTAAAACATTTATATATAAAACAAGCGCCTTTGATTTTAAATTAGAGGCGTTTTTTATTATTTAAATAAAAACCCACCTGAAAACAAACGATTGAAATACTAAAAGCACATTTGAATAATAAAAATCATTTATTAATATTGGTAGTCATTAGAAAAGAATAATTTATGCTAAGAAAACCTATCAATATCTATAACCTATTACTTATCACATTAACACTTCTTTGTTGTACAGACCAACTACATGCACAATTCTATATTACCAGTAGAAGTCTAAAAAAAGAACAACCTAGAATTGCTTTTGATTCATTGACCTACACATCTATTAATAACGAAAAAGTATCAGGTTTTGGTTTTGTTAATCCTATAGATGCTAAAACAATAGTATTTGTAAAGGAAAAGCCTAAAGAAAATGTTGTTAAAGGTTGGAAAGATATAAAAGCAAAATCTGCAACAATATATACTTCAAAGCTTAAAGACTTATCGTTTAAAATGCTTGACTTAGACCCTAACCTAGATTCTATTCAGAAAAAAAGAATATTAACTACGAATTATACTATAGACGATACTATAGAGGTGTTCTTCTTAAGAAATATAAAAGGTGCTATAGCCAATAGTCTGCGTACGTTGTACTATGAAAATAGCAAAGCTCGAATTTTTAAAGATATAAGTTCAAATTATTACGCAACTTCACAGATAGTTTACTTTCAAAAGACAGAAAAACCAGTTTATGAAAGCGATACCTATTTTCTAAATTATAATAATCACAAAGCTTTTAAAAAATCTGTAAAACGCTTCTTTAAAACCTGTCCAAAAATTATTGAAAATGCTCAAAATGGGGATTACTTTCCAAGAAGCGGAAAAGCTTTTAGAAAAATAGCTGATGATTATGAAAGTTATTGTGAAAATTGATGGAATTATTCCTGTAGTTTGCCTTTGAAACAATTTGAGCCGTATTCATTTTTCAATTCTCTCATAAAATAGATACATTTAGGTTTTAATTTAAACACAGAATGTTTCCAGATTTTAACCGTTGGAGTTTACCGCTTTTAATTTTGGCTTAGCAAGGCCTTGTTTTTGTATGTCTTCTATTCGGTAGGTATGTTAAAAAGCGTAACCTTTCAGATTTATTTTTAGGATGCATTCTATTACTTACCTCATACTCTCAGACCTGCTATACTCTAGGGTTTATGGGCTGGTATGATGCTTTTAGAACTACAAAAATCAATTACTTTCTTATAAATATTGGCATTGCATTAGCGCCATTAATTTACTTGTATGTCAAGTCTGTTACGACTTCAAATTTTAAATTCAAAAAAAGCTATTGGTGGCATTTTGCTTTGGCAATAGCTTTCGTAGTCTACCGATTTTCAATTTACACTTATGATGCGCTGCAACCTGGATTTAGTGATACGCAGAATGGTGTGCTAAAAATCTCCTTAGATGAGGAGTACATTTTAAGCATCATGTCTTACATAGAACCTCCGTTTATGCTGCTGTATTTGGCATTTACGTTTCAACTATTTTATAGCTATCGTAAAAAGATTATGCAATATTTTTCAAATACGTATAAGTTAGAACTCAATTGGATTTTAACCTTCTTAATACTCTTTAGCACGCTGTTTCTTTACGGTACTGTTCAAGATATTATTGGTTCGCGTTTTATGGAATTAGGATATCAAGAACGATGGTGGCTCAACTTATTGGCTGCTTTGGTGACCTTGTTTGTTGGTATTAAAGGTTACTTTACAGACACCACAAAGCTGAATAAATTAGACTTTAGCTTCTCTCCAAAGACTATTGGAATTCCAGAAGAAAGTGATAACATAGAGCATAAATCTGTTTCTGAAGACGATATTGCTACGGTGAATCATTTAATGGTAGAACAAAAAGCCTATTTAAATCCTGAGCTTAATTTATCAGACTTAGCCAAAATGGCGAACATGACTAGAGGACAACTTTCCGAAACTATAAATTCGGGCTACAACAAAAACTTCAACGATTTTGTAAATGGCTATCGTGTTGAAGCGTTTAAAACTATGCTGAAAGAAAATAAGCAACAACAATTATCCTTACTTGGTATTGCTCAAGAATGTGGTTTTAATAGCAAGGCTACTTTCAATAGAGTATTTAAAAAGCTAACGAGCTTCTCTCCTACCGAATATTTAAAAACACAACTAAAATAAGACGTCTCAAATCGTATTTAGGACGTCCTAGTACGCTTTAAGTCGTTCAAGGAGCGTTTGTGTCGCAAATTTGTGTCATCAATCTCGCTGATGTATGTCAGCCCTTAAAACACAAATACGATGACACGCTTAAAAACTTTCCTCAAATTTTTAATTACACCTACCGTTCAGAAAAACTGGTTTTCAGATTTCATCTTCTTTATCATCAGATTTGGATGCGGAATTGGACTCTCTATTGGTTTTGGTGCCGACAAATTTGGTGTGCCATGGACGCCAGATAGCCAAAATCTCAACTTGTTCGAAGTCGCTGCCTGGTTCCCAGAAGATGTTAAAGCTTACGGCGGCATCTTTGCTATGTTCCCAATCTTCTTTGCTTGGATGGGCGCTTTTAGCGAAGCTGTAGGCGGAATACTATTGGCTCTAGGTATTGGCACACGTATCTCATCCTTCTTAATTATGTGTACCATGCTCGTTGCAATTTTTCTACAAAAATGGAATGGACCTGCTTGGAATATGCTACCTGCAATGGGCTTTTTATGGGTTGCTATTTACAACTTAACATTGGGTTCAGGACGCTTCGGGCTTGACTTTCTAATCAGTAAAAAATTAAAATAATCATTCAAAACAACATATTATGAAAACTCTATTTACAACATTCGCTTTACTGTTCACAGTAATAACTATTAATGCACAAAACACCATTTCACTTTCAGATTTTGAAAGTATGAACAATACCAGTTGGGAAGGCACTTTGACTTACAAAGACTACCAATCTGGCAAACAAGAAACCATAGATGCTACTATGCAGTTTAAGATTGAAGGTGACAAGTTAATCTCCAACGTACAATACACTTACGAGCCGAGCAAAAACCATAAAGGTTCAGTGAAAATCAAAAAAAAGGGCACCTATTTTGGCAATGAGAAGGTGCTAAGTTTTACTGAAGAAAACGGAACAAAAACTCTGGTGACCACTTACCAAAGTAGAGATAATGGTAAAAAGGCCAATATGTTTATCACGCATACTTTAACGAATTCAACATATACTGTGACGAAAGAAGTTTCATATTTAGATAGTGATGAAAAATTTGTAAGAAATACATACAGTTACACTAAACTTTAAAATAAAGAACTCATGAAAAATTATAAATCACTTTTAGTTCTAATCGCAATCTTAATTATAACAAGTTGCGTGCAAGAAACACATCTCAAAACCATCACATTTAAAGTAGATATGAGAGGTTTAGATAATATTACTAATCCAGGTGTAAGAGGCCAGTTTACAAGTCCAGCTTGGAAAGCGTTAGTTCCGCTTACAGATGAAAACAATGACAGTATTTATGAAGCAAAAGTTGAATTTCAAGCGGCGCAATACGATATCAAATTCAAATTTGTAAATAATGACGAATACGAATTGCAAAATCAGCCAAACCGTTCAATAAAATTTGAATATGAGCCTGAAAACTTCACTTATGAAGCAACTTTCAATACTCCTGAAGCAAAAACCACAAAAAAATAATTCGTAATATGAAAAAGTTAAGCTTATTGCTAATGCTTGTAGGATTTGCAGGTCTAGCACAAATAAAAGGAAACAATAATGTAGAAACTCGAACATTTCCATTTGAAAATGTTGAAACCATAAAAATAGATTTATACGCCAATATTACAATTGATAATTCTGCGATCGCAAGCTTGGAAATCACGGCAGACTCTAACCTGTTTAAATACATTGATACAGAAATTGTAGATGGCACCATTCACTTTAGTCAGCTAAAATGGATTGCACCTACTCAAAAAATTAGTATAAAAATTGGTGCGCCTAATCTAAAACGTGTTGTGCACGATACGCATGACAAAACTATAATTACTAATGTTAACAATGCTATTTTAAGAGTTAATGCCAATATTGGCAAGGTAATCATAGAAGGGAAAACTAAAGAGCTGCGCTTGGGCACAGAAATAGGTCACATAGACGCATCAAATATAGAAGCTGAAAAGGTTTTTGTAAATCTTTGGGATTCTGGGACTATAAAAGTTAACCCAACCAAATATTTATGGGCAGATGTTTCAAACGATGGAAAATTACTTTATACACAACTTCCAAAAGACAATAAAATAAAAACGAAGTCTGGCGGCATGGTAGAATCGTCTTCAAATTACAAGATGAAAAAAGAAGATATAAAGTGGATATCTTTTAAAATAAAAAACAATTCGTCTAACAGAAATCAATTTATAGTTAAAGGACCAAAAGCAGACGGTAGCTATTTTGGTTATGGTTTTCCAATGATGCCCAACTCCAAACGCAAAGAAAAATGGTCGGTAGGCACAAAAATTTACAAACAAAACGCATTGGGCTTTAAAAAACTATTAGTGATTATTACGCCAGAAGACGAAGGTAAAGTCGTAAATCTATTCCAATAGAAATTAATTGTAGGACACATATTTTCAAAACTTCAAAATTTGAAGGTTTAATATTTCTGTCTATATTTAGACGATAACTAATTAATAAAACCCACTATTTTGAAAACAAACTACAACGACCTAGCGTTATTAATCCATAGAGTTGGATTCTCAGCACTAATGCTAATAAACCATGGTATCCCAAAACTTGATAAACTAAACGGACCCATTGAATTTGCAGACCCACTAGGTATTGGTGCAACGGCATCGTTAATCCTTTGTCTTGTTGGCGAAGTATTAGCACCAGTACTAATTATTTTTGGTATAAAAACTAAGTTTGCTGCAATTCCAGCGGCTATTACAATGGCTGTCGCAGCATTTATTGTTCACGGTAGCGACCCATTAGCACGTAAAGAAATGGCATTATTATATTTAATTGCTTTTGTGGTTATCTTTTTGGCTGGTCCAGGAAAATTCTCTGTAGACGGAAGAAAGGGACGCTAGAACTTATAATTTCAAAGTGTTTGACATGAGTTGCAACGTGTTTGTCGAAAAACGTTGCAACTCATTGTCTTTTATAAGAGTTTAGCTGAAACTTTTAAAATCAAAAATTATGAAAACGAGATTAGTATTAGTGAGTTTATGTGTTTTGCTATTTAGCTCTTGTATTGTAAAATCTATTCAGCCGTTTTATACAAAATCAAGCATAAATTATTCTGGAAAGCTTGTAGGCAATTGGACAGATAATAAAAACGGACAATGGGATATTCGCTCGTTTAAAGACGAATGGGAAAAAGAAACTGACCCAAATACAACGTTATCTAAGGAATCGAAAGAGGCTTTTGAGCGCTTTAAAGATGGGTATTACATTAAGTATAAAAAGAAAGATACAGAAGCCTCGTTTATCGCCATGCCCTTTATGGTAGATGAACACCTTTTTATAGACCTTACGCCTTTTGAATACGATAGTGATGATTTAAATAAATTAGTTGCGCAGCATCTGTTAAAAACCCATTCTACCGCTTTTGTAGATATCACCAACGAAGGCTTTACTTTTAAATGGCTATCAGAAAAGGCAGTCAATAAACTGATAACTGAAAAACGATTACGCATTAAGCACGAAAGAACTGGTATCGACGAAGATTTGGTCTTAACTGCCACAAGTGAGGAACTGCATAATTTTCTTAAGAAATTTATGGTCTCAGATTTTGAAGATAAATGGGATAATGATGATATTAGAAGATTAAAGCCAAACAATGCAAAGCCTTAATATTAAAACCATATTACAACGCAGCAATTACCACAGACCGCTATTATTTAATGGCATTCTGTGGTTTTTGGCATTTCTTATTTTACTCTTTATTTTTTCAAAAGGTAAAATACCAATTACTGCAGATTATATATACACATTAGGCTTTTTAGTCGTGGTAATAGTTCCTGTTTCCATCAACTTTTACATACTAATACCCAAGTTTTTAAAACAAGAACGCTATGCTATATATATCCTGCTTTTTATTCTGAATTTTGGTGTGTTTTCATTTCTAAACGCACAGTTTTTTAATTCAATTCTAGATATTTTATTTTCGAAATATTTCTTTATCTCCTATTTGTCTAAAACCAATATTTACTTAACCTATGGCATTATTTTAATTGCAACAACGCTACTTAAATTGGCTGAAGACTGGTTGTATTACAATACCAATGAAAACAAGCTATTAAAACTTCAAAATCAGCAAATACAAACACAATTATCTGCCTTACGAGCTCAGATAAATCCGCATTTTTTATTCAATTCGCTAAATGTGATTTACGCCATGGCATTAGAAAAAAAGGAGAATATAAAAACTGCCATTGTAGAACTTTCGGACATTCTACGTTACATTATTTACGATTCGGACACAGAGCGTGTTTCTCTTAAAGACGAATTAGAATTACTGCACAACTATATTTCGTTTCAAAAATATCGTGGACACTCAGAAAATACGGTTGATGTCATTGTAGATATCGAAGACGAGAACTTCAAAATATATCCTATGCTTTTGTTACCACTTTTAGAAAACGCGTATAAATACGGATTTTCTGAAGATAATACCTTAGACAAAATTAAGATAGAGTTTATTCAAAAAAGTAATGATTTTATGTTTAGAATCGAAAATTCAAATGGAACTAATCAACAAAGCATAGACCACAACTATTCTGGCGTAGGCTTAGAAAATTTGAAGAATAATCTAAATTTGGTCTATCCAAATAGGCATAAACTCAATATTGAAAACACAGCGCAAACCTTTATAGTCACTCTGAACCTAAAGAATGAATAACCAAAATCGCATAACCTGTATTATTGTTGATGACGAATTATCGTCTCAAAAAGTGTTGCAGCATTTTGTTTCGGAAACCGAAGTTTTAGAGCTTAAACAAACCTGTAGTAATACTGCGGAAGCCTTTAAATATCTACAACTCAATTCGGCAGTGGACTTGTTATTTTTAGATATTAATATGCCAAAACAAACCGGATTGGATTTTTATAAAAGTCTGCAACATCCGCCAGCTGTAATTTTCACAACCGCTTATCCGCAATATGCTGTAGAGGGTTTTGAGGTCAATGCTACCGACTATCTTTTAAAACCAATTGCTTACGAACGATTTTTAACGGCGATTAATAAAGTTCTGAATGAAAAAGCACTTCAGCCTAAACAAGATTTCTTGATTCTTAAAGAAAATAAAGCACTGCACAAAGTCTTCTTTTCAGACATTGCTGTTATTGAAGCCTTTGGCGATTATGTAAAAGTGCATTTGGCAGACAAAACGATAGTAACGCACAGTACATTTTCTGGTTTTATTGAGCAATTACCAACTCATTTTATAAGAGTTCACAAATCGTTTAGTATTAATTTGAATAAAATGGAGCAACTATCGGGAAATCAAATTCAGATTTCTGGACATAAAATTCCTATAGGACAAACCTACAAATCAAAAGTTTTAAAAGCCTTAGATTTGTAATATGAAGGCTGAGTCTATTGTTACCATAAAAAAAGAATTACAACATCTTCCTAAAGAAGAATTATTACAATTATGCTTACGACTAGGACGATTTAAGAAAGAAAACAAGGAACTGCTTACCTATTTACTCTTTCAGGCTCACGATGAAGACCGTTATATAGAGAGTATTAAAGAAACCCTAGACGCGCAATTTGAAAGTATGAATACGAACAGTTATTTCTACATGAAAAAAACCATCCGAAAAATTCTGCGCGAGATAAAAACCTTTAGTCGTTACAGCCTTACCAAAACGACGGAAGTTGAACTTCTACTCTACTTTTGCGAACGTCTTAATCGGTTAAAACCTAACATTCATCGTAACCGAACCCTTGATAATTTGTACCAACGGCAAATCAGCGCTGTTGAGAAAAAGATTTCGACATTTCATGAAGATTTGCAGTATGATTATCAAATATCATTAAATCAATTACGAATTAACTAGGGTTAAAAAAATGAGAGAAATAAAAATTATATTTTTTGCAATAGGTACATTTTTTGGAATAGAAAATAGCACTATTTTTTCAGAAACTACAACCGTAAATATTGACACAAAGCAACGCATAATTTCAATTACACAGGAGAACTTATTCGCCTTAAGTCGAAGTGCTGAAGACAGTATTAATATTTATAATCAATTACTTGAAATTGGTCGTCCAAAAGATGAAGTGCCATCTTGGCGTGATGAGTTTAAAGATTATGAATTTAAAACTATTGAATTAATAAGCAATAAAAATAATAATCAACTTAATGCTAAAATTCAATTAAAGTATAATCATCAAAAACAACTCGAAGACTATGCTATTGATTATGTATCCGATAGCTATGAGTACGCACTTATTAATATTGACTCTTGGAATATTAGCACGGAAAAAGGAAATTTAAAAGAAAATTTCTGGTATTTTGATAGTGATATTTCATTTACACTTTCACCGACCAAAACTATGCCAGAGGCATATAAGATTCATAAAATAAGTCTTTATAATTATTGGGAAAAAATAAAACAATAAATATAAAATTTGAATCTTAGACGTTATTCTTTTTAGATTAAAAATTAGCAGGATTTACAAAAAATAAATCTATTTGACAGGCCATACATTCGTCCAAAAAATCCTTAATTTAGCGTTTCAAATTCTGAAACGTAAATCATGAAAAATACAGCATTATCCTTAACTCACGAAGCACTTGGTGCTAAAATGGTGCCCTTTGCTGGCTATAATATGCCAGTACAATACGAAGGCGTAAACATAGAACACGAAACGGTTAGAAAAGCCGTTGGTGTGTTTGATGTATCGCATATGGGCGAGTTTTTAATCGAAGGACCAAATGCTTTAGATTTAATACAAAAAGTATCGAGTAACGATGCTTCAAAATTAGAAATAGGAAAAGCACAATACAGCTGTTTGCCAAACGATACTGGCGGAATTGTAGACGATTTAATCATCTACAAAATTA
The DNA here is from genome assembly GCF_042675765.1 of Winogradskyella litorisediminis. NCBI lineage: Bacteria > Pseudomonadati > Bacteroidota > Flavobacteriia > Flavobacteriales > Flavobacteriaceae > Winogradskyella > Winogradskyella litorisediminis. Next base: position 25,191 of record NZ_JBHTJL010000003.1, on the reverse strand, counting down.
AAGAAGAAACCTATTTATTAGTCGTAAATGCCAGCAATATTGAAAAAGATTGGGCTTGGATTCAGTCAAAAAACGATGTTGGTGCAGATATGCGAGATTTAAGCGCAACCTATTCTCTACTCGCTATTCAAGGACCAAAAGCGGTTGAGGCGATGCAATCCTTGAGTAGTCACGATTTGTCTTCTATTCCCTTTTACAACTTTGTAGTTGGCGATTTTGCAGGTATCGAGCATGTAATAATCTCGGCAACTGGTTATACTGGTAGTGGCGGATTTGAGATTTATTGCAAAAATGAAGAGGTAAAACAAATTTGGGATAAAGTTCTCGAAGCTGGTGCAGAATTCGGCATCAAGCCCATCGGTTTGGCGGCGAGAGACACTTTACGTTTAGAAATGGGTTATTGCCTTTATGGTAATGATATTGATGATACAACATCGCCAATTGAAGCAGGTTTAGGTTGGGTTTGTAAATTCAATAAAGAGTTTACAAATAGTGCCGCATTACAAGCCGAAAAAGAAAACAAACCAGTCAACAAATTAGTTGCATTTAAAATGGATGAGCGTGGTATTCCGCGTCAAGGTTACGATATCGAAGATGAATTTGAAAATAAAATTGGGCGAGTTACTTCAGGAACAATGAGTCCTAGTTTAGGTGTTGGTATTGGATTAGGTTATGTACCACGCGTGTTTTCTGCTGTTGAAAGCAAAATTTTTATTCGAGTACGAAAAAACCAAATTCCAGCGACTGTGGTAAAATTACCATTCTATAAAGGCTAAATTTCGTTTCGTAGCGTTGTTAGATTAATGAAGAAGATTGAAAAGAAATATAGAATTCTTGTCCTTGGCGCTAGTGGTTATTTGGGCAATTCCATTTATAAAGAATTGTGTACGTATTACAATACCTATGGCACATATTTTTCACCAAGGAAAGAGTTTGAAAATAACAAGCATTTTTTTCATTACCATGTTGAAGAAGATGATATTTATGAAATTCTTGAAGCTACAAAACCAGATATTATAATTTCGGCCTTACGTGGTGATTTTCATGCGCAAACCATAGCACATGCACACATTACAGAATATGCATTAGAATATGGTAGTAAAATTATATTCCTCTCATCAGCCAACGCATTTGATGCCTATAGTAAATACCCTAGCTACGAAACCGATAAAACCTTAAGTCATAGCATATACGGGCATTTCAAAATAAAAATTGAGAATATGCTCATGCGAATGCCAAAGCGTCAATATGTAATTTTGCGATTGCCAATGGTGTTTGGAAACAATTGCCCACGTATTCTTGAAATGAAGCAATTAACATCAGAAAAAGAAGCATTGGAGTTATTCCCTAATTTGATAATGAATGTGACGCTCGATAAAAAAGTAACACAGCAAATTCATTATATCATCAACCGTAAAAAATCGGGTGTTTTCCATTTAGGAAGTACAGATTTAGTACATCACGATGAGTTTATACAAGAATTGGCAGCTAATGTTTTACCCACAAAAGCAGCCTTCAAAAATGTCTATACTACAAATGACGACCGTTATTTAGCTGTTTTACCTAAGTATAATGTGTTACCTAAACACCTTCAGATTACGAGCGATAAAGTATTAGAAGAACTAAAGAAATAGTTGTGGTTCTTCGCTTTAATATTTAACTTTAGAATATGAAAAAACTAGACGAAACCACAATAGAAAAAAAGTTATTACAACTGCCAGAATGGGATTATTTTGACAATGCCATCCATGCCGAATTTGAATTTGAAAATTTTAAAGATTGCTTTAGTGCCATGAGCCGTATTGCTTTTGAGTGCGAAGCTTTAGACCATCATCCAGATTGGTCTAACGTTTACAATGTGCTTAAAATATCGTTATCAACTCACGATGCTAATGGTGTTACTGAAAAAGATTTTGATTTGGCACGGGCTATTGAGCATATCGTTGAGCCAGAAGATTAAAATTTAAAAACTAAAAATTTTGTCTGGTTGAGCGCAGTCGAAACCTATTTGTATTCTAAATTTAAAATGTTGACTTTCAAAATTTCAAACATTATCAAAAACATCTATTTTAATACCACACTAATTTTTTTAAATTTGTTCGACATCAAACTATTGAAGAAAAACACACTTTTTAATTTATAACAAAAGATTATGGGAAGAGCTTTCGAATTTAGAAAAGCACGTAAAATGAAGCGTTGGTCAGCAATGAGTAAAGCCTTTACACGTATCGGAAAAGATATTGTAATGGCAGTAAAAGAAGGCGGACCAGACCCAGATAGTAATAGTAGACTTAGGGCTGTTATACAAAACGCCAAGTCTATAAATATGCCAAAAGACAATATTGAGCGCGCTATAAAACGTGCATCTGATAAAAGTCAAGGTGATTTTAAAGAGGTGATTTTTGAAGGTTATGCGCAACATGGTATTGCCGTACTTGTAGAAACCGCAACAGATAACAATACACGTACCGTTGCCAACGTACGTAGTTATTTTAATAAAACTGACGGTAGTCTAGGCACATCTGGCTCAGTGGTTTTTATGTTTGACCATACGTGCAATTTTAAAATTAAAGGTGATGATTTGGATTTGGAAGAATTAGAATTAGAACTTATTGATTTTGGTGTTGAAGAAATTTTTGAAGATACCGACGAAGATGAAGATGGAAACACTATTGAAAGTGTTATGATTTATGCACCATTTGAAAGCTTCGGTAAAATTCAAGCCTATCTAGAAGAGAATAATATCGAAATAATTTCATCTGGTTTTGAACGTATTCCGCAAGTCACAAAAAAACTTACTGAAGAACAAGCGGCAGACGTTGAAAAATTATTAGAAAAGCTTGAAGAGGATGATGATGTACAAAACGTTTATCATACTATGGAAGAATCTGCGGATGAGTAAAATTCAAATACATTTAATAATATTTAAGACCTTCATATTTTGAAGGTCTTTTTTTGTAGCTTTCAATTATGGATGCACTATTACACAAATTTTATTTGGCTTTTAAAAACTTAGACGCCGATACTATGATTGAATGTTATCATGATGACATACTTTTTAAAGATCCAGCATTTGGAGTTTTAAAAGCTGAACGTGCCAAAAACATGTGGCGTATGCTATGCAACACTCAAAAAGGAAAAGATTTTAAAGTATCATATTCTAACATAAAAACAAATAATGAAAAAGGCTATGCAAATTGGCAAGCCGAATACCTATTTAGCAAAACTGGTAGAAGAGTTATAAATTCTATTTCGTCTGAGTTTCAGTTTAAAGATGGCCTTATTATTAAGCATACTGATAGCTTTGATTTACATAATTGGGCAAAACAAGCTTTTGGATTTAAAGGCTGGTTGATTGGTAATACGTCTTTTTTTGAAAATAAACTTCAAAAGCAAACCAACAAAATACTTGACATTTTTGAATCAAAAAATATTTAAAATAAAAAGGTCATCAATTTCTTGATGACCTATTCTCCTTTTTCATAGCTTTAAAAAGGACTGTAAACTGTTAGTTTACAAATTATTGTCTAGAAAGATAAACAGATGAAGCAGATGCTAAACTGTTATTTACAACTGGCGTTAAATTTCCACCGTTACCAATATTGCTAAAAGCTAATATTCTTCCACCTCCGTTTCCAGCCTCAGCGATAAAAACAGTTCCTGTTACTCCATCATAAGCAACATCAACAGGGTTTCCTAATAACGTTGCTGCTCCAGAAACTCTGGTTTGTTGTGTCACTGCCAGTGTTCCACCATCTGCTACAGCCGTAAATTTTGGAATAAAATTAGTAATTACATGAAATCCTCCATCGTCTTGACCGTTTGAAGCCAATCCAATATCTGTCATTACCATGACATCAGTTGCAGCGTCATAAGTTAATCCGTGCGTTCTTACAATACCTTCAACTACAATTCTTTTAGAAGCAGATAAAGTTGCATTTGTTGTATTAGATAAAAAGTTAGTAAAAACAGCTAATTCATTATCTGCATCAACAACTGCATACAAATCATTACCAATAAATGTAATTCCCCATAGTTTAAAATCTGTAGTAATAACGTTTCTTAGTGTAAAAGTTGAAGCATTTCTTTGATAAACAAATAACCTTCCATCTGGCGTTGCTGTATTTCCATCTACATCAGCATTGTCAGCAACTACATAAAAATTACCGTTTACTGCCAACTCTCGTGGGCTATCCATATCGTCAGAACCGTCGATATCTAAACTTAATACCGTATTATTTATAAAATCTGTTGAGACGTTAAATCCTTCTAATCCATTGCTTGAGCGAGATGCTTGTACAATTGTATTAGTTGCACTATCAAAAAATACACCATCTGCAGCGGTTGATGTTGTCAATAATGTTGAGGTTGTAATCGGTGCTTGGGCTAAGTCGTAAACAGTAATATTACCATTAGCATTGTTTGATGCAAACAACTTAATACTTTGATTATTACTATCTGAGTTATTATCATCATCTTCACAAGAAGTTACAAGTCCAAATGACATAATTGATAATAAGGCAATTTTAAAAAATTCTTTTGTTTTCATAATTTTCATGGTTTATAAATAGGTTTATATAGTATTTACGAATTTACAAGTAGGATGGTTTTATTATTATTTTATAATTAACGTTGTTTTAACAAAACCACTTTTCGTTTTTATATCCGTAATTAGCTATGCCAAACTTAATATGGCGTTTGGTATTAAAATTGCTAAAAAAGTTAATTGATTAACTCAAAAAAAATTAATTAGAATTAAAAAAGACTATCGCTTTGTATGATAGTCTTTTTAAATGAGTCGTGTTTCTTTCTAGTGACGCTTAGGTTTATTTTATGTTTCATTACTCTATTTTTTAATTACAAAGCTTGTGCCAAGTTTTTATTAACTCTTAATATATTATTCGACAACTATGATATAATTCAGTGTTTACTTTGAAGAATATTATAAGCTTTGCTTTTTTCAATTATTTCATATTCAATATTTAATTTTTGAAGGTTTGCATCGGTTAACTTTTATTCATCCTTTAAAAGAATTGTATGAAGCGCACGTTAGAGATGCGACAAGTCAAGTATATTATGGAAATATCAATTTTGCAACCATTTACGCAAGTACCTCATTGATTTTCCAAGAAGTAAAAAAGAAATTGAAGATAAGCCAAAAATAGAAGTGCTTAAAACACGAAAAACTTAAGAATTCGGAGGTATTTTGCCCTCAACACCTTCAAAAAAAGACTTTAAAATCTTAAAATCGGCATCTTTATCATCCGTTAAGTAATAAGGTTCAGAGATTTTGTTCTGTTTATTTTTAAAATCTAGCGTAAACATGATTATTGGCACGTTTGCAGTTTTAGCAATGTAGTAGAACCCGGTTTTCCACTCATCGACTTTTTTCCGTGTGCCCTCAGGAGCAAGTGTTAGTCGGAATTCTTCTTCGCCTTCAAATAATTTTGCAATAGCTTCTACCTTATTTTGTCCTGGCGTTCTATCAACTGGTCGACCACCAACAGCTCTAAAATAATAACCAAATGGCCATGTAAATAATTCTTTTTTTCCTATGAAATTTGTTTTTGTACCTGTGATTTTTCTTAGGTATAAGCCAATGAAAAAATCGTGATAACTGGTGTGTGGCGCAGCAATTATAACTGCTTTTTTTACCGTGTCTTGAGAAAAGTTTTTATTCCCAACGATTTTCCAACCTAAAATTTTAAAGTATATGAGTTTAGCTAAAGCCTTCATACTACATTTTTAAGTAGAGTTGCTTGAGCTTTTTAGGTGTAATTTTATCTTTCCAGTTTTTACCTATAGCATTTTCCCAAAGTGGCTCTAAACTTAAAGCTACATTAATCATAATATCTAACTCTTCATCATCTAAATCCTTGCAAATCCCTTGTGGTAATTCAATATTATGTTTGGTCTTCATTTGTTTAAAAAGCGCAACACCATCAGGATAAAATTCTTCCAAATGGTCAAAAACAATGCAGTTTCCTATACCGTGCTTAACACCCAATAAAAAACCTAAACCGTAACTCATGGCATGTGCTACACCAACTTGCGAATATGCTATACTCATACCGCCGTGCCAAGATGCCATCATTAATTTTTCTTGAGATTCTTTTTCAGATAATTTATCGTCTAAAAAAACTTCTTTACAAATTTCGAATGCTTTCTCGCCATAAGATTGGCTAAACGCATTTAAAAAACTACCATTTAAAGATTCTATACAATGCACAAAACAATCCATACCAGTATAAAACCATTGGCTTTTTGGAACGTCTTTGGTTAGTTCTGGGTCTAAAATAACTTGGTCAAAAGGCGTAAAATCGCTATTAATACCAAGTTTACGTTCTGGACCAGTAAGTATTGTAGTCCTAGAAACCTCGGCTCCTGTTCCTGAAATGGTTGGTATGCCAACATGATATATAGCAGGATTTTTCACCAAATCCCAACCTTGATAGTCTTTAGTTTCTCCTTCGTTTGTTAGCATTATGGAAACCGCCTTGGCAATATCCATAACAATACCGCCACCAATACCAATGATTCCAGAAGGACGTTCACTGAATTCTAAAATAAGAGATTCTACAAGCTCATCGATTTGAGATGTTTTTGGTTCTTCCTCAGTAGAAACATAGACAATTTTATCTTTATAAGCTAATGGAATTCTAGAAGTTAGCCAAGATTTTCCCTTGAAAACATCATCTACATAAAAAATAAATGGTGCTTCTCTTCCATTACGTTTTGGAGCGATAATTTCATCTAACTGATTAAAACTACCACGTCCGAATATAACGCGAGAAACCATTGGAAAATTCTTAAAACTCATTTACTATAATTCTAAAACAAAAATATAAATAGTTGAACGTTTTGTCCTACTGTTTTTAATAATATTGAAAATTTCTTAAAACTTTACTATTTCAAATATGTTATTAACTCGTTAATATGCTCTAAAGTCAAATAATCAACATCATTTAGCTCGTTATTTTTAACCGTTTCATGCTGCCACGTGGTATGAAACGGAATATGAACGGCCTTTGCACCAATCTCTAACAACGGTAAAATATCGGACTTTAAAGAGTTACCAACCATTAAAAATTCGGCAGGATTGATGTCTAAATGTTTCAACAATCTTGAATAATTCGATGCTTCTTTTTCGCTTAAAACTTCAATATGATGAAAATAGTTTAACAAACCCGATTTTTCGAGTTTACGCTCTTGATCTAACAAATCGCCTTTAGTAGCAACTATTAATCTGTAATCATTTGATAAAACCTTTAAAGTTTCTTCAACACATTCTAACAACTCAACAGGTTTGTTAAGCATTTCTTTTCCTATGTTTAAAACCTTTTCTATGGTACGGTTAGAAATGCTATAATTTGAAATTTTTAAAGCCATTTCTACCATAGATAACATGAAACCTTTTACGCCGTAACCGTATAATGGCAAATTATTAATTTCCATTTTATACAATTCTTGGTCAATTTTATTGGGTGTTTCAAACTGAGAAACCAGCTTTGCAAATTCTTGCTCGGCATCTCTAAAATAGGTTTCGTTAACCCAAAGTGTATCATCGGCATCAAAACCTATGACTTTTATGTTTTTGAAATCAACCGCCATTTATTTCCATAGCTTTTTTGCACGTTCTAAGTCTTCTGGTGTGTCAATTTCTACTCCTTGCACGTTGGTTTCGACCATTTTTATTTTTTTGCCGTATTCTAAATAACGAATACATTCAATCTTCTCTGTAGCTTCCAAAAACTGCATTGGTAATGTTGTAAAATCCAACAATGCTTGTTTTCTAAAAGCGTAAATTCCTTTGTGTTTATAATATTTTGAAGCTACAGCTTTATCTCTAGGAAAAGGAATTGGGCTTCGAGAAAAATACAATGCAAAACTCTTTTGGTCAACAATGACCTTTACAGTGTTTGGATTATTTATCTCGTCCCAATCTTCAATCTGCACCATTAAAGATGCTAAGTCAATTTCTTTATCAATGTCATCTTTAAAAACACTAAGCACTTTTTCTAAACTTTCACGCTCTGTAAAAGGCTCATCACCTTGTACATTAACTACGATATCGCAATCTACATTGGCAACAGCTTCAGCAATTCTATCACTACCAGATTCGTGTTCCTTTTGGCTCATAATAACTTTTCCACCAATAGAAGTAATTTCATCAAAAATGATATTGCTGTCAGTCACTACATATACTTCAGAAAATAATTGCGTGGCAACAGTAGCTTCGTAAGTTCTTGTAATGACTGTTTTGCCACCTAAATCTTGCATAAGTTTGGCAGGAAAACGAGAAGCCGCGTAACGTGCGGGAATCATGGCTATAATCTTCATGTAAGATTGAATTTATAATTCAAAAATAGGAGTTTGAAATGACAATTACTATTCTACAAACATATCGTCTTTAAAACCAATAAGGTATAATTTTTCTTGAGCTCTTGTCACCGCAGTGTATAGCCAACGTATGTAGTCTCTATTTGGTCCGTCCGGTAAATAGGGTTGCTCTACAAAGATGGTATTCCATTGTCCACCTTGAGATTTATGGCAAGTAATGGCGTATGAAAATTTAACCTGTAAGGCATTAAAAAAATTATTTTTTTTTACGCCCATAAATTTTTTATAATTAGAAGTTTCATGTGCATAATCCTTCATTACTTCTTGGTATAATCTGTTGGACTCTTCATAAGTTAAAGAGGCACTTTCTGCAGTAATGGTGTCTAAAAGTAATACCGTTTCAAACGGTTTCATTTTAGGATAATCGACCATTTGCACTTTGACTTCTGCAAACTTAAAACCGTACAATTCTTTTATGCTGAATATTTCCAAAACTTCAATAATATCACCATTAGCAATAAAACCAGCTTCTGTTGTAGGTTTAATCCAAAAATAATTGTTCTTGACTACCATGAGGTAATCGCCTGCCGACAATTCGCTCTCATTAAAAAGAATACGACTCCTAATTTGTTGATTATACATGTTAGCACGCTTATTACTACGCACAATTATAGCGGTTTCTTCATAGCCTAAAGTACTGTAAGCATCATTAATAGCATCCATGATTTCGTAACCATCAATAAGACGGACGATGTCTGCAAATGGCTTAACATTAAATTTAAAACTGTCGTAAATAGTGGTTTCTAAAACCGAGCGCAATTCGGTAGCATTTTCTAAAATACCAGAATCTTGTTCTTGCCTAACAACTTCATCAAGCTCTACGGTTTGTACGTTTTTATTATAGTTTAAATCGAGTTTATCTGCGTCTAAAGCCGGACTTAAATCCGATTTTACTGGTGGTAACTGTGCTGTGTCACCAATTAATAATAATTTGCATTTATGACCAGAATATACGTATTGAATTAAGTCATCTAACAAAGAGCCATTATCCATAAACTTAGATTCTGCTGGTGTATCTGGTATCATGGATGCTTCATCAACAATGAAAATAGTGTTGCGATGTTTATTAGGTTGAAGTACAAATTTAACGCCACCACCTTTTTCCTTTTTAGGAAAATAAATTTTCTTATGAATTGTAAATGCTTCTTTTTTTGAATAATTTGAAATCACCTTTGCCGCACGTCCTGTTGGTGCTAATAAAACTGCACTGACCTTAGCTTGCCATAAATTTGAAACCAAAGTGCCAATAATGCTTGTTTTACCAGTACCAGCAAATCCTTTAAGTAAATAAAGAGAATTTGGTTGATTACTGTAAACAAATTCAGACAGTTGCATTAAAACAATATCTTGTTTTAAAGTGGGTCTAAATGGAAATTTTGATACAATTAATCTATGAAAATCAGAAGGTTTTTCAATCATTTGCAAGTCCTAAAATAAGTAGCAAGATACCATTATAAGTTGAGATAATGGGTTGAATGGGTCACAGACAAATTCATTTTTTTATATTTTTATTTATAATGTTTTTGTGAACAAAAAAAAATTGTAGATTTGCGAAAGACGTTAATAAAATAAACATACTATGAAAGTAATCTTTGCTATTGTTGCTATTATCCTTTTAACCGTAGCCATTGTTTGGTTGATTGATAAATTTGTACCTAGAAAAGCTAAGCCTATTATAACTCTAGTTCTTTGGGGAATTATTATTTTTCTTGGATACATTACTTACGAATCAATAGCTGGAGAGTTACGATTTGAAAAAATTAAAGACGAGCGTTATCAAGTTGTTGTTGACCGATTAATAGATATACAAAAAGCTCAAATTGCTTACAAAGATGTTAAAGGAAAATACACCGATAAATACGATTCACTTATAAAATTTATTGAAACTGCGAAGGTGCCAATTACTGAGCGTCGCGATTCTACAGTTTTAGATGTAGAAAAAACAAAGCAGTTTAACGGAATTGAATATTTTAAAACACTTATAGTAGTAGATACTTTAGACTATTATTCAGTTAAAGATTCATTATTTAGAAATGTAGACCACACCAAAATGATGAATGTTGGTGTTGGCAAAGAAGGTGCTACTTTTGAACTTAAAGCTGGTACTTTAGATGATATTCCAGTTTTTGAAGCTAGTGTTGATAAAGCTGTTGTTTTACACGATCAAGACCCTAATCTAGTAGCAAACGAAAAAGAAACGTTTTCTGTTGATGGCGTTAACGGACCTAAAATTGCTGTAGGTTCTATGAATGAAGTTTCAAGTGCAGGAAACTGGCCAAAAAACTTTGCTAAAAACCAATAGGTTTGACACAAAAAAATATAAAGGAATTGTCCATTCAAGTTAATTTGAATGGACTTTCTTTTTCTATAAATAATACTGTTTCTAAAGAAGATAATTTTATTCATCATTTAGATTTTAAAGAAAAGCTAACACCATTTGAAACACTTAATAGATTAAAGGAAGAATTAGCATCAAACACCGCTTTTTCAGAAAATTTTAAAAACGTAAGTGTTATTCACTTTAATGAACTTGCAACACTAGTCCCAAAAGCTTTATACGATGAAGCACATAATGCAGAGTATCTAAAATTTAATTCCAAAATTTTAAAAACCGATTTTATAGCCTCAGACGAATTGAAACATCAAGAAGCGATTTCGGTTTACGTACCGTATGTAAACATAAATAATTACTTGTTTGATACTTTTGGTTCATTCAAATACAAACACGCGTCAACTGTTTTTTTAGATGCGATTGACAGTTTTAAAACCGAAGAGAAATCCATATTTGTTAATGTTGAAAAGAATGCGATGCAAGTCGCCTTTTTTCAGAATAATAAAATTGAATTTTATAATCATTTTGAGTTTTCTTCGCCTGAAGATTTCATCTATTATCTACTTTTTACTTGCGAACAAAAACAGCTAAATCCTGATGAATTAAAATTGACTTTAACTGGTTCTGTGGAGAAAGACGATGATATTTATAACATCGCTTACAAATACATTAGACATGTTGAAATTCTTGAAAACAGTCAGCATTTTTTAATAAAAAATACATTTTAATGCGAATCATTTCTGGAGAATTTAAAGGCAGACGAATCACAGCACCAAAACAATTACCTGTCCGTCCTACGACAGATATGGCAAAAGAAGCGCTGTTTAATATTTTAAATAATAAGTATTATTTTGATGAGATTTCAGTTTTAGATTTGTTTTCAGGCACAGGAAACATCAGTTATGAGTTTGCTTCTCGAGGTACACAAAATATTTTAGCTGTGGATTCGGATTTTGGTTGTGTAAAATTTATCAATCAAACTTCAGAAAGTTTTGAAATGCCAATAAGAACAGTAAAAAGTGATGTGTTTTCGTTCTTAGAAAAATCAAAACAAAAACACGATATTATTTTTGCTGATCCACCATATGATTTTGAAATCGACCAATTTGCAAAAATCCCTACACTTGTTTTTCAGAATAACTTATTAGAAAATGAAGGCTTGTTAATCGTTGAACATTCGAAACATACAGATTTAAGTGAACTCGAAAATTATTCGCATTCCAAAAGTTATGGCGGAAATATGTTTAGTTTTTTTCAGCAAACTCAGTGATGAGGAAGAATAACAAAGCCTTTTGCAAAAGCAAAAGGCTTGTATAATTGAGTATTTCTATAAGCCGAATTCTGTTTACAGACATTAATAAACAAAGCCTGTAACCTTATCATTTATCTACATTTACTATTACTAGCAAACTTTAGCTGTCTACCCTTTAACATCGCGCGTGTACGCTCAAACGTTAATATACATGACATTGCACCACATAGAGTTTACCTGGTTTCACTACAGCATTACCTGTACATACTTTCTGTTGCACTTTTCCTAACCTCACGGTTGGTGGCTGTTAACCACTATGATTGCACTATGGTGTTCGGACTTTCCTCACAGACATAATTGTCTGTGCGATAAGGTGAAATACTCATGGCAAAAGTAAGCAAATTGTTAATAACTCCTATTAAATTTAGACCCCAGAAAAAGACTATTTACTGGTTATTTGTAACTTTGTTATTCAAGAAAAATATCTTGAATTTAGCATTGTCGTAACGCCAATTAAATAAAGTAATCGTTGGAACATTTTGTAGTATCAGCTCGTAAGTACAGACCACAAACATTTAAAGATGTTGTTGGGCAGCAAGCTATTACAAATACTTTACTAAATGCTATAGAAAACAATCATTTAGCACAGGCCTTATTATTTACAGGTCCACGTGGTGTCGGTAAAACTTCATGTGCACGTATTTTAGCTAAAATGATAAACAGTGATGCCAACACAACTAAAGATGAAGATTTTGCATTTAACATATTTGAGCTTGATGCAGCATCCAACAATTCGGTTGATGATATCAGAAGCTTAACAGACCAAGTTCGTATACCACCTCAAGTTGGCAAATACAAAGTATATATTATTGATGAGGTACACATGCTATCTCAAGCTGCTTTTAATGCGTTTTTAAAAACTTTAGAAGAGCCACCTAAACATTGTATTTTTATTTTGGCAACTACAGAAAAGCATAAAATTATTCCTACAATTTTATCGCGTTGCCAGATATTCGATTTTAAAAGAATTACGGTAAAAGATGCTAAAGAGTATCTAAAGTATATTGCCAAAGAACAAGGCATTGAAGCCGAAGATGATGCCCTTCATATTATAGCTCAAAAAGCTGATGGCGCTATGCGAGACGCCTTATCTATATTTGATCGTGTTGTTAGTTTTTCTGGTAAAAATTTAACACGACAGGCCGTTACAGAAAATTTAAATGTTCTCGATTATGAAACTTATTTTACAAGTACAGATTTAATTCTTGAAAATAAAATTCCAGAACTTCTCATTCATTTTAATGATGTTTTATCAAAAGGATTTGATGGTCATCATTATATAGCAGGTTTAGCCTCACATTTTAGAGATTTGTTGGTCTGCCAAAATCCTGAAACTATCGAGCTTTTAGAGGTTGGTGATGATACCAAAATTAAATACATTGACCAATGCAAAAAGTCTCCTCAGTCCTTTTTAATAAAAGGTATAGACATTGCAAATGACTGTGACCTTAAATACAAGAACAGTAAAAATCAGCGACTGCTCGTTGAATTAGCACTTATGCAATTAGCCTCTATCACTTTTGATGGAGAAAAAAAAAATAGCAGACATTACATAATTCCGCCTTCCTATTTTAAGGCAAAAGGTATACAACCAGTTCCTGTTACTAAACCAATTAACAAAGAAAAACCGATTGAAAAGGCACAATCAATTTCTAAAACTGTTGAGACGCCATCTATAGTTGCAGAACCTAAGCCACATACCGAAATACCTAAAATTTCAATAGATAAACCAGGTAAGCAAACCTCAGGACTTTCTCTAAAAAGTATTAGGGAAAAGAAGATGCATCAAATTAAACAAATGGATGTAGTTATTGATGAGGATAATTTACCACGAGAACCATTTACAGAAGAGACTTTTTTTGAAGCCTGGAATAGTTATATCAATGCATTGCACCGAAAAGGCGAAAAGATTATGGCTTCTATAATGGAAATGGAGGTGCCAAAACTGAAAGGCACATCTATTTGCCTAACGTATTCTAACACCACAAATAAAATTGAAATGGAGCGCGCCAAATTTCCTCTGCTTGCGCATTTAAGAAAAGCTTGTAATAATTTTGATTTAGATTTAGAAATTACTGTAAACGAGGAAATAGCTAAAAAATATGCCTTTACGCCTCAAGAAAAATTTGAAAAACTAAAAGAAAAGAATCCTAATTTAGAATTGCTAAAAAAAACATTTGGGTTAGATATTTAATTTGTTATGAAATATTCGCTATTTATTCTTTTAATAATTTTAGTCGCTGTTTCGAGTTGCGAAGGTAGAAAGACAGTCAATAAAGCATTGACAGAAAGCGTTGAAGATTTTAAAAAAAATAATTCTTTTAAAACTGTAACATTTTTACCTGAAAACTATAGAAAAATTGATATTGACACCACGTTTTCTAATGGATTTAAAATAAAAGTAAATTTATTTACAGATATGGCGTCGGTCATCTCTAAAACTTTAAAAAATAACAGTCAAACACATACAAACAATTATAGACGCATAAAAAGTGAAATTGATATTAAATTTAATAATAACACTATCTTCAAAGAAACGGTCGATAATACATTTATAGAGAATATTCTCAAAAATGAGTCTGAATACTTGATAATGGCAAATTTAGATAGTATTTGGATAGATGAATATCTAACCACTTTTGAAAATAAAGTTATTCTAAATTTAGATTACCGCATTCCGGAAACGGATAACTACAAATCTTTTGTTTTAAAAGTCAACCAAAACGGAAAATTTGAATTAATAAAAAGAGGAGAAACCATTCTATAAAACATGCTAGGATTAAAGTTACCAACAGACCCAAGATGGGTAAACATAGTAGAAAAAAACATTAAAGACATTTTAATTGACCATGCTTATTGTGAGCAAAAAGCAGCAAGCACTGCAGTGTCATTAATTGTAAGTTTCCCAGAATACACAGAGCTTGTACAAGAAATGATAGAACTTGTCAATGAAGAGATGAGTCACTTTAAAATGGTACATGACCTTATTTTAGAAAAAGGTTGGGTTTTAGGCCGAGACCGAAAAGATGACTATGTTTTACAACTTATAAAGTTTTTTCCAAAAGGCGGAAGTCGAACAACACAATTGGTACACCGATTACTTTACGCCGCTTTAATTGAAGCTCGAAGTTGCGAACGTTTTAGATTATTGTCCGAACAACTTGAAGACAAAAAGCTCGCGAAATTTTACAGGAAGCTAATGATTAGTGAAGCTGGCCATTACACCATGTTTTTAAAATATGCACGTAAATACGGAGATAAAAAAGAAGTTGATGAAAAATGGGAATCACTTCTTGTTTATGAAGCTGAAATCATGAAAAATCTCGGTACAAAGGAAACCATACATGGATAAAAAAAAGCCTATTCAAATTCGAATAGGCTTTTATTATTAATATAATAGAAATTAAATCTTAATTCCAACTCCAACTTGTATTGTAAATTGTTGAGCTTCTAATCCCGGACCGACGATGTTAGAATCTAACATATCGTTAAAACCATATACAGCTCTAGCTTCTATAAAATAATCTTCGAATAATGTGTATTGAATACCGCCAACACCAGAATAAATAAAATTGTCAAAGTTATCTGAACTTTGCCAAGTTTTTAATCCAATCTCTGGACCAATACCAATCGACAGATTTTGACCAACAACAAATTTCAATTGTACTGGAAGCTTAAGGTAATTAGCTTTCCATTGTTCATCTTTTGCACCTTCAGCAGACCATTGTAATTCTGTATTTAACCATAAAGACTCTGATATGGAAAACTCTGCAAATCCTCCAAAATAGAAACCATTTCTGTGTAAATTTCTGTCTATTGGAGCAGGGTCAAAATCTAAATTAGATATATTAACACCAGCTCTAACACCGTATTTAGTTGATTGATAACCTTGTGAGAAACTTAAAGTTATGAATAAGAATAATAGAGATGTAAGTAAAACTTTTTTCATTAGAAGTCGATTAATTTATAAACAAATATATTATATATATTTTTATATAAGTTAATTATTAGGCTTCTGAAAGGAAAAATAAGACAAAATGCAAAATTATAATGTCGTACTGCTAATTGTCCCATAGTACATACTCTTAATTATTCCGTCAGAAAGACCAATTTTTGGTACTAAAATATCCTTTGCTTTACTCCATTTCATTGCAGAAAGATAGATACGAAGCGCAGGTAATATTACGTCTGCTCTATCTTGATTTAAATCAAGTTCTGTAATACGCTCCTCGTAGGTGTAATTTTGTAGATTATTATAATAGCTCGTTAAATAGAAGTATGATAAAGGCTTACCAATATCCTTTCCTGAAATTTTAAAAATTTTATTGATATTTCCTCCAGACCCAATAAGCTCTACTTTATCGTATGATGATGTGTTTTGTTTAATCCAATCTTCTAGCGCTTTCCAAGTTTCGTTTTTAACACTATCGTTAAGTAATCTTACAGTACCTATTCTAAATGATTTAGATTCTACTTTATTACCGCGATGAATTACAGAAAATTCGGTACTTCCGCCACCAACATCAACATACAAATACGTTTTTTCAGGATTAATAAATGTGTGTAAGTCTGTAGCTGCTATGATTGTTGCTTCTTCTTCACCATCAATCATGTCAATATCAATGTCGCTTGTTGTCTTTATTAAATTACAAACTTTTGGCCCGTTTGATGCTTCTCGCATGGCAGAAGTAGCACAGGCTTTATATTTTACAATTTCATGAGATTTCATTAACAATGAAAAGGCTTTCATAGTATCCTTCATTCTTCCAATGTTATATTCTGAAATTTCCCCATTTACAAACACATCTGCACCCAAACGAATTGGCACACGTACCAAAGCATTTTTTTTAAATTTTACAAGCTTTCCATCCTGTTCAATAACGCTAGTAATTAACAACCTTACGGCATTTGAACCGATATCTATAGCGCCATATTTTGAAATTTTAAGCATACTATTTTTTTAATCGGTTTTGATAATAATCGTAAACAGCAAATTGAGCTCGAACTTTGTTTTTATTTTTTGCTTTTCGGTATGCATTATCCTGCTCAGAGCTAATGACACGTGCCTTTACATTGTCGCTCCAATATATTTCAAAAATATCTTGTAATTCTTCCTTGATATTTTGCTGGTATATTGGACAACTGACTTCTACTCTATTTTCAATATTTCTGGTCATCCAATCTGCTGATGAAATGTAAATTTTAGGGTCGTTGTTATTTCCAAAAATATAAAGTCTCGTATGCTCTAAAAACTTATCGACAACACTTATAACTTCGATATTTTCACTCATTCCTTTTACTCCTGGGATTAAACAGCAAATACCACGAACTATCATCTTGATTTTTACACCTGCATTACTTGCCTCATATAGCTTATCTATCATTTTGTAACTGCTTATACTGTTCATCTTAATTTTCATAAAAGCAGGCTTATTTTGCTTAGCATTTTCAATTTCTTGATCAATTAATGCAAAAATTTTAGATTTTGTATAGTGTGGTGAAGTTATAATGTGTTTGTACCTATTGATTTTGTAATTGACTTCTAAAAAGTCAAACACTTTATTGATATCTTTTAACAGTTTTTGGTCTGCCGTAAGTAATGTAAAATCGGTATAAAATCGTGCAGTAGATTCATTGAAATTACCTGTACTCACAAATCCGTAGCGTTTTGTTTTATTATTTTCACGGCGCTCAATAACACACATTTTACTGTGTACTTTAAGTCCAGTTACGCCAAACAACATCTTTACACCGGCACTTTGCATTTGCTCTGCATATTCAATATTTGCTTCTTCATCAAAACGCGCTCGTAACTCTATGGAAACCGTAACTCTTTTTCCGTTTTTTGCAGCATTTATTAATGAACTAGCGACGTGTGAAATTTGTGCTAAACGGTATATTGTAATCTTTATCGTTTTTACGTTGGGGTCTAGAGCTGATTCTCTGAGAAATTTTACTACATATGAAAATGTATTATACGGTGCATGCAGTAAAAAATCTTGCTCAGAAATATTTTTAAAAATGCTATCATTAAACGTTAGTCCTTTTACAGGTAAAGGCTCTATTTTAGCGTAAAGCAAATCATTTCTTCCTAAACTTGGAAAACCCATGTAATCTCTTCTATTATGGTATCTTCCGCCAGGTATGACACTATCTTTAGAGTCGATACCCATTTTTTCCATCAAGTACTCTAACGTTTTTTCATCTAAAGTTTTATCATACACAAACCGAACAGGTTCACCAATCTGTCGGTCTTTAACACTATCGGATATTTTAGCCATAAAACTTTTAGAAAGGTCACTATCAAAATCTAATTCACCATCTCTGGTGATTTTAATCATGTGCGCTCTAATAGATTTATAATCAAAAATATTAAATATATCGTGTAAGCAATAACGCAGCAAATCATCGACCATAATAATGTATTTTTCGCCATTTATTTCGGGTAAAACGACAAAACGGTCCATTGATTTAGAAATTTCTAATAAAGCGTATTGTTTTTTTCCGGAGTTTAAAACCATATTTATGGCCAAGTATGCTGCAGAATCTTTAAGAAGTGGCAATTCTACATTATCATTGAGTATAATAGTTACTAATCCTGGACTGACTTCCTGAAAAAAATAGTTTTTAATAAACTCATGGTGATCTTCTAAAATTTGAGTTTCATTAATGATATGAATTTTCTGCTTGGACAGTTGCTTATGAATATCTTTTAAAATACCAAGACTTGTAGTTTGATGCTCAATAACCGTTTCTGTAATCTGTGTTAATAGTTCGCTAGCTTTGATACCTCCTAATTGACTTTTTCCGCCTTTACCAGCTTGATCAATACGTTTTATAGTAGCATAACGCACCTTAAAAAATTCATCTAAGTTGTTAGAAAATATACCAATAAAACGAAGACGTTCTATAAGCGGAACATCCTTATCAGCAGCCTCTTGGAGAACACGAGCATTAAATTGCAACCAACTTAACTCTCTATTTATGTAACTATTCTTAGATTTAGTCATGTACTTAAAGTTTTATCAAATATAATCCTTAGCAAAATTAAGTACTAAATATTGACAGAAAAATTATTTGAAATCTCTAGGAAACATCATTAATTCTGTTGTTCCGTATTTAACATACTTCCAAGAATCTGCATTAAAACTTAGAACTACAGCACCTGCAGTTGGTAAATTATCTATAATACGGTCTCCATATATATTTGCTATCGACGTAAATGCATGGTTATGACCAAATATTACAACAGTTTTTAAATTATCATTTATATTGGAAATAAAATCAATTACAGATTCACCAGAAAAATCATACAGCTCTTCTTTTACTGAAATCAATTCGTTTGGCCAATTAAGTGTTTCTTGAAAAATTTTACATGTTGAATGTGCCCTATTGGCATGACTAGTAAATACCTTATCAATTACATACAATTTGGTCTTTAACTGATTAGATACTAATAAAGCGTCATTGACTCCTCTTTTTTTTAAAGGTCGTTTAACATCTGACACATTATGCTCCCATGAAGATTTTGCATGCCGCACAAGAATAAGCTTAAAATTTTTCATCGTTAAAATGCATTTTTTTTCGATAAAAGGTTTGTTTTATCAGATTATTGTCATAAATTGCCCACAAATTAGTAATAAAAAACAAATAAAATTATAAATAAACATGAAGATTTATGTAGAATAAGGTTGCTAACAGGCTTAAACAGAACTAGATAAAATGTAAAAATATCCGACAATCTGCATATCAATGCTTATTAACGATTATTTAAGTAGTTAAATCTATTTGTTTGCTTAAGTTAACGTTTGTTGTTTCTTTTGTGTAGCTATTAAATTTAAACCCAAATCCTATTGATTCACTGACGTTTAAACGTTAAATATCCCTCATAAAACATAAAATTAGAGAAATGCGTAAGAGCAGAGAGTTCTTATACGCATATTTGATATGATAAATCTTATAGAAAATGAAATGAAAAAATATTACCACATGTTTGTCAAAACATTAAATTTTTTCAAATAAATCTAAATAAGATTTAAAAATTGATACTTGTACCAAAATTAATAACAAAAAATAAAGTTGATAGACCACACATATCAATCAAACAAATATACCAACGCATTATGAAAAACAACTACAATTGTATTTCAACTTTTAGAGTAATTAAAATCACACTTTTGGTTTTATTATTTTACGTTTCTAATAACCTATACGCCCAAGTTGGAACTCAGTCACCTTCAATTAGAACTGGCGTAACGTTTCAATGGTCAGATGAACAAGATATAAATAATGATGGAGACATAGATCCCAATGAAAATAATCGGGCGGCAACTATACAATCTATAACCATAAATGGTGTTGTTTTTGATGCTTTTGCTGTACCAACAGGTTACCAACTAACAAGGTTAGGTGGCGGTAATGGTTCTGTTACTGCACGGCATAACCGTAATGGTATTGTTTTAAACGATCAAAATCCTTTACCGCCATACACTACAGGTCCTTTTACTGGTGAAATTATTGGTACTAGTGAAACTGCAACATTTGACCCTACAGATACTACAAGCGATTGGGATAACGCAGCTCTAACTGCGTTTAAATCTAAAAATCTTAATTTTTATTTTACATCTAATGGAAATGGAGATGACATATGTGGAAATTTTGATAAGGCAAACGGAACTAACGGTCAGACAGAAACACATGCCCAAATACAAACCTTGTTTTACAATCCTTCTATTCCATCTAATGAAGGTGGTATTTTAGCAGTTACTGAGCGTGGTGGTAACAACTGTTATTACATTAGAGTTTTTGGTACTCGACTAGGAGAAACAACTGAAACTGTTCTTGGTGATACTTTTGTAAGAACATCTGGTGACTTAAGAGATGGTGACGGTCCAACGCCACCTGCTGATGGTTCGGATTATTGGGAGTCTGATAGAGAAGTAAATAACACACAATCGATAGCAATTGCTCTGTTTGAATTAGATAATTTAGCGCCGAAAGGCTCAAAAATTTCCAGAATTCAATTTGTTGCAGCTTCTAGAGACGATGGAGACGGAAAACTTTTTATATTACAAAGGTATGCACAACCACAAGTTGGACTAGCTTGTATTGATGGAATTTATAATGGACAAATTGATAATAGTACTTCTGTCCCTGATGGTTCTACCTATTCTTTAGTAGCTAATACTTTACAAACAACACCTTCAAACCTTGGCACAGGTACACTAAATTTTAGTGAACCTGATGGTTCTTATACGTATATGCCTCCTCCAGGATTTGTTGGAACAGTTACTTTTGATTATGAAGTTTGTCTTCCTCCATCATTTGGTAACGTTTGTGACACAAATACGGTGACACTAACATTTAATGACAATCCTGAAAATCCAGTTCTAGATGTGTCTTGTAATGCCGATGGTACATATAATTTAGAAATAGTTGGACCTATTGGAGACTTTTTCGAGTATAATGTTGATATTGTAAATGGCGGAGCTTATCAGTCTTCTCCTATATTTAATAATTTAGGTCCAGGCACTTACGTATTTGGCATTAGAAATATTGCAACTGGATGTGAAAATACTCCAAGTATAACACAGATTACACTTGCAACTTTAGAGGCGGAGGTTAATTCTACCACAGACATAGATTGTTTTGGTAATACAAACGGTGCTATAGACCTCAATGTAATAGGTGGATTTCCTCCATATACATATTCTTGGACAAAGGACGGAAATCCAATACCGGAAACTACTCAAGATTTAAATAATATTTCATCAGGTATCTATAATGTTACAATTCAAGATTCTGCTGGTTGCTCATTTACGTTTGCAAATGGAATGGAAATAATAATTAATTCACCGACAGCTGAACTCTCAAAAACCGTTTCTAGTTTTACAAATATTAAATGTTTTGGGGAATCTACAGGTGCTATTGATATTGAAGTTGAAGGCGGTACAGCTCCATATTCATTCTCTTGGTCCAATGGCGAAAATACAGAAGATATCTCTGGATTATCTGCTGGAACTTATTTACTTACTGTGACAGATGCAAATGGGTGTATACTTAATGAATCTTTTACAATTAACCAACCAACAGCGGCTCTCGCAGCTTCTATTTCTGCTTCGCAAGATGTAAATTGTTTTGGTGAGGCTACTGGTTCGGCTACCGTATCAGCTACTGGTGGTACTGCTGGATATACTTATTCTTGGAATACATCTCCGGTACAAACTACAGCTACTGCTACA
>NZ_JBHTJL010000003.1:2496-2857 GCF_042675765.1 Winogradskyella litorisediminis | reverse complement strand
TGTACTACGACTGCTAATGTAACTATTGACCAACCGACAGCGGCTCTCGCAGCTTCTATTTCTGCTTCGCAAGATGTAGATTGTTTTGGTGAGGCTACTGGTTCAGCTACTGTATCAGCTACTGGTGGGACTGCTGGATATACTTATTCTTGGAATACATCTCCGGTACAAACTACAGCTACTGCTACAAACTTAGCTCCTGGTAATTATACTGTTACTGTCACGGATGCGAATAACTGTACTACGACTGCTAATGTAACTATTGACCAACCGACAGCGGCTCTCGCAGCTTCTATTTCTGCTTCGCAAGATGTAGATTGTTTTGGTGAGGCTACTGGTTCGGCTACCGTATCAGCTACTG
>NZ_JBHTJL010000003.1:2169-2475 GCF_042675765.1 Winogradskyella litorisediminis | reverse complement strand
CTGATGCGAATAATTGTACTACGACTGCTAATGTAACTATTGACCAACCGACAGCGGCTCTCGCAGCTTCTATTTCTGCTTCGCAAGATGTAGATTGTTTTGGTGAGGCTACTGGTTCAGCTACCGTATCAGCTACTGGCGGTACTGCTGGATATACTTATTCTTGGAATACATCTCCTGTACAAACTACAGCTACTGCTACAAACTTAGCTGCTGGTAATTATACTGTTACTGTTACTGATGCGAATAATTGTACTACGACTGCTAATGTAACTATTGACCAACCGACAGCGGCTCTCGCAGCTT
>NZ_JBHTJL010000003.1:0-2154 GCF_042675765.1 Winogradskyella litorisediminis | reverse complement strand
ATATACTTATTCTTGGAATACATCTCCGGTACAAACTACAGCTACTGCTACAAACTTAGCTGCTGGTAATTATACTGTTACTGTTACTGATGCGAATAATTGTACTACGACTGCTAATGTAACTATTAACCAACCGACAGATTTACTATCTGTGCAAGCTACTGGTACAAACTTATTATGTAATGGAGATAATTCAGGATCCATTAACTTAACAGTTAATGGAGGTACTTTACCATACTCTTACGCATGGACTAATGGAGATAATACAGAAGATATTTCTGGTCTTGCTGCTGGCAATTATAATGTAACAGTTACTGATGCTAATGGATGTACTGCAACATTATCAACTCCTGTTCAAATCACACAGCCTGAGGTGGTAAGTATTGAATTGACAAAAACTAATGCAAATGCAACTGCAGGATGTGCCAACGGTACAGCTACTGCAACTCCTTCTGGAGGTACAGCACCATATACATATTTATGGAGTGATGGTCAAACTACAGCTACTGCAACTAACCTATCAGGAAATATAATTGGAGGTACCCAATATTCAGTTACTGTAACTGACCAAAATGGTTGTACCGCAATACAAAGTGTAGTCATCAATTGTGTAAGCGATTGTGATGCAGTAATAGCTGTTGGTGATATAGATAATATTTTGTGTAAAGGTGATAGCACTGGGAACGCAACAGTATCGGCGAGTTCTATTTCAAATCCAAATGCTACATTTACTTTTACTTGGGATACAACACCTGTACAAATTGATAGTGGTGTTACCTCAAGTACAATAAATAATCAAATAGCTGGAGTTTACACTGTAAGTGTAACAATTGACGGAACTGTTTGTTCTCCAGTAGAAGAAAGTATTACTATTACAGAACCTTCCACAAATGTAAGTGTTACAGCTACATCTACAGATGAGACTGGACCTACAACTAATGACGGTACTGCAACTGCAAATCCATCTGGAGGAACACCTGGATACACATATTCTTGGAATACAACACCAATACAAACAACACAAACTGCTACTAACTTAAGTGATGGAAATTATACGGTTACTGTAACTGATTTAAATGGTTGTACTGCCACAACTACTGTTTCTGTAAATGATGGTGACTGTAGAAATCTTTCAGCTGTAGCATCTTCTACTGATGTATCTTGTAATGGAGGAATTAATGGAACTGCAACAGTAAATGTCACTGGTGGTTTAGGAAATTTCACTTATTCATGGAGTAATGGAGAAACTACGCAATCTATATCAGGTTTAGTCGCAGGAACATATACTGTTACAGTTAGTGATATTGATACTGGTTGTGATTCTGTCAGTTCTACTACTGTAAATGAGCCAACTGCTTTAAGCACAGGTATAGCTGTAACTGATGTTGCTTGTCATGGAGAAAACACAGGTTCTTTAGACTTAACAGTCAATGGTGGAACTACAGATTATACTTTCTTATGGTCTAATGGAGCAACCACTGAAGACATAACTAACCTTCCTGCAGGAAATTATTCTGTAACTATTACTGATGCTAATGGATGTACTATTACTGATAGTGCTATTGTTGAAGAACCTCTTGCAGCTTTGACTGCTAGTATTACTTCTCAAACTGATATTGTTTGCTCTGCCACTGGAAGTGTAACAGTTGAAGCCCAAAACGGAACTGTACCTTATACATATAATATTGATGGTGGTACTAGCCAAAATAATGGGACATTTAATGATTTATCAGCAGGTGTTTACACTGTAAATGTTATTGATGCTAACTTATGTACAACTTCAGTTGAAGTTACGATTTTTGCTAATTGTATCACAGCTATCAATGATATCAACGATACGTTTATTGATACACCTGTGTCTGGTGATGTCTCTACCAATGACTTAAACCCTGATGGACCTGCTGGAACCGAAACGTTTACAGCTACCACTCAGCCTACTAATGGTACGCTAGTGTTTAACCCTGATGGTACTTATACTTACACGCCTAACCCTGGGTTTACTGGTACAGATACATTTACTTACGAAGTGTGTGATGCTGGTAACCCGATTGCTTGTGATACTGCAACGGTAACTATTGAAGTAGCGCCTACGCCTACCTCTGGTAATGAGCCGCCTGTAGCTAATGACGATACCAATACTACGGAAGTCGATAC
>NZ_JBHTJL010000002.1:0-785 GCF_042675765.1 Winogradskyella litorisediminis | reverse complement strand
TCTCCATCACAATCCGCTGTATACCAATCGCTAGTCGTATTCATTAAGTCTACGTTAGCTAAATCTCCGCCTTCACATGGATTTGTTGGGTCTGTACCGTTTGCTATTTCTGTGCCATTATCCTCGCCATCTCCATCGCAATCTGCTGCTGCATAGATTGGGTTACTGGTATCAGCTATACCTGTTCCATTATTGGAACAAGGGTCTGTAGGATTAGTATTATTTGTACACTCAGTAGCATTGTCTTCACCATCGCCATCACAATCTAATAACCCAATTGGATTTGAAGGGTCAGAAGTTAAAATTGAACAAACATCAATTGTACCAGAAACAATATCATCACAGTCAAATATAACAGTCACTACTACATTTCCAATGTCGGTTAAACCATCTTCATCTTCAACTGTATAATCGAAATTGATTTCAGTTACATCTGGGCCAGGAGTTACATCTAATGTGCCATTGGTTTGTAATGTTACCATAGTCCCATCACTCAACGTTACTGTTGATAATGGTGCTATTGGTGTTACCGTACCGTCTGGGTCGATTATCTCTGTGATTGTTAAGTTGGCGTTGTCTCCATCTGGGTCATCATCACCATCCAGTGCATTAAGATTAACTGTTTCACCCGCACCTGTATTTGCAGAGTCATCGTCAGCTACTGGTGGCAGCTGCGTGAACGTGATGTCTACGTTACCCGTATCGGTTAAGCCATCCTCATCTTCTACCGTGTAGTCGAAATTGATTGGCTCTGTGCTATCTGTCGCTGGTGTCACTTCTAATTG
>NZ_JBHTJL010000001.1:0-12773 GCF_042675765.1 Winogradskyella litorisediminis | reverse complement strand
ATTTTTCCATTCCATTTAAATTCGGCACGATTTGATTTTGAAGGACGTTATTGGAATATTCCAAATATGCTTTGTTTTCGGAATCGGTTTTGTATTCAGTCGTTAAGATTCGGTCAAATTTAGAAACAATAGAATTCAGTTCCGACAATTCGGGTTCAGTCCAAATTCCATTGAAATTGTCAATTTTACTTTCTTGTTTACAAGCTGAAAGTATAGTTAAAAATAATATTAGGATACGTTTTTTCAAATTGTAGGTAACGGTTTCGGCTATGAGTAGTTGCGTGGTTTAATACATAACTTTGCAAGTACACACCAAACTGAAAATCCGCGAGGATTTTCAGAAGTAAGCGAGAACAAGCAATTACTTATAGCCATTGTTAGCCGTAGTTTTTATTTCGTTATCAATTTTTGCTATTTTTTCAATCATATATTCTCCAAATTCAGGTGTCAGTCTTAATTTATCTGCACCACGCATTAAACTCCCAAAACTATTTTTTCCGCTTGGTGTGACATTGAACTTTCCTTGTTTAATTACTTCATTCTTTTGGTTTGTAATTGTAATGTTTTGAGAGTTCCAATTTTGTCCATAAAAAGGTGTTAGATTTTCTCCTGTAACATAGTATGGCCATCTGTCATTTTCATTTCCGGTATATTTTACTTCTGATTTGACCTTATAGATTGAAAGAATGTTTGAATGTCCAACTGCATAGCAAATGAGAATGTCATTTTTTTTAACTCCTTTTGGTCTCAATTTGGAAAAATGTAAATCGCTGTCAATTTCATCAAATACCCTATCCCAAGGAATTATGTCTCCACTAACTCCAATCGGTTTAAGCCAATAGTTTATATTTTTTTCAACTAAAAACGGATTCGCTTTTAAATCTATTTGTTTGCTTAAATCTAAATCTGTTGGACTATTGTTGGTTTCCTTTTTCGGATTTTTAGCAATCAATTCTAAAAAATGGTCAATATCTTTTTCTTTTAACGGTTCCAAAATTACTTTACTCAAAATTCCGTTTTCAAGTTCGGTTATTTTTTCTTGATTACTAATTTTAGTTCCCCATTCGTTATTTAACCTTAAACCATTATTTGTGAAATTTGCTGAAGTTATTATAGCTTCTGAAGCTCCATTTTCATATTTTGAAATATAAACTTTTCCGTGCAATGAGTTTTCAATCAAAAGATTCAGTTCAATATTAGAATTATTACAAAATTTAAATAATTGTTTGAAAAAAGGAACTTTAGAGTATTGGTCTAAATCTTTAGGTTTGAGAGTTGTTATTATTGTCAACCGCTTAATTTTTTTCAATTTTTCAAAAGGGAAAAAGTCAAAAGAGTTTGAAATGAATGGACTAACTATGAGAATATCAATTGCATTTTCAAAACTCCGTAATAGTTTCTGCAAATGATTGTCTCTTGTTAAATTGTTGATTATCTCGTTCATTTCTTAAATTACGGCTAACGGTTCGGTGTATGGTTAGTTGCGTGGTTAAGCAACTAATTTAGCAAACAAAAACGAATGAGAGAAAATTCCGAAGGAATTTTCCAAATAAGCACTTGCCCAAGCAATTAATTATACACGGTGTTGTACCACGTTTTTTTTATTCTTTATTGATTGAGCGAAAATAAACTATCCTTTTTTCTAATTTGCTCCAAGGTTGGTAATCCGATAGAAATTCTATT
Organism: Winogradskyella litorisediminis; assembly: GCF_042675765.1. NCBI lineage: Bacteria > Pseudomonadati > Bacteroidota > Flavobacteriia > Flavobacteriales > Flavobacteriaceae > Winogradskyella > Winogradskyella litorisediminis. Next base: position 11,090 of record NZ_JBHTJL010000001.1, on the reverse strand, counting down.
TTCATCAATGAGGTTTAAGTTAGATATTGTATTTTCTTTTGTTATTGGATACATACCATAAATTTGTTTTTCTCCTCTCCTTAAATAATACCAATCAACAACAACAGCTAAATCATTTGGTGGGCAACTACCATCTTCTACAAACTCCTTAAGTTTTGGTATAAAATAGTTTTTTCTAATAGAATCGTCGGTATGTCTTAATATAGTGCTTACATCAATAAATTTTCCATCTATTGATGGATGACCTATTAAATTTCTGTTTGGATATCCTCTTTTTTCGAAAATATCAATCAATTTAGGTTCATGTATACTATCTATGCTATCAAGTTTAATTGGGTCTTGTCTAAATTCTTGGTCAAGCCTCCAAATTTCAAGCATTTCTTTTCTGAAATTTAAATCTACCTTTGAAATATATCTACTTCTTAAACTATCATAACTCCTTAGAAATTCTTTACCATTATTAGTTTTAAATAAATCATAAAACACACTATCATTGAGAATCGAAGTAATAGTATATCCACTTTCTATGTCTTTTTTTATAAATTCTAATGCAAGATCATTTTTATTTAGCATAGCGCTTACTCTAGCAAACTTTCTGATTTCGTAATATAGTGGTGTGTTTAATGCATTGCAGTTACTGAATGCACTGTCATAATAATCAAACGCTTTTTCATAATTTCCTGTATTATACTCATAATCTGCTTTGTATATATTTGGGTAATAGTTCTTAATATAATCGCATTCAGAATTATTTCTTTCTTGACAAGATGATAGTATTATAATTAAGTAAATGTAAATGTATTTCATAGATTCGTTTAAATGTGGTACAACGTATTTGTGTATGATGACGTTGCGTTGGTAAGGATAAAGTTAGTAAAAGAAACAAGAACTTTGGCGTTTGTCTAAATTATTCAGAAAGGTTAGGGAAGTAGCAATGCATTATACACGTTGTTATGTAACGTTTTTTATTATTTGTATAAATTCCAAATTTGATTACATAAATTTAAATATTCTTCCAATTCTCTATCTTTTGTTTGAATTTCTGGGCTGTGAGCACTTGCAGACATTTGATATCCATTTCCTGAAAATGTTAAGTAATACATTTTTCCGTCCATAATTCCATAACTGGAGCTATTGTTTACTTTATCAATGTTAATTTCTTTCAGTTTAGATACAATCTTATCAAATTCGGAGGTTGGTATTTCAATTGAATTTTTCAAGTACAACTCTTTTAAACTAAGTTTTGAATCTCCTATAGTATCAGTTTTATCATAGATTTTCCATAAATAACTAATACTATCATTACGCCTATTCATGCTTATTCCGATTAATTGTTTTCCGTTTTTTGTATATACTATTGATGATTTTATTTTAAGATTTATGAAAGTGATTTTGACGTTCTTATCTATTTTATAATCATTTGAATTTTGAGAATAGTTAATCTTATATAAAAAAAGGAAAATTAGAATTAGAGCAATTTTTTTCATTCTCAGGTAAATGTTACATAACGGTCTCGTATAACCGTCAGTTACGGATTTAAAGTTAATAAAAATTGTTAAAGCACTGACGTTAGCAATTCCGAGTGGATTCGGACGTAGTCGAATCCGCCGTAATTGCGGTTATATAATGTTAGTTGCAGTTTTTTAACAAAGTAACTTAATTTTCGTGGCTTAAAAAACTTTGCCCTAATTTCTCGGACGATAACCGACTCTGAAATAATTTTTCAGATTTTGCATTGCACGTTTGAGTATAAAAATCCGACGTAGTGATTGTGATTGCAGGCTTAAAAATCAAAATTAAAAGGCACGAATTTATCGGATAAGAGTAAAATCCGACCGCACGGTTTTAAATTGCTACTAACGACTTCGTATAACCGTCAGTTACGGGTTAATATGCGTTAATTTTTGGTTAAGAACTGGCGTTAGCAATTCCGAGTGGATTCGGACGTAGTCGAATCCGCCGTAATTGTGGTTATACATTGTTGTGCATAGTTATTTTTCCAGTTTACTTTCAAATTTTTCAAGCGTAATTTCTTTCCGCCACCAAGAGTATTCTCCGTATGCAATTTTCTTGTCGTAATCCACTTCTAAATAATCGGTATGGCAAGAAAATAGGTCATAATCATTTTTTTGTTCAGGTTTCGAGTCGTATTCGATTTTCGATGGTGCAATTAAATAATATTTTCCAACTTTAAACTCCTCAATATATGGTCGACATAAGATTCCGTTATCTCCCCAAATTTTTATTCGTTTTCGAGATTCCGAACCTTTATATTTTTTAATTATTTCAACCGTTATCGAATAAGGAAATTTTTCATTTCCGTGTTCCAAATAATCCGTGTATTCAATGACTTTAATAAGTGCCACGAATTCCTGATTATCAGAAACTGCTCCGAATCTACAATCCCAATTACATTCGCAAGAACACGCGAAAGATTTCATTGAAATCAGCAGTATAAAAATTATTAGAATTCGTTTTTTCATAATTATGCACAACGGTTTTGTGTATGGCTCGTTGCGGAAAATCAGCTATGATTTTCCGCCGTAACCTAAAGATAGCAAATTGCAATGAATTCCGATTAGGAATTCAGCCGCAATGAGCTATACACGGTGTTGCCCACAGTTTTTATTCCGCCAACCTCTTTTTTCAATTCCTCTCACATTTTCAGAATCCTTAATAGACTTCAGAAATTCAGAGAGAATAGTTAATTCGTTGTCTTTTAAATTTCCTTCGTAAGGTTGCACATAAATTGCGTTTCCAAAATTATCTCTTGTCTTTTCAGGTGAATCATCTACAATCAGAGATTTCTCAAGTCGGAAACCTTGTTTCTTTATTTTTTTTAATCTTTTTTCTCGCACATATTTATCCAATTCATAATCACGTTTTAAAGTACATCTACTTCTTGCCCAAACAAATTCAAATTCTATTTCAGTCGGTTTGATTAAATTCACAACATCATTTACATATTTATCGTCAGCAGATGACCAAACAGCAAGCTTAAAGTGTTCGTTCATTTCTGTCAGAAATTCAATTAAATTCGGACGTTTATAAACGAAATATTCCGCATACTGAAAATCAGATTCGATGTCGAGTTTCTTTTCAGTTGCGTGGATTAGAGTTTCGTCTAAATCCAGAATTAATAATATTTGTTCGGTTTCTCTCAAATTGTGGGCAACGGTCTCGGCTATGAGTAGTTGCGTGGTTTAGCACTTAAATTTGCAAATACACACCAAGCTGAAAATCCGCGAGGATTTTCAGAAGTAGGCGAGAACAAGCAATTACTTATAGCCATTGTTACCTGCTGGCTTTTTATTCGTTTGTTTTTAATAATCCACTTTTAAAGTAGATTTTCATATTATTTCTTGTCTTTTTTCTTTTCGGTTCTTCTCCTTCAAGAAAAACTCCTGATGCCGAATAGAAATCATCACTCTTAAATTCCACAAGTCCATAAATAATCTGGTTTTTGGTCGAGTCAGGAATTTCGGATAGCACAATTTTTGTATCAGAACAAGGAACTTCCAATCTCATTATCAAGCTGTCATTTTCTTTGTAGGCATAAGTTGGAAAATCATCCGAACTCAACATATGAAATAGTTCCGCTTTCTTGTCAGCTATTTTTATATAAAATCCAGTTCCGCCAAAAAGTCCATATGCTCCATTGATTCCAAGTGTATCTTTATCCCACAAGTAGAATGATTTAAATGGAAGTTTTTTTGAAAAGTCTGTGCTTGAAATTACAAGACTGTCATTTTCGTAACTTTCCACATATAGACTGTTCCCGTAGACTTGCATAAAATTGCCAAATCCCTCAAATTCAGGTTTTTCTTCTATATGTTTTTCGACCTGACTTTTTATGTTTGGGTCTATTGTAAGTCCGTCAATATCGGTTTTCTTTTGTCCGTTTGAACAAGAGCATAATGTTAAGACGAAAATTAATGTTAGGCACTTCATTTTTTCAGCTTGCAGGTAACGGTCTCGTATAACCGTCAGTTACGGGGTAATATGCGTTAATTTTCGGTTAAGCACAGACGTTAGCAATTCCGAGTGGATTCGGACGTAGTCGAATCCGCCGTAATTGCGGTTATACATTGTTGTACACCGTTTTTTATTCAGTTGGGATTTTATATTTTCCATCTATTAATTCCCAATTATTTTTCTTTCGGTCAAACACAAATCTCATATCAGGTACGTAGCCATTTGTTCCGCCACAATCTAATGCAAAATCCGCTTTTTTAAATTTCAGTCCATTATTGAAATGGATTTTCCGCTTTCCAGTAACATTTACAATTCCAAAATTCACGTCAACTGTGTCAATTCCGATTATTTTGTGAGTCAGACGCAAAACTCGAATTGTCTTTTTTTCTTTAATTGACAAGTCAATTAGTTCCTCATTGGTTAAGAATTTGTATCGGTCAGATACGTTCAGTTTGGAAATCCGTTTTGCGTTTTCATTCAGTTCGATATATTTCCATCCGCTCGATAGTAAAAGGTCAAATCTGCTATTTAATGCTTGAACATAGGCGCTATCCAATTCACTTGGTTTAATCGAATACGATTCCATTTCTTGTCCAAATGACAAAAATCCGATAAAGGTCAATATGATTACAAATGCTTTTTTCAAATGGTGTACAACGTGTTTGTGTATGATTTGTGCGATTGAGAATCCGCAGGATTTTCAGTCGAGGCAAATCGGTTCTTTAAATATATAAATTTTAAATGAAGCAGGAGGTAAGCATGAATTATACACGTTGTTGGCAGTAGTTTTTTATATTCGTTTGAGTTCGTAAGTTAATAATTCTCCCTTTGGATAATCTCCTAATTTATTCCAAATTTCAACACAATCTATTATTCCGTTAGAAAAGTGAATTGTCAAATCAGCTAATACATTCTCATTTTTATTGATTAGTTCGAACTTGGTTAATTCGTGATTATGTTCTCCAAACATTTGTTCAAGTTGTGATTTGGACAATCTATGCCCTTCAATTCCAATTTCAGGTTCTAGATAAACATATAAACCAACACCAGTATGTTCAGATTCTTTTTCTGTTAATAGTTCTATCTGTTCAAACAATTGACTTTCAAATTTCTCATTTTCGATAGTCAATTCTATTATTATCGCTATAAGTTCAGAGTTTATCATTTAATAATCAGTTGCAATCATTAAATTTGGCTTTTCTCCGACTTCTATTTTTCTATAATTTACAAAAGCTCCACATTCCAAAATTGCATTGAATAATTCAGGTTCGTTTTCTTTCAAGTATTTACCATTGTCAATTTGTAAAATAGTTGGTTCGTCAGTCAATTCGTCAACGCAGTCAATCCAAGCATTTATATTTTCTCCATAATAATCTGGAAAGTTCATTTCTTTCTTAAATTCAGAGTGGAATGTCTTCCAATTTTTTAATCTTTTTCCTTTAATTCTGAATGTTTGCATTTTGTTTCTCAAATTACTGCCAACGTTAGCGTATAAATTTCAGTTGCGGAAAATCGGTACGATTTTCCGATTGAGAGTGAAAGATAGAAAATTGCAATGAATTTCCGTAGGAAATTCAGCCGCAATTGAATTTATACATTGTTGTAAATAGTTATTTTTTCAATTCAAATGTTTTTCCATTCCAAGAATACGTTTTTAAAATTTCAATGGATTCAACTATGTAATTTTTACTCAGATTCGATTTTGTCAATAAAATCTGATTTTTGATTCCAAACTTTTGATTTGGAAATCTGTATTCAGTTATAGGTGTTGGTCCATCACAATGAAGATATTCTGATTCAGGAAGTTCTATTAATTTTCCTTCTTTTGTTTTTAGTAAATAAGTCGAATAATAGTTGGTACAGCACGCATCATATCCAGATTTCAAACGTATTATTTGTTCGACATTTGTCAAATTATCAATATTTAAAATCTCAATTGTAGTTCCACTATAAAATTCCAATTCAGATATTTTTATTTCATACAGAGTTTCGCCGTTATTGTTTTTTAAAAAAACAGAAATTGGTTCAGGTGAGTTTTCAGATGGGAAATTTTTCCAATACCTTTCTATAGTTAGTGAGTCAATTTCAGTTAAATAATATTGTTCCGATTTTATAAAATCTTTTGATTCTTGACTAAAAGAGTTCAAGAATGTCATTAAAATTATTATAAGGAATGAGTATTTCATAATTATTTACAACGGTCTCGTATAACCGTCAGTTACGGGATTAAAGTTAATGATTTTCGGTTAAACACTGACGTTAGCAATTCCGAGTGGATTCGGACGTAGTCGAATCCGCCGTAATTGCGGTTATACATTGTTGGCAACTGGCTTTTTTCCATTTGTTATTTTCTTAATTATTATTCCGCTTATAAAAGTCGAGATTATTGTCAGAAATAAAATCATTCTATAATTCACGTTATTTTGGTGATATTTCAAAATTCCGTCATTCATTATCGGATTCGTTATGGTTATTTTAATAAACTGACTTTCGAGAAAACAATACAGATAGTAAAAAGTCGGAATTAAAATCAGATAGATGAGATTCAGTCCGATTATTTTTTTCAGAGAACTTACCTTTCGAGATGTGAAATTAAATCCGATTGGTATTAAAGTCAGAATAAAAGCAATGTCCGTTTCAAAAAATCGAAAGTCCTTTCCGCCATAAAATCCGAGTTTGTAATCCGCCAAATATTTTACCGTTCTGCGAGTCAAAATCCGATAATCCAATTCGTATCGCATTCCGATAATAAAAGTCAGAATTATAATGAGAATTAGTAAAGTCAGTTTTCGATTCTTTTTCAGCATTTTCTTTTTAAGAATAAATAGAAGCCAAACTGAACAAGTAAATTTGGAATCAAAAAAATTAAAAAAATGATTGCAAAAAAGTATAAATATTCAAAATCAATTGAAATTTCGTTTTGAGAAATACTTATCCAAGTCACGAGTATTACCATTAATACTAAAAGAGTAATTCCAATTTTAATACTCGGTTTAAATATCTTTTTTATTACTTCTTTTGTAATCTCGAAGTTTTTATATTTTCCATAACCGTCTCCATAAAAAGTTAAAGCAGCAAGAGGTATTAAAGCTCCTAAAATAACTCCAAAACTTGAATGACCTTGAAATGATGAATAAATCAAAATTCCGCCAACAATTGCGTTAATTATTCCAGCAATTACTATTGCTAGATTTATGTAATGATTTTTCAGTAACGCCATTTTTTCAGCTTGTTGCCAACGGTTTTGTATATGAAAAGTAGCGGGTTTTTACACACTAACTTTTCGGTTTAGTGCTGGCTTTAAATTTATGAAAATCACTTTGGATTAAGCACTTGAACCGCTATTTTTTATATACGTTGTTACCTGGCTGGCGTTTTTCCGCAAACTTGCTAGCGTTGGCAAAGACATACTCTTTTACAGTTTTGGTGTAGCGTGGATGGTGCGACTGGAAATGTGTATGGCTTTTAGCGTTGGCAATTCCGCTATGTCATCAAATTATAACTTTCACTTGGTGGGAACAGTAATTCAATTCCTTTAGGTTTGATTTTAAATAACGGACCTTTTTCAACCACTTTCCCTTTTGAGTTACGTTTAATTAAATGGTCAAGAGTTATAATCCCTTGTTCAATTAGTAAGTCAAATTGTGAGGTAATTGGCTTTTTTGTGTGTTCCACCAGCTTATATTGAAAATGTTCACGTTCATCAATCCTTATACTTTCGGCTTCTACCCAAAATGTTTCTTTATGTTTTAATTTTAATCGGTTATGAAGTTTGTCTAATGTCCAGACTACAAAATCTCCAACCTCTGGCTTATCAGAGTTTTCAATTAGTTGTTTTATGTCGCTATCAATTCTTAAATTTAAACCTTGCGAGTTTCTCGTAATTGCTGAAACTGTGCAATAAAGTTTAAAATCATCATCACGTTCATAGCCAAAATTGTCAAGAATTTCCGCTGAACTTTTAAACTTACTCAATTTCCAATCTGGAACTTGTGCGAATAGATTTTTTCGATTCGTTCTGCTGTTTCTAAACGATTTAAGTTCAATTCCTTTATAATCTGGTTGTTTTGAAGAGTTAATGTCAATTCCGAGAGCTGTCTCAAGTGTCCTACCTACAGAAGTGTCAGCATTAACCATTGAAGGAATTGGGCCAGTATTCGCAATTTTTCTTAAAAGAGCTAATAGCTCAAAAGCAACTTCATTTTCTGTCGTATTGATTGCATTAATTAGTTCTTGAAATGGATTTAGAATTGAAGAATAAATTAATTCCTTGATATCTAATTTGGTCAAGTTAAAAACTTGAAAACTATCATTATAATATGTGATTGCAATAATATCGTTTGGGTCAGCAACTTTTGTTAAACCGTAAAACCAAATTCTTGGGTCTCCTTTTTTAGTTGAAGGACGATATAGAGATGCTTTTGATTTTATAATCTTAAAACCAGTATGAATAATTGCTGGAATCATTACTTTGCTTTCTGTACCTTGATTCTGCAATTCATAATCGTGAATGTTCTCACTTTTCAAATAACTACGAACAGAACCAGTCGCATCCATAATGGATTTATTCAATCCGGTTTCGGTTGGCTCAATTAAAGTAAGAGAAACTTGGTTTTTGGTCAGTAATTTTATTTTTTCTTGTTCTTCGTCTGTAAGTTTTCTCACTTAATATGTTTTAAAATTTCACTTGCGACTGCTCTTGCTAATAAAGGTGGAACAGCGTTACCAACTAAAGTGTATTGTGGCACTTCCGTTTTTCTATTATTTCCTCCTGTTGAACGTTTCCCTTGAAATACAAAAGAGTCGTCAAAAGACTGTAAACGTGCCATTTCTCTAACTGTTAAAGACCTTGGCGAATTGTAATGAATATAATCATCTGCGATGGTCATTATTGTAGAGCTTTGTTCATCTGGTTTTAAAACATTATAATTTCGCTTGTTTGTCGAAAGACCTAATTTTTCTAATTCTGGTTGCGCTTTTTTATAATCTCCATTTTTTAAAATAACTCCAAGTCTTTCAACAACAGTTTCGTTTTGATTACTTGTTTTGTGATTATTGAGTATGTCGAAATACTTTTCTCCATTTTCAAGTGCTTCTGTATTCCTTACGTAAAAAGGCTTTGTTTGAGGTTTGAAACGTTCAATTAATCTACCTTTTCTTGACCATTCTGCAAAAGATTTTCCACCTTTAGAAATTGGCTTTCCATCAATTTTTCTTTTCTTTAAAAGTTTAGCCATTTTCTTTGCGGTTCCATTGTATTGAGTTGAAATATCAACTAATTCGTATCGGTGAGCTTCTTGATTGTTACCAATAAAATCTAAATCATACAAAGCTTCAAAAATGGTAACCTTTTCTTCTTCAGAAACGGTTGCAGGAATTTCAGAAATATATTTTTGGTCTTTACGACAACCAATGAAAAGCACTCTTTCTCTATTTTGTGGAACACCATAATTTGAGGCGTTAGCAACAAAAGGTTTTTCTATTTTGTAAAGTCTAATACTTTCAAGAATAGTTTCTAATTCCTTTTTCTGTAATTTATTGCAATGCGATTTTAATATCTCTATTGACTCATCAAAAGAAGTTGTATAGATTTTTAACGCAGTAATGATATCTTCACAATCTTTTTTATAAGTATTTGGAACTTTTAAAATTTTGAAAGCATTTTCAATTTTCGATATAACATTTTCTGAACTGATTTCTGTTAGGAAATCAGTAAAAGCATTTACAAAATTATCACTATCAATATTGCAAAAGTCTTTTTCTTTTATAATATCACGTTTCAGTTTTTCCCATTCTTTCGCTCGCGCTAAAAGGTTAAAACCGTGACGAATAGTGTTTATATTCTCGTCCGTTTTACTGGTTTTGTAATCTGCAATTTTTGGTGTTAGTTTTCTAAATCTATTTTCTACAAAATTGATAAAATCAGCTTTTCCGCTTTCTTTATCTTTTTCGAGTAACTTTTCAAGTTCAACACGTTTTATAATGCTGTCAAATAGAAAAGAATTTGATTCATCTCGTACCTTTTTTATAAATGATGTAAGTGTAGGAATCTCTTTAATGTCAACAATAGAGTTTATCTCTTTTATTATAAGTTCTTTTATCTTACCGCTTTCTTTTGTTAAAATGCCTTTTACATTTTCCATTATGAAATATTTCGGCTGTAAAACCTTAATGACTTCTAAATAATGAGAAAATAAGTCGTCTTTTTTGTCGAATTTCTTTCTTTTTCCTGCAAGGCTAAAACTTTGACAAGGTGGACCACCACAAACAACGTCTATTTTTCGACCATCTATTTTTTCTAACAAATTGTCTAAAAAGTCTGGTTCAGTAATATCTTGTTTGAGAAATTTAGCATCTAAACCCAATTGATGATTGTAACGAACAACGTGAGTGAGTTCGCAGTTTTCGTTTATATCGTTAGCTACTACAAAATCAAAGAATTTGTTATTATGTTCAGCTTGTAAAAATCCCTCACTAAAACCACCAGCTCCTGCAAATAAATCAACAAAAGTGAATGGTTTTCCGTAAAGCGAAACCTGTTCTTTTAAGATATTTACATTGCTATTTTCTTTATAATTTTCTATGTGTTCATTTAAAACGCTTTTAACTTCGTCCTGAATAAAAGTCTTTTTGTTGGAATGGTGCAGAAGTTCATCAGCTCGTTCTCTTAAAAAATCCAAATAATGATTGATTTCGTGTGATTCTACAGATAATCCAATTGCTTTCTGTTTTGATTTATCGAACTTTTTCGGTTCTATTTTCTGCCCAGTTGAAACTTTAACTTGACTTCCGTTACAGTTTATTCGAAGATGAATTGGTGCAAACCCCTTTTTGTCAGGCTTGTCTAAATAAAAATTAATTGTTGCCATAATTATTTACGGACGTTTTTACGTACACGGACAAATTTACGGACATATTTTATAATTCCTAATTTAATTTTGTTTTTTTATTCAGATTAAGCGTTGGGAAAAGGCAAGCTTTTTTTATTTTGTGAGGCACGAGCAAAATAAAATGTGCTTGACTGTGCGGTTGGATTCGCTTGCAGGTAACGGTTTTGTGTATGATTTCGTTGCGTGTTTGAGCAACTAAATTAGCAAATACAAACCGAATAGAAA